>JAAFJE010000049.1 GCA_013298025.1 Cytophagales bacterium | reverse complement strand
CTAAAACTTGAAAACGACTATCGACATTGACCGTATCTTGAGGTTCAAATTTGGCGTTTCCTTCCATGTTCGACTGCCCGAAGCTCAAGAAAATATAAAAGTTTTTATCTTGTGAAAAACTTTTGAAGTTTATCACTAATAAATTGATTATCAGTAAAAAATACAGTTTTTTCATAAGAGTATTATTTGAATAATAGTGGTGCTAATTCACGCAAACTTCTACGCCATGTTTGGAACTCGTGGCCCGTTTTTTCAGAAATATATGAAACGGCATTAAAATTGGCTTCCTTCAGAGCTGTCACGGCACTATTAACGCCTTCGGGTCTTTCTCTGCTACCGCAACTCAAGAAGATAAGTTTTACTTTTGATTTATCTTTGATGTCGGTTGGAGCATAAGTACCGCCACTCAAAAGTGCATAATACGAAAATACCTCTGGTTTATTCAATGTAATGGTTTTTGTTTCCATACCGCCCATACTTAATCCAGCCATCGCACGGTGCGTTTGTTTGGCAATGGTTCTGAAATGAGCATCCACGTAAGGTATCAATTCATCTACCAAAACCGTTTGGAATGGTTCAATTTTAAATTCTCTGATTTTGCCAAATTTTACTTCGTTGGTCATGCCATAGGTATTTACGATAATGAAAGGCTTGATTTTACCTTCGGCAATCAGGTTATCCATGATTAAATTGGCGTGACCTTGGTTCATCCAAGCGGTTTCGTCTTCGCCCCAGCCGTGTTGTAAATACAAAACAGGGTACTTGTCTTTGCCCAATTCGTAGCCAGGAGGCGTGTAAACAAAGGCTCTGCGAGAAGTATTGGTGCTTGGCGATGGAAACAGCACTTGTTGTACATGACCATGCGGTACATTTTTGAGGGCATAAAAATCTTGGTCATGAGCAGGAATTTCGATACCACTTTCCCAACGAATTGAGCCGTAATAATTCATAGCACCGGGGTCATTGAATTTTCCTCCGTCTATTTTTACATTATAATAGTGAAAACCTTCGTCCATTGGGCCTTCGGTTGTTCCCATCCAACTGCCGTCACTGGCTTTTTCTAATTTTGTGCCACCTCTGCCACCAAGTCCCAAACTTACCCGAACGCTATCAGCAGCAGGTGCTATAATTTTGAAACGAGCATATCCTTGGGAATTGACCATCGGATACTCTTGTTGTGCCTGGTTGAGCGGAGAGGGTTTAAAGTCCTCAATAATAGTACTTTGCTGTGCCTGAGCAAAGGAAACGCCACAGGAAATGACTGTGCCGAATAAGAGTGATAAAATTTTGATTTTCATTGTTTTTAGGTTAACGTTAAATTGAATAATTGAATGAGTAATATGACTGATTATCAAATTTTTACATAAATAAAAAACGTCGCTTAAATTCTGTACGTCACTTAAAACACTATTGATAAATATTGGATTTTACAACCAATTGTTCCGTTTCAACCAACCAAAAAGAGGTTCCATCCAGCCTTTATGCCGAAAAATAAATCCGTGGTCGCCTTTGGGATAAATGTGCATTTCGACCTCAACTTTGTTTTTTCGTAAATTTTCAAAATAGGAAATACTGTTGTCCACATCCACGAGTTTATCGTCGGCGGCGTGGGTCAAATAGGCAGGTGGCGTATTGGCTTTGATTTGTAATTCGTTTGAAAAAATTTCGATGTCGGTAGCGGTAGGGTTTTTACCAATCAAATTATCTCTTGAACCGCCGTGCGTCAGTCCGTCTTTCATGGTAATAACGGGATAAACCAAAATCTGAAAATCAGGTCGTAAGCTGGTGTTGTTGGGGTTTTCGATATAGGATTTCTCGAAATGCGTAGCGGCGGTACTTGCCAAGTGTCCTCCTGCTGAAAAGCCCATGATGCCTATTTTGTTTTTATCAATTCCAAATTTATCGGCATTTTCACGAAGCAATTTGATAGCTTGTTGAGCATCTTGTAAAGAGCCTATTTTTTTATCTATCATTATTTCATCGCTGGGCAATCTGTATTTTAGTACAAATGCCGAAATCCCCTTTTCTGCCAATGCTTTGGCGGTACTCAAACCCTCGCCATTGTAAACAATTACACCATAACCACCTCCAGCAATCACGATGACCGAAGTACCGTTTGGTTTTTCGGGTTTTATGTATTCCAACGTCGGTACGGTTACATCTTTATACAGTCCTTTGTCGGCACCCGTTTCGCTGATATTGCTTGCTTTGGCATTGGGGACAGCACCTTCATACAAAGGAATAATCTGCTGTGCATTACCTGCATAGCTACTGATAAAAAGGACAAGTACAAAGAGCTTCTTTTTCATTTTTGTATAAAAATGGTTTTAAGATTAAGTATAAATCAAATGGCACTGTAAGAAAATTAGTCTTATCACTTGAATTTCAATGATTTCACTGCAATAGACTTACTGCTTACTTTAGGAAATCTCACAAAAACATCGTGTTGTCCTTTGATGGCTTTGATACTTTTGCTGACAACTTTCCAGTTGGTCATGCCATTTGTACTCGAAAAAGGTACAGTTGCTATCAGTTTACCAGTGGTGAGGTCGTCTAACCAAATTTCAAGTTTTCCACTGCTTGTAGCCGAAAGTTCTATTGCTATGGCTTTCGCTTTTTGGTTTTTTCCATCTAAATCAACGCCTGAAATCATGAACCAACCGCCATTTTCTGAATCGTTGGTAACGGCTTCTTCGGCTGTTTTTTCGACGCCATAATAATTACTAAATCCAACCGCAGGAAGTGCTGAAAAACCATCTTTACAAATGAAAAAATCAAAATCGGCTGGTTTGCCTTCGGTAAATAACCCTAAGCTTGTGCCAACCCAAGAATTATAATTGGGCTGTGTTTTATCAAGATTTACAAGGCTAATACTTTCACCGATTTGTGTCCAAACTTTACCGTTGGCACTGGCAAAAGCCGTAAGGTTATGTTGTTTTCGGGTCACTTTCAACCAAACTACATTTCCAAAAGTATTTGGGATGTTATAAGAAGTTTTGTCAAATTGGAAGAAGATTTTTTGTCCATTGTCAAAACCGCTATACAAACGAGCAAATACTGTTTGGTTGCCACTACTCAGATAAATTCCAGCTTTTTGACTTGATTCTGAAGAACTTATGTCCACTTTTGTGATGGCGGAATAATAATGGTCGGTTTCTTTTTGTACGATACTGGTTCTGAGGCTATCTGGTGAAAGTCGAAGCCATCCTTTGTGCGTAGTGAGATTGTATAAATCAGCGTGTTTTTTTCGTAAAAAATGCCAATTTAGAGAAAGTACATCCGTTTCAAAATCATCAGACGCAACGCTTCGCCAAGCTGTGCCAGATTTTGGTAGATTGGGCATTTCGATAGGCTGCGTCGTAGGTGCCATGCCCCAAGGACGGTCGCCTTCCCAAATGACTGGATATAAGGAAGTTTGACGACCCAAGCCCGACCAATCATCACCCTCATATCTTTCATAACTCTGCCCGATTGTCCACCAAGTGCCATCAGCCAACTGAACTGGAGCAGCAATATGATTTGGGCGACGGAAACCAACTTTTGGGTCGGTAATAGGCTTGAAAAATTCGCCAAGTCGTTCCCATTTGGTTGAATCGCTTGTTAATTCTTTGCCTCTGAGTACGTACTGTCCACCTGACACATCGCCAGCAGGGAAGTAATAGTAATAGCCATTGCGTTTGCACATCACGGGGCCTTCTGCCCAGCTATACTGCAATTTGGCGTTTATCCAATCAAGGTCAATTACCGAAGAAGTAAGCTGACCGTCTTTTCCTAATTCTTGTAAACGATTGGTTTTTTGTCCATTTTTAATCACCATATAAGGCTTTCCGTCATCGTCCACAAAAATCGAATTGTCATAACCCAAAGGCCCAGTTTTAGGATTAGATTTCACCTGAACAGGCTCAGACCAAGGGCCAGTGGGCGAATCTGCTTTACTAAACCATTGTCCGTTTGCCGAAAAATAAATCCAATAAGAACCATAAAAATAGGTAATTGCACCCTGCCAAGTACCAGCCGATGGGCGGTCTGTTACCCAAGTAGCTTTTTGTGGGGGCAATACACGGCTGATTACTTTCCAATGCACCAAGTCTTTGGAATGATAAATGGGCATATAAGGCGTAAAATGAAAACTCGAACCACAATGGTAAAAGTCGTCGCCCACTTTCAACAAAGTGGGGTCGGGGTGGTCGCCTGGCAAAACAGGGTTGACGTAAGTTTTTACTGTTTGATAAAAAGATTTATCTGCTTGTGCGAATGCTGTTGTATGAAACAATAGCCCCAACACAAGTAAAATGTACTGTTGTTTTTTCATTTTTAAGTACCAATATGAAATTAGTGAGCATAATATTCATGGCATGACTGGAATTAATTTACTCATTATCATAAATTTACGATTTGAGTCATGCCATGAATAAATTTGTCTAAGCACTTAGTTTACTTTATTCTAAACCAATCAATATCTACAAAGCCCCCCGTTTGTTGTGTGGCATAATTAAATAATCCAAAACGATAGCCCATAAAATGGGGTAAGGTATAAGTCATTTTCAAAGGCTCGCCGATAGCTGTCCAAGATTTGCTATCGAGACTGTAATAAAAATGGGCGATATCTGCTCTTTCTTTGAAATTACAATCAATTTTAAAATAGACTTTTTCCTGCGTAAGGGGTACGCTTGGACTTTCGATGGCTTTGCCAGAACCTGCATTAATCATCACAATAACTTTTTGTCCCTTGCTGACTTTTACGCCAACCAAGCCGTAATTTTTTTGTAAAACACTCAGTCCTGCAAAATCTCCATCTTTCAAATTTGACACATCAAGCGAAGTAATGCCCGAACAAACTGGGCCAATGGTGCGTTGGGTAAGTGTATTTTTGGCACTCAAAAATGTTGAATCAATACGACCTGTTTTTAATCTTAAAAAGCCTTTTCTTTCGGTAACAGACCAAAGCGAGTTATCGGGATTATGGTTCCATTGCCAGACCAAAGGCAAAGGCATTTCTCCTTTTTTACGGTTAAATTCATCGGAAGCGACGAGGCTTGGAATCAAACTTTTGTTGGCAGGAAGGTCTAATTTTTCAGGAACTTTGCCATTTTCACCTAAAACAGGCCAACCATCTTCCCATTTTACAGGCACAAAATAAGGAATACGTCCTACTGCACCGTAGTCACGGAAAAGGTAAGAATACCATTTTCCATCAGGCGTATCAATCAAACCACCCTGAGCAACGCCCAAATCTTGTAAACCTATTTTGCCTTCCCAAGGGCCAGTGATTTTATCGGCACGGTGAATAAGCACCGTTCTCATACCGCCACGTGGCCAACAGATATTGAACAAGTAATATTTGCCATCATGTTTGAAAAGCTGTGAACCTTCGGCTGGTAACATAATGGGGGCATTGGCTGCGGCAGAAGCATTTTCAATCAAGGTTTTTTCTTCTGTGCCTTCCATTTTCCCACTCAAATCTGGCTTTAATTCCAAAATTTTGAGTTTTCCTGCTCCATAAATAAGGTAGGTTTTACCATCGTCATCAAAGAAAATGCTATGGTCGTGGTAAGCAGGGGCAAAGGATTTTTCTTTCCACGGGCCTTTGATATTTTTGGAAGTATAAATATGCGTTTTGCCCGAAGTGGCGGCAAAAGTACTAACCATAAATTCGCCCTTATGATAGCGGATACAACTCGCCCACGAACCTCTACCGTAAGTACTTTGCTCATTCGTAAGATTCATGGCATCGTTTTCTACCAATCTGTCATAACAATAGCTTTCGAGTTTCCAATTTACCAAGTCTTTCGAGCTCATAATCGGCACGCCCGGACTCATGTGCATGGTAGTGCTACTCATATAATACGTATCGCCCACACGAATCATCGACATATCTGGCACATCGGCAAAAATGATGGGATTTTGGGCTTGTTTTACCTGTGCAAATACATTTTGACTCAGTATAAGCAGGAATAAAAGTTTCTTTACCATGCTGTTTTGTTCATATTTTTAATCACTTATCGGGTAAGTGACATACTATTTTTAGAATAATAATGAAGCCGCAAACATGGATAATCCTACAAGAAAAATAATTGTTTTAGAGCGATTCATGATATTCATTTTCAGTCAGTTAAATAGTTTTATTTATTTTAATATCGGGTCATTCCCTTTGTATTTTAGGTATTTGAACGTGGCCTTATTAGCTGATTTTTCGCCATTTGAGGTAGCATACATGGCAAAAACATTACCAATAAAACCACCTGAAACTTTGGTAGATAAGTGCTTGCCGTCTTGATTTTCAGCCAAAACCTTAAAGTCTTTACCATTTTCTGAAATGGCAAAATGGCATTTATCCGCATTATTGGTTATGCGTAAAATTAGCTTTCCATTGCCAACAGGTAGCGTATTGATTAACTCTACGTCTTTTTTGCGGTGAACGCTTTTATATAATTCCACTTGTGTTTTTCCATCTTTGATAGATTTTGCCAAAAAGTAATAATGACTTTCGTCTTGATAAATCACTAACCCAGCTTTTTCTTTTTCAGATTTTGGAGAAAAAATAAGCTCAGTTTCGGCAGTGCTGTTTGTATGTTGCTGGCGTTTGGCTACAAAAGATGGATTGCCGAGTTCTGAAATGGTTTCAGGTTTCAATTTTAATATCAATCCTTTTTTAGAAGTTTTAAACGAACCACTATCTACCGTGCGTAAGTGCATCATCGAAAGGTCAAGCCCTTTATCAAATTTCATTGTATAGGAAAAATTGCCACTTTGAGGCAAAGCACCTTTTTGTTTTACTTCTTTGATATTGGTTTCGTATTTGTATTCGATGGCTTTTTCGCCGTGTTCAATAATGGGCCAATCGTTTACCCAAGTGAGCGGAGCAATAAACATTTCACGACCTGTATTATAATAATCGCCTTCATAAGGGCGAACTGCTAAGAAAATAGAGTACCAATTTCCGTCAGGGCCTTCGATAAATTGAGCGTGTCCTGCCGAGGTAATCGGATTGGGGCGGTCGGCTGGTAACTCTCTTTGCGTTAGTACTGGATTTCCTTCAAAAGGTACATAAGGACCCCAAATATCTTTGCTACGCAAGGCTACTTGTGAGTGATTGACCGAAGTTCCGCCTTCGGCACAATACAAAATATACCAATCGTTGTGTTTCATAACGTGCGGGCCTTCTATCCAAACAGGCTTTTTGGTAATGTCCACGCCACCGTTTATCAATTGCTTTTTCTCGCCAATCGTTTTCAAGTTTTTGTAATCAAACTCATACATTTGCACAGTACGATGACCAGAGTAAAGAGGCTTATTATCAGGAGCTTCGCTGTTATAAACGATATAGGCTTTGTCGGTGGCTTCATCGAAATAAATAGAGGGGTCGATGCCTCTAACTTGTGGCAATTTTACGGGGTCGCTGTAAGGCCCAGCAGGGTTGGTTGCCGTAACTACAAAGTTACCGTCGTGGTCAATATCGGTACAAGTAACGTAGTAAATGCCTTTGTAGTAAGCAATGGCAGGGGCAAAAAGTCCACGACTCATACGCTCGCCCATGAAATCCATTTGTGAGGGACGGTTGATGACATTCCCAATTTGTTTCCAATTTTTCAAATCACGGCTGTGCATGATGGGCAAACCTGGGAAGTAGGAGAAAGTAGAATGAACAGAATAATAATCTGCTCCAACTTTTACCACACTTGGGTCAGGATAAAAACCCGTCAGAACAGGGTTTTGCAAAGTAGTTTTCTGTGCGTTTGAAACACCAACTGTAAACAAATAAGTAAGTACTAAAAAGAATGCTTTTATTTTCATGTTTATAAAATGTCTATGCTAAAATTTATTTTACTGAAAAAGTATAAACTTTACCCTTCTGAGTAGCTAGGTCAAAAAGGAAGGTTTCCTTTAATTCAAGTGGTTGGATAGTTGATTTTTCGGAAATGATGGCTTTGGGTATTTCTTCTAATTGATAAAATGGATTGGTATTTTTACCTTGGGCTTTTGCCAAATTTGTTCCTGTACTGATTTTCAATTCATTCGGCAACCGCAAACGAAGGTTTCCGCCCAAATTAGATTTGACAACCAGTTTAACCAACTTGGCATCTTTCCACTCCATTGCTACGATTTCAAAACCACCTTTGGCACGAAGTCCACGGATAGAGCCTGCTGTCCAAACATCGGGTAACGCTGGCAAAAGATGTATGGCATCTTCGGCACTTTGCATCAACATTTCAGTAATACCCGAAGTACAACCAAAATTGCCATCAATCTGGAATGGCGGATGAGCATCGAACAAATTGTTGTACGTTCCGCCCCCATCGGCATTTACACCCAAGGGCGTAAGCTGATTTTGAATCAATTTATAGGCATGATTTCCATCTTGCATTTTTGCCCACCAGTTTACTTTCCAGCCCATACTCCAGCCTGTCGAAACATCACTGCGTTGAAGCAAGGTATTTTTGGCAGCCGCAAATAGTTCTGGTGTGCGATAAGCTGATATTTGATTAGACGGAAATAAGCCATACAAATGAGAAATGTGGCGATGGTGGTCGTTAGGGTCGTCCACGTCGTCGAGCCATTCTTGCAACTGGTTGTGCTTGCCGATGTGCATGGGAGCTAATTTACTGCGTATTTGTTTCAGGGAATCTACAAAAGCAAGGTCACTGCCAAGTGCTTCGGCAGCTCTGATAGTTGTGCTAAATACATCATATACAATTTGGTTGTCCATCGTTGTACCTGCATCTATGGAAGAACCTTCATGTGCTACGGGAGCGTTTTCTGGCGAGTTGGCAGGAGCTACTACCAACCAATGATATTTGGGATGTTCTACCAAAAAATCAACATAAAAAGTTGCTGCTCCTTTCAAAATAGGATATACAGAAGCTAAGTATTTTTTGTCGCCATTGTACAAATAGTGTTCCCAAAGGTGCTGACTCAGCCAGCCACCGCCTGCATTCCAAACGCCCCAAAATGCCCCGTCAACTGGGCCGTTGATTCGCCAAATATCAGTATTATGGTGAGCCATCCAGCCACGAGCCCCGTACATCACTTTGGCGGTTTCTTTGCCTGTTTCCGACAATTCTTTTATCAATTTAAGTAATGGTTCGTGTAATTCTGAAAGATTGGTTTTTTCGGCTGGCCAATAATTCATTTCAGTATTGATATTGATGGTGTATTTGCTGTCCCAAGCTGGGCGTAATTTATTGTTCCATATCCCTTGTAAATTGGCAGGTTGTCCGCCCGGTTGTGAAGAAGAAATCAACAAATACCTTCCATACTGATAGTACAACGTAACAAAATGTGGGTCATAGCTTTTGTTAAAATTTTTCAATCGCTCGTCGGTTGGCAATTTTACGGCATCCGTTGTACCCAAATCCAATTTTACTCGATTAAAATACCGCTGATAAGCAGCGGTATGTCCTTTTAAAATAACTGGATAAGCTTTTGGAAAAGCTTTATTCAAATATTCGGAAGCTCTTTTGTTTTCATCACCACTTATATCATCATATTTGTTGAAATTGGTGGCAATTGAAATAAAAATAGTGGCAGTATTGGCGTTTTTCACCACGACCGAAGTATCGGTAATGCTGATGTTACCGCCAGCTGCTTTGATTTTTGCGATTCCTTTGAGCCGAACTAAGCCTTTTACGCCTTCGTGGTCTGCCGTAGTGGCTGCCAATGTAAGCTCTTTATTGGGCGTAACAACAATACTTTTCTTGGCATAAGGCGACGAGTAAGTGGCTGAAAATGAAAGACTATTGGCTTTGTCGGCTGTTAATCTTACTACAATTACTCTATCTGGAAAAGAAACAAAGGCTTCACGGGTGTAAGTCACGCCTCCTACGGCATAAGTAGTTGTAGTTACGGCTTTCTCAATGTCCAATTCACGGCGATAATTGCTAAACTGTTGATGTCCTTCAAAAGTTAAATGCAAATTACCCACAGGCTGAAACATTTGTCCATGCGATTTTTTGGTGACAATCGACTGGTTGGTCAGCTTTTCGGCTTCTTTGTATTTTCCTTCAAAAATCAATTTT
>JAAFJE010000048.1 GCA_013298025.1 Cytophagales bacterium | reverse complement strand
GTATATCTGATAGCTTATGTTTACACTTTAGAACCGCTCGGGGGTCTTCAATTTTTGAAAAATAGTCTCGTATATTTGTCATTATGTAGCAAAGATACGTCTATTATTACTTTTTTGTAAATCTCATGCGTTTGACCTAGTTTGAGATGGAAATTTCCCTCTTTTTTATGGAAAAAGCTATCTTCAAGATAGGCTAGGTTATGTTTGAGATGGGAAAAGCGTTTGTTGCTTACTGATGGCATGACTCAAAGTCATGCCATCAGTGGTTTGTCGTGTTTTGCTTCGAGTAACGTAGCATTTTGACCGATAACGGATAACCGATACACAGATAACGGTCAACAGTTATTTTTCGTCGGATTAAAAATCGGTGCTACGGAAGTGTACACCGATAACAGACAACCGTCTAAATCGGTTTTTCAATCACAAAATTATGATTGGTATAAATACAAATATCGGCGGCGATGGTCAAGCCTTCTCTCACCATTTCTTCGGCTGTGAGGTGTGGGGCGTGTTTTTTGAGTGCCAAGGCTGCCGACAAAGCATAGTTACTACCCGAACCAATCGACGCAATGCCATTTTCGGGTTCGAGTACATCGCCAGTGCCAGAAATAATCAGGGCTTCTTCGTTGTTGGCTACAATCATCATGGCTTCTAGGCGACGCAAATAACGGTCGGTACGCCAGTCTTTTGCCAGTTCGATACTGGCTCTTTTCATATTGCCACCATAAGCGTTGAGCTTTTCTTCAAAACGTTCGAGCAAGGTAAAGGCATCGGCTGTAGAGCCAGCAAAACCCGTTACAATTTTTCCTCCGAGGAGTTTTCTGATTTTGCGTACATGATTTTTGGCTACGGTATTGCCCATTGTAGCCTGTCCGTCGGCACCAATAGCCACTTCGCCATTGTGTACAATCGCCAAGACGGTTGTTGACTTAATTTTTTCCATGATATTTTACTGAATAACCATAAAAAAAGAAAGATGAAAGCTCGAAAAGAACTTTCGGCTTTCATCTTTCTAGGAGTGATGCTTTATCTTAAACCAATAACTTGATTGGGTCTTCGAGCAATTGTTTGAACGTTTGTAAGAACGCTGCCCCAGTTGCACCATCTACTGTGCGGTGGTCGCAGGTAAGGGTTACTTTCATTACGTTGGTTGCGTAGAATTGTCCGTTTTTCACACCTACGGTTTCTTTGATACCGCCAACCGCCAAGATACAAGATTCTGGTTGGTTGATGATAGACGTAAATTCGTCGATGCCAAACATACCCAAATTACTTACAGTGAAAGTATTACCTTCCCAGTCTTTGGGTTGTAGTTGTTTGTTTTTGGCTTTACCACCCAAATCTTTGGCTTCTGCCGAAATTTGCGAAAGTGATTTGGTATTGGCAAAACGGATAACTGGCACAAGCAAGCCATCTTCTACCGCTACAGCCATACCAATATGTACGTGGTGATTGATGCGGATTTTATCGCCCAACCAATAAGAGTTTACTTTCGGGTGCTTGGTCAACGCTACGGCTACAGCCTTGATTACCATGTCGTTGAATGAAATTTTCACAGGAGAATATTCATTCATCGAAACACGAGCAGCCATCGCTTTATCCATGTTGATTTCCATAGTCAAGTAGAACTCAGGAGCAGAGAATTTCGATTCCGACAAACGACGTGCAATCGTTTTACGCATCTGGTTCACTGGGAATTCTTCGTAGCTTTCTTGTCCTAATACAACGGCAGGAGCAGGCGTTGAAGCAGCCTTCGCAGGAGCTGGAGCAGGTTTGGCAGCAGGAACAAAGCCGTCGATGTCTGCTTTAACGATGCGACCATTTTCGCCAGAACCTTTCACTTCGTTGAGGTTGATACCCTTGTCTTTTGCCAAAGCTTTTGCCAAAGGAGAAGCCTTCACACGACCGTCGGCTGTAGCTACAGGAGCAGCTTCGGCTACAGGAGCAGGAGCGGCCGCAGGAGCAGGCGTTGCACTTGGTGCAGCAGTGGCTGCGGCAGGAGCAGGGCTACCACCTTTCAATAAAGCTTGGAAATCGGCACCAGGCTCACCAATCACAGCGATTACGTCGTCCACTGCTACGGTTTTACCTTCTTCGATACCAATATACAACAAGGTACAAGGAGCGTATTTTGTAATATCAATGAAGTTGTCGAGGTCAAACTCCATTGTCGCTTTATCTGTTTCGATTTCAGCCAAGAGTGCTTCACCGGGCTTAATTACATCGCCTACTTTACGAAGCCACGACACCAACGTACCCTCTGTCATGGTATCGCTCATTTTAGGCATTCCGATGATTTCAGCCTTAATGTTCGACGTATCTACTGCTGGGGCAGTTGCTACGGGAGCAGCCGCTACAGGTGCTTCGGCTGGACTTGCGGCAGGTGCTGCTGGTGCACCTCCTAGAAGATGCTCGTATGCCTCACCATTTTCACCAATAATTGCAATAATGCTATCTACTGGAACAGCCTTACCTTTTTCTAAGCCAATGTATAAAAGTCTGCAATCTTTAAAATTACTCAAATCCATTCTCTCGTCCAAATCAAGCTCCATTGTCGCTTTGTCTGTCTCGATTTCTGCCAAAAGACCATCACCTGGTTTGAGTTGGTCGCCAACTTTTTTGAGCCACTCTGCCACGACACCTTCTGTCATGGTGTCACTCATTTTGGGCATCGTAATAATTTCTGCCATGATTCTTAGTTATAGGAAATTTGTGGTCGAAGCAACGATTGTTGCATCAATCTATAATTGATTAAAGGGATTTTAAAGATCGTTTTTAAATAGACGAGTACAAAGATAAAACACCGTACTCAGCTTGGCAATTTTTTTTTATTTGTACATTTTACTGGGTAAAAACGAGGTTTGTCGCCATCACTGGTACAAATTTCATCTATTTAATTCTCAAAAATAAGCGTAAAGGATTGCTTTCAAAAGCTATATTTGAAAAATATAATTTTGTCTTTTTAAAATAATGTATTTTTGGGCTTTGTACAGGCGTTTGTATGCTAAAATTTGCATTATTTTATTATTGACCCCCGTTTTATTGCACTTTTTCAACACTTCGAGTTTCTAGGTAAACCAAGTAGCCTTCTACCTCGCTGTAGCCCATTGCTTGATAAATGCGGAGGTATTCTTTCACTTGTTTGGCATGGCTAGGACTTTTTCCGCCTGTTTTGTAATCAAGAATGATAATTTTTCTACCCATCTTTACAACCCTATCGGGGCGAAGAGGAGGCTGGTTGGGTCGAAGAATTTCCCTCTCGTTTTTTACAAATTTTTCGTCTATTTCAAAATAAGGACGAATTTCGGGCAAATCAATCAATTCTTGTACTGTTTGCTTTAATGGTTGCTGCTCGGCTTCGGTAATCATGCCTTCTCTTACGAGTGCTTGGGTGGCGGTATCGACATCGGCAATGGTTTTGATTTTGGCAAAAGCCGCATGAATTTTATTGCCGTAATCTTTACTTTTCTCAAAAGTTGCCAAGTCAAATAGCCGTTCTGCCGAATGCCTCAGCCGAATGGTATGGCTGCGTTTGGTCGATTCGATGGCATTGATGGTCAATACTTGCTCTGGTGTTTTGTGTGTTTGCTCGCTTGTGTGTAGGCTTCCTTCATAAAGGCAGTGTGTATAGCCTTCTGCTGGAATCTCTGGACAGTCGAGGTATTGATACAGTAAACCACCCACAGTTTTATCAAATTTAAACGTATCTTTATTGATAACCATATACAGGCGTTCTTTGGGGCGTGTGAGTGCCACATACAGCATATTGAGGCTTTCGAGGAAAGTGGCTTCTTTCTCGGCGGCATACTGTTGAGCTACACTGGTTTGCTCTAAATCCTTGACCATTGCCAAGGGTGCAGCCGCCAAATACTTGGTTTGCTCGTCGCCTTCGAGGAGCAAAGCGGGCAGGATGGGCTTGCTCAAATCGAACCAAGTGCTTGAATACAAGCCTGTGTCGGTGGTCCAATGACAATACGGAATTATCACCACGGGAAATTCCAAGCCCTTCGATTTATGTACGCTGGTGACGGTAACGGCTTCTTGTCCGGCTGGCGACGAAATAGACAAGCTGTCTTTTTTATGTTCCCAAAAACGGATAAAGTCTGTTAAATGCGTACTTTTCGTATGTTGAAATTCGAGTACTACATCTAAAAAACGGAAGATAAAATCAAGGGCTTTTTGATGATTGAATAACGCAAATGTTTGCAAAAGTGTTTCAGCAATTTCGTAAAGACTCATCTGTTGAAGTGCCGCAGGATTGAGCGGTTTTTCCAACAAAGTGCAGTAATCCAGCAAATTGCCTTCGTCGATAACACTTTTGATAAAATTGTTTTGCTCGGTATCGGGAACGCTATTTTTGAGTAAACGATAGTACAAATACACTGCTTCATATTTCGCCAAGGCATTGTCTGGATTTTGTAAAATCCGCATAATTGCCATGACAAAATTCAGTTCGTCGCAACTGCCCAAGCTCAAAGAATCGGACGAAATCACAGGAATTTCATGTTCTTTTAAATGATTGGCTACCGTTCGGGCATCGAGGTTACGGCGACACAAAATGGCTATATCGCTGTAGCTAAACCCTGTTGCCAAGGCTTCTGTCATGATGTCGTCGATTTTACGCAACATCACGGTATCGGTTTCTTTGCCCGTCACCCAATCAATTTGCACGTGTCCTTTGCTTCGGTTGGGGTCGTCTGTTTTTTTGTGGGCAGGAATGGCTTGGGCAAAATGTTCGTCATATACCTGTGGCAACGACGGTGCTAGAGCTTGGCATTCGGGATGATTTTTGACAAACGTAAAAAAGTCGTTGTTAAACTGAATCACTTCGGGCGAACTTCTGTAATTGGTATTGAGGTTGGCAGGCGTGAGGTAATGGCTAATATTGGCATAACGCTCATGCACGAAGGCATCGGGGTCGAACTCGCCAACCAAGGCATCAATGTTTTTTTTATGCAAATGTACAATCAGGTTCATTTCGCCACCCCTGAATCGGTAAATAGATTGTTTGGCATCGCCTACCGCCAAATTAAAATGCCCGCTCGCCAAGGCGTTTTCTATCAAGGGCAAAAAGTTATGCCATTGCAGCGTAGAGGTATCCTGAAACTCATCAATCAAAATATGGTTGTAGCGTTCGCCTAATCTTTCATAAATAAAAGGCACGGGCTCATGGCTGACAATATCAAGGATTTTACGGTTAAATTCAGAAATATGGATTTGTCCCGTTTCCTGCTGAATAGCCGCAATTTCTTGTTTGAGTTGGGTCAATAATGCCAGTTTTTTGAGTTGTTTTAGTACCTCTTTATACAAAATGCTCAAAGGCTTGAGGGTTTGTTGGGCATCGAGCAACTGACCGCCCAAGTCGGTGAGCATACTGCCAATGCCTCCGATGGCTGCTGCCATGTTTTTACTAGCCGTTTTGCTATGCCAAGTATTGCTTTCGATGGCATCGAGGGTGCGTTTGCCTGCTTCTTTAAAAATATGCCCTTCGGCCACTTGGACAAAAAAGCCAAAACTTCCACTGCGTTTATAAGGAAAATCATCAACCGAAAGCCCATTTTCTGTCGCTAAATCTAAAGCACTTTGAGCGATAGATTGAAGGATTTCTTTGGCTTCTTGTTGGAAAGCTTTGATTTGTTGTTCTATTTGTAAAAAATCGTTGGGAGTTAGTCCTGCCAGTGCCTCAATGTTTTGTTGGAATTGGTCGAATAGCAAGTTTCTGCCAAAATTAGCAATTTCGTTGGCGAGGTTATTCCAAGAACGGCCTTCGGTGGCTTTTTCGAGGGCAAAGCTTTTGATGGCTTCGGTGAGTTGTTCGTAAGTATCGGTATTGGTTTTTTGTAAAAGAGATTCAACCGCTGCATCAAGTAAAACGTCTGATTCGAGGTTTACTTCAAAATTAAAAGGAAAGCCCAATTCTTCGGTAAAAGCACTCACGATGCGTTGTACAAACGAGTCGATGGTGGACACCGAAAAATTGGCATATTCGTGAATGATATGTTTGAACGTCGCCGAAGCTCTTTGTCGAAGCGTAGGGGCATCAATGTCGATGCCTTCTGCTTGGAGTTCTGCAAGAATTTGTTCAAAAAGTCCTTGTGAAGCCTGTAGTTCTTGGGCATCTTGACTAGAAAACTGGCGTAAATACAACAAAATGCGTTCTTTCATTTCGCCAGCCGCTTTGTTGGTAAAGGTTACAGCCAAGATGTGATTGAAGTACCAAGGCGAACGAGAACGCAAGGCTAGTTTGATGTATTCTTTCGCTAAGGTATAAGTTTTGCCCGAACCTGCCGAAGAAGAAAATATTTTAAATTGGTGATGCGTCGCTTGCATGACTGGTGTTATGGGTTATGCCCTCAAATGGATTGCAATTTATCAAAGATAAGGCATATATTTACTGGAAATACATAGCTAGACGATGATTTTTGTCGAGCGTTTGTCTATCGCTGTGGCAATTGTACCACTATCACCCTTGATTCAATATTTTATGTCTGTACTCATCACCAACGATGCAGTTGTTTTAGGACTGCTTTTAGCCATTATCGCTTTTACCTTTCATACTTCGGGCTTGTCTTCTCGTTTTTGGCAAGGCTTTTATAAAGTCGTTCCTAGTATTTTGGTATGCTATTTTGTGCCGGGCTTGCTCAATTCTTTTGGTATAATTTCTGGCGAAAAATCCAATTTATACGATATTGCTTCTAAATATCTTTTACCCGCTTGTTTGGTTTATTTTACCATTTCGATTGACTTTCGGGCTTTACGGCAATTAGGACCTAAAGCACTTGTCGTCTTTTTGTCGGGTTCGTTGGGTGTGATGATAGGCGGTCCTGTGGCTTTGTGGTTGGTCAAACAATGGTTTCCCTTGGCTGTGGCTGGCGATACTTGGCGAGGACTTGCTACCATCGCTGGCAGTTGGATAGGCGGTAGTGCCAATCAAACGGCATTGAAAGAAGTGTTTCACCCAAGTGCGGCGGTTTTTTCACAAGCCATTGCGGTAGATGTGGTTACGGCAGAACTTTGGTTGGCGGTGTTGTTGTATGGTGTAGCCAATGCCAGTAAACTAGATAAATGGCTTGGTGCCGATACCAAGGCGGTAGAAGACATTCGCCTACAAATGCAAGCCGAAGCCGCCCAACACAACCCTACTATGAACACCCGTGCCTTGCTTTGGGTCTTGTTTGTGGGCTTCGGCACAACGGCTGTGGCACATAGCTTGGGCGACATAATAGTGCCGTTTATCAAAGAAAACCATCCCGAATGGAGCAAATACAGCCTCACTTCTGCCTCTTTTTGGGTGATTAGTTTAGTTACCGTATTGGGCTTGGGGCTTTCGCAAACGCCCCTTCGACGCATCGAAGCACAAGGAGCATCGGCTTTGGGTAGTTTATTTTTATACCTACTCATTGCCACGATTGGTATGCAAATGAATATATTGACGGCTATCGACAACCCAGCGTTGTTTTTGGTAGGCATTATCTGGATGCTCTTTCATGCAGGTTTTACGTTGGCGGCGGCGTATCTGACCAAAGCACCCTTCTTTTTTACGGCTGTGGGTTCGCAGGCCAATGTGGGCGGAGCGGCTTCGGCATCGGTTGTGGCGGCGGCTTTTCACCCTTCTTTGGCATCGGTGGGCGTACTGTTGGCTATTCTGGGCTATGCCCTTGGTACATACTGTGGCTACCTTACGGGCTTGGTTATGCAGTGGATTATGGAATAATTTTACAAAAAATACAAATCAGAAGAATATTTTGTTTTATGTTTTTGGCGTATTTATTCTTCATTTATGTACATAAAATAATTTTTCGTGTACTTTTTTCATAAAAAAGATTTATAGAGGAATAAAATTTTACAACAAAATAATACGTTTTCTTGTTTGAGAATCAATGAATTGTCTTATTTTTACGTGGTAAAACTTCCTTTGTAGCATTATGAAAACAATACAAAAAATTGTCCTAAGTGTAATAGTCATTACAGCTTTTGTGCTGTTTGTTGCCTTATTTCTACCCAAGGAATATATGGTGCAACGAGAGATTGTGATTAACCGTCCTTCGACGGAGGTGTTTGACTACATCAAGTATTTGCGTAATCAACACCAGTTCAATGTGTGGACTTCTGAAGACCCGCATACGAAAAGTACTTTTTCGGGACGTGATGGAACGATTGGCTTTGTGTCTGCTTGGGAAAACGAAAATGGCAACATTAATCGAGCCGAGCAAGAGATTGTGCATGTGATTGAAGGCAAAAGCATCGATACGCAAATTCGCTTGTATGAGCCTTACGAAACGGTAGTGCCAACTTACATGCTGACAGACTCGCTAGAAACCAACAAAACCAAAGTATTATGGGGCATGAAAGCCAAAATGCCGTACCCCCGTAATATTACTTTGTTGTTTTACAATGCAGAGGCTGCGGTAGGCAAAGATTTGGAAAAAAGCTTACATAACCTCAAACGGATTATGGAAGTTGACCGAGGATTTGAAAATGAACAACTCGGTATGGTAACTAATCAGTAAAATTATTGAGTGAGTGAGTGATTGAGTGAATTAGTGATTGAGTTAGTTAGTGAATTAGCATTTTTGAATTTCAGTAATTTATAATTGTTTCTCATTGAAAATAAAATGTAAATATCTGAAAATTAAATGATTACTTACTGAATAACTCAATCACTCAATCACAAATCACTCAATCACTAACTCACAATTCACTAATTCGCTTACTTCTCCAACAAACGCTCGTACTCGTCCACAAAGCGACCTCCCACAGGAATTTCTATGTTTCCAATCATAATTTTCGACTTCTGAAATGCCGTAATTTTATCTATCGAAACAATGTATGAATTATGAATCCGACTGAACAAATGCGTTGGTAGTTTGGCTTCCATTGCCTTTAAATTGGCACGGGTAAGTATCGGACGGGCTTCGTGTTGCACGTAAATTTTTACATAATCTTTTAATCCTTCTACAAAAAGAATATCCTGAAAGGCAAGCTTTATTTTCTTGTAATCGGCGTTGATGATGATAAAATCTTGTGTGCTAGGCACAGGGCTTGGTATTGGCTCTGTAATTTCCTTGTTGCGTAAATTAAACAACTCATACGCCCGATTAGTGGCTTTCAAAAACCTATCGAATGGAATGGGTTTGAGCAAATAATCGACAATGGCCAAATCGTAGCCTTCTAAGGCGTATTGCTGGTACGCCGTGGTGAAAATTACCATAGGTGGTTGACGCAATGCCTTGAGAAATTGTATGCCTGTGAGGGTGGGCATTTGAATATCGAGAAATATCAAATCTATTTGCCCTGTATTGAGTAAATCCCAGGCTTCAAAGGGACTCGAAAAGGTTTTGACCAATTGCAAATAGGGGATTTTTTGTATATCGTCGGCAATGATTTGTAAAGCAAACGGCTCGTCGTCGATGGCAATACAACGCATCAATGAATGGTTTTCGGAGGACATAATTTTAAGTGATGAATGGTTAATTGTGAATTGTCTTGTCCTAAAATAGGTTGCCTTCACGGGTTTATAACTGAATCCAAATGTCTATTTGAAAAAAGTTTTCTTGTTGCATGAGGTACAGCGTATGTTTATCGGGGTAATGCAAGGCCAAACGCTTGCGTACATTTTGCAGCCCAATACCCGAATCTTCGGTTTGTGAACTGGCAAAAACAGGATTGTGCGTATGAAAATATAAACGATTATCTTCTACGGCTATTTTAATTGTAATCAAACTTTTTTCAAAAGAATGGATTCCATATTTGAAAGCATTTTCAACCAATGGAATAAAGAGTAAAGGTTCTATTTGAAATTGCTCAATAGGGCCATGATACGTAAAGTCGATTTGTGTTTGGGCCGATAAACGCATTTTTTGCAAATCTATATAATCTTGTAAGTAGTTGATTTCTTGGCTTAAAGCCACTTTTTCGCTCTCTGAATGGTACAGCATATACCGCAGCAATTGCGAGAGCTTGACAATGGCATCTTCGGTGGTATCGGCTTTTTTACGTGCCAGCCAACGAATATTATTGAGGGTATTGAAGAGAAAATGAGGACTAATCTGCAATTTCAACACAGCCAATTCGGCAGCTACTTTTTCTAATACAATTTTTTGCTGGGTGTCGTAAGTCTTTGTACGGTCTTGCCACAACACCAGCACCGAACTGATGGCAATGGTGAAAAAATAGCTCAACATACCTGCAAAAATCTGTGGAAAGGGCAACAGCGGCTTAGGCGGAGGATTGGGCATTGGAGGCATGGGCATACCGGGCAAATTGGGCTTGGCTATATGATGGTGTTGCCAAGGCATAGGCACACGAGGAAAAAAATCATTCCAAAAAATATGGCTGCATACAACCAATACCAATCCCAACAACGCATAGCCAACAAATGCTTTTGTATTTTTTTTCAGTAAAAAAGTAGGCGATAATACAAGTAAGTTTAGGTAAAACACGGCTACGAGCATCAGGTTGTTGCCTAGCTGAGAAGTGAAAAAATGGGTGATATTTTTAACGGTAAAAAACGGACTCGGTATCACCATCAAAGGCATGGAAAAGAAAATACTCCAGCCCAAGAGGTGAAAAAAAATCGTATATCGGTCAAGTTTCTGAAACATAAGTACTAAGGCTGAAATGCACAATTGATGGTTTTGTAATCTTTTTATAAACCTACTTTAGGCTAAAATAACGTTCAAATCCAAGAAACCTGCGAAGGGTGTCTATGAATAATACAATTTTGTAGATAAATATCTTACTGTCAAGAAGTATCTACAGATACCGCCGATTGTTCTATAAGCTTATACGAAGGTGCTTGCAATTTACGTATTTTGGTTGTAATTCAATTGTTTAGCCCATTGTATCATGATAAAATACCCCTGTCTGTTATGTTGCATTTTATGCCTTTGTTGGACAAACGGCATTTTTGCCCAGCAAAGCCCCAATTATGCCCTTGTTTTTCCTGAAAATCAGGTTAATACACTAGAAATAACCATCACCAAAGCCGATTGGGATAGCATTGCTGTTGATATGAAAAATAAATTTCATACAGCATTTGGACAAATGGGTAAGGGTATGTTTGGCCCTCGTAACGGGCAAACCATGCCTCACGACCGTCCGCAGGGAATGCCACAAATGCCACAAGGCGATAAAATGGGCGAAGGTCCTTTGCACTTGGGCAACGATACCGACCCTCGTTATGTGCAAGCAACGCTTTCTTTCAAAGGAAAACAGTGGCAAAAAGTAGGATTTCGGCTCAAAGGAAATTCGAGTTTGATGAGTTCTTGGGGACAAGGCGTATATAAATTTCCATTTCGATTAGATTTTGGAAAATATGAAAAAAACACCTTTTGGGGCTTTACCGAACTCTCTATGTCACCGGCTTTTCATGATAACTCCTTGGTCAGAGAAAAATTGGCAAGCGATATTTTCAGAGAAGCAGGTATCGCCAGTGCCAAAACGGCTTTTTATCAAGTGTATATAGACTTTGGCGAAGGTAAAAAATATGTGGGTATTTATACGATGGTAGAAGTCATAGACGACACCATGATTAAAACCCAGTTTGGCAGTGATTCGGGAAATATTTACAAGCCAGAATCGACTTTTCAACGTTTTGTGGCAAAACAATTTGAAAAGAAAAACCACAAAAAACAGGGCGATTGGAGCGATGTACAGGCTTTTGTCACGGCACTCAACGATAGTAGCCGCCTACAGCAACCAGCACTCTGGCGTGCCAAGCTAGAAAAAACCTTTGATGTACCCTATTTTTTAAAGTGGTTGGCTGTCAATACTGCTATGAGCAATTGGGATACGTATGGAGCAATGGCACATAATTTTTACCTGTACAACGCTCCACAAAGAGGTTTGGTATGGATTCCGTGGGATAACAACGAAGCCATGAGCGACAACACCCCACCGCCTTTGATGGCCAACAACCAAGCCATGCCCCCGATGCCAGCAGGTTTTGCTCCGCCTTCGGGCAATTTCCCTGGTCCCAAAGGTATGATGATGGGCAGGGGGCTATCGCTCGATTTAAAAAATGTACCAGACCAATTTATCTTGATTAAATATGTAGTAGCCGACCCTGTTTATTGGGCTGCCTATAAAGAAGCCGTAGTGCAGTTTAGAAAGCAAACTTGGCAAGTGAAGGCATTACAACAAAGAATCACCGCAATGGAGCAATTACTCAAGCCCTTTGTGATGGGAACAGTGCAAGAAACGCCACCTTACTCACATTTGAGCAAGCCAAGTGATTTTACCACAGGCATACAGGCATTGAAAGAAGCTATTGAAAAAAGAGCTAAACTCATGGATGATTTCTTGGTACAAGAACAGGCCAAATAAGTAAACATACACCTCTTTTTGAATGTTATAGTAAACGGACTATAGGGAGTTAGTAAAGCGTTTGCGAGCCAATGGGCATTGCAAACGCTTTCTTTTTGTTGATACTTGGCTAATTGCGGAGGCTTATTTATCTTGCTGTCGATAAAATCTATTCAAATAGACAAAATGCAAGAAGAAAAAAAACTGGTTTGGGCCGATAACCTTAGAGCATTGGCAACCGTCGCTGTGATTTTGCTGCACGTGACGGCTGCACTCGTGTATCAGTACAAACGTGTGCCTACAGGTTATTGGTGGCTTGGACACCTGTGCAACAGTGCTGTGCGTTTTTGTGTGCCTGTCTTCTTGATGCTTACGGGGACATTAATGTTGCCTAAAACGTATGAAATTAGACCTTATTTGTCCAAACGTTTTACCCGTATTCTTCTCCCTTTTATATTTTGGAGCATCATCTATGTATTTTTTAATTGGTGGCTTTTGGGTAAAAAATGGCATTTCGACGAGCATTTTTTGTACTATTGCCTCAAACTTCTGCGAGATGGGGCGATGTTTCACCTGTGGTATATTTATACGATTATAGGAATTTACCTGTTTTTACCCATGATGAGTAAATGGGTTGTCAATAGTAGTATCAACGAAATGGCCTTTTATGTAGTAATATGGCTCATTGTGTTGCTCTTTAGAATGCCTACACTCAAGCCTTTGATGCCCGCTATTGATTGGATGTATTTTTCAGGCTATTTAGGCTTTTTAGTCTTGGGTTATTGGTTGAATAACATACAGCTAAATTCCTCTTTACGAATGCGTTGGATAGGATTTGGCTTGTTTGTAATAGGCGTTGCTATCACGATGGTAGCCACTTTTATGATGACGCAACAACAAGGAAAACTCAACCAGTTATTTTACGCCTATACCAGTCCGAACGTAGTATTGGCTGCGGTAGGGGTATTTTTGTGGGTCAAGCATAGTGTTTGGTCGTGTCAATGGGTACAAAAAATAGTGCAGTTGTTGAGCCGATACAGTTATGGCATTTATCTTTCTCATGCTTTGGTATTGGTATTGCTCAACAAAGCAGGATTGCTATGGAGTTGGGTACATCCTTTGTTGGGCATTCCTGTCACCACTGTGGTTTGTGCAGGTTTGTCGCTAGGAATCACATACCTATTGCATAAAATCCCTTTCGGTTCGTGGATTGCTGGGTGAGGTAGCTAAGTGATAATATAGAATCGTGGATTAGTGTTTTGATTTACAATAACTTAGTTAAAAGATAAAGGCTCAATTATGATTCCAAGTTGCTGTGTATCTTTGTAAAAAAAAGCGCATGATATTAGAGATAAAAGATATAGTAGATGACCGCCTTTGCTACGAGAAAGTACGGGAATTAAGGTGGAAGGAGGGCGTAAAATGCCCTCATTGTCAAAGTAGTGAGCATAAACGTCACGGACATCACAACAGTAGTGAACACCGTTATCGTTATCAATGCAAAAAATGCACAAAATACTTTGATGATTTAACAAA
>JAAFJE010000047.1 GCA_013298025.1 Cytophagales bacterium | reverse complement strand
AACACGAAATATGAGTCTATTTTTAGAAAGGGATATAGCCTGATTTCTAAACATTGTCAAAAATTAGCACTTTTAATAGAATGGTGCATTGAAAACTATAACACTAAGAATATTAGACCTAAACCCGCATAAAACAATTTTGTCAAGTAATCAGGGTAAATCTACAATTAGTGAATTAGCATTTTGATTTTCAACAATTTATAACATACATTGATTGCATTTAATTTTTCACGATTACTTATTTCGACTTTTAGCTCATAAAAAACGGCTCGACTGCTTGCAGTCGAGCCGTTTGATTTTATACACAAGAGGGAACTACACAATCCAACGAGCTTTGCGATAACCACCCACTTTTTGTTGGGTTTGTTGTTCTTTCGCTGTTTCGATTTGTTGCAATTCTTCTTTTGAAGTAATGATATAATCTTGGTATTTGCGAACACCCGTTCCGGCAGGAATCAAGTGACCTACAATTACGTTTTCTTTCAAACCATCTAGGCCATCAGTTTTCGCACGGATTGATGCTTCTGACAATACCTTTGTTGTTTCTTGGAACGACGCAGCCGAGATAAACGACTCTGTACCCAACGACGCTTGCGTAATACCTTGCAAGCTTGGTTGCGATACCGCAGGCTGGGCATCACGCACTTGTACTTGACGCAAATCACGACGTTTCAACGAAGAGTTTTCATCACGCAAAGCACGAGTTGTAACAATCATACCAACCTTCATTTTATCTGAATCGCCAGCATCTGTTACCACTTTTTTGTCGAGAATATCGTCATTGGCTTCACGCACGGCAAAACGGTCAACGCTTTGTCCGTTCAAGAACATCGTATCGCCCGACTCAACGATTTCTACCTTTTGCATCATTTGGCGAACAATACATTCGATGTGCTTATCGTTGATTTTTACCCCTTGTAGGCGGTAAACGTCCTGAATTTCGTTTACTAAGTATTCTTGTACAGCAGTTGGTCCTTTGATAGCCAAAATATCCGAAGGCGTAATAGCTCCATCTGAAAGTGGCACACCAGCACGCACAAAGTCGTTGTTTTGTACGAGGATGTGTTTAGAAAGTGGCACAAGGTATTTGCGTTCTGCTCCATCTTTCGCTTTCACATAAATCTCACGATTACCACGTTTGATACCACCAAGTGTAATTACACCGTCGATTTCAGAAACAACCGCAGGGTTTGAAGGGTTACGTGCTTCAAACAATTCGGTTACACGAGGCAAACCACCCGTGATGTCACGCGTTTTACCAGCCGCACGAGGGATTTTAGCAAGCACCTGACCTGGTTTGATTTTCACCCCATTCTCTACAGCCAAACGAGCAGCCACAGGAACGTTGTAAGCAACATCATCACCAGCAGAAGTTCTCACAACGATAGAAGGGTTTTTGGTTTTATCCTTCGATTCGATGATTACTTTTTCTCTCAAACCAGTTTGCTCATCGGCTTCTTCTTTGTAAGTAACGTTTTCTTCGATGGCATCGAAATGAGCTACCCCTTCCACTTCTGAAAGGATTACGGCGTTGTATGGGTCCCAAGCACAGATTTCTTCCCCTTTGCTGATTTTCTGACCATCTTTCACACGCAAGTAAGCACCATAAGGTACGTTGTTTGAAATATATACTTGGTTATTGTTGGCTGAGTTTACAATTTGAACCTCACCCGAACGACCCATCACAATTTCAACAGGATTACCTTCTGTATCAAGCGAAGAAACAGTACGCATTTCTTCAAACTTGATAATACCATCAAATTTAGCTTTGATAGTAGCATCTAACGTTACGTTTTGGGCAGTACCCCCAACGTGGAATGTACGAAGCGTCAACTGCGTACCTGGCTCACCGATTGACTGCGAAGCAATTACCCCAACTGCTTCACCAATACCTACCATACGACCTGTAGAAAGGTTACGGCCATAGCATTTAGAACATACACCATTGCGTGTTTCGCAAGTCAATACCGAACGAATTTCGATTGAGTCGATGGCTGTGTCATCAACTTTCATAGCCATATCTTCGGTGATTTCTTCGCCTGCTGTAATGAGCAATTCACCCGTAACAGGGTCATGCACATCGTGAATAGACACACGACCAAGGATACGCTCAGAAAGCGGCTCGATGATTTCTTCGTTGTCTTTCAAGGCAGCAATCTGGATACCACGCAACGTACCACAATCGTCTTCGTTTACAATTACATCTTGTGCAACATCGTGCAAACGACGAGTCAAGTAACCTGCATCGGCAGTTTTCAAGGCTGTATCGGCCAAACCTTTACGAGCACCGTGCGTAGAGATAAAGTATTCGAGTACGTCGAGACCTTCTTTAAAGTTGGAAAGAATTGGGTTTTCGATGATTTCACCAACCGAACCTTGCAAGTTCTTTTGAGGTTTAGCCATCAAACCACGCATACCACCCAACTGACGAATCTGTTCACGAGAACCACGTGCACCAGAGTGCATCATCATGAAGATAGAGTTGAAACCTTGTTGGTCATTCTCCATTTGCTTCATCAAGGTATCTGTGATTTTCGAGTTTACTTTTGTCCAAATATCAATAACGGCATTATAACGCTCGTTATCGGTAATAAGACCCATCAAGTAGTTATCTGTTACAGAAGCCACTTCGTCGGTAGCTTTTGTAATAAGCTCGGCTTTTTCTTCTGGTACGATAATATCGCCAATACCCATTGAAAGACCACCTTTGAACGCCATTTGATAACCCAACTCTTTAATATCATCCAAGAATTTGGCTGTACGTGCTACACCCGAAATTTTGAATACTTGAGCAATGATTTGTTGCAATTTTTTCTTCGTCAACAATTCATTGATATAACCTACTTCTTCAGGAACGCAAAGGTTGAACAATACACGGCCGGCTACGGTTTTCACCATTTCATCTACCAATGAACCATCTTCTTTACGCACTTTTGCTTTTACTTCGATGTTGGCATGTTTCGATACTTTACCTTCGTTCATACCGATTACTACCTCTTCAAAGCCATAGAATTTCATGCCTTCGCCTGCGATTGGGAACTCTGGCGTATGTCTGCGGCCTTTGGTTACGTAGTACAAGCCAAGCACCATGTCTTGCGAAGGTACAGTAATAGGGGCACCATTGGCAGGGTTCAAAATGTTGTGCGAAGCCAACATCAATAAAGACGCTTCCAAAATTGCCTCTTGACCTAGTGGTACGTGTACCGCCATCTGGTCACCGTCAAAGTCGGCGTTGAAGGCCGTACAAGTTAAGGGGTGCAACTGAATCGCTTTACCTTCAATCAACTTAGGCTGGAACGCCTGAATACCCAAACGGTGGAGTGTTGGAGCACGGTTGAGCAACACAGGGTGTCCTTTCATCACGTTTTCCAAAATATCCCATACCACAGGGTCTTTGCGGTCAACGATTTTCTTCGCTGATTTTACCGTTTTTACGATACCACGCTCAATTAATTTACGGATAACAAATGGCTTGAATAGTTCGGCAGCCATATCTTTTGGCAAACCGCACTCGTGCATTTTCAATTCAGGGCCTACTACAATTACCGAACGACCTGAATAATCGACACGTTTACCAAGCAAGTTTTGACGGAAACGACCTTGTTTACCTTTCAACATATCAGAAAGTGATTTCAAGGCACGGTTTCCTTCCGAACGCACGGCATTTACTTTACGAGAGTTATCAAACAACGAGTCAACGGCTTCTTGAAGCATCCGTTTTTCGTTACGCAAGATTACCTCTGGAGCTTTGATTTCAATCAAACGCTTCAAACGGTTGTTACGGATAATCACACGACGGTAAAGGTCGTTCAAATCGGACGTTGCAAAACGACCACCATCCAAAGGTACAAGCGGACGTAATTCTGGTGGAATCACTGGTACCATTTTAATCACCATCCATTCTGGGCGGTTTTCGATACGAGTGTTTGCATCACGGAAAGCTTCAACTACCTTCAAACGTTTCAAGGCTTCGGCTTTACGTTGCTGCGACGTATCGTTGGCTGCCGAGTGGCGAAGGCTATAAGAAAGGTCGTCTAAAGCACTACGCTTCAACAACATTTCTAGTGCCTCAGCACCCATTTTAGCAATGAATTTCTGAGGGTCTTCGTCTGGAAGTAATTGGTTTTCACGAGGAAGTTTGTCGATAATATCGAGGTATTCGTCTTCTGTTAAGAAGTCCATTTTGTTAACACCATCTTCCTCTTTAACACCTGGCTGTACCACTACGTATCTTTCGTAGTAGATAACTTGGTCGAGTTTTTTCGTAGAAAGTCCCAACAAATAACCAATTTTGTTTGGCAAACTACGGAAGTACCAAATATGAGCTACAGGCACAACCAATTCGATGTGGCCCATACGCTCACGGCGTACTTTTTTCTCGGTAACTTCTACACCGCAACGGTCGCAGATGATACCTTTATAGCGAATACGCTTATATTTTCCACAGTGACATTCCCAGTCTTTGGTAGGACCGAAAATACGCTCGCAGAACAAACCGCCCATTTCAGGCTTGTAGGTTCTATAGTTGATGGTTTCGGGCTGAGTTACCTCTCCGTGCGAACCCTCAAGAATTGACTCTGGTGAAGCCAACGAGATAGTTACCTGCGAGAAGTCACTATTGAGTTTTCTATTCTTTTTGAATGACATTTTCGTGTATGTTTGGATGAAAATGGTTCTTTATGCTTTGTATTTGAAGATTTGAAAATTTGAAGATTTGAAAATTTCCAAATCTTCAAATTACGCTATTTTCAAATTACTCTAAAGTAATCTCCAACGCCAAGCCTCTTAGTTCGTGGATTAATACGTTGAATGATTCTGGAATACCTGGTTTTGGCATATTTTCGCCTTTTACAATGGCTTCGTATGCTTTGGCACGGCCTACTACGTCATCGGATTTCACCGTAAGGATTTCTTGAAGGATGTTAGCTGCACCGAATGCTTCCAATGCCCAAACCTCCATTTCTCCAAAACGCTGACCACCAAACTGTGCTTTACCACCCAACGGTTGTTGTGTAATAAGCGAGTATGGTCCAATTGAACGGGCGTGCATTTTGTCGTCAACCAAGTGACCAAGTTTCAACATATAGATGATACCTACAGTAACTGGTTGGTCGAAACGCTCGCCAGTAAGACCATTGTACAAATAAGTACGTCCCCAAGCTGGCAACCCTGCTGCCGTCAATTCGTGGGCTACCTCTGCTTCTGTAGCACCGTCGAAAATAGGCGTAGCATATTTCTTGTTCAACTTCTCTCCTGCCCAAGCCAATACCGTTTCGTAAATCTGTCCGATGTTCATACGAGAAGGTACACCCAGTGGGTTCAATACAATTTCTACAGGCGTTCCGTCTTCCAAGAATGGCATATCTTCTTCACGCACAATACGGGCAACAACCCCTTTGTTACCGTGACGACCCGCCATTTTATCTCCTACTTTCAACTTACGTTTTTTGGCAACATATACTTTCGCCAATTTCACGATACCCGCAGGAAGCTCATCGCCTACCTCTAGTACAAATCTTTCACGCTTGAAGCGACCTACCAATTCGTTGCGACGTACATTGTAGTTTTTCACCAATTGCAACAATACGCTATTGATTTCGGCTTCGTCTGTAGCATCTTCCAAAATCAAGTCGGCCAATAAGTTGGCTTCTTCTGGTACAGCGTAAGAGCTATCGTCACGGTACAAGTTTTTAGCAGGGAAAAGAGCCTCCTCAATGTTACGAGCGGTAAACTTGATGCCTTTTTCAAGAATCACTGCACCGAATTTATGCTTGATGCCATTGCAAGCTTTTCCTTCTAACAACTGAACCATTTTG
The DNA here is from genome assembly GCA_013298025.1 of Cytophagales bacterium. GTDB lineage: Bacteria > Bacteroidota > Bacteroidia > Cytophagales > Spirosomataceae > Flectobacillus. The sequence continues at coordinate 10,910 of JAAFJE010000047.1, read as the reverse complement.
CCAATCATCACGGCTCTGATTTCGGTCAGGTCTCTTGACAATTGTTTCGACAATACCGCCAATTCTTTCTTCGCTTTGTCACGCTCGTCTTTGTCTTTCTTAGGACGGCTAAACAATTTGGTATCAATTACGACACCTTTCAACGATGGAGGTGCTTTCTTAGAAGCATCTTTCACGTCGCCAGCTTTGTCGCCAAAGATAGCACGAAGGAGTTTTTCTTCTGGGGTTGGGTCCGACTCTCCTTTAGGCGTAATCTTACCAATCAAAATATCCCCTTCTTTTACTTCTGAACCAACACGAACCACCCCATTTTCGTCTAAGTTTTTCACGGTTTCTTCCGAAACGTTTGGAATCTCAGCCGTCAATTCTTCTTCTCCACGTTTGGTATCACGTACTTCCAATTCAAATTCTTCGATGTGGATAGAAGTGAAAATATCGTCACGAACTACTTTCTCCGAAATTACAATCGCATCCTCGAAGTTGTACCCTTGCCAAGGCATGAAGGCAACCTTCATGTTTCGACCAAGCGCCAACTCCCCTTGTTGCGTAGCATAACCTTCGCAAAGGGCTTGTCCTTTTTTCACACGTTGTCCTTTACGAACAATCGGCTTCAAGTTGATGGTTGTATCTTGGTTGGTTCTACGGAACTTGATAAGTTTGTATTCTTTGGTATCACCTTCAAAACTTACCAAATATTCGTTTGGCGACATATCGTATTTTACTACGATTTTGATACTATCTACATAAACGATTTCGCCATCGGCTTCGGCCACTACCAAGGTTCTTGAATCGAGGGCAACACTTGCCTCTAAGCCAGTACCCACGATAGGGGCTTCTGGACGCAACAAAGGCACAGCTTGGCGTTGCATGTTTGAACCCATCAAGGCACGGTTGGCATCGTCATGCTCCAAGAAAGGAATCAACGAAGCGGCTACCGATACAATTTGGTTGGGAGCAACGTCCATGAATTGTGCTTCGTGAGGGTCCACACGAGGGAAGTCACCTTCAAAACGAGCTTTTACACGCTCGCTTTCATAAGCACCAGATTCGTCGTAAGAAGCGTTTGCCTGAATGATGTTTTTACCATCTTCTTCTTCCGCCGTCAAATACTTGATTTCGTTTACTTTTACTTTACCATCTTCTACCACACGATAAGGCGTTTCGATAAAGCCCATCGAGTTGATTTTGGCATGTACGCAAAGCGACGAAATCAAACCGATGTTGGGACCTTCGGGTGTTTCAATCGTACACAAACGACCATAGTGGGTATAGTGTACGTCACGCACCTCGAAACCTGCACGCTCACGAGAAAGACCACCAGGTCCAAGAGCCGAAAGACGACGCTTGTGCGTAATCTCTGCCAACGGGTTGGTTTGGTCCATAAACTGTGAAAGCTGGTTTGTTCCGAAGAACGAGTTGATTACCGACGAAAGTGTACGGGCGTTAATCAAATCAACTGGTTTGAAGTCTTCGTTGTCACGCACGTTCATACGCTCTTTGATAGTACGAGCCATACGTGCTAAACCAACGCCAAACTGTGCATACAACTGCTCGCCTACGGTACGAACACGACGGTTTGACAAGTGGTCAATATCATCTACTACCGCCTTCGAGTTGATAAGCCCGATAAGGTATTTTACGATAGAAATAATATCTTCTTTAGTCAAAACCTTGGTTTCCATTGGGATTTCTAAGCCCAATTTCTTGTTGATACGGTAACGACCTACTTCTCCTAAATCATAGCGTTTGTCGGAGAAGAACAAGTTTTGAATAATATCACGGGCGGTTTGCTCATCAGGTGCTTCGGTATTACGCAACTGACGGTAAATTTGCTCAACCGCTTCTTTTTCTGAGTTAGAAGAGTCTTTTTGTAAGGTATTGTAAATGATGTTGTAATCATTTACGTTCATGTCTTCTTTGTGAAGAATGATGGTGTCTAAGCCTGCATCTAAAATCGTATCAATATCGTCTTTGGCAATCACCGAATCACGTTCCAACAATACCTCGTTACGGTCGATAGAAACAACCTCGCCAGTATCTTCGTCCACAAAGTCTTCTTGCCACGTTCTCAGTACCCTTGCTGCCAAACGACGGCCCACCACTTTTTGCAATGTTTTTTCGTCGGCACTTATTTCTTCTGACAAACCAAACAAGTCGAGGATTTCTTTATCCGAGCCAAAGCCAATCGCACGCAAAAGGGTTGTTACGGGGAACTTCTTTTTACGGTCGATATAAGCGTACATCACGTTGTTTACGTCGGTCGCAAATTCAATCCAAGAACCTTTGAAAGGAATGATACGAGCCGAGTACAACTTTGTACCGTTGGTATGGCGGCTTTGCGAGAAGAATACCCCTGGCGAACGGTGCAATTGCGATACAATGACACGCTCGGCACCATTAATCACAAATGAGCCACGCTCAGTCATGTAAGGGATATTTCCTAAGAATACTTCTTGCTCGATGGTTTCAAAGTCTTCGTTGTCGTCGTCATTACAAATCAAACGAAGTTTGGCTTTGAGTGGTACAGAATACGTAAGACCACGGTCGATACATTCATCAACCGAATACTTTGGAGGGTCAACCGAATAATCGATAAATTCAAGGACAAAGTTTTCACGAGAATCCGCAATCGGGAAGTTCTCAGCAAATACTTTGAATAGTCCTTCGCCATTACGGTTTTCGGCAGGCGTTTCTAATTGGAAAAACTCCTGAAATGACTTCACCTGAATATCCAAGAAATCGGGATACTCAAGTAAATTCTTAACTTTGGCGAACGAAAGTCTGCCAGTGTTTGTCATGTGTGCCAAGGCTGTTACTGTTTTTGAAGTTTACTGTAAAAGTTACCTGTTACCAGTTTATTTTATCGGTTTTTAGCCAACCGACGTAGGGATGTATCCCCAAGAAGCCTCGTAGATGTGCGTATCTTTGCTCCCTTTGCTAATCTTCCTACGAAAAAAGAAAAGTGTTTCGGAGCCAAGAACTTATCAAAATAAGTATTTCTTATTAAAATCTTTGATAGCCTGCAAAATTAGTGTTTTTCTTTTTGTTTTTCAAGTATTTAGGGTATTTATTTTGTAAAAAAAACGATGAAACCGCCCCCGCTCAGAGTTGTATTGATTTGGGGAGCTATGTTTGTTTTAATGAATTGCGGAAATATGGAATGGGTATTGTGTGAGATGATTTTTGGATTGTGGAGAAAGAGGTCTATCGTTATTTTAAAGTTCTACACCTTAAAATAACGATATCTATACTTGTTTTAAAAAATATTTTCAGTCAATATTCGTAGGAGAAAATTTACTTTTTATGAAGTTAAGAAATGTACTATTTCTCGCATTTGCATCATTCACTATTGCATCAATATCCCACATAAAAACTCCCATAGGAACCGTTTTCCTTGGTTTCAATTCAACAACAACCTCTTTTTCATTGTAAAATAATTTACCAGTAGAATATAATTCTGTAAAATCACTTGATAATGCCAGTTCAATATCTTCATTAAATTCTATAATACCATAATACCAAATTCTTTGAACCTTATTATTATAGTATTTCATTAAATTTCTAGCCCTTGTTTCTAATTGATGAACAGTTTTTAGGTTTTCATATTTGTTGACACCTCTTTTCTTCAATTCTACAATCACAACATCAAAAGGTTTATCTTCTTTGGGATTATTCGAGAAAATAAAAGCAAAATCGGGTCTATCAATATCTTTTTGTACCTCCTCTCCCTCAACTAAAAATTCAACTAACTCTGTCATTTCTCTATCACTTAGCGTGATTTCATAAGTCATATACTTATCATCTAATAACCATGAGTTATTTTTATATATATCATTTATAAGGTTTGCTTTTTCAAACTTTCCTTCTTTTCCTTTCGTGGCAATTAGATTATGTAAGTCTGCTTCGGAATCCTTAGAAGTTGAACTTCTAAGCTTTTCGATTGTTAGTTGACGAAATAAAATGTATTCAGTTAAAGCTCTAGCGGAAATTTCTAATGATTTATTAAATTGATCATCTGTTAAGTGATTGGCATCTAAGAGTTCTTTTTGAGCTTTAAAAAATTGTTCTTGTGCATGTTTAAGTATATCATTTCGTTTGAGATATCCAATGTTATGTACTTCAAAGTATCCATTAAGATGTGGATAGCGATTAATCAAACTCTCTTTGATTTGTTTATTACTTTGTTGAATACGAGGAATATTTTCTTCAATTAAAGAAGCTACTTTTTTTCTAAAGGCATGCTGAACCTCTTTTAATTCATTTTTGGATAGTGTTAAGTTTTGTCTTGATGAGTCCACTTTACCGATAAAATAATCAGAAAATAACATAAACACCATTTTGTATCCTTGTGGAATATTTTCCTCTGCAATAATTTCAACTTTAAATGTTCTATTATCAACTGAAATGGCAGATATTAATGATGTTTCGCTAATATCTACTTTTTCTATGGAATAGTAAATTTGAAATTTATCAAATAGATTCAATGGGCTATCTATCTCAACCAATAAAAGGTTAGGAATTTCATGGGTGGATAATTTTTCTTGATAAATCACACTATCAATTTCAGCATTAATAGTAATGTTAATTATTTTACCATTTTGTTTGCATTGAAATAATCTTGAGTAAAACTCCTCAAGTAATCGTTTCTTGATTTCTTTAGGGTGTAAATATTGCGACTTTGCTATTTTAGGGAAAGTATAACTTTTCATATTTATAGTTGTCCCATTGTTAGATTTTTCAATGTTTTTAATTTGATATTTATCTTCCTCAAATTGTTGAGAAAATGTAAATTTTCTTTCTTGGGTATTAGAGAAAATGCTTTTGACCTCTACTGTATCAAAGTAACATAAATACACTAATCTGCCTAGTCCTTTGTGTGAGTTTTCTTCAACATCAAAAAGATTAGAAAATTTATTATATCGATAATTGTCAAATCCTAATCCATTATCAGAAATAGTAATTTCCAATGTATCAGGTCTATTTATTGCTTCGATTGAAATGTTAACAATGATATCTGTGGCTTCTGCATCAAGGGCATTACTAATGGCCTCAAAATAAACCATTTCAAGAGAAGAACTTCCAAAAAACATTTTTACCGCTTGACCTAATTTTACTTTCATAACTTTAAAAAAAATCAACTATATATACTTATACATTTACCTTTTGCCTATTTATTTTAACCAAAAATACAAATAAAGTTACTATTTTTGTAAGTAATTACAATCATTTGGATGGCTTTTTTATTCACGTAGATATTGCTAGTATGAAAGATATAACAAGGTTTTGTACAAATTATTTTTAGACAGAACATATTATATTAAAATACTTACGGAAAGATAATCTATTGTATTTGACTGTCAAAGTAAACGATATTATAATTATTAAAAACTGAATAAAAAATTTTAAAATACTGAAAAACAACACATTAACTATTTATTATCTTTTAATAAGAATAGATTTTGAAAAGTTTTTTCATTCATAAATCCTTGTTCAGCTTCTTACACTAAGCTTGAGTTAAACATCAAAAAATAAACTCAATTTTCAATACTATGTAAATATAGTACAAGATTTACCAACTAAACTACGAGAGGTAAAACTCATTTTTAAGCATATTAAGTAATGATTATGACAATCAAGTAACAACAAATTGACTTGATCAATGGACTTCCTACTCGTTGTAAAAACTTTTAAACTTTAACAAATAACCTATGAAGGATTTACTTTTTGAGATTTCTAAAAAAGCAATTAAATACGAAGACTTCCATTTTACACCAGAGCAAATGGAGAGTCATTGGCTTGGAAACTTACCAGCAGTTGAAAAACAATTAGTTGAAATCGAAAGGAAATTAGGGATAAAACTCCCTGATGATTATAAAGAGTTTTTAAGCATAACAAATGGTTTTTCTGCCCCTAATGATGTTGAACCAAGTTTTGAAAAGGTTGAAAATATTGATTTCTTGAAAAACGTAGATGAGGCATACGCTGATGCTTACGATGGTGAATTAGCAGAAAGTATCATTATCGGTGGAATCAATGAAGAACAGTATTTTTTACTTATTCCTCCAAAAACTGAAAAGGGAGAATGGAGGTATTGGAAGTTTGCTCACTGGTTTCCAGAAGAATATGCTTTTAACAATTTGAAAGAATATTTTGAAGATGTTCTGGAATTTCTAATTCAAACACACGAAAAATAAATGACGTTCACAGATGGCATAAGTCGTGCCATCAATATTAAAAATATCCATAAACCAACCCCAGTACAATTTTGTTTTTTTAGCAACCAGAACATAACATTCGCCTAACAAAAGCACCGTAATTTAGAGGTATTGATTCATCTCTTCAAACGATTATCCGTAGCTTTTATGAAAAAGTATTTGATTACCTTCTTCTGTTGTTGTGCTTTAGCTACCTTGGCTCAAAAAAATACCCCTAAAGTTGTATTTATCATTGCCGATGGCATCCCTGCCGATGTGATAGAAAAAGCTAAATTACCTCATTTTCAAGAAATTATCCAGCAGGGTTCTTATAAAAGAGCTTTTGTCGGCGGCGAAAAAGGACAATATTCTCAAACGCCAACCATCTCGGCGGTGGGCTACAATAGCCTCCTCACAGGAACGTGGGTAAACAAACACAACGTGTGGGACAATAGCATCAAAAGCCCTAATTACCATTATCCAAGCATTTTTAGGCTATTTAAAACACAATATCCAAACAAAAAAACAGGTGTTTTTTCGACATGGACAGACAACCGTACCAAGCTCATTGGCGAAGGTTTAGCCCAAACAGCCCACATCAAAATGGATTTTGTAGCCGATGGCTACGAGCTAGATACTTTGCATTTTCCGCATGATAAAAAGAGCCATTACATTCATTTAATTGACGAAAAGGTGAGCCAAGAAGCGGCTCAATGCCTCAAAAACCAAGCCCCAGACCTCTCTTGGGTGTATTTGGAATACACCGATGACATGGGACACCGCTACGGCGATAGTCCAGAAATGACGCAAGCCCTCGGCTACCTCGACCAACAAGTAGGTCGTATTTGGGATGCCATACAGTACAGACAAAAGCATTTTAAAGAAAACTGGCTACTGCTCATTACCACCGACCACGGCAGAGATGCCCAAACAGGTAGAAACCACGGCGGACAGTCGGAGCGTGAACGTACTACTTGGCTCGTGAGCAATCAACCATCGTTTAATGCCTATTACCAAACCGCTCAACCTGCCATTGTTGACCTCATGCCAACGATAGCTCGTTTTATGAAAATAGCCATTCCTACCGAAAATCTTAGAGAAATAGATGGCGTTCCGTTGTTGGGTAAAGTTTCGTTGGCACAACCACAGCTACACCTACAAAACGACAGCCTGCTTATTAGTTGGAAAGCCATCGACTCTGCGGGCAAGGTGAAAATATGGCTGAGTACAAGCAATCAGTTTGAAGAAGGAAAGCCCGACAACTATCAACTGCTGGCGAGTGTTCCAGTTAAAAAAGAAGGTATTACACTTGCCTTACCTCAATCTAACAGTCGTTTGTACAAAGTAGTATTAGAAGGAAAATACAATAGCGTCAATCGTTGGCTCAATCGTTAAGTAGGAGCAATAATTACAAAATCTTGCATAAACTATAAATAAACCAAATCTTTTTTGTATTTTTCCCTGTCAAATAAAAACTACTAGCACAGCCAAAGTGCTAACACAATCCTAAATATCACCGTTGCCCTCTAAGTCAAAAATTAGAGGGTAGCATTATTGTACAAATTTATACGCTTGCTTGACCATGACTTTGAAAGATTTACGAAAAAGAATGGATGTATTACAAATCCTAGAAAGAGATGCTTTTGGCAATTTTGTTTTACTCAGACGATTGCTTATGTTTATTCTAGGCGTGATAACCTATCCACGACTTGCCATTTACAACAAAACTAAAATTAAAGGCACAGAACACCTCGAAAACTTACCCGACACAGGCGTATTGTTTTTATCGAACCATCAAACCTATTTTATGGACGTGATATGCCTTTATCATATTTTTTTCAGTGTAAAATGGCGTTTTCGCAATAACATCAACGTACCTATTTATTTGCTTTCGCCCAAAGCCAAGCTTTTTTACGTAGCCGCTTCCGAAACGATGAAAGAAGGAGGCTTGATTCCTAAGATATTTTCGCAAGCGGGTGCGATACTCGTCAATCGCTCATGGCGAGCCAAAGGACAAGACGTGCAACGCAACGTTGATGCCGAAGCCAACGAAAAAATAGGCAAAGGACTCAAATATGGCTGGGTGGTGAGTTTTCCACAAGGTACAACCACGCCTTATGCACCGCTCCGCAAAGGAACGGCTCATTTAATCAAAGCACATCAACCCATTGTTGTACCCGTAGTGATTAACGGATTTAGAAGAGCTTTCGACAAAAAAGGTTTACGGTTGAAAAAACGCCAAACAACGTTATCGGTTACGTTCAAAGCTCCCATTCAGTTTGACGAGGCGGCGAGCGTAGAAGAAATCATGTATGTATTACGAGAACAAATTGAGCAAAAGATTCCCGAAAATAAATTGGTTTGGCTCAGAGAAGCCATGAGCGTATAGGGTATCGTCCTTATCTCTTTGCTGGGGATAAGGACTTTTTCAAGTATGTATCATTCATTCATTGTTAAAACGCCTTTATTTCCATTATTTTTTGCTCAAACTGCTCATTAGGCACAAGTGATTTATTTTTCACCTTGGTTTTATGGTTATAAATGGTTCTAACTGAATATTCAAGAATTTTGGCAATTTGCTCATGGTCGCTAATACCCATTCTAATAAGAGCAAAAATACGAATGTCTAAATCTAGCGGCTGTTCTTCTTTGCGTTGGTACTGGTCTTCTATCTTGAAGAGCTGATTGAAAGCGTCGATAAAATTGGGGAATAGTTTCATAAATATTTCATCAAAGCTCAAATACAAAGCCGCTCGTTCTTTCTTCAGGTTGATACTTTCGAGGGCTTGAGCGGTACTTTCGGGGTTGCGACTCGCCAAGCGTTTTTCGAGATTTTTCTTGATTTTTTCTATTTTTTCCAGATACGTCGCATACATATTAAAAGAGTAACCGATGTATTCTTCTTTGATTTTATGTGCTTCGAGCAACTCGCTATTTTTTGCTTGAAGCATTTCATTTGTTTTCTGGAGTTGGTCGTTTGCTTCTTGCAATTTATGGTTGGTTTCGGTAATCTTTTTACCTGCTATTTTCAATTTTTTCAATTGTTTGAATATAATAAAGGCAAAAATAATCACCAGTAAAGACAACACCGAAACGATAAGAGTAAAAGTAAACAGACGATTTTTTTGCCCTTCGACGGTCGATAAGCGATTACCTTCGATGATAGGCAAAATACCAGACACATGTTTTAAACGCAATTTTGCCCCATAAAATGTAGCATCGTTTAGGGCTTCTTTGATAAAAATATAAGCTTTTTCATCGTGTTTTTGACGATAGAGCAAATCGGCCACATACACCAACGCAACTCCTTCTTTCGTAGCCGATTTGATGTCGGCAATAGCTGCCCGCATCATCAGTTGGGTAGCCGCTTCTGTATCTGCTTGTGCCATATATACACTAGCCAGCGAAGAAGCCACCAGTGCATACTCGTGTGCGTCGGGATGAAATTTGTCTAAAATCAAGTGAAAATCACGCTTGGCTAATATAAAATCTTGTTCCTTAAAAGCTTTCAGTCCTTCTACATAATAATATCGCCAGTCGAGTCGGTTGAGTTTCGTCATAGCCGAATCGGCGTAGGCATTGGCTTGTTGCTCGTACCGCACTGCATAGTAACTCGTACCACTGTAAGCCGCCAAATCGTAGTAGGTACGAGATAAAAGCAAGTAATATTCAGCCAATACCGCAGGCGGCATTTGCGTCAATCGAATTGAACGCAATGAGTCGAGGGCTTCCTTGTATTATGCCCATTTATCCCATCGGCGAGTTGAAAGGCATTGGTTCACCGTATGCTGTAAAGAACTATACGCAAATCAATACTGCTTTTGGTAATTTAGAAGATTTAAGATTGTTGGTCAAAGAAGCCCACAAACGTAATATCGCTGTTATATTAGACTGGGTTGCCAACCATACTGCTTGGGATAACCCTTGGATTCAACAGCAACCTACTTGGTATGCCCGTAGTGCTAGTGGGGCAATTATTAGCCCTCCCGGAACAAACTGGACAGACGTAGCCGAACTCGATTATACCAATGCTGCTATGCGTAAAGAAATGATTAAAGTGATGTCTTACTGGGTTTTAGAAGCGAATATTGATGGTTTCCGTTGCGACCACGCCGACGGCGTACCCACCGACTTTTGGAAGCAAGCCATTGATGCCCTAAGAGCCATTCCGAATCGGAAATTAATCATGTTTGCGGAGGGTTCAAACAAAGCTCATCTCGATGTGGGATTCGACCTGATTTTTGGATGGGACTTTTACACGAAAGTAAAAGATATATTGAACAACAACAAGCCTGCTTCCGACCTGCTTGCATTCAACCCAATTGATTATGCCAATGTTCCTGAAGGCAAACACATTGTTCGATGGATTACCAACCACGATGACGGAGCTTGGGACGATTCGCCAGTAAATATTTTTAAGAGCCAAAAAGGGGCAATGGCGGCTTTTGCAGTTACATCGCTTATAGGAGGAGTACCCTTAATTTATAATGGACAAGAAATTGGTTACACTGGAAAAATTGGTTCTTTATGAAATTACTTGGTTTACTATCTTTGTACTAAAAAGCGATGGATTTTATAGACCAAATAACAGAGTTATTACCAATCGACCCCCATTTTATAGTTAGTCGAATAGAACGCAATGAATCGGAGCAATCCGTTCACATCTATTTGATTGTGGATAAAAAAACTAAACCCAAGAACTTCATCATACAAAGC
>JAAFJE010000046.1 GCA_013298025.1 Cytophagales bacterium | reverse complement strand
ATTTGTTAAATCATCAAAGTATTTTGTGCATTTTTTGCATTGATAACGATAACGGTGTTCACTACTGTTGTGATGTCCGTGACGTTTATGCTCACTACTTTGACAATGAGGGCATTTTACGCCCTCCACCCACCTTAATTCCCGTACTTTCTCGTAGCAAAGGCGGTCATCTACTATATCTTTTATCTCTAATATCATGCGCTTTTTTTTACAAAGATACACAGCAACTTGGAATCATAATTGAGCCTTTTTAGTTATGACCTGCCACGAATGCCCTTGTTGTAATCTATCATCTTTGGGGGAGATTTTGTAACTTTGTAGCCTAACATTCAAGCATAGTATGACTCCTAAAGAACAAGGTTTTTTTTTCCCGCCCGAGTGGCATCCGCACGTAGCTACGTGGCTGACCTTTCCACATAACGAAGCTTCTTGGCAGGGCAACAAACGCATGGCTATGTATCCGCAATACTTTGGGCTTATCAAAGCCATTAGCCAAGGTGAAAAAGTTTGTTTGAACGTAAACGATACATCGCTCAAAGCTTTTATCGAAGCTTCGTTGCCTGAATACGACATCAATCCTGACCAAATCAAAATATTGGTCAATCCTACCAACGACGCTTGGTGCAGAGACCACGGCCCCGCTTTTTTGATTAATCCTACAACACAGCAACGCATGATAGTCAATTGGGGCTACAATGCTTGGGGAGGCAAATATCCGCCATTCGATGCCGACAACCAATTGCCTGTACATATTGCCCAACATCGCCAATTGCCTTATGCTACGCCCGGCATCATCATGGAAGGCGGTTCGGTAGAATTTAATGGAGCAGGAACAATCCTGACAAGCAGAGAATGCTTGCTCAACGAAAATCGTAATCCGCATTTGAATCAAGCCCAAATAGAACAATACCTATACGACTACTACGGTGCGGAACAAGTATTGTGGGTGAACGATGGCATTATGGGCGACGATACCGATGGGCATATCGACGATACCGTGCGTTTTGTGAATGAAGATACCGTTATTACGATGGTAGAACCCAACAAAGCCGACGATAACCATCGTATTCTCGAAGAAAACTTACAGCTTCTCAAACCCATGCGTTTGCTCAATGGCAAGCAACTCAATATTGTTGAAATCCCTATGCCTACACCAGTGGTTGTCGATGGTTTCAGAACGCCTGCTTCGTATGCCAATTTCTTGATATGTAATGCTGGCGTGCTTGTGCCTACATTCGACTGTAAAAACGACGAAGTAGCACTCGATATACTGGCTCAGGTGTTCAAAGACCGTCCTGTGATTGGTTTACCATCAACCAAAATTATTTGGGGACAAGGAAGTTTCCATTGCCTTACACAGCAAGAACCAGCCGTTTAAGCATTTTTATTTATATTATGTAGGGGAAATGTTGGCAAAGACATTTCCCAGCACATTGGAGTTTAAGAAAAAGAGATGCCTATAATTATCCATAAATTGTAGTCTTTGACCTCTTTTTTATAACTTAAAGTAATACCTTTATCACCAAAAGCCTGCGTATAACTACTGCTTATCTGGATTTTATTATTATTTTTGTTTTTTAGTTTACAATAAAAACAAGGTAATAAAAGTTAAAAAGAATAAGTTAGAACCCTTTTCTGGCTTTATTTACTTGGCATTGATGATGAAATTACACAAAAAATATATACTACTACTTGCTTCTTTTTTCTTCTTTGTATCCAAATTAAGCGGGCAAGCAATTAGCATTGGCAACAAGGCAATTAGTGCCAACGAAGTAGAACAAACCTTTAGAAGATTGCTCTTGGCCGATAGCATCAAGAAGGAAAACAGCAAGGCTTTTTTACAAAATTATGTTGACTATAAGCTAGTTATACACGCAGCCGAGCAGGCTGGCTTGCATACTACCGAGGAGTTTAAGGAAGAACTCAACGCCTATCGACACACGCTTGCCACACCTTTTTTGACCGACAAAAATTTATTGGACAAACTCGTCGCAGAGGCCTATCAACGCATGAGCGAAGAAGTACGTATTGCCCAAATTTTTATTCCATTACAGCCCAATGCTTCGGCAACCGATACGTTGGCGGCATTCGAGCAAATCTTAAAGATTCGTGGGCGTATCAGCAAGGGCGAAGCCTTTGAACAATTGGCGAAAGAGTTTTCTAAAGATACCAAATCGGCAGTGAAAGGTGGCGACTTGGGTTTTCTTGCGGTGTTAGACAACCACTATCTTATCGAATCGGCGGCTTATAATACGCCCGTCAATGAAGTTTCTGTGCCTATTCGCACCGACCGAGGCTATCATTTGATTAAAGTATTAGAAAAAAGACCTTTTAGAGGAAAAGTAAAATTAGCCCATATTTTAGTGAGTCAAAATGCTTCTATGACAGAAGCTCAAAAAACAGCCTCCAAGCGTAAAATAGACGAAGCCTACAGTTATCTGACCAAAGGCGAGCCATTTGAAGGCGTTTGTCGTACCTACTCCGACGACGTAAACACCCGCAACAAAGGAGGCGTACTTTCTCGTTGGTATGAAGCTGGCACGTTGATTGACGACAAAATTACAGAACAAGTATTTGCCCTTAGAGAAAAAGGCGATTATACCCAACCCATTCAAACGGCTTTGGGCTGGCATATTTTCCGTTTAGTAGAAAAGAAAAACCTACTCAAATTTGAAGAATTAGCCCCTTTTATTCGTCAAAAAATCAATGCCGATGCCACACGAGGAAGCATTGCTCGTGGTGCGTTGGTAAAAAAATTACAAGAAGAAAACCACTTTGTAGAAACTCCTAGTGCGAAAACCGAAGCTACCAATAATTTCTACAAAGACCGCCTCGGACAAGAAGCCTATCTGCAAAACACACTTTTTAGTATCGAAAATCAAAAATATACCATCGCTAGTTTTTATGATTTTGTAACCAAACAACATCGACAATTGGCAAAATTGGGGATACCCGATTCAAAATCGGTCAATGATTGGTATAATACGTTTGTCGAAGCTCAAAATATTGCTTTTGAAGAAAGTCATTTAGAACAAAAAAATCCAACCTTCGCCGCTTCGGTGCAAGAATACCGAGAAGGTATTTTGTACAAAGATTTATACGACAAACACGTGCTACAGCCCTCACTCGACTCGACGGCACAGGTCAATTTCTTCAAACAAAACGCTGCCAATTACCAATATTCCAACCGTATTTGGGCTAAATACATCATTGCAGATAAGCGTGAAACCCTCGACCAAGCCAAAGGAATGTTGCAAAAACCGCCGTATTTGATGAATCGGGCTTTTCCGAATATTTATTTTGAAAAAGACAAATCAACCATATCGGCCGATGCCCAAACGCTGTTGTATGAGTTGAGCCTTATCATGATAAAAAACCGAGATTATACCGTAGAAATTACAGGCAATATCGACCCCGAAGAGAAAGAAGAGGTTTCGGCCGAACGTGCACGCTTGGTGGTAAATTACCTCATCAACAAGGGAATTTCGGCCACACGCATCATTGAAAAAGACGAAAGCAAATACAAACCCGTATCGAAAACCGACCGTAATAAAAATATGCGTGTAGGCATTCGTTTTTATTCTAACTCAATGGAAGACGTAGTAAAACGCTTTAATGCCCTCAAACGCAATAGCTTAGAGGCTGGCGAAAGCTATTTCAAAAAAGGTGAAAACGAATGGGTCGATGTACTCAACTGGTCGGTGGGCGAGCAAACCTTTGAAATGAATGGAAAAATCCTCTGGGTAAATGTGCAAAAAACAGAAGAGGCTCGTGCCAAAACTTTTGTCGAAGCCCGTGGACAAGTAATCAATGATTACCAAAAAATGCTTTATGAAAGTTGGCTCAAACAGCTCAATAGCCGCTACCCAGTGAAGGTCAATGAAAGCGAATTAATGAATATTCTTGATTAATAAAACCGTATTAACACTTTTTAACGGCAGAGTAGATGGATTTAGCCACAAAAACCCGTTAAATTTGTTAAAGAATCGATGTGCAGAACCAGCAAGAGCGTTCTGATGAGTAAAAGCTATTCCAACCAAAAGATGAAGAAACAATTTCAAGGCTTATTCGTAGCAATATTCTTACTGACGGGCCTACAAGGCTTACAAGCCCAAACTCCTGTGGTGATTGATAAGATTATTGCGAAAGTGGACAATCATTTTATCCTAAAATCTGAGTTAGAAGCACAGTACCAACAATACTTACAAAGTGGGCAAGGCAACGTGCCAACGAGAAGTCAGTTGTTAGAAAGTTTGATTATCGGAAAAGTATTATTGGCCAAAGCCGAAATCGACTCGGTTATTGTAGAAGATAAACGTATAGAATCGGAACTCAATGCCCGTATGGAGCAAATGGAGCAACAATTCGGTTCTACTAAAAATATCGTAGAAGCTTATGGCAAAAGTATTTCGTCGTTGAAAGATGAATTGCGTTCGGCTATCAGGGAGCAATTGACTACCCGTAAAATGCAAGACAAAATCACGAGCGATGTGAAAGTTACGCCCAAAGAAGTACGTAAGTTTTTTGAAGCTATTCCCAAAGATTCTTTGCCTTATTTGCCTTCCGAAGTAGAAGTGGGGCATATCGTGCGTTTGGCAAAAGTAACCAAAAACCAACGAGAAGATTTGATAAAACGCTTGCTCGACTTCAAAAAACGAGTAGAAAATAACGGCGAAGATTTTACCGAATTGGCTAAAACTCACTCAGAGGATTTAGGTTCAGGTAAAAGAGGTGGCGATTTGGGTTTTGCCAAACGTGGACAAATGGTTGCTCCTTTCGAGGCGGCAGCTTTAAAACTCAAGCCCAACCAGCTTTCGGGTGTAGTAGAATCGGAGTTTGGTTTTCACTTAATTCAGATGCTTGAGACCCGTGGACAAGAATACCATGCTCGCCATATTTTGTTGCGTCCCGACTACCAAAAGCTTGACGTAACCGAGCCAACACGCTATTTAGATAGCATTCGGGTATTGATTCAACGAGATAGTCTTAAATTTGAACAAGCAGCCAAATTGCATTCAGAAGACAAAGCTACCCAAGATGGCGGTGGTATGTTGCTCGACCCTGGCACACGCTCTATCAAGATGGCTTTGGATGGTAGTATGGAATCGGGTTTGTATTTTACACTCGATTCGATGACCGTAGGAACGGTATCGGCTCCCCTTCCCTATCGTACCGAAGACGGCCGCACTGCTGTACGTTTGCTTTATTACAAAGCCAAGCATCCGCCACATTTTGCCAATTTGCAAGACGATTTCCAAAAATTGTATCAAATTACATTGAATAGAAAGAAAAACCACGCCATCGAAGAGTGGTTCGACAAAGCTAAAAACGATGTATTTATTTACATTGCCGACGAATACAAAGATGACCAAATTTTGAAAGGAAATCGAAACCGAGGGCAATGATACCAAGATAAACGAAAAAGGTTGGCAACACGCCAACCTTTTTTTGTTCGCCACTCAGCAGTTATATGCACTAAACATTTTGGCTCAATTTATTCCTCAAAGCTATTCCCTGAACCGTTGCTCCAATAGCAAATAGCACAAAACAAATTCCTACCAACGTGGTAATAAGAGAGTCGTCGGGGCTACTAGCCACAGGTTTGTCAAGCGGAAGTCGGGTTAGCGTTTCTGTAATGGCTGGTACTAAATGAAAGAAGAAAGTCGTAGAATAGCCAATTTTTTCGATGTATGGCGAAAGCTTGCCAAAGGGTGAATTGGTTTTTTGTGCCAGATACACTAACCCTAAAACCAATAACGTAATAATGCCTAGTGCATGAGGTTTTCCAAAACCTCCATGTTGGAAAATACCAAAACCTGTCAAGCAAGTGAGAATGGTCGTAATAACATAGGTTTTGCCAATACTGTTGCTCCAAGCAATTTCTTTTTGGCGAAGGAGAGAAATTGCTCCTGTTGCTACCGCCACCAAGCTAATGGCAGTATGAATGATTCCGAGAGAGGTAAGTCCAAACATGGTGTTAAGTTTTAGGGTTAAAAAAGATAAATCGGAACGCTGAATAAACAAACTATACAAAAAACGTTACAAGTAATTGATTGAAATTTAGGATTTTAAATTATACTACATTGAGATAGTGCAAGTTAAATATACGATAATTTTGACTAAATCCGACTAGGGTATTAGATTGAATTGTTCAATTTTGACGAGTAATTTTAAAATTTTGTACGGGTTACAAACAAACGCTTTTTGTAAATCATGTTTGTCGGTTATGCTTGCGTAAAAAGCACCTCAATAAAAGCATGACTTATTTTGTATTCCTCAAAACATTTTTCATTCTTCAACGTTGAAAGGCATAAATCAGCATTTTTATTTTGACTAAACGCATATTTGCTTAATTTTACAAAACGGGCATTTCTTTTTATGTATTTGAAATAGCATAAACGCTCTTTTTGTTATAGTAAATGTGTATATCAGCAATTTGAAATAGAAAATCATCATTCATTCTTACACTATCAATCCGTTATTTAGCATGACCCAATATCAGTCAGATGTACAAGCAGTAGCCGCCCTGAAAGAAGCGTACCAAAAACTTACCTCAGAAATCGGAAAAGTCGTAATAGGCCAAGAAGACACTGTACGCTTGTTGCTTACAGCCATTTTTTGCCAAGGACATTGCTTGTTGGTAGGCGTGCCAGGCTTGGCAAAAACCTTACTTATTCATACTATTTCAGAAGCATTAGATTTAGAATTTAATCGGATTCAGTTTACGCCCGACCTCATGCCCTCGGATATTTTGGGTTCGGAAACCTTAGATAACGAGCGACAATTGAAGTTTGTCAAAGGTCCCATTTTTGCTAATATTATTTTGGCCGACGAAATCAACCGCACGCCGCCCAAAACACAATCGGCCTTGCTCGAAGCCATGCAAGAATATGCCGTAACTGTAGCAGGGAAAAAATACACGATTGGTCGCCCGTTTTTTGTGTTGGCTACCCAAAACCCTATCGAACAAGAAGGAACGTACCCTCTTCCAGAAGCACAACTCGACCGCTTTATGTTTATGGTAACGCTCGATTATCCTTCGTATCGTGCCGAAGTTGATATTGTAAAAAACACGACAAGTGCCCAAAAGTATCAGGTACAAAAACAAGTTTCGGGCGAAGAGTTGTTGGCTTTTCAGCAATTGATTAGAAAAGTGCCTGTAGCCGATAATGTGGTGGAATATGCCGTAAAATTGGTGCATAAAACACGCCCCAATACCGAATTGAGCGATGCCCTCACACAGAAATATTTGGAATGGGGAGCAGGGCCACGAGCCTCACAAAATTTGGTTTTAGCCGCCAAATGCAACGCCTTGTTGAATGGCAAATTCTCGCCCGATATAGAAGACGTACAAGCAGTAGCTTTGCCCATTTTACGCCATCGGGTCGTGCGTAACTTCAAAGCCGAAGCCGAAGGCGTAAGCGTAGAAGCGATTATTCAGAAATTGTTGTAAAGCAATCTGTATAGCAAGGCGGCTACTCATGGCATGACTGACAAGTCATGCCATGAGTAAATTGTTGTAGAGAAATCAGTATAGCAAGGCGGTTTCCACTCATGGCATGACTTATCGTATAGAAAATAAACCAATGATGCAATATGGAAAAAGATAAAAACTATGCTGGTTTTTTTTTAATGCACATGATAATACCTGTCGTTATTTGGGTGATATTAGAAAATTGGACAAAAAATGTGTCTGGTGGCGACCTAGCTGTAATAGGATTTGTATTTATTTTTGGTTTGCTACAATTGATGATATGTGTAATAGGTTTTTGGCATAACTCTAAACTACAAAATCACGCTATATGGGGATGTTTAGTTGGAAACACATTTACAATATTACTATCAATTGGTGGGGTATAATCTCGCTCTTTTCCCCGCTGTTTCAAGTTTAACAACTTGGAACAATCAATCAAGTGCAGTCTCCGACTGCACCACCAGTAGCCAAGATTGAATACTTTAGTATATTCAGTTTGAGCAAGGTCGCAGTCGGAGACTGCTTTTTATTCGGCGTTCCAAGTTGTTAAACTTGAAACAGCTAGGGTACTTTGCTTGAAACAGTGTGGCTCAAGTTTGAAACTTGAACTACAGGAGTATTTCAATTTAGAAGAAACGAATATGGAAACGAATCATGTAGCTTTTGAGCGAAGAGAAATAATAGATTCTCATCATGGGATGTTATGGGAAGTACCATTAGAAGAGAATTTGGGCTTTGCTTATGTCCAAACCCTTTCAATGTCGGCATTCAGCCAATTAGGAACACTGGTCAAAATCCTAAATTATCGTTCTGAGCAGCCATTTAAGGGAAAAAGTGTTGACTTTTTTAAGAATACTGATTTCTTGACAAGTCCAGTTTTAGGAATTAATCCACCACCTCAGCGAGGCGAAAATAAATGGAAGAAGCTAGGCTATTTACCGATTTTAGAAGAAGATTTAAGAAGTCCTGAATTTAAAGGGGGAATAAATTATTCTTTAAAATTAGAGCTACATAAAGTAAAATGGAGTGTTTATTTTGGAATAGCAGCATGCAATTACTTTGATGAAGAATTTACCTACAACCAAGTAAAACATTTAAGCTATTTTGGGTTTACCAACTTACGCTTTATACATCATCGCATAACGATGGAGTGGATGAAATATTTAGATATGGATTATGAGTCTTATACCACGTCAGACTCACCAGCTTATATCAATCTTGATTATCAAAAGGAGTTTGTCAAATATGGCGTACATTATAGCGAAGTACCAAGAGCAATAAGAGGTAGGGCTATGAGAAGTTAGGCTTTTAGCCTTGTCTGTTTCCTTACTGCTTTACGTTGTTAAACTTGCAATAGCAAGGGTTTTTCATACAAAACTTTACCCACACGATTGATATGAGCTAAAACATTGGCATCGGATATTTGATGATAAATAGCAATATCGAAAGTATAAGGAAGCAATAAATCATCTAAATCGAAATGTATTTTCCCCATAATGAAAAGACTAAGGTGCTGTCCTATCAAAACTACATCAATGTCTGAATAAGGTTTATAATTACCCTTCGCTCTTGAGCCAAATAGCAACGCTTTTTCTACTTCAGGATAGCGTGCCAGCACTGCCTGAATTTGGTCAATTTGTGTTTCTTGGAGTCCGTATTTCATTGGTCGAATATATCTGTTTGCATTCCATATCTTAAAGCGTCCATCGTATCACGAAATGTGATAAATAGAGGAAAGTATTTACCCATTATTTTTATGAAAATATCACTTGCAACAGTTTCGTTATAGGAATGTGAGGTTTGATTTCTACTTGTAATCATATCCATCCAAATTTCGCCGTCACTAATTATTTTCATTTTTAAAGCTGCTCTCGTAGCATCACGAGACCCTCTAATTTCAAAATTCCCTTGATATTCTCCAAAATCCTTCATTAAATTCCACGCTAATTCATGGGTGTATTCAAACCGTTGAATCAGCCCTTCTTTTAAAAGATCTTCCATATCATCTTGCCAGTTGTCGGTTTCTTTATTTTTAAAAATACCGATGGCTTCAGTCATTTTCAGGACTGCTTTTGTGTAGTGCTCAAATCTTTGAATCCATCGAATATCTTGTTGTTTCTCCATTATTATGGCCGATTTATCTAATGATATAGTCGTAAAGGTACTAATTTTTCATTCATCAATTATTGAAAAACCTTTTGCTGTTTCAAGGTATTAAACTTGAAACAGCAAATAAACCCAATAGAATAGGCTTTATGTTACGTTGCTTACACCGCTACAGGAGCTTTGATGGCTGGGTGTGGATTGTAATTTTCTAGTTGGAAATCATCAAAGGTAAAGGCAAAAATATCTTTCACCGATGGATTGATTTTCATGGTAGGAAGTGGGCGAAGCTCTCTGCTCAATTGCGTTTTTACTTGCTCGATATGATTTGAATAGATGTGCGTATCGCCGCCTGTCCAGATAAAATCGCCAAGCTCCAAGTCACATACTTGGGCAATCATCATCGTCAACAAAGCATAAGAAGCGATATTGAAAGGCACTCCTAAAAACACATCTGCCGAACGCTGATACAACTGACAAGATAGCTTGTTGTCGGCTACATAAAACTGGAAAAGCGCATGACAAGGCATTAATGCCATTTTCGATAAATCGCCTACATTCCAAGCACTTACGATGATGCGTCTGGAATCGGGACTTTTCTTGAGCGTTTCGATAACCTCTTTCAATTGGTCGATAGTTTGCCCGTCTGGCGTTGCCCAGCTACGCCATTGTTTGCCGTAAACAGGTCCTAAATCGCCGTTTTCATCAGCCCATTCGTCCCAAATACTTACGCCATTTTCTTTGAGGTAAGCAATATTGGTTTCGCCCTTAATAAACCAAAGGAGTTCATGAACAATCGACTTCAAATGTACTTTTTTGGTTGTTACCAAAGGGAAACCTTCTTGTAAATTAAAACGCATTTGGTAGCCAAATACGCTGATAGTGCCAGTGCCAGTACGGTCGGTTTTTACTGTACCTTGTTCGAGAATATGATTCAGTAAATCGTGATATTGTTGCATAATATTTGTTCAAACATGCCGAATCTTAGGTAATTGTCACCACCAAGATTCGGCACTTTCTAATTAAAACTAAGCTGCTTTTTTCGTCGCTTTTTTGTCGGTTTTAGCTGCTTTTTCCATGTCATGACAACATTTAGAAGCCTCTTTTCCTTCGGCTTTAGCTGCTTTGTCTTTGCAGCAGCCAGCCGAAGCCGTCGCTTTTTCTTTACAACAAGAAGCTTTTGCCTTGTCTTTGTCTTTTCCGCCAGCCAACGAAATGCTTGCGACCGCAGCCACTAAGGCTACGCCTAAAATTGCTTTTTTCATAGATATGATTGGATTATTATTCAACAAAATTTACTTCATACGTATGTGTAATCTCTGCCGAAGGGCTTAATTGAGCCGTAGCCGAGCAGTATTTTTCCATCGAAAGCTCGATGGCTTTTTGGGCTTTTGCTTCTACAATAGCTCCAGTAAAGGCAAAATGAATATTGATTTTACGGAAAGGAGTCATTTCTGTTCCTTCAATTTTTACCCTTTCTCCCGAAACCGAAATTTTGAGGTCATCTACACGCTGGCGTTGTTTTTTCAAAATCAACAATACGTCGATTGCCGTACAACCGCCCAAGCCCATTAATAACAATTCCATCGGTCTGGCACCTGCATTATGCCCACCAATGTTTTCGGCGGCATCGATATGCACCGGTACGCCCGACATACCCGATGCCTGAAAGTGAAAGGCATCATCGACTCTAACTAATTCTACTTGCATTTTTTCTAAAATTTATGAATAATAAAGAACTTGGTTCTTTGGCTAATTACAGATTTAACTTTGGGTGAAAATTTAAAGTTCAATTTAGGGTTTATTTACGCTATTGACAAGGCTGAACTGTTGGATTGGGTAATTTATGATTTAATAAGTATTTACGATTCCCGAAGCTACAGGGCGGTAAAGATAACAAAGTATCCATCCGTGTAGGCTGATTTTTAGTGTTTTTATTTCCTTCTTTTGGGTCTGAAATAAAAAGTAATTTGATTGAAAAATCGTAATCGGTATTGTAAAAATAATTTCTAAATTTATCGCTCATAAAATCGTCAAAACAATGTTGAAATTTGTCTCGAATATCGCTCAATTTTTCAGTTTTTAAAGATGCAATTGCTTTAAGTTCAATCAAGTACAAAACAAATCTATTCCCTCCACAGTGTTGAATAATCAAACAATCGGGTGATTTTGGACGACTATTATTTTTTATGATGGTATTATAATATTCATCCACTCGAATGATAATATAATCATTTCGATTTACCGTTTCACTCACATTGATACCGATGCCATGTTCTTCACAATCATCGCAGAGAAAGTTGCTGAGAACGGGGTCTTGTAGAATTTCTTGAATTAACATTTTTCTAGGGGAACTAAAGTTTTTCTAATAATTGCATTCTTTCCTCATACAGTTGTTCGGCAATATCTATGAAGTTGTTGTCTTCAATACCATATTCGTCAACAGCCATTGCACCATCTTCAATAACACTACCTTGGTTAGTCATTTTCATCAGAGAAATACTTATGTTTTCAGGTTGTATTTCTTTGGCAATTATCAAATTACTGAGTTTATTAAAAATATAGTTGCTGTGGGAAGTCATGACGATTTTCACATTTGCTTTACTCAGCTTTACAAAAAAATTAACTAAAGCCACTTGCACTTCTGGATGTAAATGAGCCTCTGGCTCTTCTATAAAAAGTATGGAGGGACTTTTATCTCCAAAAGGAATAATATACTTCAAATGGGCAATGATTGGAGCAATTTCCGAAATCATGGATGATGTAAAAGACAATTCCAACTTTATTTCAGAATGCTGTGGTGTATAAAAATACTTCTTTGTTTCGGTATCAAGGGTTATCGTTCCTTTCAGCATATCTTTTTCAATTTCTTCAAAATACGCCCCATACTTTTCATTGGCTTGAGCCTTATCTATGGTGTTGAGTTTGAGAAAATAATCAGAAATGGGCTCTGAAAGATTGGGGATTTCAATTTTTTGACGAATAAAGTTTCTATTACGAGAAAGTTCAGCAAAAATAGCTCCGAAGGAACTTAAAGCATTGTAAAGTCCTGAACGAGAAGCTGGTAAAAAATATATTTGGTTTGAAAAATATGAAAATTCATTCTTGAACTTTTTATGTAAATCAGTAATAATACTATTAAGCTCTATTACATTTTCTGGGGGAAATTTATAAGTATCAGAATCGTATATCTTAAATTCAGGAAAAAGCTCTAGCTCTATTATTTTAAATTTTTGTCTGTCTTCATCCAATCCGATGCTTAAAATTCCCAATTGAAGGGTAATGATAATTTGCAGAGGATTCTGTGCATTAGCGTTTTGAATGGTCTTAAATTCAAATGAGTTCTGAAAAGAATTTGTGAGGTCAGCGATTAAAGAAGAATGTAAAGAATCCTGAAAATGCTGTAGTATAATATCTTTTACCGCATTTTCAGTCAATTCTGAAGCTATTGCTGTGTCTCGAAAGTCAAATGGTTGCTTGTTCAGTGTTAAGTCATAACTACTGTACGCACAGAGGTTCTTCAATATCAAATAAACCGCACTAATCGCATAAGATTTTCCAATATTATTCTTTCCAAAAATCGCATGTATATCTTTGGAAGTATCAAATTGAAATGACTTTATTGGCCCGAAATTTTGTAATTCAATGAGCATATCTTTCAGATTGGTTTATTCAATTAAACTATTGAGCGTATCTTTGCAAAAAAAAAACATTTCAATGTCGTATCATTCTGTCCAACATATCAAACTTACCGATTTAGCTAATCAATTTGGCACGCCTTTGTACGTCTATGACGCTAACAAAATTATCGAAAAAATAGCCATTCTCCGTGATTCTTTCAAGAATGTTCATCTCAAAATTAAATATGCTTGTAAAGCCAATACCAATTTGGCGATTTTGAAGCTTATGCGTAAACATGGCGTTGAAATCGACGTGGTTTCGCCCGAAGAATTGCACTTGGCTTTGAAGGCAGGTTATGCTGGCGAACAAATTACTTTTACGCCGAGTGGCGTGGCGTTCGAGGAAATAGCCTTGGCGGCCGAAGCTGGAGCGAGAATCAACCTCGATAACTTGGATGTCCTCGAAAAATTTGGACAAAAATATGGAAATACAAAAGGGGCTTTGATTCGGATTAAACCGCACGTTTTTGGTGGTGGCAACGAGAAAATTATGACGGCTCATCCCGAATCTAAATTTGGTATTTCGATTCACCAAAAAGCGGAGATTTTAGCAATTGTTGAAAAATACAATATGAAAATCATTGGTTTACACCAACATACGGGTTCGGATGTGAAAAATGCCGATGCTTTTACCCAAGCTGCCAGTGCGATTTTAGATTTGGCTTTTAGTTTTAAAGACTTAGAAATCATCGACTTAGGTGGAGGTTTTAAAGTGGCTTATAAAGATGGCGACATCATCACCGATATGCAAGAAGTAGGTGAAGTATTAAGCAACGCTTTCTTGGATTTTTCTCAAAAATATGGCCGTGAGCTACAACTTTGGTTTGAACCAGGCAAATTCTTGGTGAGCGAAGCAGGTACTTTCTTGACTACCGCCAACACCGTTAAGCACGACCCAATCAAGACTTTTGTGTGCGTCAATTCGGGCTTGAATCACCTCGGTCGCCCGATGATGTACGGTTCGTATCATGATATTTTCAATGCTTCAAACGAAGACGAATCTGTGCAAGAAGAGTATCGTGTGGTGGGGTATATCTGCGAGACAGATACCTTTAGCTGGTCGGTCGATGGCAAACAGGGCGAAAGACGCATGAATCAAGTGCGTGCTGGCGACATCATTGCCATGAAAAACGCTGGCGCTTACTGCTATTCGATGGCTTCGCAGTACAATTCGAGGGTTCGCCCAGCCGAGGTGTTGGTTTTAGACGGACAAGCCCATTTGATTCGTCAAAGAGAAACGTTGGAAGATATTCTTCGCAATACGATTGATATTGATTTATAAAGAAGGGCTTTGCTCATCGTAAGTAAAAAGACAAGGTGTATAAGGCACTTTGTCTTTTTTTATGTCTTGAAAAAAACAAAACAATGACATTTTGTCTGTATTTAATATACCTAAAATTACAAAATAAGACAAAATGACATCATTTTTTCGATTGGTATTAAAGTTGTAAAAAATAAAGTGTAACAACGCCGAAGCGTTTACAACATAGAGATGTAATGTACAACCATAAAACCACGTAAAGTCATGGCATTCGTAACCGTAAAACCAGCAGCAAAACCTTTATTTTTTGACAATTCATTCAACCAACTCTTTAAACAACTAGACACCATGTTACCAAAAGTATCTCAGGGCAATCAATTTTTTCAGGCTATTCCAGCCGTGAATGTAAAAGAAGACGAAAAAGGTTTTCAGATTGAGGTGGCCGCTCCGGGCTTGCAAAAAGAAGATTTCAAGGTAAGTTTACACGAAAATCGCTTGAACATTTCGGCAAGTAAAGAGCAAAACCAAGAAGTAAAAACCGAAAAATATACTCGTCAGGAGTTTAATTACAGTAACTTCCAACGCAGTTTTGCGTTGCCTAAAAACATAGATGGCGATAACATACAGGCTTCTTACGAAAACGGTATTTTGAGTATTGTTTTACCGAAAAAAGAAGAAATCAAGCCAGCAGTGAAAGCCATTGCAATTGCATAAGTCCAGCCAAGCAACAAGGGGATTTACTAGATTTTCTTTTTTAAATCCAGTAAATCCCCTTAATTCTTAAAATTTGTTAAAAGGCGTTTTAAGATATACCGACCAAATAATTTTTGCGTTAATTTAGCAAAGTGAAAACAACACGGTTGAAATCAAATTGAAAACATTCCAGTATTTTTAAACGTTCTTCAATAAACCTTCAATATTTTTTAAGAATGGAAATGAAAAACTTAAAATCACTAGCAATTGTAGGTGCTTTGAGCAGTGCCACTACGCTCGGCGCATATAAACTCTTTTTAGAAAAATCATCGGCAGATGCTATTTTTTCTGGTACGCCTTCTGCCTTCAACATGGTATCGAACCGCTCGAATGGCCCTGCTGCCGCACCTGGCGAATTTACCTTTGCCGCCGAAAAAGCTACGCCTGCGGTAGTACACATCAAAACCAAAATGACTCGCCAAGTCAATCGCCAGATGATAGACCCATTTGAAGATTTCTTCGGCTTTGGCGATTTGGGCGGCAACCGTCGCCGCCAGCCCGAAACACAAGAGGCTTCTGGCTCGGGCGTTATTATTAGTTCTGATGGTTTTATCGTGACCAACAACCACGTGGTACAAGATGCCGACGAAGTATCGGTGATTTTGAACGACCGCAGAGAATTGAAAGCAAAAGTAATCAGCACCGACCCTTCTACCGATTTGGCGGTGATTCAGGTAAAATCTACGAATTTACCTTTCTTGACATTCGGCGATTCTGATGCCCTTCGTGTTGGCGAGTGGGTATTGGCAGTTGGAAACCCGTTCAACCTCGAATCGACCGTAACGGCTGGTATTGTTTCGGCGAAAGGTCGCCAAAATATCATCGACCGTGACAAAGAAGATGTGAATCCTTTAGAGTCGTTTATCCAAACCGATGCAGCCGTAAACCCAGGCAATTCGGGTGGTGCGTTGGTCAACCTCAAAGGAGAACTCATTGGTATCAATACCGCTATTTATAGCCGTACAGGTCAGTTTGCAGGATATTCGTTTGCTGTGCCAGTAAGCATCGTGAAGAAAGTTTCTGCCGACCTCATCAAATATGGCAATGTACAAAGAGGTTATTTGGGCGTAAATATCACCGATGTTTCTGCTAAAATTGCCGAAGAAAAAGACCTTAAAGTAAACGATGGCGTGTATGTAAGTGGCTTCTCGGCAAGTAGCTCGGCACAAGCGGCTGGCTTGAAAGTAAACGACGTAATTGTAAAAGTAGATGGCGTTGAAACCAAAACTTCTGCCAAATTGATGGAGTTGGTGGGTCGCAAACGCCCAGGCGAAACAGTGGTCGTAACTGTCAACCGTGACGGTGCTTTGAAAGACTTTAATGTAGTCTTGAAAAATAAAGATGGCAACACCAGCATCATCAAAGGCGAAAGCAGTGCTTCGGTAATCACGAGCGAATCGCTTGGAGCAAAAATTGCCAACTTGAGCGAGGCCGAAAAAGCTAAATTGAAGCTTTCGGGTGGTATCAAATTAATCGACGTAAATCCAGAAGGAAAATTGGGCTACCAAGGCATTGAAAGCGGCTTAATTATTTCTAAAATAGATGACAAAGCCATTAAAGATGCCAAAGAAGCGGCTGACTTATTACAAAATCGTAAAGGACGTGTGAAGATTGAAGGAGTAGATTTAGACGGTACACGTTATATTTATGTGATTGTATTGTAATTGAGTGAGTTAGTGAGTTGAGAATTAGTGAGTTGTGAATGAGTGATTAATTTCAATTGCATTAGATATAAAGTGTAAGTTTTTAGAAATCAAAACACTCATTTACAATTCTGTCCTTGCCTAAAATAGGTTGCCCTGATTTTTAAACAAGTTAAAGTAATCAAAATTGTAAAATAGTTTGATTTGGGTTGATGTTTTTTGAATAATCACAAGTCCAAATCGGTAAATTAGGTTTGTTTTCATTGTTTAGTTCTTTGATGTACTGTTCAAACGCAAAAGGTGTTAGTCCTTTCAGGGCTGCGTGTGGTCTTTGATAGT
>JAAFJE010000045.1 GCA_013298025.1 Cytophagales bacterium | reverse complement strand
CTCGTTTGAACGACTCACTGAAAATACGACTTTGACGAATCTCGTATTTTGTACTTTTTCCAGTTTTTGATTTTGAATTTGCCATTATTTGTTGCCTTTTGAAGGCAACCTATTTTAGGCAAGGACATTCACCAATTCACAACTCACTAACTCACAATTCACTCAATAGCTAAGGCTATTGCAACAAAGATAAGGGGCGAGCCATGCGAGCATCTGACTGGGCAAAAATTTGGTAGCCCACAATTTTAAGGTATTCTTTTCCTTCAAAATTAGTTGCTTCAAATTGGCTCAAAACAT
This sequence comes from Cytophagales bacterium, assembly GCA_013298025.1. GTDB lineage: Bacteria > Bacteroidota > Bacteroidia > Cytophagales > Spirosomataceae > Flectobacillus. Next base: position 17,042 of record JAAFJE010000045.1, on the reverse strand, counting down.
CGTAGTAAGCTTGGTCAAAAGTTGTATTAGCAAAGTAAGTCATCGAATAATCTTGTTCGGCATTGAATAAAAACACAATAGGCATCACCTTTTTTTGTGCTTTAGCTGCTTTAGCAATGGTCATCAAACGGCTTTTCATATAGCCAAAAGAAGGCGTTGTTTGATAATCATGCACTAAAATTCTATCTGAGTTTTGTACCAATCCTGCGGCTTGTAGCGAGTCTTGTCCAGCCGGATTTTTAAACCAACCCATATATTCTTCTGTTGGGATTTTGTTTTTTTGTGCATTTCCCCAAGCCCGAATACCTTTCAATTGTGTCAAATAATTGTCATACGTAGAAGCACCATTCCACCATTCCAACTCCAAATTGGCGTAATTAAATTGTTCTAAAGTATCGCTTCTGCTCACGTTGTAGTTTTGAATCAAGGTATTAAAAGCATTGGCAGAAGCCATACAGGCTGTTACGGTTTGTACACCGTAGCGTGTACGGGCTTTTTTGATGAAGGATGCCATTTTAGCATACCCCGATTTGTAAGCCAATAAGGTATATAAGTCGTAGCAAGTGACGGTCGTAAAATTATTTTTCTTGCACCATTCGAGCATCTCATTTTCTTGAAGCGTATCGCCCACTATTTTTTTCAGACCATCCAAATACACTCCTCTGTACAAGGCTGCACTGGGTGCTACGGCGATAGCCGTAGGCGTACTTTTACGAGTACTGGTAGCTGCTTCGGGCGTAATGTTTTGAAGCATTCCATCGTTTTGGCATTGAGTAAATAATACCACAACAGTAAACAAAAGGGCGAAGTTGATGTAGCGAGTCATATTTTTATGGGTTTGCAAAGTAAAAAAAATGATTAATGTTGTCGAAATCGTGATAAGTGGCGATTTTTCCGTTTTGTTAAATCTAAGTTATGCTGAAAAAATGTATTTGTCAATAGTTAATCGCAAAAAAAAAGTGACAAAAGTTTAAAATTGTATGTGTAAAATTGGATAAATTTTGGAGAAAAGCCTTGTTGAATAGATACCAACGTATATGACAAAAGGGTAATATTTGGAAGAGTGCGTAAAAATGAGTGATAAGAGAAGAAAAGAATCGCCACTCAAAAAGAGAGAAATTGTAAAAAACAAAAAAAAGCCCAACTAAAAAAAAGTTGGGCTTTTGCAGAAAAAAAGTGATTAATACACTTAGCTTCTATATAAAACAGCTTTTACCGCATCTACTGTGCGTTTTACATTCGGTAAAATCTCTTCAATCAAGGTTGGAGCGTAAGGTAAAGGAAGGTCTTTCGAGTTGACACGAATCACAGGAGCGTCCATATAATCGAAAGCCCAACGTTGTACATTGTAAGCAATTTCAGACGACAAGGCCGAAATGGGGTTTGCCTCTTCTACCACTACACAACGGTTGGTTCTTTTTACAGACGCCAATACAGTTTCATAGTCGATAGGGCGTACAGTACGCAAGTCGATTACTTCGGCATTGATGCCCATTTTAGTCAATTCTGCTACGGCAGGCATTACTACTCTCGACAACATTTTTCCGAACGTAACAATCGTTACATCTGTACCTTCTTTTACGATATTTGCCTTGCCAATTGGCGTAAGGTATTCGCCATCTGGCACGAGTCCTTTATCGCCATACATCAACTCAGATTCCATGAAAATAACAGGGTCGTTGTCACGGATAGATGCTTTCAATAAACCTTTGGCATCGGCAGGGTTTGAAGGAACAACGACTTTCAAACCTGGCGTATTGGCAAACCAGTTTTCAAAGTTTGATGAGTGCTGCGACGATAGCTGTCCGGCGTTTCCTGTAGGCCCACGGAATACAATCGGACAGGAGTATTGCCCACCCGACATCGACATCATTTTGGCCGCAGAGTTAATCACTTGGTCGATGGCTACCAACGAGAAGTTGAAAGTCATAAATTCTACGATAGGGCGTAAGCCGTTGGCTGCCGCACCTACTGCAATACCAGCAAAACCAAGCTCGGCAATTGGCGTATCAATTACACGGTCGGGCCCAAATTCGTCCAACATACCTTGCGATACTTTGTATGCACCATTGTATTCGGCTACTTCTTCTCCCATTAATAATACCGACTGGTCACGACGCATCTCTTCGTTCATGGCTTCACGAAGAGCCTCTCTGAATTGTAATTCTCTCATTTGTCTAAGATGATTCTAGGATATTTTGGACGCTGTGCGTTTTCTTTGTGTACTATTCTTACTTGTAAATTGGGTGTAAAATTAGGCAAGAATATTTGAACTGACAATATCCTATGACAACTAAAGCCACAACATCTGATAAGTTTATGCAATTACTTGGTTGTTATGGCAATTCTGCTGTCTGAAAATGTGATAAATCTAGTTATGATGCCTGCCATACATGAAAGAAAACCTGCTACAAGATGTTGACTTACGCCTCCAAGTAACAAACAAGCCTACTCATTTTTTGTTATATTTGAGCCAAATAATCTATCAAACAAGCCTGTAATACATGCAAGACCTTTCTGTTACGTTGATACAAACGGATTTATATTGGGAAAACCCTACGGCAAACTTGGCGATGTTGGAAGAAAAAATAGCCCAAATCGACCAAACTACCGACCTGATTGTTCTGCCCGAAATGTTTAATACGGGTTTTTCGATGAATACAACCATAGCCGAACCCATGAATCTTACTACATTCAAATGGCTCAAACAGCAAGCGGCTCAAACGCAGGCGGTAGTCATGGGTAGTATGATGATACAAGAAAATGGCAAATGTTATAATCGCCTGATATGGATGCAGCCCAATGGACAATTTTTGTATTACGACAAAAGACATTTGTTTCGGATGGGCAACGAGCATCTTCATTTTGCAGAAGGTACGCAAAAACTGATTGTAGAGGTAAAAGGCTGGAAAATTTGCCCTTTGATTTGCTACGATTTGCGTTTTCCTGTATGGGCTAGAAACGTACAGCAGGCATACGATGCCTTGATATATGTAGCCAATTGGCCTGCGGCAAGGGCTCATCCTTGGAATACCCTGCTCCAAGCCAGGGCCATAGAAAACCAAAGTTATGTGATTGGGGTCAATAGAGTAGGCACCGATGGCAACGGTCTAAGCTTTTCGGGCGATTCGGCGGTGATAGATTACAAAGGAGAAAGGTTGTTTTATCAAAAAGACCTAGAAACGATTCAAACGACGGTGCTTTCTTATGAAGCTTTACAGCAATTTAGAGAGAAATTTCCTGCCCATTTAGATGCCGATGTGTTTTCTGTGATGATTTGAACATTACTACGGTACGAAGCGTTGTACCCCTTTGTACCGTAGTAACTATCACAATATCAGAGCTTACGATAAGCTTCCTTAAATCGCTCAAATTCTGCTTGCAAAAGCTTGATTTCAGACTCGAAATAGGTGAAATCGCAGACTTTTGCCTTTATTTCTATATGCTTCGTGATTTCGTGTAAACGCATCGCTCCCAACGTGCCGGCATTGCCTTTTAGCGTATGCAACTCGCCTTGTATTTTCTTACAATTATTTTCGTGATACCCTTCTATCGCTAAATTAATTTGCTCGTTTGCTTCCTCTTCAAATCCTTCTAAAATAGCCATTACAAAACTCATGTCGCCTCCTACGCTATCGGCCAATTGTTTCACAATGGCGGTGTCGATAACCTCGTAGTTGTCTGATACTTTGAAATCGGAGATTAGAGAAACATTCGATTCCGATAAAGGGGAATTGTTATTTGGTGCTACAGGCTCGCTGGCTATGGTGGTATGAGGTGCAGGGCTTTCGCTGACAGGTACAACCGAAAGCGTTTCGGGCGTAATGCGGGCTTCTCGGTCGGCTTTGACCAATTTGGCTGATACCCATTCACGTACTTTACGCACCAAAATTTCGGCCCTGATGGGCTTTGGTACGTAGTCGTTCATGCCTGCCGCCAAGAATCGGTCACGGTCTTCTTTCATGGCATAGGCAGTCATGGCAATGATAGGTGGCAAAGGCATAGGCAAGGCACGCAAATGTGCCGTTGTTTCAACGCCGTCCATTTCAGGCATCTGAATATCCATCAATATCAGGTCGTAAGGTCGAATACCCGATGCTTGTACCAACTCAATGGCTCGTTTACCGCTGTCGGCTGTGATGATTTCACAACCCGATTTACGCAAAATTTCACTGGCAACCTTGCGGTTGGTAGCGTTGTCGTCAACCAATAATAAATATGGATGATAATTGGTAAAATGGTTGACTACCTGAAATTGTGCTTCGTTTTTCTTAGACGTGAGTGGACTAATATCGGTTTGCTTAATTTCGATGATAAACCAAAACGTACTTCCTTGTCCCCAAACCGACGTTACGCCAATATCTCCTTTCATCAAGCGGCACAATTCTTTTGAAATGGCCAAGCCCAAGCCCGTGCCTCCAAACGATTTTTTGGTAGAATTATCCACTTGTTGAAAGGCATTAAACAACATTTTGAGGTTTTCTTCGGTAATACCAATGCCCGAATCTTTTACTTCTACCTTAATGCGGTTGAATTTTCCTCGTTTTTGAATAGACGTTATCGTAATATCAACAGTGCCATTTTCGGTAAATTTCAGGGCATTTGAGGTAAGATTGGAGAGAATTTGGAGCAGACGAGTTTCGTCGGCAATCACAAATTCGGGAATGCCATCGCCAAAATGACAATGAATGCGGTTGCCTTTATTGGCTGCAATTTGCGAGAACAAGGCAAGCAGACGGTCGAATACATCCTTAAATACAATAGGAGCTTCGTGCAATACCATTTTGCCTGCTTCAATTTTTGCCAAATCTAAAATATCGTTCAGAATGTGCAAGAGCGTTTCCGACGATTTCTTGATGGTTAAGACATAATCTTTTTGTTCTTCGTCGAGTGGCGTATCGTTGAGCAGGTCAATCATGCCAATTACGCCATTCATCGGGGTACGAATCTCGTGGCTCATATTGGCCAAGAAGCGTTCTTTTACCTTGAGCGAGCGTTCGGCTTCGTCCTTAGCTTTTACAATATCTTCTTGGTATTTTTTCAAATCAGTAATATCACGCCCAATACCCGATACCTCTTCGATTACATCGTTTTTCAATAAAATAGGGTTTAAATAAATTTCTACCCATTTTTCTTCTCCATCAACACTTTCTAATTGTATTTCAAAACGCTGTTTTTCTCCTTTGAAAGCCTCTTTGTATTTTTCTTCTAAAATGCGTCGTTCTTCTTTTTTCACCATCTGAAACCCTAGCTTTTCGGTGCTATAGGTCAATTGGGGTTTCATTTTCAGGCGATTTTCGAGCAATTTGGCATATTCTTGGTTGAACGACGTAAGCAACATTTTACGGTTGACCGACCACATCAAGTGAGAACTTCCCTCAAAAATGGCATTCAAACGGGCAGTTTCTCTGGCAAGGGCATCTTCGGCTTGCTTGCGTGCAATCGCCAAGGCTACTTGTCCAGAAATAAAGTCGAGAAGTTCCAAATCTCGTTGCTCGTATTTATTGCGTCGTTCATACGATTTTACGCCAATGATGCCCGTGGTGCGGTCGCCAATTTTGAGTGGTACGCAAAGCATCACTTTTGGCACAACACCATACAAATAAATCTGACGAGTACGCCCCAATTCTTCGATTTGGTCGTCGTACAACATCAACGGGCGATTGGCGGCAATGGCGTATTCGGTAAGACCGTTGCCTAGTTTTCGTTTGGTAAAATGCACACGGCTATCGAAGTATTCGTCCACATAATACGGAAAATACAGGTAGCTTTGGTGCGGGTCGTATTGGGCAATAAAGAAGTTTTTTACGTCGATTACCTCGCCCAATTCTTTGTGAATATTGGAATACAAATCGTCGAGGTTGGTCGAGTTGATGGTTGCTTGGGCAATACTGGCGTATAATTTAGAAGCCCTTTCGGCACGAACTTTGGCGGTGGAGTTGTGGAAAATACAACGAAAAGCCGTGGCTTTTCCTCCTTCAAAACGGCAGTTGACCGAGCCAGACAAGTACAAACGGCGGCCATCTTTTCTACGAAAAACGGTTTCAAAATCGGCGATTTTTTCCCCATTTTTGATGCGTTCAAACTTTTTGAGCGTTTCTTCGGCAAAATCTGGATGCAGTACATCAATGAGTTTTAAGCTCGCCAGTTCGTCCGACTCGTAGCCCATTCTTTCTTGCCACGATTTGTTTACATACAAAAACCTCCCCGAAATACTCATAATCTGAATTAAATCGGACGTATTGCTTACCAAATCTTGCAACTGTGCATTCGAGCGAGAAAGTGCCTCCGCCACTTTTTTGCGTTCGGTGACATCTTCGCCGATAATAGTCAGGTATTTTTGTTCGTCGAAATCGTTAAAAATCACCGAGTTGAGTTCTACGTGACGCAGTTGTCCATTTTTCCCCAACATGGTTCGTTCTTTTTGGTCGAACACCCCACCGTTGTCCATCGCTACGCCAAAAGCTGCCAGGCGAGCATCTCGTTCACGTTCTGGCACAAGCATCGAAAAGAAGTTTTTCCCGTCGAGTTCTTCTGCTGTCCAGCCCAAGAGCTTGGTAGCATAGGCATTACAAAAAATAATCGTGCCGTCTTCTTCCAAAATCATCCCAAACAGATTGAGGCTATCAACCGTTTTTCGTAAATCAACCAAGGTGCTTGTGGCAGAACTTACCTTTTCGTTGCTTTCGAGTACGTGTAATTCTTTTTTGAGCCGACGTATTTCTAAAATTAATTCGTCTTTCGTTTTATGGGACCAACGCATACTTAAATAAAGATAGAGATTAAAAAATGAAACAGACGCAATGCCTGTTTTTTCATTCTTACGATTGATAGCTGGGTATCAGCAAAATTTATCATTGGCTTAATGTAACTAATTGTCTGTTTTTCAAGGTTTTATTTTTATGAAAAAATAGAAAAGCATGGATAAGCCCAATGAATATACCTTAAAACTACAAAATTCGATGTAATTTTATGGAATAAATTTAACAACCCTACAAAAATTTGGAGAAGGTAAGAGCTAAAAAGAATTTAGGACAACATTTCTTGCGAGATTTATCGGCTGCCCAACGCATCGTCGATTTGGTGTCGTGTCATGGTGGTTATAGCCAAGTGCTAGAAATTGGCCCTGGCATGGGTGTACTTACGCAGTATTTGTTGCAAAAAGAACAATATGAAACATCGGTAGTCGAGCTCGATACCGAGTCGGTTGCGTACCTACAAGCCCATTACCCCAGTTTGAGTCCACGCATTCATGCAGCAGATTTTTTGAAATTGGATTTACAAAAACTCATGGCTGGAAATGCCTTTGGCATTGTAGGAAACTTTCCTTACAATATTTCTTCTCAAATTTTTTTCAAAGTACTCGAAAACAAAGACCTCGTACCCGAAGTAGTATGTATGCTACAAAAAGAAGTAGCGGTGCGTATAGCGTCTAAGCCGGGCAACAAAGACTATGGCATTTTGAGTGTGCTTTTGCAGGCATTTTATGATATAGAATACAGCTTTTCGTTGGGTCCTGGGGCATTCGACCCACCGCCAAAAGTAAACTCTGGCGTAATTCGCCTCAAACGAAATACCGTAAGCGATTTGGGTTGCAACGAAAAACAGTTTTTTTCCGTAGTAAAAATGGGCTTTAATCAACGCCGCAAAACGCTTAGGAATGCCCTCAGAGCCATGCAAATAGCCGAACACCCCTTGCTCAATAAGCGTGCTGAGCAATTGGGCGTAGCCGAATTTGTGATGCTTACGAATATGATAGGCACAAAAATTTCGACGGAAGAATTAGCCGACGAAGACCCAGCAAGCGAAGAATAATTCAGCATTTATACGTATATCATGCACATACCACCGTTTTCGAGGACCTTGCTCAGGCAATTGATTCTCCTTTGCCTCATTGTAGGTTTAGGGGTATTGATTTTTTGGCATATCAATAATTTTATCCCTGCGTTGCTGGGAGCTTATACGCTGTATATTTTATTGGGTGGATGGGTTAAAGACCTAGAAAACAAAGGTTTGCCTCGGTGGTTTGCTATTCTACTGGTGATGCTTGGGTCTTTTCTTACCCTGTTGCTTCCTTTGTATTTTGTAGGACAAGTACTTTTTAGCACTCATGCCCTTGCACTTGACCAATACGCTACTTTTTTTGATACGCTCAAAGGCTATATTACACAACTCGAAAACCAGTATCATTTTAATATTTTAGACGAAAAAGCTTTTGATAAAGTATCTTCTTGGCTGGCACAAGTGGCATCGCAATTGGTTAATGGCACACTCAATGGCATCACAGGCATTTTATTGAGCTATTTGATGTTGTATTTTATGTTGAAAGAAAGAGAAAAATTAGAAGCTTTTATTCACTCTATTTTTCCACTTTCCGATACCAATGCAGGCTATCTTTTACAAGAACTCAACAAATTGGTATTTTCCAATGCCATTGGTATTCCCGTCATCGGACTTGTACAAGGCACAGCAGGCTTGATTATTTACCTCATTTTGGGCGTTCCGAACCCGTGGCTGTGGTTTTTAGTCACCTGCGTAGTGTCGATGATTCCTATTTTGGGTTCGGCATTGGCCTATATTCCCGTAGCAATTTTGCTCGTCAGCAACGACCAAGTGATTAGAGGCCTAATCATGTTGCTGTATGGTTTTTTTGTGATAGGTTCGGTCGATAATATTTTTAGAATATGGCTACAAAATAAGCTCGGCGATACCCACCCTTTAATAACCCTTTTTGGTGTAATTATCGGGGCTCAACTTTGGGGATTTATGGGCTTGATTTTTGGACCAATTTTACTTTCTATTTTTCTTTTACTCTGGCAGTTATATACCAAAGAATACCCACGAGAGGAGGAGCAAGCATAAGTGCATTTTGTTATGATGGAAAAGAATTTGGATGCAGGCAATCAACATTTGCCATTTGAACTGACCCTTGCCTACATAGAGCAAATTCAGGCGGCTATTGCTATACAAGATAAGGCGTTTATTTTGCAAGAAATGGAAGAACTCTTCCCAGCAGATATTACGAGTATTTTGTATGAACTCAACGGCGAAGAAGCAAGTTATTTGGTGTCGTTGCTCGATACCAAACTGGCTGCCGAAATTATTGTCAACCTCGACCCAACCGACCGAAAGCAGTTTCTCAAAAATTTTAGTTCCGAAGAAATCGCCAAATACGTTGATTGCCTCGACTCTGATGATGCCGTAGATATGCTCAACGAGCAACCCGTTGAAATCAGAGAAGAAGTGATTGCCTTTCTCGAAGACCGAGAGCAAGCCCGTTTTATCATTGATTTGATGCACTACGACGAAGACTGTGCTGGTGGTTTGATGCAAAAAGAATTGGTCAAAATTAATGTAAAACAAAGCGTAACCGAATGCGTAGAGGAAATTCGCCGACAAGCCGAAGACGTAGAAAGCGTGTATTCGGTGTATGTAATTGATGACGAAGGGACGCTGTTGGGAAGGGTTTCGCTCAAAAAAATTATTCTTGCCAAACGAGGTTCTAAAATTGCCGATATTTATACCGACGACATCGTATCGGTAAAAACCACCGCCACAGGCGAAGAAGTTGCCGACGTGATGCAAAAATACGACCTTGAAGCCATTCCTGTAGTGAATATTCAAGGACGGCTTTTAGGACTTATCACTATCGACGACGTACTCGATTTTATCACCGAACAAGCCCACGAAGATGTACAAGCTATGGCTGGTATTTCGGAAGACGTAGAAGAAGACGACTCTATTTGGAAGCTCGTTCGTTCTCGTTTGCCTTGGTTGTTGGTAGGCATGACGGGCAGTTTTATGGCTGCCGAAATCATTGGGCAATTCAACGACGAAGTAGCCAAAATACCCACTTTGGCGGCTTTTATTCCTTTAATTGGTTCTACAGGTGGCAACGTAGGGATTCAGTCTTCGGCTTTGATTGTGCAAAGTTTGGCTGATAAATCGGGCATTGATACCAGTCTTTGGAGTCGGCTACAAAAAGTATTATTGGTATCGTTGCTCAACGGACTCATCGCTGCTTCGTTTGCCTTTTTAGGGACAATTGTGCTTGAACACAGCAGTGCTATTTCGATGGTGATGGCCTTGTCGATTTTCTCTATTGTGATGCTTGCTTCTTTGATGGGGACTATCACACCGCTCGTGTTAGATAGGCTCAAAATCAACCCTGCTGTAGCTTCTGGCCCTTTTATTACCACCACCAACGATTTGCTGGGCTATGGCGTGTATTTCTTGATTGTGTATATGTTGTTGTAAGCCGTATTAGAAAGCAATGCCTCGCCCTAATTTGGCCAATATAAAAAGCCGCACTTAAAATAAGCACGGCTTTTAGTACCCTAACCCATAAAAATTCAATGTTATATTCCTACATTACATTGATTGTTATATTTGCCGCTAACATCGTGCCAATTTTGATAATTTAGGTCATAATTCTCGTTTTATTCAGGACAAAAATTGAATTAAAAGCCGTAAATAGGAGAGAGGCAAAGCTGACAGAGCCATCGCATAAGCCAGAGCCAAAAAAGACCTAGACTCATATTTTTGGACAAAAAATCATCTTTACAAAAGCAATACGATATTTTACTTCAAATGGCTATTTTTTGCACAATTGAGGGTTTTCTCCTTTGCTCGTAAGCGATTTTAATGATGATAAAAGTTGGTTTATTGCAATTTCCCTAAAAAACAAGATACTAGACTTGCATCTTGTAGCTATCTTTACACGAAATCCCGATTTGAAATTTTTGATAAAGATGACAGCTACTCAAGCGTATTTAGCAAACCTTCTCGAAAAAACGGCAACGGCACAAGAGTGGGAATGGATACAAAGTAAAGTCCAAGGCGACCTAAAAGCCCGCCAAATTGCCTTTGTGGCACTTCCTCGTTTCATAAGAAAAGTACCTGTGCATACGGGTGGCACGATGGCTACGCCGATACAAGGTTGGGAGCTTGACCAATGGACGCTCGACCGCCTCGCTCGGGTGTATTTGTTGTCGCATATCCCCAACCACGACGAAACGGTATATATCAATGCCATAGAGATGTTGTTCGATACCGCCGAAATCAACGAATTAGTGGCTTTGTATAGTGCTTTACCCCTATTGGCTTATCCCGAAAAGTGGCTGTTCCGTGCTACCGAAGCAGTACGTTCTAACATGGGCGTAGTGTTTGATGCCATCGCTTTTGGCAATCCGTATCCCTTGCATTACTTCTCAGAATTGGCTTGGAATCAACTGGTGTTGAAATGTATTTTCAACGACAAACCCATTCATCTCATCACGGGCTTAACCCAGCGAGCCAATGCCAAATTGGCTAATACCTTGTCAGACTTTGCTCATGAACGCTGGGCGGCTGGTCGTAAAGTACCTGCCCAAGTGTGGCGTTTGGTACAAAACTTCATGAATGATACGCTCCTAGACGATATGCGTCGGCTCTTGCAATCGGACGATACCTATAACCAAACGGCTGCGGCATTGGTGTGTTTCCATTCGACTTATGCTGGGGCAAAAGAATTGATAGAAAGCTATCCGAGCTTGCGTAATAGTGTGCAAAAAGGACAATTGCAGTGGAAGCAACTCGAAGTGCATCAGTTGTGTTATGTGTAAAAAATTGAGGTGTCGTTTCCTCATGCAATACTTACCATTGGTCCGCATTTATATCTTATATCCCATGTGTCAAAAACATCATACGAGCCAACATCCTTCGCATTTTGAAGGCAGTGCCGAAGAACAACAAACCGCCAACCAAGTACAGGCGAATTATTTAGAATACATCAAAGATTTCAAATTCTTTGACCCACATATCCACATGACCTCTCGCACCACCGACGATTATCAGGCGATGGCGGATGCAGGTATTTTGGCGATTATCGAGCCAGCTTTTTGGCTTGGGCAACCTCGCACAGGTGTGGCTACGTTCAAAGATTATTACAGTAGTTTGGTCGGTTGGGAACGCTTCCGTTCTTCGCAATTTGGTATCAAGCATTATTGTACCATCGGACTCAATTCGAGAGAGGCCAACAACGAGCCATTAGCCGAACAGGTGATGGAGATTTTGCCTTTGTTTCTCTATAAAGAAGGCGTAGTGGGCGTAGGTGAAATCGGCTACGATGACCAAACCGCCGCCGAGGATAAATACTACCGCCTACAACTTGAACTGGCGAAAGAGGCTAATCTTCCTGTACAGGTACATACGCCTCACCGTGACAAACGCAAAGGCACAGAACGCAGCATGGCGGTTGCCCTAGAACATGGCATCGACCCCAGCATGGTGATTATCGACCACAACAACGAAGAAACGGTAAAAAGTGTTCTTGATAAAGGTTTTTGGGCAGCATTTACCATTTATCCTTTTACAAAAATGGGTAATGAACGCATGGTTGAAATTGTAAAACAATACGGCCCCGAACGCATTATGATTAATTCGGCAGCCGATTGGGGCATCAGCGACCCACTGGCTGTACCCAAAACCGCCGCCCTTATGCAAATGAAAGGCATTTCTGCCGAAGCCATTCGTTTGGTTACGTACCAAAACGCCATTGATGCCTTCGCCCAAAGTGGTCAGATTCAGGTTGAAGACTTTGCCTCTGGTAATACCATCGACCAAAGTAAAACCTTTAACGGCAATACCATTTTACGAGGAGGACAACAACCAAGAGTTGATAAAAACTCTTTGTTTATTCGATAGTAATTGAGTGAGTTAGTGAATGAGTGATTGAGTGAAATGTGAGTTAAGTTTTTTATTTTCAAGTATTTATAAAAATAAAAGCACTAATTGACAATTCAATCAATCACTTAACCTAGTACCAACTTCAAGAACTATTTTGAACGAAATTAAATCCTTCCTACAGCCCAATTCATATTTACATGGCTAACCCTAAATCATTCCTTACCATAAAACCGTACTTACAATTGATGCGACCTGCCAATATTGTAACGGCTATTGCCGATATTCTGGCGGGGATGTCTATTGCAGGTTTTGCGTTTGAAACAAACTTTTTAGCTATCCAAACTGTTGTTTTATTGGTATTATCTACCATCGGTTTGTATGGTGGAGGAGTAGTGTTGAACGACTTTTTCGATGCCGAACTCGATGCCGTCGAACGCCCCGAACGTCCCATTCCAAGCGGAAAAGTGAGCAAAAAAGCGGCTGGTTTGTTGGGTTATGGGCTACTTTTATGGGGCGTTGTAATCGCTTCGATTCACTCGATGTACAGTGCGGTATTGGCTGTAGCGATTGCGGTGCTTTGCGTATTGTACGATGCTTGGGGCAAACACCAATCCTTTATTGGGCCCATCAACATGGGTTTATGTAGGGGTGTCAACCTTATTTTAGGCATGAGTGCTATCACGGCAAGCGTTGCCAATACCTATTGGTTGGGCATCGTTCCTGTGATTTATATTGCCGCCATTACGATGGTAAGCCGTGGCGAAGTACACGGAGGCAAAGCCCCAACGCTTTATTTTGCAGGCTTTTTGTACTTGCTGGTGAGTAGCGTACAACTGACCTTGGCTTTTTTAGGTAAAATGCCTTGGCTAACGCAGGTATTGGTCTTTGTACACTTGCATCAAGTGGGTAAACCTTTGTACCATGCCATCAAAAACCCCATAGGCCCGATGATAGGCAAAGCCGTAAAAGCTGGCGTAATTTCCTTGATTATCATGGATGCCGCTTGGGTTGGTTTGTCGGGAAATGTATATACAACCATACTCGTATTGGCTCTTTTACCGCTTTCGATTCGTTTGGCAAAGGTTTTTGCCGTGACCTAAACGAGGCAAACACACGAAGTAGCAATAATTTTAGATGTATCATGTTTGGCGAAATTCCGATTTGACGAAATTCCGAAACCAAACATCCAAAATCCCCAATTGAATGAATCATATTCAACAAAAATTTCAGGTAGCATTTTCGTATAATATTCAGTTTACAGAAAATATGTTTCATCCTGAAAATCACTTGTTTTTAGATTTTATAACCCAATATGGCCATGCCGCTTTTCGTAAAAAAATCTTATTTATCATCGACGAAGGCGTAGCCCAGCATCATCCTGATTTACAGGAAAAAATCAGCCTGTATTTTCATCAACAAACCCAAGTGCAACTGGTTTCCCCTTTTGTGATTATCCCCGGAGGTGAGCAGGTAAAAAATGCGCTTCAATATTTCGACCAAGTATTGCAAGCCATCGACGACTATGGCATTGATAGGCATTCATTTGTGGCGGCCATCGGCGGTGGTGCGGTACTCGATATGGTAGGGTATGCAGCGGCAGTGGCACACCGAGGTGTAAAGCATATTCGGATTCCGACGACGGTTTTATCGCAAAATGATTCGGGCGTTGGGGTAAAAAATGGGATTAATTTTTTCGGAAAAAAGAATTTCCTCGGCACGTTTGCACCGCCTGTAGCTGTTTTCAACGACAGTGCATTTCTCGCAACGCTCAACGACCGAGATTGGCGTTCGGGCATAGCCGAAGCCGTAAAAGTGGCTTTAATCAAAGATTTAGCCTTTTTTGAATGGTTAGAAAAAAATGCCTTAGCCTTGGCCGCACGTGACCAAGCAGCGATGGCAAGGCAAATATTCCGTTGTGCCGAACTGCACGTACAACATATTTCGAGTGGCGACCCCTTTGAAAGTGGCTCGGCTCGTCCACTCGATTTTGGGCATTGGGCGGCTCACAAGCTCGAATACCTTACGCAATTCAGCATCAGACATGGCGAGGCCGTTGCCATAGGTATTGCCCTCGATGCTACTTACTCGCATTTGAAAGGCTGGCTCACCGAAACCGAGTTGCAACGCATTCTACAGGTGTTACGCAACCTTGGCTTCGACTTGTATCATCCTGCCTTGGCCGAAAACGACAAGGACAACCTTTGGCGTGGACTCAATGAATTTAGGGAACATTTAGGCGGACAACTCACCATTACCTTGCTCAAAGCATTGGGTAAAGGCGAAGAAGTACACGAAATGGACTTTGCGTTGGTCAAGCAAGCCGTTGATTATTTGGCCCAAGTAGCCGAAATCAGTGCGTAAATTTTTTTGCATAAAAACATATCCAATTATTAGCTAATTTATGAAAACACCGATTGGTCATTTGACCTATTGTAGCAATATTCACCCCGGCGAAGATTGGCAAGAGCATTTTGCCATTTTACAAAAAAGTGTTCCTGCTATCAAAGCCAACGTAGCCCCCAACGAACCGATGGGCTTGGGCTTGCGTTTGGCCAACCAAGCCAGCATCGACCTGAGCGAGCCAACGGCACTGGCTGATTTTCAGGCTTGGCTACAATCCAATCATTTATACGTATTTACAATGAATGGCTTCCCTTACGGAGGCTTTCATGGTACGGTCGTAAAAGACCAAGTACACGCTCCCGACTGGACAACCCAAGCACGGGTAGATTATACCATTCGGATGTTTGAATTGTTGGCAAAATTACTTCCCGAAGATTTGTTAGAAGGAGGCATTTCTACTTCGCCTTTGTCGTATCGACATTGGTGGAAAAATCCCGAAGAACTTCAAACAGCAACTCATACAGCAACCATCAATATGCTTACGGTGGCAGAAAAACTCAACCAATTGTTTGAAGAAACAGGTAAGCATTTGCATTTAGACATCGAGCCAGAACCCGACGGGATTTTGGACAACGGACAAGATTTTTTGGCTTGGTATAGCCAAACCTTGTTGCCTTTGAGCATTACATATTTTGGAACAAAAGGCATCGACGCAACAACCGCCCAAAATATCGTTTACCGACACATCCAGCTTTGTTATGATGTATGTCATTTTGCGGTAAGCTACGAAGAGCCAGCCGATTTTTTGGCCGTGTTGCAGGCACAAGGCATTCAAGTAGGAAAAATCCAAATCAGTGCAGCCCTTCAATTGGATT
Source organism: Cytophagales bacterium (assembly GCA_013298025.1). Lineage (GTDB taxonomy): Bacteria > Bacteroidota > Bacteroidia > Cytophagales > Spirosomataceae > Flectobacillus. The sequence continues at coordinate 1,158 of JAAFJE010000045.1, read as the reverse complement.
TTGAGGAACAAAGCACCGAGAAGTTGGCCTTACTCCGACAATACGACGAGCCAACCTATTTGCACCAAGTAGTTGCCCAAAAAGCCGACGGTTCGCTCAAGAAATTTGCAGATTTAGGCTTGGCATTGGCTACTACCGAGCAGGAAAGCTACCAACAATGGCGAATCCATTACCACGTGCCTTTATTTACCGAAAGTTATGGTTTACTGGCTTCTACCAGAAAAGAAATCGAAAAAACCATTGCTTTACAAAAAGCAAAACCATTTACCCAACACCTCGAACTAGAAACTTATACTTGGGGTGTTTTGCCTGCTTCGGTACAAATTCCTTTAGATGATTCGATTAGCAGAGAAATTGCTTGGGTGCAGAGTTTAATTTAACAGAAGAACTCACATTTGTTGCTTCATTTGCCTTCATAATCTCGGCTACTAAACACAAAAAAAGCCCATCTCTTTTAGTAAGAAATGGGCTTTTTTTAAATATTTTACCTAGCTTACAAATAGCTTCCTTTTGCTGTTATTTCGGTCAAAGCTGAAGCAGATGGACTGGCATTTGCTGATATTGTCAGCGTAAATGAACTAGCTCCTGTTTTGGTAAGAGTACCTTTGGTACTTGCAAGAAACGAACCACCTCGCATTACTCCTACATACGTTCCACAAGCATTAGAAGTCCAAGCATTATTGATGGCAAAACTACCCGAAGTATTGCTTGGCATATTGAATACAACCAGATAATTATCTTTATTCTGTTTGTCAATTATTGCAATGTCCGTCCCTCCAGAACATGTTGATGACGCAACGGAATTACAACTTCCAGTATATTGCGTCGCACCAGAAGAAAAATCACCGGTACCTGCTGCCGGAATTTGAATAGGAGAAACTTCTTCTTTTTTTGAGCAACTAGCAGAAATTAATCCTAGCAGTAGCATCGTAAAAGCGACTTTGAAAATTACATAATTTTTCATATTTTATTGTAGTTTAAGTGTTTATTTTGAAGTTCTAATTACAATACCAACCGCAATAGCAGGGTCTCTACTCTACCCGATGATTTTTGATAGTACAAAATAAAAGCTGAATTTTGTGGCGACAAAACACACTAAATTCAGCTTAGGCATGAGAAACATACTTGATGACAAAACTAAGGAAATCTTAGATAAGG
>JAAFJE010000044.1 GCA_013298025.1 Cytophagales bacterium | reverse complement strand
ATTCCAAGATAAGTACCCATAACTAAAAAGAAAAAAGATGAAACAATTAAATGCCTATAAACAACATTGTGAGACGGGTTAAAATACCCAATGAACTGGCGGGTCGCCGCTCCGATCGTTATCAGCATTTGTCATGAAGGAGCAACCAAACATCACTCCAGTATCTAAGTACCATTTAGTGATCGGCTTGACTCCCTCATTACCAAATATTATTTTGCAAAGGTAAATCTACAATTAGTGTTTTGACTTTCAAAAACTTATAATTTGTTTTAATCAAAATTAATTTTGCACGATTACTTACAGCTAAAAGAACAATACTATAAAACGTAATGGTGGCATGCACGTGTTGCCATTACGTTTCAATAGCCCAAGTTTTCTTCACTTCGTATGTACAAACACATCTTTTTTGACCTCGACCATACTTTGTGGGACCATGACGAAAATGCCAAAATTGCCCTACAAGAGGTTTTTGTTGCCTTCGATTTGCCTGCCCGTGGAATAGCATCTTTCGACGCTTTTTATCAGTCTTTCAATGCAATCAATCGTCGGCTGTGGCTGGCTTATGAAAAAGGACAAATTTCGCAGGCAACCCTTCGCTACGACCGCTTTAGGATGGTTTTCTCTACTTTTGGCGTAAACAATCATAATATTTGTGATACATTGACAGATACCTATTTGGCTATTTGTCCACGCAAAACCAACCTTATTCCTTATACCCAAGAAATTTTACGCTACCTACAACCCAAATACCCTTTGCACATCATTACCAATGGTTTCAACGATGTACAAAGCATTAAAATGGAATGCAGTGGCTTGCGTCCGCTTTTTCATCACGTGGTTACGTCGCAAGACTCAGGCTATAAAAAACCTGATACCCAAATGTTTGAATATGCCCTCGATTTGGTACAAGCCAAACCCAAGGAATGCTTGATGATTGGCGATACTTTTTATACTGATGTACTTGGTGCGATGCGTTCGGGAATGGATGCCGTTTTTTTTAATCCAAACGACCAACGGCATATCGAACGCCCTACGTTTGAGATTAGCCACCTCAGAGAATTGAAAGGTATTATCTAAGTAACAATGCAGAATTGTGAATTAGTTAATTGTGAGTTATGGTTTTGATTTTTAGTAATTTATAATTTTTTTATCAAAAATAATTGTACGATTACTTAACTATCTGAAATAAAAAAGGGTCTAAAATTTGGTATAATACCCCAAACTTTAGACCCAACCCTGCTGCTCGTTTCATTAAAACGATTTAGCAATATTGACAAACTCACGTGATTTTAACGAAGCACCGCCGATAAGTCCACCATCAATATCAGCACAAGCAAATAATTCAGGAGCATTCTTTTCGTTGCAGCTACCGCCGTACAAAATAGAAGTATCGTCGGCTACGGTTTCGCCATATTTGGCAGCAATGTGCTGACGCAAGAAAGCGTGCATTTCTTGTGCCTGAGCCGAACTTGCCGTAACGCCTGTGCCAATAGCCCAGATTGGTTCGTAAGCAATAACAACTTTGCCAAATTCTTCTGCCGATAAATGGAAAAGGCTTTCAGTAAGTTGAGAAGCAACCAATTCCAAATATCCTGCTGCATTGCGTTGGTCCAACGACTCGCCACAACAGAAAATAGGCGTAAGTCCATTTTCTAAAGCAATGTTTACTTTTTCGGCTAATTGCTCGTTGGTTTCGCCGAAATATTGACGACGTTCGCTGTGCCCTAAAATAACATAACCAATGCCAATCGACTTCAACATCGGAGCAGAGATTTCACCTGTATAAGCACCAGAAGCTTTTTGATGGCAGTTTTGAGCCGCAACACCCATATTTGATACAGGTTCAACGTGTTTTTGCAAAGTACTCAAATACAAATAAGGCGAGCCAATCACTACAGTAACATCTGTAGATACTTCGTCTTTCACCATGTTTACCACCTCCGAAGCCAAAATTAAAGCCTCTTCTTGGGTTTTGTTCATTTTCCAGTTACCAGCAACGATTTTCTTTCTCATTGGATTCTATCACTCGTCGGTTGTTTTGCGTATCACCAACGATAGTTTTTTGGGTTAAAATTTATTTGCAGTACAAATTTATGGACTAAATCTGCTTCTTGAAACATCCCTCCGAAAAAAGCGCAATTATTTATCTAGGAAAAAAGATAGGTTTAGGCTAAATATAAATATCTGTATATTTTCTGTAAATATTCAGCTATGAAAAATTTGTTTTTGTAGATAAAAAGCTATAAATTAGAGACATAAGTACAAGCGTAGAATGCTATTTTTGATAAACTGACAAACAAGACTATGATAGAGGCGTTCGGCCTATCTATTGTAAACAAACAGGATTTTTTCACTTACAAAACCAGCTAAGTACAATGAAAACAGCACACGCCATGATGTTGGTGGGGTTGCTTGTTTCGTGGATGGCTACTTGCCATGCTTATGCACATGACAAATCGGCTTTTCATGCCAGCAAACCCCTTTTTTTACCCAAACTTCAAGAGCATAAACCTACCAAAGAGAAGGCACTTGCTCAAGAAGAAAACTTTGGTTATCAGTTGCTTGGAAAAAGAAAATGGATAAGCCTTCCTTTTCAACTTCAAGCCAACCTGATTGTGATTCGGTTGAAAATAAACAATTCGGATACACTCAATTTTATCCTTGACACAGGTGTAAGTTCGTTGATTGTCACCGACCCCAACTGTCTAAAAAATCAACAATTGAAACCTGTGAGAAAAGTCAAAATTGCAGGTACTGGCGAAGGTAACGACATAGAAGCCAGTATTGTACTCAATAATACTATTCGGCTGGGAAATATGGAAGGCTATCGACAAAACCTAGTAGTATTGAGTGAAGATAAAATCCATTTGAGCGAATTTGTAGGTTCGCCCATTCATGGGATTATTGGACAAGATATTTTTAGCAGGTTTGTCGTTACTATTGATTTTGCTACAAGAGAAATCATTTTGTATAGTCCTGAATACTACCGTTATAAAAAAAGCAAGGGCGAGCGTTTCCCTATCACGATAGAAGACGGCAAGCCTTATTTGAGTGCTTTAGAAGTGGTAGATGGCGATAAAGCAGAGCCAATTAAGGTAATTTTAGATACAGGGGCAGGTCATGCTTTATCGCTCGAAAACAATGACAAAGGGCGTATTCAGTTGCCTTCAAAAATGATTAATGCCCAGCTTGGCAGAGGATTGAGCGGTATTATCAATGGCAAAATAGGCAGGGTCAAGCAGTTGCGTATAGGCAAATATACCCTCGAAAACTTGGTGGCTTCGTTTCCTGATAGTAATTCTTACAAAAGTGCAGGGTATGTTAAGGCATTCAACAGACATGGTAATATTGGGTGTGAATTTTTACGAAGATTCAAAATAACGTTCAATTACCGAGAAAGTTATATTGTGTTGAAAACCTCTCGTAAACGCCTGAAAGAACCCTTTGAACACAACATGGCAGGACTCGAACTCATGGCAAAAGGCAATGATTTTCGGGATTATCGGATTGATAGAATTGAAGATAATTCGCCAGCCCAAGATGCAGGCTTGCAAGAAGGCGATAAGGTTTTGTTCATCAACAATACGGCTTCCAAAGATATTTCGATAACAGATATTTACAAAATGTTGCAAAAAGGAGAAGGTAAATCAATCAATTTTGTCGTGAGCAGAAACGGACAACTGATTGTTACGACCCTAAAATTGAGAAGAGTGATATAAGCTAAAAAATTAACCGAAACAAAGTTCCTTGTCCTTCTACCGAATGAACCGTAATATTGCCTTTGTGCAAAGCCATAATTTGCTTAGACAAGCTCAGTCCAATGCCCGAACCGTGGGGTTTGGAGGTAAAAAATGGTACAAATATTTTGTCCATTAGGGCTTCCGACATACCCATGCCGTTGTCTGTTACTTCTATTATAGTAGCTTTTTCGGCGTTTTGATAGGACACAAGCTTGATTTGGGGCTGTGCGGTATGTTGTACCGCATCTATGGCGTTGAGGAGCAGGTTAATCAATACTTGCTCTATCAAGGCGAGGTCGCCCGACAAGCTCAATTGCCAATCTTTTAGTACAACTTCTAGCTCTATGCCTTGTTGCTCAAACTTTTGTTCCAATAAAATTTCTACCGTTTCAAATAAATCACATACCAAAAAGGTTTGAAAGTTGGTCATCGACACCTTGGCGAGTTGTCGGTAGGTATCGGCAAATTTGAGTAAGTTTTCACTTCTTTTTTTCACAACACTCATGCCTTCTAGTACGTCTTCGGCGGTTTGTTTGAGGGCGGTGTCGTTAGGGGGCAATTGGGCAAAACACGTTTCCATACGTATTTGCAGGGTTTCGGCTAACGATGCAATAGGGGCTACCGAATTCATAATTTCGTGTGTCATCACACGCAAAAGCTTTTGGTATGCCTGCGATTCGGTGTCTTCTATGGCGGCGTGTACATTTTGAAAAGCAATTAAATGTGTAGTTTGGGCTTGGTTCTGAAAAGTTGTTTTGGCCAATAATACTTGTTTATCTTGAATCTTCACCAAGCGATGTTCGCCACTTTGCAGGGTTTGAATCACCTCAAACACTTGGGCATCTCTCTTTTCTAAGCCTCCAATCGTTTTCATGTACGGCACTTGTAACATACGCTTGAACGACTCGTTCATCCAACCTACTTCGCCTGCTTGGTTGTAGGAAAGAATGCCCGTATCGACCAATTCAAGGATGCTTTGCAGGTATTGGTATTGCTCTTCTTTTTCGGAAGAAAGTTGCTTGAAAGTACTATTGATTTGGTTGAAAGCCTTACGCAGTTGTCGCACCGAAACAGGGGCATTTTTCTCCGAAAATTGTAAGGAAAAATCTCGGTAATGCACCGCTTCTATAAACTGGGCGAGTTCGGTATTGGTTTTATTGATAAACTGGATAAAGTTCAGTACTTGTCCAAACAGCACCCATGCCATAAAAAACAACCATACGCCCTGTTGGGCTACCAAGCAATACGCCGCCACGCTGAGGCTGGCAAATAGCAAAACCACCCGTAAGGTAAGGCTAATTTCGTAGCGATTAAATATCATATTTTCCGAGTCTTCTGTATAAAGCTGTGCGTGTTAAACCCAATTCTTTGGCGGCTTTGGTAATATTTCCTTCGTGTTTTTCGATGGCTTTCAAAATAGTACTTTTTTCTAATTCATCAATCCGTAGGGTAGAGGGGCTTTCGGCAACAACGATGGGTGTTTCGATAGACGACTGTAAATCAATGTCTCTGGCATGAAGGGTGTCGCTGTCGCACATAATAATGGCTCTTTCAATAGCGTGCTGTAGCTCCCTTATATTGCCCGGAAAAGCATATTTGCGTAGCTTATCTTTGGCTTTTTCTTCTAAACCCTCCGTATTTTTATGGTATTTGTTGCGATAAATTTCGATAAAATGTTGAGCCAATAAAATTACATCATCGCCTCTTTGACGCAGCGGAGGCAGGGTAATTTCGATGGTATTTAAACGATAAATCAAATCTTTGCGATAAGCATTTTGATTCGCTAGTTCTTTGATGGGGGCGTTGGTTGCCGAAATCAACCGAATGTCAAGTGGAATGGGCGTGTTTGTTCCCAAACGAGTGACTTCCCTGTTTTGTAAGACGGTCAATAGTTTGGCTTGTTGTGGCAAGCTGATATTGCCAATTTCATCTAAAAATAAGGTACCGCCGTTGGCTGTTTCAAAACGCCCTGCACGGTCTTCTCGGGCATCGGTAAAAGCCCCTTTTTTATGCCCAAACAACTCTGATTCAAATAAACTTTCGGTTAATGCTCCCAAATCGGCATGGACAAAAGGCTTGTCGGCACGCATAGATTTTTGGTGGATAAGCTTGGCAATATCGCCTTTTCCCGTGCCATTTTCGCCCAAAATCAAAATATTGGCATCGGTAGGGGCTATTTTGTCGATTTTATACAAAATATCCTGCATTACTTCACTTTCGCCAATAAGCTCGACAAAAGTAGCAGGGGTATTTTTCTTTTTGGTTTTATCCGATTGTTTGGAAAGTGCCGTTGTTTTTTCTAAGGCTTCTTCCAAAGTCCAAAGCAGCTTTTCGTTACGCCAAGGCTTCAACACAAAGTCGGTTGCTCCTTCCTTGACCGAGCGTACAGCCAAATCTATGTCGCCGTAAGCCGTAATCATAATAACGGCTACGTTTTTGTTGATTTCTCGAATTTTTCTTAGCCAAAAAATCCCTTCATTGCCTGTATTCAACGAACTTTTGTAGTTCATGTCTAACAAAATAATGTCAAAATTTTGCTGTGCCAGCAAAGCAGGCAAACGCTCTGGATTTTTTTCGGTAATAATTTCTTTTACTACAGGTCGCAGCAACATTTTTACCGCCAACAATACATCGGTATCGTCGTCGATTGCTAATATTTTGGCGTGTTTGAGAGGCATTGATAAGAGGATTTATTGTTGGGTAAATATTTCTAGTGTAACAAAGGAAATGGTAAATTATCAATTGTAAATTAGTGTTACAGCCAAGTAAATAACTGACAGTTAGATAATTAATTTATAAATTACTCAATCACTAACGCACCATTCACTCAATAATTTATTGTTAAAACTTTAGTTGGAAAAAGCCATGCTATCCCAATGCCACAGTTTTACTTATTTTATGCGTATTTTTTGTATAAATATAAAAAACCAAGCATAGAAATCAGGCAAAGGCTTGTCATGAAATACCACAAAGCTTGAAAACTTGCTGCTTGCACTATTATTGCTCCAATGCTTGGGGCGGTGATTTGGGCAATGGAATAGCACATCGAGTACAGAGCCAAATATTCGCCACGATTGGCTTCGCTCGAACGGCTCACCACGAAAGTTTGCATAAATGGCATTGCTCCAATTTCGCCGACGGTATGGAGGGCAATAGAAAGCCAAACCAGTGGCATGGCTGTGCCGAGGTTTAACACAATAAACGACCCTGCCGTTAGGAATAAGCCACCTGCCATAACCAAATATTTCGACATATAGCCATCCGCCTGATGCACAAACAACATTTCGGTAAATACGATAAGCAAGCCATTAAAAACCATCAACACTCCAATGCTCGATTCCGACAAATGCAATATACTACGGAAATACAAGGGTTCGAGGGTAAACAACTGAAAAAACGGAATGGCATATAAAACAACCAAGCCCATAAAAAACAAAAACAGCCTATCCCGAAAAGCCGATTGACTAGCTTTGGGCTGCTGGGTGCTGCTGGCAAGGTGGGTACTTGTGTTATGCTTGGGTGGTTGTACAAATATACGCAATAAAATAGCTGCCACAATGCAAGTAATGCCGTCGCCCCAAAACAACCAATGATAATCTATTTCTGCCAAAATTCCACCTAAACCTCCCCCAATCGACCATCCTAAATTGATGGCAAGTCGATTCAAAGAGTAAGAACGGGTGCGGTTTTGGGCATCGGTATAATACGCAATAGCAACGCCATTGGCTGGACGAAAAGTATCGCCGAGGGTTGTAAAAATAAAAACACCCGTACAAATGGCATAAAAAGAACTGAGCGACATCAAGACCAATAATACAAGTCCAGACCCCAACAAGCTGTATAATTGTACGTGATAAAAGCCAATTTTATCGGCCAATTTACCTCCTAAAAATGTGCCTAACAAAGCTCCTGAGCCATAAAATGCCATCACAATCCCCGCTTCGGCAATGGAATAGTGCAATTGTTGGGTAAGGTATAAGGTCAGAAAGGGCAAGACCATTGTGCCACTTCGGTTGACAAACATCACCAACGCAAGCCACCAAACAGGCGTGGGCAAGCCGCCAAAGGCATTTTTATAAAGCTGCATAGACTTGTAAAGCATGATGTGTTTGTTTGATGAGCTTGTTGTATTATACCGAAAATTACTCAAAATTAGCCATTTTATGTCACAAGAAAGAAGAATAATGGACAGACGGCTATCGGGCTTGTTGAGAGTCGTATAGATCATGAGAGAAAAATGAAAAATATCTATGAATAGCAGTAAAAAACTTGTTTTTTAAGCAAAAAATCAAAGTGTAGCAATAGAATGAACTTGTTTTTTGTTGTAAAATAAAAAAAATAGTCAAAAATTTCTTTTTTTATTAAACGAAAGTTTTAAATTTGTAGTTATAGAGAAAGACTGGTTTGGAGAAGAATAAATCGCTTAAAATCAGCTAATTGTTTAGGCTTTCACCCTTATTGTTGTGATTGAAACATGAAAAGCACGCCAGTAATGTTAACTCCTGAATCAGTAGAGTTATTAGTCGCTAATATTGCCGAAGAATTATTGAAAGGGCAAAATACCTATAAGTCGCAGACGCAGGCTGTTCGTAAAAAAATCAAAATAGGAATGCTTCGCACGCTTTCTTATCAAGAAATTTTGTATGCCAACAAGCGTCAAGCTGCCAATGCCGTTCAAGACGATGAGCATTTAGCTTAAAAAGAAAACGAGCTATTGCATCATACAATAACTCGTTTTCTTTTGAATGCTTTGTGTTATTTTTTCTCAGGTAACAAAACTACTTTGATAAAGTCGTTGCCAAAATAGGTATTGGCGGCTTGTTTGGTGCTACCAATGCTTACTTGTTTCATCAAGGCATCTTCTTGTAAAATTTCATTGACCTTTCCTTGTACTTGGTATTGTCCTTGCAGATAACTTGCCCAAAAGCTGTTTTCTCGCAACTGTACTTCTAATTGTCGTTTCGATTCGGCTTTGTATTTATCAATATCCACTTGGGTTGCTCCTTGTGCTTTTACCTGATTGATTTCGGCTAAAGTACGGTTAATCAATTTATCCACATTTTCAGGAGCACAAGCAAAGGCGATTCTGAAAGAATAGCGTCCTGCTGGGATTTTTGTAGCCGAAGCACCTACTTGTACGCCATATACTCCTGCTTCTTCCTCTCTCAGTTTTTCAATCAATTTGATTTCTAATACTTCCGATAGGGCTTCTATTTGCTTGTCTGTTTGAGCATTATAAGCCAAACTGCCTGTCCACACAAGGGTTACTTTGGCTTTGGGTTCTGTGCCTTTATAGACTACTTTTTCTACTTTTCCTTTAGGTGGATAAATGCCCAAATCTTTGTAGGTTTCCTTGCGTTTGGTACTTGGCAATGCCCCCAAATACTGCTCTAACAGCGGTTGTGCTGTTTTTAGGTCGATGTTTCCAACAAAAAAGAAAGTAAAGTCTGAGGCATCGGCAAAGCGTTCTTTGTAAATAGCAAATGCTTTACTAGGGTCAACTTTAGCCAAACGCTCGGCTGTCATGGGCATATTTCTTTTGCGGTAATTGACCAAAACGGCAGTAAGCGAATCGCTATATACTTTTTCTGGCGTAAGGGTTTTTTGCTGGTTGAGCAAGGCTTCTTTTTGGTTAGTTAAAAAACCCGTAACGATGTCGTTATCCAGACGAGGCTGTGTAAAATAGCTGTAAATCAACTGTAAGGCAGTTTCAAAATCTTGAGGCGTACTCATACCACTAAAGCCTTCGCTGGTAGCCGACACAAAAGGCGATAGCCGCACGCTTTTACCCGTGAGCAATTTGCGGAGGTTGGTGGCATTAAACTCGCCCAAGCCACTGATACTCGTCAGTGCCGAAGCCAAACGAGCATTGTCGGCATCGGCATCGCTGTATAAGTTTGTGCCTCCAAAACTATACGCATTAATAACGATTTCGTCGTTTTTGAAGTCTGTTGATTTCAAGACTGCTTTTACGCCATTGGCAAAAGTCCATTCGGTTACGCCAATGTCGGAAAATTGTTTGGTAGCAATCACTTTCGAGCCTTTCGGTAATTGGGCAATAAGCGGCTTATTAACAGCCTCATCTACGTATGCTTTTACGCCTTCGCTAGAATTGAGCCAAGTTTTAATTTGCTCGGCTGTAGGCAATTGTGCTTTTTCTTTTTCTGGAGCCATCAGTACAACCGCCCGATTACTGTCGGTCAGTAGCACATTACCCAAGGCGTTTACTTCCTCTAGTTTGATTCCTTCGAGGTTTTGTTTCGTAAACTCATAGCCAAATTCGATAGAAGTGAGCGGTTCATCTACCAAAAAAGCACTGACCAATCCATCTACCAAGGCTTCGGAGTCGGTTTTGTCTTTTTCTTTGTAAGCATTTTCTTGGGCAACCAAATAGTTTTTCTTGGCTCTTTCAAATTCAGGTGCCGTAAAGCCAAATTTCTTGGCACGGGTTAGTTCGTCAACTACCGCTTTGAGTCCTTTTTCGATGGCATTGCCCTTGATTACGACCACCGACATAAAGGCATCGAGGTTGCTCAAAAAACTGCTGTAGCCAGCATAGCCATACAAAAACGGAGGGTCGGCTTTTTGGGTAAGTTCTTCGATGCGAGAAGAAAGCATATCGTTGTACAAGCTACGCATAAGTCCATCACGGCGGTCTTTGTAGGTCAAATCGGCACGTTTGGGCTGTTTGTCTAAAATCTGAATAATCGTATTGGGTTGCTCGGGGTCTGTAACGATGGCAACATCAACGCCTCCTGTGAGTGGAATGCTGTATTTGGTACGAGGCTTGGCATTGGCGAGCATCGGAATGCTGCCAAATTTTTCCTGAATCATTTTTTCAACCATTACCACATCTACGTCACCTACCACCACTACTGCTTCTAAATCGGGACGATACCAGTCTTGGTAAAATTGCTTGAGTACGTCGTATTTGAAGTTTTTCAAAATATCATCTTTTCCAATAGGCAGGCGTTTAGCGTATTGAGAATTGTTGAGAATCAAAGGAAAATACCTATCTCTCATTCTGGCTTGTGCACCTTTGCCTAAGCGAGATTCTTCCAATACTACACCTCTTTCTTTGTCGATTTCGGTAGGGTCTAAGGTGGCATTGTGTGCCCAATCTTCTAGGATTTGCATTCCTTTTTTAAACACCTCTATCGAATCGGTTGGTACAGGAAGCATATAGACGGTTTCGTCAAACGAAGTGTAGGCGTTCAAATCTGCTCCGAAACGTACCCCTGATTTTTGTAAAAAATTGACCAATTCATTTTTGGGGAAATGGGTTGTACCGTTAAAATTCATGTGTTCCATGAAGTGAGCCAAGCCTTGTTGGTCGTCGGTTTCGAGTACAGAACCAGCCTTTACAGCCAAGCGTAATTGTGCTCGGTTTTTGGGTACGGCATTTTTTTGGATGTAGTATTTCAAACCATTGGGTAAAACGCCCATTTTTACGCTTGGGTCCATCGGAAGAGGCTTATTCCAGTCGGTTTGTGCAAGTCCTACAAAGCTTAACGATAAACTCAAGGCTACCGAAGCTATCAGGTGAACAACTTTTTGCATGAGGTAAAAGGATTTGTTTTGTATGTTTACATTATTCACAAATGTAATACTTTCAGTGAAATATTAAGTTTATTTGAAGTGTGGTTTTTCCGTGAGTAGTTGGCGTAAATGTCCTGCCAGCCAATCGCCCTATTTTTACGTAAAACCATTGGTATTTTGATTTCAACGACACATTCAACCGTAAAAATCAACCGTTTATGTTTTTTGTTGGTAGGATTATCAAGAAAAAATAGGCAATTGCAGAGGATTTTTTAATTTTAAGGATTCAAACCTTTATCATCCATATTAAACCATGACATTGCAACAATTTTGTACCATACCATACCGCTTCTCTGTGGCTTTGTTGGGGTTTGTGTGTTTGCTTGTTTGGTCGTGTTCCGACAGCAGCCAGCAGCAATCGACCGAACAACCACCTGCCACCAATACCTGCACGATGATTTTTATGGATAAATCGGTGAGTGTGCATTTAGACCAAGGCTTTGCCCGTAAAAAATACACTCAACTTATCAACGAAATCATAGATAAAAACATCAATTGGAAAGGCGACCGCCTAGAGGTATATTTTATCCATGAAAATACAGCCAAAGGAAAGGTCTTGGCCTTGGTTGCTCGCTCCGAGATGGAAACCAGCGATGGGGCAAATGCCAATGATTTGGAAGCCTTGAAAAATGCTTTTTCGATGGATTTGCAAAAAGAACGTGCCGTTTTTAAGCAGTACGTCTTGAAACAATTGGTAGCACAAAACGCCGCTTCGAGCAAAAATAGCACCGACATCCAAGCGGCTTTACCGTTGATTGACAACGCTGCGGCAAAAGGACTAGAAGTAAAAGCGTATTTTCTTTCAGATATGGTAGAAAGTATGAAGGGCGAGCATCGAAGAGATTTTCATAACAACCCACCAGCCGACGACGCTGCGGCTATGGGATGGGCCAGAGAAGATGCCAGTATCTTGAAAACTCAACTGACGCATTTGGGCAATGTACAAATAAGCATCGCCAAGCCTTTTGAACCAACAGCCTCAACCAAAGTGAATAACCCAGCCGTTTCTACTTATTGGCAAACGCTTCTCAGTGAATTGGGCATTGGGACGACCGTGGAGGAGCTTTGACACTAAAATATTTTTTATTGGCTGTTTTATGGGAAAATCATTTTGTCAAAATATTAAAAGGTTTACACATGAATGAAATACAAAAATCTTGGCTAGTAAATGCTTATGAAGAATACGAAAAAGACCCAGTTATAAAAGCTTTAATTCAAGTGCTTGAGGTTGGTTTTCCCCTGCCAATATTCTCCATTCCCATGTCTTTAATAGGGGCATATGTTACCGATTTAAAGGCTAAAAAGTTGAAGACTTTTTTTGATGAATTAAATAAAGGGGACGTGATTTTAACTGAGGAAGAGATAAAGTCTAATGATTTTATGAATGCTTACTTTGAAACCGTATCATATGTATTGAGAACAAAATCAGACGAAAAGCTAAGAAGATTTGCTAACATTTTAAAGAAAGTTTATGCTAAAAACTTATCAATAGCAGAGTTCGAAGATTATATAGCTGTATTTAATGATTTGACTGATAGGGAGTTTGCAATTCTAGAAATTAAGCATAGATATGAGCAAGAAAATATTCATCTCACAACACAATTTAATGAATGTCAATTGACAAATCATTATTGGGAAAATTTTAAAAAAGAAGTCATTACAAGTTTGAGTATAAAAGAGATAGAAATAAACTCTTTTTTAGTTCGAATTCAAAGAACCGGCTGTTATTTAAAACACAAAGGATATTGGGATGAATCTTTAGATGAAATAGGAAATACTACACCGTTTTTCAATAATATAAGAAAGGCCGTAGTGTCAGAAGCTGATTTTCAAAATAGATAAGTTAATCAAATTTTATATCTAAATCATGTGTCTTGTGATAGAGCATTAACTGGCTCAATAGATATTATTTAGTACAAATGAAAATAAGGTTTTCATTTGTACTAAATAACCAAATTTGTCTAGTAAGCTCTTACTTCAACGCCTTTCATAAAGTTGATAAAAGCTTTGTTTACTACCTTGTTGCCACCTGGCGTTGGATAATTTCCTGTAAAATACCAGTCGCCAAGGTTATACGGACAAGCCTTATTGAGGCTTTCTACCGTTTGATAAACAATAGCTAAATCAGCTTTTAAATCTTTGGGTTTCACAATATCGGCAATTTTATCAGCAATTTCATGTGGTGTAAATGGCTCATAAATTGCTTTGACAAAGTTTTGTTCGCTGGCGGTATTAAGTTCTACTGCTGCTACACAACGCCCTAATGTATCCTCTAGCACGTCGTCCATGCCACGTTCACGAAGTAATTCGTAAGCCGCTCTGAATGCCACAAAATCTTTCATTCGTGACATATCAATACCATAACAATCGGGGTAACGAATTTGTGGTGCCGACGACACAATGACAATTTTTTTAGGCCCTAGTTTGTCTAATAATTTTAGAATAGAACGTTCTAGCGTTGTTCCTCTTACAATCGAGTCATCTATCAATACTACGTTATCTATACCTTTTTTGATTACTTCATACGTTGTATCGTACACGTGCGAAACCATGTCGTTGCGGTCGGCATCGTTGGTGATAAAGGTACGAAGTTTTACGTCTTTAGAAATCAATTTTTCTACCCTCGGACGGAACGTAAGCAAATCTTCCAAATCTTGTTCGGCAAAGCCGCCTTCCAAAATGGCTTTTTTACGTTCTTTTGCCAAATAATCTTCCAAGCCTTCTATCATACCCAAGAAAGCCGTTTCGGCAGTATTAGGAATATAAGAGAAAACGGTATTTTTCAGGTCGTAGCTTACTTCTTCTAATACTTGCGGAATCACCAAGCGACCCAATTGCTTGCGTTCGGCATAAATATCGGGGTCTGAGGCACGAGAGAAATAAATACGCTCGAAGCTACAAGATTTTTTCTCTAGTGGTTCGATAAATTTCTTCTCCGAATATTCTCCTTTTTTATTGATAATCAAGGCATGGCCCGGTTGTACCTCTTGAATATCTTCGTAATTACAATTGAAAGAAGTTTTGATAGCCTGCTTTTCGGAGGCAACCACCACAACCTCGTCGTCGGCATACCAATACGCCGGACGAATACCTGCGGGGTCTCTTGCCACAAAAGCCGCTCCGTGTCCTGTGATACCACACATGGCATACCCTCCATCGAAATCTCGACAAGAGCGTTGCAACACACGTTGTAAGTCGATGTTGTCTTCAATTACATCCGAGAGTTCGGGGTTTTCGTAGCTATGCTTATGGAAATCGAATTGGCGTTGAATTTCTTCGTCGAGAAAATGTCCAATTTTTTCCATTACCGTAACGGTATCAACCTTTTCTTTGGGGTGTTGTCCCAGCGAAACAAGTTTGTTGAAAAGGTCGTCCACATTGGTCATATTAAAATTACCTGCTACCACAAGGTTGCGGCTACGCCAGTTGTTTTGACGCAACATGGGGTGGCAGTTTTCAATTTCGTTTTGTCCATGTGTACCATAACGCAAGTGCCCAAGCATCACTTCGCCCGAAAAGGCAACGTTTTCTTGAATCCATTTGGCATCTCTGGCTTTATCTTTATGGTCTTTGAGTCCTTTTCTAAACTTTTTGTAAATTTTCCCGAAAATATCAGCTACCGCATTAGGTTCAACCGAACGATAGCGACTGATATATCTGTGCCCAGGCGAAACATCAATTTTGATGTTGGCTACTCCAGCACCATCTTGTCCTCGGTTTACTTGCTTTTCCATCATTAGGTAAAGCTTGTTGATACCATACAAGGGCGTACCGTACTTATTGATATAGTACTGGTAATCTTTGCGGAGACGGATGAGTGCTATGCCACACTCGTGTTTGATTGCGTCAGACATGACTTTGTGTTAGTAGTTTTGCGTTTGTTGAGTACTTTATACCAATAGCACTCCTAAACCATTTTAAAATAATTAAGTGGTCTTATTAATTTTTCGCAATAAAATCAGGATTAATAGAGGGTTAATGATGGGTTAATATTCGATGAACAAAATTAGCCACTTTTTTGTGACATTACCAAGAACTTTCTTTCCTTATTTTGAGAAGAGTGACCTAGGCATTTTTAATTATTAGATATAGAGAATAGATTCTTTATAATATTATATCCCAGCATTGTATTGATAAATTCAATAGCCCTTTTATCCTTTTTAAGGGGCAAAATGCCCACACAGGTAAACGTTACAAGTAATAAGGTATTTCAACAACAAAAATACTATGCTAGTAGTTTATACTCACATAACTTTTGTTAACAAATAAGCGAAAAGTTATCCACAATGCTGTTTTTATGTGGATAACTTTTGTGGATTACTCTATTTCAATCACAACGCCACTGCTCAACGGATGAGCTACACAAGTAAGAATATAGCCTTGTTTGATTTCGTTGTCTGTTAGCCCATCTTCTTCATCCATGCGTACTTTGCCCGAAGTGCATTTACCCAAACAAGCCGTACACATACCTGCCTGACAAGAATAAGGCAAGTCGATGTCGTCACGAAGGGCGGCTTCGAGGATGGTTTCGTGGGGTTTTACAAGCACCTGATAGTCTTCACCTTCGTACTGAATCGTAACGGTTTGTTCTTTTAAACTGCTCGTTTCTTCTTCTTCCTCCATTGCTTTTTCATCGTGCGAAGCAAAGAAATGTTCTTGGTGAATTTGTGCGGGTGTTACGCCAAAAATCTTGATAGCCGCTTCTACTTGTTCCATCATGCCAGCAGGGCCGCAAAGGTAGTATTCGGCTTTGGCAATATCAAGGGCAAAATCTTGCTTCAAAAACGTAACCACCGAGGCTTGATTGATGCGCGTTTTGTAGCCTGTCCAAGTATAAGAAGGCTGGCTCAATACGTGCAATACACGGAAGCGACCTGCAAATTCGCTTTCGAGGGCTTCGAGTTGTTTTTTGAAAATGATATTTTCTTCATTTCTTGAGCCGTAAATCAGATACACCTTGCTTTGAGTTTCGACAGGCAGCACCGATTTGGCGATAGAAAGCAAGGGCGTTATGCCAGACCCTCCGCCGACCAGCACGATAGTTCGGGCTTGGCGAGGGTTGGGTTCGATGATAAAATGCCCCATGGGCTCCATTACTTCAATGGCATCGCCTACTTTGAGGTTGTCGCAAAGAAAATTAGAAACCAGTCCATTAGGAACACGCTTTACAGTAATGGCTATAGACGCATCTCGGTTGGGTGAGCTAGACATCGAGTAGCTACGACGTTCTTTTTTTCCATTAATCACAGGAATGAGCGTCAGGAATTGCCCTGCTTTATAGCTAACTGCTTGGTGGATAGGATGCCAAAAAGTGAAAGTTTTGGTGTCGGGTGTTTCGTCAATCACCTCTTTTACGGTCAAATGAAAGTATTTTGCACTCATCAATGATAAATTTTTAGCATAGTTTTTCTAAGAAACTACCTCACAGTAAGGATGATATTACGCACAACGCTGCTCAGATTGTTTCATAATGGTATAACAAATTCTGCTGCAACAGGTTTCGATAAAACTCATCTTTTCTTAGCGATTGCGGCACAAAGGTAATAAAGTTTTGTTTGTCGCTAAAACGATTTATGCGGAACGGCAAAGATTGGGGGCTAGTTGACCACAAATGCCCGATGAATTGTAAGCTTACAGCAGATTTATAAAAAAATATTTCCAACTCATTTTCAGAATATTATAAAAAATTTATACCTTTGCACCCCCAATAAGTTGGGAACGAATCAACTAAATTTCAATGTGTTTTGCCCGTCACATTGATGTATCAGGGCTTTTACTCAAACATGGCTAATCAATTAGCAGATTTCGACTGGGACTTAGTCGGCACAAAAGGTATCGGTGGTGGTTACTCTGCCGAAGAAAGAGCAAGATTAGAAGCTCTTATTGAAGGTACATTAAACCAAGTTACTGAGAAAGAAGTAGTAAAAGGAACAGTAGTAGGAATCACAGACCGTGAAGTGATTTTGAACATTGGTTTCAAATCAGACGGTATGGTACCAACTTCAGAATTCAGAGATATGCCTGAATTGAAAGTTGGCGACGTAGTAGATGTTTATGTAGAAAATCAAGAAGACAAAGCTGGTCAATTGATTCTTTCTCGTAAATTGGCTAAAGTAATGACTGCTTGGAAAAACATCGAAGATGCACTCGAAAATGACGTGGTAATCGATGGTTTTGTAAAACGTCGTACTAAAGGTGGTCTTATCGTTGATATCTTCGGAGTAGAGGCATTCTTGCCAGGTTCACAAATCGACGTGAAGCCAATCCGTGACTTCGATATCTTCGTTGGTAAGAAAATGGAAGTGAAGGTGGTGAAAATCAACCACGCTAACGATAACGTTGTTGTTTCTCACAAAGTCCTTATCGAAAAAGACCTTGAAGAGCAACGTCAATTAATCTTGAACAACCTTGAAAAAGGACAAGTGCTTGAAGGTGTTATCAAGAACATGACCAACTTCGGTGTGTTTATCGACTTGGGTGGTGTTGACGGTTTGTTGCACATCACAGATATTTCTTGGGGACGTATCAACCACCCACAAGAGTTGCTTAAATTGGATCAGAAAATCCAAGTGGTTGTTTTGGACTTCGACGAGAACAAAAAACGTATCTCTTTGGGTATGAAACAATTGCAGGCACATCCTTGGGATGCTCTAGCGGCTGCGGTAGAAATCGGCTCTAAAGTAAAAGGTAAAGTTGTAAATGTAGCTGACTACGGTGCATTCTTAGAAGTATTGCCAGGTGTTGAAGGCTTGATTCACGTTTCTGAAATGTCTTGGTCGCAGCACTTGCGTAATCCACAAGACTTCTTGAAAGTAGGCGACGAAATCGAAGCAGTGGTATTGACTTTAGACCGATCTGAGCGTAAAATGTCATTGGGTATCAAACAATTGACAGAAGACCCTTGGACTAAACAAGATTTGTTGAGCAAATACGCTGTAGGTACTAAGCACGCTGGTACTGTTCGTAACTTGACAAACTTTGGTTTGTTCCTTGAGTTGGAAGAAGGTATCGATGGTTTGGTACACGTTTCCGACTTGTCATGGACGAAGAAAATCAAACATCCTTCTGAGTTCATCAAAGTAGGTGAGAAATTGGAAGTTGTGGTATTAGAGCTTGACGCAGACAACCGTCGTTTGGCTTTGGGTCACAAACAATTGGAAGAAAACCCTTGGGATACATTTGAATCAATCTTCACAGTAGGTTCTATCCACAAAGCTACGCTTGTTGCGAAAAACGACAAAGGAGCTACGTTGGAATTGCCTTACGGTATCGAAGGTTCTGCTCCATTGAAGCAATTGTCCAAAGAAGATGGTGCTGTTGCTGAAGTAGGCGAACAACTTGATTTCAAAGTAATCGAGTTCAACAAAGACGACCGCAAAATCACGCTTTCTCATACAAAAGTATATGCTGATGCGAAAGAAGAGGCTGTTCAAGAAGAGAAAAAGAAAACTGCTAAAGATGTAGAAAAAATCGCTAGTACTGTTGAGAAATCGACATTAGGTGATTTGGATGCTCTTTCAGCGTTGAAAACTCAGATGGAAGATGCTGCTCGTGAAGAAGCGAAAAAGAAATTAGAGAAGAAAAAATAAGCTTTAATTTTTTTAGTTGATAACAAAGTCCCCACAGAACCTAGTTTTGTGGGGACTTTGTGTGTTTATACCGTTAAAAGTTACCCTATTGGAGGTCTTTCGCATAAGTTTTGAAAGCTGTATTTTGGGGGATTGTTGCAATGAAGGCAGCATTTATAACTAAACGCTATATTATATGAAGTCGATTAACAGAACAACTATCCTTGCCGTTACCTACATACTCATTGGAGATATGTTGATGCCTTATGGAAACATTGGCGATGGCTGGACTTCCTCTCTCACAGTATTTTTAGGATTGATATTTTTTTGGGTGGGATTGAACCAATTGAAAAAGAATATTGATGCTGCTGGAAGAAGCGGTATAACAAAGCTAAAGTGGGGTATTGTCATCAGTATTTTTGCCAATATAGTAGATTTTATACCTTTTATTGGTGGTATTCCCGCAAGCATACTGAACATTATCGCTTTTATTTTGCACTTAGCAGGATTGATTTCATTGAGAGGGTCAAGCATTATTGGCACATCTGGCAAAAGTGGTATAACATTCCTTATTGTAGCTTCCGTCATTGTTATTATTGGAGGAATATTTGGTATTATTCCATTTGCGGGAGATTATATAGAAAGTGGTATCACATTTATTGCTTTTATTTTAATTCCGTTTGGATGGCTAAAAGTACAAGAAGGTATTCTTTTGACTAGCGAAGAAGAAGAAAGTGCTGTGTCGGAATTATCATAAGTTCGTAGCTATATTTTATACCTAGCTGAATAAGTGAAAATTAAAAATTACAAAAAAATTATAAAAAATATTAAATAAATTATTTTTGTCATATTTCCAAGAGTTTATTTTTCAGAAAATGTAAAAAACTAAGACAGTTTTATAAAAAACACCCCTCTTGGAGGGCTTTTTTGTAAATATTTAAAACTGTATTTTCGAGCATTAGTATGAAGAAACGTACTAGTTATAGTGTAGCCATAATCTGTGCGATACATAGCCTACCAACAGGACTGTATGGCACAACAAAAAATCCTATTATCAATTTTGAAATCTATATAAAACTTTAAAGGCATTGCTTTAGTGATGCCTTTGAGGTTTTGAGGTACAATTAATCTTTGTGTAGCTATGGCATTTTTTAAATTGAGTTATCTGGTATATGATTATTTCGACAGTGAAGGAGGCTGGCATGCAACCGAATTAGGTTCAGGTTCTTCATTATTTTAATACCCTTAGCACTAATCATCTACCTATTCTCACCATTGAGAGATTTCTCCCTTTTTGCAAACGTATATTTTGTAGCTATAATTGTATTAACGTTTAAAGTATTAGTCTGTAAAGTACTTTGGTGGCTATCGAAAATCTTGTTAAAAATCTTGGTTCTTTATGAAATTACTTGGTTTACTATCTTTGTACTAAAAAGCGATGGATTTTATAGACCAAATAACAGAGTTATTACCAATCGACCCCCATTTTATAGTTAGTCGAATAGAACGCAATGAATCGGAGCAATCCGTTCACATCTATTTGATTGTGGATAAAAAAACTAAACCCAAGAACTTCATCATACAAAGC
>JAAFJE010000043.1 GCA_013298025.1 Cytophagales bacterium | reverse complement strand
AACTATCAAAGACCACACGCAGCCCTGAAAGGACTAACACCTTTTGCGTTTGAACAGTACATCAAAGAACTAAACAATGAAAACAAACCTAATTTACCGATTTGGACTTGTGATTATTCAAAAAACACCAACCCAAATCAAACTATTTTACAATTTTGATTACTTTAACTTGTTTAAAAATCAGGGCAACCTATTTTAGGCAAGGACACGATTAAAAGTGGATGGACGCAATGGCTTATAAGGTGTTACAAAGGAGTTTCAATTCCATAGTGGTACGATTAAAAGGAACAAGAAGAGAAACAAATTAAGCGAACAAAAGTACGTTTCAATTCCATAGTGGTACGATTAAAAGCGTCGGGCGGAATCTCTACTAATTCTTTTGGAAAAGTTTCAATTCCATAGTGGTACGATTAAAAGATAAGTCAACGAACAAAGTCAACAATTCGGCGGACGTGTTTCAATTCCATAGTGGTACGATTAAAAGTAATTCCTATCACTTCCATATCCTTTGGTTTCTTGCGTTTCAATTCCATAGTGGTACGATTAAAAGTTCATCTTAGTAGCATTTATTTCATAAGGGACAATTGTTTCAATTCCATAGTGGTACGATTAAAAGTTTGTTAAGTGTCTTTTTGGCTTGTTGTTCTGTTACCGTTTCAATTCCATAGTGGTACGATTAAAAGTGGCACAGTGTCTAGCTGCTTTTTGGGGTATTTTGGAGTTTCAATTCCATAGTGGTACGATTAAAAGTACAAAGGAGCTTAAAAAAAATGTTCGTTTTCACTTGTTTCAATTCCATAGTGGTACGATTAAAAGAAATTTTAATAAAAAAATAATCATTATGCAAAAGATGTTTCAATTCCATAGTGGTACGATTAAAAGGTAAGACTACAAAGACAAGCTGTAAGGTTGGCTTTGGTTTCAATTCCATAGTGGTACGATTAAAAGCGTTCAATCTAACAGGAAGCAAAAGCTACGTAGAGTTGTTTCAATTCCATAGTGGTACGATTAAAAGGACAGGACTATTATTACTTATAGACCTGTCTAAAAGGTTTCAATTCCATAGTGGTACGATTAAAAGTTGCAAGACTCAATGTTATATCGGGATTTGCGACCGTTTCAATTCCATAGTGGTACGATTAAAAGCACGGTACTTTTTACTTCTAATCCGATTTATTTTTGTTTCAATTCCATAGTGGTACGATTAAAAGACGGGCCGCAAGTGAAACGGCGAAACGGCAAGAGCCGTTTCAATTCCATAGTGGTACGATTAAAAGACGCCAGATATTTCTATAAACTCTTTTTCTTCGATTTTGTTTCAATTCCATAGTGGTACGATTAAAAGTTTATTTCTTCTGTGTTAATCATTGTTCTAATTGTTGTTTCAATTCCATAGTGGTACGATTAAAAGATTATTTCAACAGCATGACGAACGCCCCGAACCTGGTTTCAATTCCATAGTGGTACGATTAAAAGACGAACGACCAGAGCCGGCATTAATGTTTGTGCTGTTTCAATTCCATAGTGGTACGATTAAAAGCCTACTCCTTTTGACAAGTCGTAACAAGTTTCAAATCGTTTCAATTCCATAGTGGTACGATTAAAAGTCGCAATCCTTCACTATGGCGTAGTTCGTGTTTTTGTTTCAATTCCATAGTGGTACGATTAAAAGTCGTTGCTCATAGATTCAATAATTCAAGTTCTTGTTGTGTTTCAATTCCATAGTGGTACGATTAAAAGATGAGTATAATTCTTACGCAATACATTAAAATAACGAGTTTCAATTCCATAGTGGTACGATTAAAAGCTTTTGCAAACCTTTTGGATGGACTATAACAGCTTACTGTTTCAATTCCATAGTGGTACGATTAAAAGGTGATATATCTTAATAGTCTTGGAAATATAATTGGGGCGTTTCAATTCCATAGTGGTACGATTAAAAGGTAAGCAAGGAATTAGGGGACACAGAACAGAAGATATGTTTCAATTCCATAGTGGTACGATTAAAAGCATCTTGCACCACCTGCACCATTTACATAACGATTGTTTCAATTCCATAGTGGTACGATTAAAAGGAATTACCTAGACAAAAATGGAATTATATTTCACTCGTTTCAATTCCATAGTGGTACGATTAAAAGTGCTTGTATTTCGCGTTTAGGGAAATAGTATATTTTGTTTCAATTCCATAGTGGTACGATTAAAAGTTGTCTGTAAAAACACCGAACGTTTTTTTGTCGGAATGTTTCAATTCCATAGTGGTACGATTAAAAGAAACTGAGAATAAGCCCCAAATTGTCCGCCAGCGTGCGTTTCAATTCCATAGTGGTACGATTAAAAGGCTCTAACGGTGTAGTTGGAGCTGAAATTCAAGGTATGTTTCAATTCCATAGTGGTACGATTAAAAGAAATATGCCCAAAGAACACAAGGCAGTTATGAAGCTGTTTCAATTCCATAGTGGTACGATTAAAAGATATTTTTTTTTCAACCGCAAGCAATTTTTTGGGCGTGTTTCAATTCCATAGTGGTACGATTAAAAGTTGTTAGTTCTAGCAAAACTAAAATTCTCGTAAACTGTTTCAATTCCATAGTGGTACGATTAAAAGTCTTTTATGCCTCGAATAGAGCTAAACGACACAGAATGTTTCAATTCCATAGTGGTACGATTAAAAGCGTGTAGCTTTATACGGCTCGTTTGTAGCACTTTTGTTTCAATTCCATAGTGGTACGATTAAAAGAATACAAATACTTGTATTCAATTTTTGTTTTATTACGTTTCAATTCCATAGTGGTACGATTAAAAGTACTATCTTTTAGGCATAAGAGTGGCCGATATGCTTAGTTTCAATTCCATAGTGGTACGATTAAAAGTGAAAAGGGTTGATAGTCGGAAGTTATACCGACGATTGTTTCAATTCCATAGTGGTACGATTAAAAGCTGATGCCTTAAACGCTGCTGCCTTTGGCTATCGGGGTTTCAATTCCATAGTGGTACGATTAAAAGCAAAGATAATGGCCCAGGGTTTTTGGCTCGTGTCAAGTTTCAATTCCATAGTGGTACGATTAAAAGTGAACAAGGAGGGTTTACCTCTGGCAACAATACAAGTTTCAATTCCATAGTGGTACGATTAAAAGCTTTTTATGAATATTACAAGCTATTTGGTGAAAAATGTTTCAATTCCATAGTGGTACGATTAAAAGTTTGAGCTGATGGCCAAGGCTTCATCGGTTATTTTTGTTTCAATTCCATAGTGGTACGATTAAAAGGGAAGTAGAATGGAATGACATAAAGCAGTTTATCAAGTTTCAATTCCATAGTGGTACGATTAAAAGTAAAATTAAAAAAATACAAATTTAAAGCTCTGCCAAGTTTCAATTCCATAGTGGTACGATTAAAAGTCACAAAGATTCAACATCGACCCACGCCCAAACTAGTTTCAATTCCATAGTGGTACGATTAAAAGATTTTGTGGATGCTAATTTCACAAATCAGAATATTGTGTTTCAATTCCATAGTGGTACGATTAAAAGAAGCCAAAGTAGCTTTGGCAAGCAAACTGATATATAAGTTTCAATTCCATAGTGGTACGATTAAAAGGAGTTTATCTACGTTGTCGGTAAGAACACCTACAACCTGTTTCAATTCCATAGTGGTACGATTAAAAGGCCAGTTGGGTACGATAAACTCTTTACCTTTTTCATGTTTCAATTCCATAGTGGTACGATTAAAAGTGAAAGCTTTTATCAAAAATCCGAGCGAAAAAACAAAGTTTCAATTCCATAGTGGTACGATTAAAAGTTCATTTGCTGAAAACGCTCGAATAAAATCTGGGAAGTTTCAATTCCATAGTGGTACGATTAAAAGCGGAGCAAAAAACTGAAATGCCTGATTTTATAGCGTGTTTCAATTCCATAGTGGTACGATTAAAAGACGCAAGAAATTTAACCAGCATCGGGAAGATGCAACGTAGTTTCAATTCCATAGTGGTACGATTAAAAGGTTTATACCATAGTCGCCAGGACCTTGTTTTTTCAGGCGTTTCAATTCCATAGTGGTACGATTAAAAGTGAAGAGCATTAATTGAAAGATTTTTATTCCTTACCGTTTCAATTCCATAGTGGTACGATTAAAAGTAGCTTACCGAAAGTAGTAGCCAGTTCTTCGGTACTGTTTCAATTCCATAGTGGTACGATTAAAAGACACTGGTGAGTACTTAGAAACCCGTGAGCCAAAGGAGTTTCAATTCCATAGTGGTACGATTAAAAGTCCAAGGCATCGGCTAGTTGGTACAGCACAAAACAAGTTTCAATTCCATAGTGGTACGATTAAAAGAAACTCAGCCAAATAGCTCTGGCAAAATGGTTTGGGCGTTTCAATTCCATAGTGGTACGATTAAAAGCATAATAATTGCCTTCCGTGCAAAAATATGTACTGTTTCAATTCCATAGTGGTACGATTAAAAGTTATCCTCAAGCGTTGGCTTAGTCGCCTGCACACGCGTTTCAATTCCATAGTGGTACGATTAAAAGAAATTGAAAGTAGGAGTTGGACAGTCTGATTTAGCGATGTTTCAATTCCATAGTGGTACGATTAAAAGACAATGTACCACAGGAAGTAGGGGGTGTGAATAGCTAGTTTCAATTCCATAGTGGTACGATTAAAAGTGCAAAGCTTCAAAAATATTGGGGCAGGTCAGAAGCGTTTCAATTCCATAGTGGTACGATTAAAAGGAGTACGGACGTGCAATATCAATTAATGTAGGACTTTGTTTCAATTCCATAGTGGTACGATTAAAAGGCAAGAAATTTAACCAGCATCGGGAAGATGCAACGTAGTTTCAATTCCATAGTGGTACGATTAAAAGTTCAAGCTATTTCCACCGATACCAAAGCTTTTTGCGATGTTTCAATTCCATAGTGGTACGATTAAAAGTGGCATGAAAAAAGACAAAGCCAAGCCAATTTTTTACCGTTTCAATTCCATAGTGGTACGATTAAAAGTGTTTGGGGCTTGGTTGCAATCGTTGGCATTTGGCTATGTTTCAATTCCATAGTGGTACGATTAAAAGGTCGCATATATGCAAAACGTCCGTCCGTCCACCCCCGTTTCAATTCCATAGTGGTACGATTAAAAGTAAAACTTAGTTTATGTTACAATTAGAATAGTTTAGTTTCAATTCCATAGTGGTACGATTAAAAGCGTCGAAGAAAAAGCGGCTTAATTACCCTAACCTTTTTGTTTCAATTCCATAGTGGTACGATTAAAAGATGCCATCGGTTGAAGGTTTCTAGCTTTCTTTCTAGTTTCAATTCCATAGTGGTACGATTAAAAGTCTAAGATTTTTGCGGTCGGTGAACAGCCTAAAAATGTTTCAATTCCATAGTGGTACGATTAAAAGTCCAAACGGCTGAACTTACGGCTAAGAAAAACAAGGCGTTTCAATTCCATAGTGGTACGATTAAAAGTGGGGTTGATGTTAATGCAATTGCGAATAAGTCGCGTTTCAATTCCATAGTGGTACGATTAAAAGAAAAAAGAAGTTAAATGTTGCCGAAAAGGCACTAAGGTTTCAATTCCATAGTGGTACGATTAAAAGAATGAAGAAAGCAAAGAAGATAAAGAGCTATCGCTGTTTCAATTCCATAGTGGTACGATTAAAAGACTAAAAAAGTGGTTAACTGATTTACAAAAAAGATTGTTTCAATTCCATAGTGGTACGATTAAAAGTTTTAATGGTTTTTTTTATACTCACAATAATATGGAGTTTCAATTCCATAGTGGTACGATTAAAAGTGTAGATTTGAGTACATTTCTTGACACTCAAACCGCGTTTCAATTCCATAGTGGTACGATTAAAAGAGCGTCTATTTCTGCAATGTATTTTTTTAAGTCCTCGTTTCAATTCCATAGTGGTACGATTAAAAGAAATGATTGGCAAAATGGAGGCTGAAATGATACACAGTTTCAATTCCATAGTGGTACGATTAAAAGAAAACCGAATATCCAAATTAGTGCATAGGGGTTGTATGTTTCAATTCCATAGTGGTACGATTAAAAGACTAGCACGGCTATCTAGTTCACGTATTGTAAGAGTCTGTTTCAATTCCATAGTGGTACGATTAAAAGAGAACAATAATGTTTTTCATGTGCGTGTATTTTTTTGTTTCAATTCCATAGTGGTACGATTAAAAGCCGAAAGAGTCCATTTTACTTGCGTTTTTTTGGCTTGTTTCAATTCCATAGTGGTACGATTAAAAGATGAAGTTCTTTTGGCTTCACACCTGATTCAATTAATGTTTCAATTCCATAGTGGTACGATTAAAAGCGCCACTTTCCCAAAAGGCTTTTAAAATGGAAATATTGTTTCAATTCCATAGTGGTACGATTAAAAGACAAATTCGCCTGTTTCCCAAGCACCTAGTTTCTGCGTTTCAATTCCATAGTGGTACGATTAAAAGGGAAAAGACAAAAGAGGGGTTCATTAACGGCGGTAAGAGTTTCAATTCCATAGTGGTACGATTAAAAGAGGCAATGACGTAATGTCATCTTTCGCATTTTTGTCGTTTCAATTCCATAGTGGTACGATTAAAAGTAGAAATACGATACTTGAGCAATATCAAAATGCTTTGTTTCAATTCCATAGTGGTACGATTAAAAGGCGGCTGCGTCTTCGTAATACTTAGACCCCTCTGGTATGTTTCAATTCCATAGTGGTACGATTAAAAGGCTATACAAATCCGGTTTTTCCTTTAATTGAGGAAAAATGTTTCAATTCCATAGTGGTACGATTAAAAGCATCTCCGCTACAGCGAACTTATCGCTTGTGCTGAAGTTTCAATTCCATAGTGGTACGATTAAAAGTTAATCAGGATTATATCTATTATACAGGAAAGGAAAAGTTTCAATTCCATAGTGGTACGATTAAAAGTTCTGTATTTGTTATGCCAGCAGTTGTATTTTGAAAAGTTTCAATTCCATAGTGGTACGATTAAAAGTACCAGATAACAACGGAGAAAAGTTTCTTGTGTAGTTTCAATTCCATAGTGGTACGATTAAAAGCGTAAGGTTATTGTTCGGGTCTGGTTCAGTTTTCATGTTTCAATTCCATAGTGGTACGATTAAAAGGCGTAGAGTTCAAGAGGTCAGTTTTCATGCGTTTTGCGTTTCAATTCCATAGTGGTACGATTAAAAGCCAATACGTTTTTGCCCGCAATTGTGGCATTTATGACGTTTCAATTCCATAGTGGTACGATTAAAAGAAGATGTAGTAACATCACCTTACTACGAGAAAACAAGTTTCAATTCCATAGTGGTACGATTAAAAGCCGTTGCAAAAACGGCTTGTATGACGCAAAAATGCACTTTTTTTTCCGAAAATACAACAAAAAAATCGTCGAAGGTAAATGGTAGGTTTTTACCGTACCTTCGACGACTATTGATTATCAGTTGTTTACCCTAATTTTTGCCTTTACTTGGCTCGTTAAATCAAGATGTCAATGAACTGTTGAATGCCTTCGACGACTTACCTATACTCTCATGCGTTAGCGTCTTACAGGAAATTATCTGTACTCATGCGTTCTTGTCCAATAATTTCTTTGTCGAGCCATCGCTCGTTTCGGCTCTTAAAGATAATCAAACTATCTTCTTTTTCATTCATTATTTTCTTGGCATCATACACTAATTCCTTTAACTTTACTTCTGTAATTTCACCTTCAAATACCGAATTTTGTATCCAATTCAAATACTTTCGGCAATGCTTCAACATCTTGCCTACTCGCTTTTCGCCCATATCATATACTAATATTACGTACATATACCTCAAGTTTTTAATTTCATCAACTTTATTCAAAAATCACTCATCACAACGCTCTAATTGATATTACCACATCATCTTAAAGGGTTTGTAGGTGTCTATCCCTAAAATATGCTTGCTGAGTTTATAGCATTCTAACTTCACCAAGTGCTTGTAACTAACGCTTCGCCCCAAACTCCTATGTTTAAACGTTTCCTTGAGGCGTTCGTCGAATGCCTGTACAAAGGTCTTTTTGGCGGTGTCTTTCAATACGCAACGATTGGTGTCTTGCCGAAAATCATTTGCCTGAATTTGCTTTTTGTTGAGTACACTAAAAATGGTTCTGTCAACCAACAAGGGCTTGAATATTTCCGATAAATCTAAAGCCAACGAATAGCGTCTTACGCCTGGTTCATGCAAAAAACTAATCGTAGGATTGAGTTGTGTATGATAAATTTGACTAAGACAAACTGTATAACACATCATATTGCCAAACGAAATCAAGGCGTTTACTTCATTTTGTGGGGGCTGTTTGCTGCGATTGCCCATTTCAAAATCGTTGATAATTGTACCAAAAGCACTATAATAGGCTTGCCGAATGTTCCCTTCGATGCCCATCAATTCATCTACTCGTTTACATAAAACTATTTGTTGGGTGTATTCTTCTATTCTTGCCAAAGCTTCCGATACGTCTTTGCCTCTACTTTGGTAGTATTTGAGGTTACGCCCCATATTAAACGCTGCTCCACTCACGAGCGTTTGAGCAATCACCAACCGCTTTTTGTCGGAAAGATAAGATTTCGTTTGCTCTACTTGCATTTTGCCTGCCAACAAATAATCTTTGGGCATAAACGAGCCTGTGTAATGTTCGTAAAAATCAAAAAAATGTACTGCTACATGATTTTTTCCCATAAAATTATACAAGGCACTGTTGGCATCTAAACTGCCAAAACAATACAAATTATCGACCGACTCAATCGGAATATGCCGTGCTTGTCCTTCGTTGCCATGCTCATCTACGGGCGTAAAACAAAGGGTGTTGTCTTTTCGACTCAAACGCCCAGGATTGAATAAATAATAAGGTTTTTTCATCTGAATAAATGGAGAAGATGGTATGTTTTTTGAAAATTGTATTAAAAACCAATGGGCAAAATGTGCTGTTATTTACTCCTCGCCAATCCAACAAAAATCAAAGTAACTACATGATTTACACTTTGAAATGGCTAGGGTAGGAGGGCAGCTTTCGAGCTGAATAATGTTGGCAACGGCTGCAATCCATTGTTCTACTTCTGTCATTTCATCTTCCGACAATTCTACCCGTTCCGTTTGGCGAATTTTGGGGTAATCAATCATGCCATAGGTTGCCTTTACACCATTTTTGCGAAGTAAATACAAATAAAATTTCACTTGAGCAACGTGTGCTTTTTCCTTGGCTGCCGACTTTTTCGTTTCATGCACAATGCCCGTGCGAGCATCAAAAAAGTCGATTTTGGCTGAAGCCTTTATGCCATTTTCCAGTTCTGCCGTAATTTCCAATTCCTGATTTTTCTCGGCACGTTGCGGATAGGTTTCTTCTCCGATGAGCTTTCCTTCATACACAATATCGGAAGTATGTTCCATCGTGATACCGTTGGCATGAAGCCACAGTTTGCGGTAACAAATATGATAGTAATTGATAAGCGTGGCGTTGATATTCATAGAAGTTGGGGTAAAATGTCATGTAAAAATGTATTTAATGAAGTAATCGTAATATTTTCCTCAATTGTGTAAGTTTCGTTAGTTTTGGCAATGACAAAACCTTGTTGAGCCTTAGTATCAGCCATTGTTATTCTAAACCCTTTGCTAATTTGTGGGGCCGAACTCATTTTTATTTCGATGGCTACTTTTACTTTGCCATTATGTTCAATTAATAAATCACACGCTGCTCCTTGTTGAGTTCTATAAAAATAGGCTTGTCCGTCTGTTAATGTATGTTGCATGGCTTCTATAATCTGTTCAATCACAAAACCTTCCCACGATGCCCCCACTTGAGGGTCATCAAAAAGGTCTCTTTCTTGAACTATATCCTTGAAAGCATGCAAAATACCACTATCTCGCAAGTATATTTTGGGCGATTTTACTAAGCGTTTCGAGATATTGACAAAATAAGGTTGTAATCGACGAACCAAAAATGCTCCTTCCATTAAATCCAAGTACCGATTAATGGTTGGGTGTGTTAAGCCCATAGAACGACCTATACTTTCAGCATTCCACAAATTGCCATGAGTACTCGCCAACATACGCCAAAATCGTTCAATTGTTTGCGGTTCAGCAGTTAAACCCAATAAGGCTAAGTCTTTTTCAATATAGGTTTTGATAAAATTTTTCCGCCAAATCATACTTCCTCTTTCAGTGTTAGCTAAAAAAGAAAGAGGAAATCCACCTCTATGCCAAAGTTTCGTTTCATTTTCGCTCTCCACCTCACTAAGCGAAAAAGATGACAACTCAATGTATCCAATTCGACCTGCCAACGAATCCGCACTTTTTTTAATTAACGTAGGCGAAGCCGAACCTAAAATAATAAATCGCCCTACTCTTCTATCAGCATCAATAATGCCCCGAAGTTCTGCCATTAATTGAGGCATCTGCTGAATTTCATCTAAAATAACAAGTTTATCTTGATAATTTTGTAGATACAATACAGGGTCAGACAATTTCTGACGGTCTGCCGCCGCCTCCAAGTCAAGATAATGAATCGGCTGTTTTTTTGCCAACATCTTTGCCAAAGTTGTTTTTCCCACTTGGCGAGGACCAATAATCCCTACCACAGGAAAAATCGTCAGATACTCCGCTAATAAAGGTTCTATATTTCTTGTTATATCCATGAAATCTGTAAATTATATTTTCAATTTTCATGGTAAATATAACAATTTGAAGAAAATGTTCGTATCATACAAAAGCTATTTATAGCAATAATATGGAATGGTAAATATTAATAAGTGTGGCGCTGATGGTTTTCATAGGAATTAAATTATGTTAAAATCCGTTCCTTCTTTGTATGTGACACCATATACTCCGTCGTACTCTAAATCTATCATAAATATTTCAACATTATCACTTATTTTCCTTGCACCATATTTTTTTGCTATGTGGAGTGGAATTTTTAATGTATATTCTTTTATTTGATCAAATTGCTTGTTTTCAAGCATCTTAGGAAAGTCTTTGATTATATTATGTTTTAACAAAACACACTCATAGGTGATATAATCTATTTTTCTTGAACTAATATCTTCAAGTTGACGCTGTTCCGCCTGTAAAGTATAAATATTATTGGTGATTTTTCTCCAAATCTTCTCAATTAGCTGTCTAGCTTCATTAATCTCTTGAAAAAAAGAAGCACCTAAATTATCCCTTGTATATACTAAATCTACAATTTGTTTGAAATGTTGTTCTTGTAGATTACCTAATAGTTCTTTCTCAAATTTTTGTAGTTGTGTAAAGCTATCTTCTAAAATTTTTTCAAAACCCTTATATACATATTTCTTACTTGCTTCATTTTCTTTACAAATTACCACTTTCGCAAATTCCATGTCATGTCGCCTCAAACTAATCTCCCCTTTTCTATTTACACGTCCTAAGCGTTGAATAATAGCATCTATTGGAGCATTTTCAGTAAAAAGAACATCAAAGTCAATATCCAAACTTACTTCTACTATTTGTGTACAGACTGCTATAAAACCATGTTTTAAATCTCTAATGTTATCTAATTGCTTTTCCTTGTCTTTTTTATCCAAGAGAATAAATTGAGAGTGATACAACATTTTATGTTCTTTGCTAACTTCATCTTGTAGTAAATCAAAGATTTCTCTTGCTTTTTTGATTGTATTACAAACAATCAAAATCTTTTTTTTAAATCTATAATCCAATAGTATTTCATTGATTTTCAATTCAATACTATTTTCAAAAGTCTCCAATAAGTGTCTTTGCTTCTCTTTAAACTTTTGCTCCTGTATGAGGGTATATTCTGGAATTATTTTCTCTATCTCTTCCTTTAAAATATTGGGTAACGATGCACTCATAATCGCAAATTGCGTATTGTAAGGCTTAATGCACTCAATTATCTTGAGTAAAAGCCCAAAGGTATAGGCATCATAGATATGAATTTCATCAATAATTATTTTTGCATTATAACTTGCAGAACCAGTCAAAACCCAATATCCCCAATTAAAAAAGCTGTAAATCAACTGGTCTATTGTAGCGATAGTTACAGGCTTGAAGAAGGAGCGATTGTAGAGATAATGTTTTCGTAAATCTTCAGTTTCAATTTCTCCATTATTTTTCAATACATACTGAGCAGTACCATGTGATAGGCCAACAATTTCATCTTTTTCAAAAAACTGCTTCATACGGTCATACATCTTATTTGTTGTAACCATTGTAGGTAGTAAAAAAATGATTTTTTGCGAACTATTATGATTGATAGCCCAAAGTACAGATGCTTCTGTTTTTCCTTGACCTGTTGGTATTTGAACAAAAATATTACCATTAATTTTTGCTGCTTTTTTTTGAAAACCTTGCCAGTCTTTAAACTGAGGCACTTTGATTTTCATTTTACTTGTCAAGGAATCAATGCTTTCGTCTGAAACATATTGATAATTATGATATTCTGATGATGCTAACCAATCTGAGTAATGCAAAATAGATTTGAATAATACAAAAATATCTCGAATTTTATCTGTTTGTTTAAAATTGGGAACTTGGTCAAAAACATCATCATGAAAAAGATTAAAAGGAATAACGTCTTCTAATATCGAATAATCAAAAAATAAGTCTTGCCAATGTATCAGATTAAAACGTTTTGCTTGTTGGTTTACAAAATCTATGAAATTTTCAAAATAATCCACTTCCGCATAATCTACTTTCATTGTTTTATAACCACCATAAACTTCTTTATAAAGTCGATTATGGTGGCTAACAATGGCTAAAGTTTCTGGATAGAACATATTATCATCATACTCAAGAATAGGCTCATCTTTGATGTAATGATGAATAAACGGCACTGAAGCTAATGGGTGAGACTCTAACCCTTCAAATGATTTCCCCCTAACTTTTGCTTGAAAACGAATATTTGCTTTACCAATATCGTGGAAAGCCACAGTTAGAAATAGTCTTTTCAATATTAAGTTTTCATCTAAATTATATTTTTGACAAATTTTGGTAATGAGTTCTTTCTTCCAATCTAAAACCAATAATAGTTTATCAAAACAGTCTTTAGTATGTTCTTCTAAACTTTTTTCAGGCTTACTTTTTGCTAATATCTTATCGTATGTTGACCAGTGCATGATTTTAGAAAATTTGAAAACCAATATTTAATTCATTATCCCAATATGCATTTCTTGAATTGAATTTTATTGGAAGCTGACTAACAAATATGAAATCTTGAAATGTATTAGCCTCTCTTGTCTCACCAGTCTTTTTATGTATAAAACTCATCGGAAGTTTTACACTCTTTGGAGCCTCGGATAATAAATTACTCATTCCGATTTGTTGTGATAAGTCAATTGTATATTTCTCATCATTCGTATTTGCAGGAAAGACTGTATTTTGCAAAAAAACACCTTCTTTTTCCTCGACTTCAAGGAGTTTTATTTCTTCAATTCTGATTAATTCATCTTCACGACCAAGCGATAAAGCCCAAATAGGTTTATCCAAATGTTCTCTAATTAGGGGAAAATCTTTATCATCTTGGAATGTAAGATACAATACATATTCACTGGCAAATAATAATTCTCTCACAATAACAGCCGTTTTGTAGGGAGTTATAGCTTCATATTCATGCTTTAAAGTACATTTTTCTACATCATCTCTAAACTTCTTATACGAAGCAAGTTGTTTACTTTCATACTTTCTTATTTGCCACAAATCATTAGCTTTCCCATTAGCTTTGCCAACAATCCCCATGAGAAATCGTTGTTTTTCTAACCACTCATCATTCACTTCTTTCGGAGATATTCCCAAGGCTGCACCTAACATTCCACCAACAGTTGTTTTAGGAGGAAGAGGTAATGTCTTATGATAGGTCTGAAAATCAGGTTGTCTGAATGAATTCAGACAACCTACTAACTTTATTCTTAGAAACTTCATAACTAAAATTCGAGCGTTTTAATATGTTCTAAAGCACTTTCAAAAGCTTTTTGAATACTTTGAATAGAAGAGATTTCAGCAGAAACATTATTTTTAAAAACCCCTGATTGTACACCTAAAATTTGATGACTAATATTTTTTTGATTATCAGTTAGTACTTCATTGATAGCCTTGGTATTTAATTCTTCATTTTCACTAACTGTTAATGTTTCTAAGAAAATAGGAGCTTTAGCATGTTGGAAAGTAATTGCAAGAAACTTAGGAGACATATCTGTCAAGATTCTTGATTGTTTTCCGCCACCCCAGATATGAGATAATGCTTTGAGTAAGTTAGACAACCGTTCTCTCTTTTTTTCGATACTTAATGGAGCTGTTTTACCCTTTGCATCTTTATGCAATTCAAAGTCATGAAAAGTTCCAATTCGGTCTAACTCAATTAAAAAATTGACCTTAAAGTAATTGTAGTAAATTTCAGTTTCAAAAATATTTCCTCCTGCACCTGAGTCTCCGCCAGTTTGTTCTTTCGATTTCGTGCCTAAATCTCGGTCATTTCTAAAAGGAAAAATTCCAATAGCTGCAGAGCCTCTAACAGGAGCTGTTCTACGGCGATTTTCACCTGATGATGCTATCATGTAGCCTAACAAATCATCATCGAGATAAAGGCTTGGATTTCCTGCTGTAAAATTAACCCCAGAAGTCTTTTCTGACTGTTGAATTTCTGATAACTCTTTAGCTAAACCCATTTCAAGCCAAGCTTTACGAATTTGATACTTCAAGCTCTGACCGGATACATAAGGCAGTTGATTACCATTAGGTAAAGTAATTTTCTTAACTGTACTTACGTTACCTTCTGTCCAACTTCCATTAATACTTCCTAAAGAAGTTTTAAAAATATATGCCACATTTAGGCAATTAACTTTCTCTTCTGACATTTTACTTAAATTTTAATGTTGAAATTAATTTTATTTAGATTCAGGTTTGTATAAAAAGCTGTTCATGGCAAAAATACTAACCAAGGCTTTATACTCCTCCCATTGAGGTGTGTCTGGCAATCCTTCAAAGAAATCGTCATATATTCTCAATTTATACTTATCTTCTATCTTATCACTATTCGCAACCCTAAACTGAATAAAACTTAATACCTTCAAAAACTCAATCCTGTTTTTAGTATTCCTTAAAGAAAATAATACACTCTTATCTTCTTCTTTTTGACTATAGATACCAATAGTTGTACCAATAGATTTACACTTTTTAATCATTTCTTTGTCCATATCAAACTGAGTTTTATTGTTATACGTAGATATTATTTTATCTAACTTAAAAATGCTTTGGGGATTCTCTTCTTTCATTCTAACTTCTCCAAAATACCATTCAATAGTTTTAGAGATACTTCTAAAGTTTAATAAATCAGAGCAAAGGCGATTACGCCAAGTGGTGTCATACTTATCGCCTTTACTCGTTTTCATTTTTTTTGTAAAAAATCTTACTAAATTTAAAAAATGCTCGAAGCTAAATTTTTCATCTTCTGTTTCATCAAATGCCTCAAATAAATCAAATAAAGCATCTAAAGAAGTATATTCTTTGACATCTCTGAATATATTCCCATCATTGGTAAATGTGAATACACTTTTTGAATAGCTCTTTTTTCGCTTATCTTTTCCTAGTTTACCTTTTACTTGATTATATAGTGAAACAGCAAAATTAAAGAGG
This sequence comes from Cytophagales bacterium, assembly GCA_013298025.1. Taxonomy (GTDB): domain Bacteria; phylum Bacteroidota; class Bacteroidia; order Cytophagales; family Spirosomataceae; genus Flectobacillus. The sequence continues at coordinate 5,928 of JAAFJE010000043.1, read as the reverse complement.
GTTTCAGACTCCAGTTCCAAATTATACATAGAGATTGCGAAGTTGCAATAATTATTATTTTTTAGTTGAGATAAATCAACCTGAATAACATTGTAGAAATTACTCAACTCTTTCAAATTATTATCATAAAGAATAAAGTAGTTACTCGTTTTATCTTGACTTAGATAATGTAGTTGTGTAAATGAGAATAAACCAATAAATGCGTATTCATCTGAAATAATTGGTTTGGCTTCTAAATTTGAAACAAAGTTCAATTCTCCACTTTTACCAGTCATAAATGGAAAATTCATACCAGTTACAACGTCTGCATACTTTACTCTTTTACCGCTAAATGAACATAGTTTATTTCCTTCTTCAAGAAATTTATTTGAAAACTCTTCTCCAATCTCATAAGTTGGTTGAGTATTAAGGAAGCCTCTACCTGTTAAACTTACTGGTTTACTGCCATCAATTGTCACTAGAGAATTATCTTCAATAAACGTTAAAAAGGACATAAATTCCTCTTCTGACATTAATCTATCACTTGCTTTTACATCGTCTTTTTTAATATTTGGTACCGAAACTTCTTTTTTATCTTCTTCTTTTTTGCCTTTATAATTTTTAAAATAACGTTCTACTAAGGTTATGATACCATCTTTATCTTTTTTAAAATCGACATGATATTTTATTAATATTCTCTCTATTTCTTTCTTATCAAAAAGAACACAAATTCCACCTTCAGTTTTAGGTTTTTTTCCCGTGAAAAATGATTTCAAATGCATCTTAAAATCATTTTTTCTATATACTTCAAACATACTATTACATAACAACCAACCAGCACTATTCGTGGATGTTAGATATGTCTTCACTACTTCATCTTTTGCTGTATTAAGCACTTTCAATAAATCAGGATGCAGATCATTATCTGATAAGTCTAAATTTGACGAATTGATCAACTCAATTTTCAAGCTATTGGAATTTAATGACAAATTATAGTCAATAATATTTCCAGATTCCCCCTCAATTGGAGTATGCTCTTTAATTTGTTCTAAAACTTTGAATAACCCAACAATTCCATTGTCTATCCAAAAATTATTTACCTTGTAAAATGTTATTTTGCTATTCATAGTCCTTTATTTTTCATGTTCAAACTTACTATTGCACCTACCGCATTATACCCCATACCCCTAAAAATTTATTTTCCCAATATGATTTCTTATATGCTCAATGAGGCTTTCGGGTTCGATGATTTCTACAATATGCTCGTGATAGCCCAAAATGAAATTGGTTAAGCCGTAAAATTTCTCGTTAATGTCACACTCAAATTCATAAATTCCTTGTTGGGTAGCGGATGGCTGTAAATAGGCTTGTGTGAGCGGAAAACGTTCCAACAGTTCGTTGTATCCACCCACCCGTAACAAAATATGTACTTTTATTTTGTTATTATTCACAATCCTAAATGGGTCGGTAGCAATTACGTTGTGCTTAGTTTCGTATTGCCAATCGGTATCTTGCAACTCTACTCGCTCAATTCTGGAAATACGAAAATGACGAATCTCTTTCTTCTTTACCTCAAAAGCATGAAGAATGTCCTCTTTTACGCTTACTTGAAAAGGTTCAATAAAACGGTCTGTAATTTCACTACTATTGGTCGAGCGATAATTGATAAGCTTTACCACTTTTTTCTCTTGTTTTGCTTGCTCCAACAAATTGGCTTTCGAGAGAAAAGTCCTTGAAAACAAGCTACTTCCTAATTTCGATACATCGTAAATCGTATTGAGTTTTTCTTGCATTCGCTTGGTTCTTTTCTCCGAAGCTTTGGCATTGTGGGCAAGGGCATCTATCAAGATTTCCTTTTCAGCTTCTGTAAAAAACAACATATCTTCCAAATGTTGCAAAGGCTTGTTTGGCACAATGGCATACCGATACCTTTTGTCGTATTGAACGTCAAAACCTGCATCTTTCAATTCCTCAAAATCTTGGGTAATCGCATCGTTGCCAACGTTGAACTTTGTTTCCAACATTTTTTTGGTATATTGGTACGGACTCTCAATGAGGAGTTTGAGAATCGCCAATAAGCGGTATTTTGGGCTATTGTCGTTAAATTTATTCATAACTTAAACAAATAGAACTACAGATTTCGGCTTCGAGGCGTATCCATAGGTATTACTATTAATCGTCATTCAATTTCTAAAAAAGAAAATAAAAAACCTCAATAAAAATCAAAAACTTATTAAACGGTAAATTAGTATCTGAATAGTTTTGGAAAAACAAGAAAGGAGGATTTGATGTACTATAAAAAAAACTGATAAATCCCTTTATCCTCGTACCAGTATCAAATCGTTGAACCGTGGTAACCCGCAAGTAGTTATGCGTTCTGAGATAAAAACACTTATCAGTTTTCTCTACAAAAATACCTTTTAAATCGGTTATTTCCAATAAGATTATTATTAATTTACCTCCACACACCCTCCCCCCATACTACTTTGTTTGCCAAATCCACCAAAATACCCTACTTTCAACAAAGATGCTGGGGCGGTTACTTCAAAGCTAAAGTCATAATAACCAATTACTTTTGTTTCGTCCCTGACCTTGCCTTCTTTTACGGTAAAACCTCGTTTCTTTATCTTGTCGGGGTCTGAAAGGAGTTTGAATTTTACAATATTTTTGGCAAAAGCGGCATCAACTTTCATCCCTGTATTGCCGTCGATAGTACGGTATCGGTCTATTAGGTTAAGGGCAAAGAAGTCTGCAAATTGCTCATCTGCTGGGCTTAGGTATTGGTCTAAACCTTCCTCTTTACAAGCAACCACCATCGGCGAAATGGTTTTGAACGCCTGCGTAATAATACTTTCATCGGGTATTTCTTCCAAAGGATTGGGTAAGGTTTCTACTCGCTCTACCACAAATGCTGCTTGTAACTCACGGTTGAAAAGGCTAAGTTGCTGATTTTGGAATAAACCCATGATAAAACCTTCTGCTGCTTTGTCGATGTAAAAAGACACAATCAGAAAACAATTCTCTGAACTTAATAGCATATACGTATCTCCTTTTCGCACGGGTTTGGCTTTTACAATTTGTAAGGAAGAATAGGTAAAATGTTTGAAGGTTTTAAAACTATCAGGCAGGGCATAACCTTTGTTGTGTAGGAAAGAAGCATAATGCTCGTCGGCTTGAAAGAGTAATTTATACAACCATCCTTGTATCAGATACTGATAATTGAACGATAGCTTTTGTCTGTCTTGTACAGGTTTTAGATGTAATTTGAATCGCATGGTTCTTTGAATGTGTTGTTTCGGTAAAACTGTATTTCGATGACCAAGCTACGTATTTTTTAGATTAAACCAAAAAAATATTGTCAGCTTTTTAGATAAAAAACTCTTAGCAGGCCCAAAGCCCACTAAGAGGAGGTTGTTTACTGCTGGCGTTTTACTACTGCTGGCGATGCTTGGGCAGTGGGCAAAATCAAGATGTCGGCCAATACTACGTGGGCTGGGCGTGTCACGGTGAAAGCAATAATGTCGGCGATGTCTTCCGCAACCAAGGGCTGATAGCCTTGATACACGGCATCCGATTTTTGGGCATCACCTTTGAAGCGTACCAACGAAAACTCGGTTTCAACAGCACCCGGGGCAATATTGGTTACTTTGATGTTGTGCGGATTGAGGTCCAGACGCATTCCTTCCGAAAGGGCTTCTACGGCAGCTTTAGAGGCACAATACACGTTGCCGTTCGGATAGGTTTGTTTGCCAGCAATAGAGCTAAGATTGACGATATGCCCTTGCTGACGGGCTATCATCCACGGAATCACCACCTGAGAAACATAAAGTAACCCCTTGATGTTACCGTCAATCATGGCATCCCAATCGGCCACATCGCCCGATTGTATAGGCCCCATGCCGTGGGCATTGCCAGCGTTGTTGACCAAAATGTCTATTTGTTTGAGTGCTTCGGGCAGGCTGTTCAAGGCGGCCGACACTGCTGCTTGGTCACGTACATCGAACGTCAGCGTATGTACTTGCACCTGAGTTGACAAGCTTGCTTGAAGGGCTGCTAGGCGTTCGGCTCTTCTGCCACAAAGAATGAGGTTGATGCCTGCCTTGGCAAAGGCTTCTGCTGTAGCTTTGCCGATACCCGAAGTAGCCCCTGTAATAATTGCTAATTTGGCCATGTTGCGTTTGCTGATTGTGATTGAATATTTGAGTCTTTGTTTAAAAAATAACCAAAAGGGAACGTAAGTGTTTGAAAGTTTTCAATGCAACATTCGTAACTTATCCTTATTCGTATTTACATTGTCTTAAAAAATAACAAATGCGAAATGCTAGGATACCCTAATGGCCCATCCAAAATTAAAAGCTTTTTTACGAGCCACCAAGTCCTGAGCATTTTTCTCTTAATAGTACTTGTAACGGATAATAGCAAACGTTTTTTGTTTTACAACTTCCACGTCAATGCCCCGAGTGCCAAAATGCCCATACCTATCAAGCTTTCGTAGGGTTTATCCCAAACAATAAAACACAAAACGGCTACACTGAATCCTATATACGCATACTGAATATAGGGTTTTAGTGGACTCTGAAACGCCGAAGCATGGTCTTTGGTTTTGAAGATACTTGCCACCGCCAATGTTCCCATCAGTTGTAGCAAGAAAGAGGTATAAAGTAAAATTTCTTGCAAACTCCCCGAAAGCATCAAGCCTAAAATAATAGCACATTGCAACCAAATAGCCCTGATAGGAATAGCTTGGGCATTGGTAGGACGTAAAAACCGCCATAAATGTACGTGCTGTGCCATGGCATGAATGATGCGTGGCCCAATCCAGATATAAGAACTCATCGTGGCAATCAACTGAAATGCAATCCCCGCACTCACCCATTTGCTCCATTGCTTACCCAAGGCTTGTTCGAGGGCAATCAGGGCTACATCGGCTTGTCCTTTGAGGGCATCATAACTGGCAAATTTCAGAAAAACCCATTGCAATACCACATAAATCACCGTCACCAACACCGTGCCTACAATCAAAGCTTTGGGCAAGTTGCGTTGGGGTGTTTCGATTTCTTCTACAATATAAGCGGCGGCATTCCAGCCCGTATAAGCGTAAGTGACATACAAAAGCGATACCGCAAAGCCCGTTTGTCCTACTTCTTGCCACATCGATGGCTCGGTGTTAAGGGCGTTGTTGGGGGCAGGAGGGAGGAGGATGCCCACGGCGATCAACAAACCAATAAAGGCAATTTTGAGGAGGGTTGTAAGTATTTGAAAAATACTGCTTTGTCGTAAACTAAAAGAATGAAACAACGAAATAGCCATGATAATCAGCACGCTATACACCCGAAGATGAGGCAGATGAAAAGGGGCTAAATACGCTTCCATAGCCAAGGCGGCAATGGCAACAGGTGCCGAAAAACCCACAATCATAGAAGTCCAAGCCGACAAATACCCTAAAAATGGATGAAAGCCTTCACGAATAAATACATAATCGCCGCCTGTTTGTTGGTAATGTGTGCCAAGCTCGGCTACGGTAAAAGCCCCAATGAGGGCTAAAATTCCTCCTAAAACCCACAACAACACAATGCTGCCCAAGTGCTGTACGTCGTTGAGTTGGTAGCCTAAACTCGTAAAAACGCCTGTACCTATCATGTTTGAAAGCACCAAGGTACAGGCGGTTTTCCAACCAATGCTATGCTTACGCATATTATTATTGGCTCAATTATGATTCCAAGTTGCTGTGTATCTTTGTAAAAAAAAGCGCATGATATTAGAGATAAAAGATATAGTAGATGACCGCCTTTGCTACGAGAAAGTACGGGAATTAAGGTGGAAGGAGGGCGTAAAATGCCCTCATTGTCAAAGTAGTGAGCATAAACGTCACGGACATCACAACAGTAGTGAACACCGTTATCGTTATCAATGCAAAAAATGCACAAAATACTTTGATGATTTAACAAA
>JAAFJE010000042.1 GCA_013298025.1 Cytophagales bacterium | reverse complement strand
TCAACACACTTCTTGTCTCTTAGAATGTCGTATTTGCTATTATTTCCTTATCAATACCTCAAAGAACTCTTTATCTCGTTTATCTTCAATTCTTTACAGAATTTTAATACCCAAGATTTGATGCTATTACTCGTTCGCTCTAGCTTTTTCCACCGTTTGGGAGTGCAAAATTAGAAAAACTTTTCGCAACCTCCAAATATTTTTTGAAAAATATTTTTTCGCTCTCTCATCTCCTTTTCTCCTCCCCCGTCGTTTGGGAGTGCAAAATTCCTGCTTTTTATTCTTCTTTCCAAATTTTTTTTACCATTTTTTTAAACATTTTATGTAAAATCTTATTCTACAATTACTTAACATTAAAATTATTTTTCATCGAAAAGACATATTTGCCTAAAAAGTATGTGCAGCCCACATAAAAAAACGACTATTTGTTAAAAATAGTCGTTTTCAAAGAACGAAATAGCTCAGATTAAGCAATGATAAGTAGATGATTTTTCTTCCCTTTACCAACCAAAAGGAATTTATCATTTACTAAAGTATAGTTTACCGCTTGATTGGGGTCGGTTACTTTTGTTTTATTTATACTCAAAGCATTTCCCTGAATAGCCCGACGTGCCTCTCCTTTAGAAGCATAGACTTCGTTTTGGGAAGTTACAGATACCAAATCTGTAACCGAAGCACACGCCTCGTAGTCGGCACGGGCAATACTTGTTTGCGGAACACCGTCGAAAACAGCTAGAATTTCGTTATCGCTCATGCCTTGCAATGCCTCAAATGTGCCTTTTCCATATAAAATTTCGGAAGCGGCTACGGCTGTCTCGTAAGCCTGAGCCGAATGTACCCGAGATGTGACATCTTTCGCCAACGCTTTTTGCATGATACGCAAATGTGGTGCTTCGGCATGGGCTTTTTCTAATGATTCGATTTCTTCTTTCGATAACAAAGTAAACACACGCAACAAGCGAGGACAATCGGCATCGTTGGCATTGAGCCAGAACTGATAAAATTGATAAGGGCTAGTCATGGTGGGGTCTAGCCAAACATTACCCGATTCGGATTTACCAAATTTTGTTCCATCAGCTTTTGTCACCAACGGCGTAGTGAGGGCAAAAGCCTTGTGTTCTATTTCCTCGGCACCTCCTTCTTTTCGGCGGATGATTTCTGTGCCTGTAGTGATATTGCCCCATTGGTCGGAGCCACCCATTTGTAGGCGAACATTTTTATTTTTGTATAACCAATAAAAATCGTAGCCTTGTAATAATTGGTATGAAAATTCGGTAAATGAGATACCCGTTTCGAGGCGTTTTTTCACCGAATCTTTCGACATCATATAATTAACGGTTAGGTATTTTCCACCTTCCCGTAAAAACCCTAAGAACGAAAAATCTTTAAACCAGTCGTAATTATTGACCAATTCGGCTGAATTTTCGCCACAATCGAAATCCAAAAATTTAGCCAATTGCGTTTTGATGCACTCTTGGTTGTAGCGGAGGGTATCTTCCGACAAAAACTCTCTTTCTGCCGCTTTACCAGAAGGGTCACCAATCATACCCGTTGCACCGCCAACCAAGGCAATCGGTTTATGGCCGCAAAGTTGGAAGTGTTTTAGCAGCATGATAGTTGCCAAATTTCCAATGTGCAAAGAAGCCGCCGTGGGGTCGAAGCCGATATACGCTGCGGTAATTTCTTTATTGAGTTGTTCTTCTGTGCCGGGCATCATGTCGTGGAGCATTCCTCTCCAACGCAATTCATCTATAAAATTCTTCTGCATTGCTATGCTTTACTAAAGGTTTGATACAATCCTAAGATTTTGAAAACGGCAAAGTTAGTTGATATGTCTTGTAATTCCACGCAGAGTTTAGGATTTCGATAGGAAAAGCCAGCAAAAGACTGGTATTGGAAGCGTTGAGGAGAAGCTTGCACACGGCCTGTGCTGTTGTTCATATCAACCTCTTCAAGCAATTTATGGTAGAAAAGGTTGATATGTTTGTTGTGTTCGACTAATTTAAGATATAATCACTGATTTTATTTCACTTCAAACGTACCTTCGCCAATTTTAAAGCCTTCGGCATATAGCTCAATCACGTGGCGGCCTTCCTTGTAGGCTTGTCCTCGGCTATAGATAAACTCTACCGATTGGTGACTATTGTCGTACACAATTTTTTGCTTGGCTGTGTAGGTCATGTCTTTTCCTCTAAAGTTAAAATTACCCGAACCCGTACTCATGTCGGCAATTATATTACTGTTGGGGTCGAGCAAGCGTAGATAAATCGTTTTAGCCTCTTTGATTGTGAGTGGATTTTCTTGTAAATAAAACGTAATTCTGATTTTATCTACCTTTTTAGCTTTATATACGCCTCCTTCACTTTCTTTTCCTTTACCAGAAATGGCATACACATTGATATTTTCGGCACGAAGGGCGGCCGCTTGGGTGACTTTTTCGCTGAGTTCACGGTTGCGGGCTTCTACCTCTTTGTTATGTTCGGCGAGTTCTTTCTGACGAGCCGAAAGCGTGTTTGTAGAATCGTTGAGGGCTTTCAGCAAGCTTTGGGCTTCACTTTTCAATGAGTCGTTTTGGGCTAAAAGAATACCGTTTTCTTTTTTCAAAAATAAAATTTCTTGGTCTTTTTTACCCAACAAAGCTTCATATTTTTTGATTTTCAGCTCATATTTTTCTAAAGAAATATTGCCATCTAATTTTTCCAAAGCCTTTTTGTCGGCTTCTAGTTGTTTTTTCACTTTGACCAACTCTCGTACATCACCACCTAGCCTTTTTATCTCTAAAATTTTAATATCTAGCTGATTAGCAATAGAATCGAGCTTATTATTGGCATGGAGCAACTCTTCGGCGTGTTCGCTTTTGAGCGTTTCGATGTCTTTGTTGTGTTGTCGTTCTCTAAAATACAAAAAGCCCAATGCGATGGTTAGCATTCCGAGTACGCCGATGGCTATTTTTAGTTTTTGTTCACTTTTTCGATTAGGATTATACTCCATCTTTCAATAGTTTTTGAATTAATACTTGATAATTTACCAAGAAAAATGCACTTGTAAGTAAAAGTGTCAGCCGCACATTCAACAAATGTAGCAGGTTATTTGTTTTACACTTTATTGTTTTAGGTTAATGTTCTTACAAAGCTAAGATATAAACGGCGATTCTAAAAGAACTTATCCCAACTAGCCCATTTTTCAGTCACAACTCTTGTATATTTGTAGCCAAACTAAGGTTATTTTAAATCGAACTATGACGCATATCGCAGCCAATATCGCCCATATCAATCAGCAACTCGCCTCTACTAATGCTCGTCTTGTGGCGGTTACAAAAACCAAACCCGTAGAAGATTTGATAGCCGCTTATGAGGCCGGATGTACCACTTTTGGCGAGAACAAAGTACAAGAAATGCTGGCTAAATGGGAGGTACTTCCCAAAGATATAGCTTGGCATTTGATAGGACATTTGCAAAGTAACAAAGTAAAATACATTGCTCCTTTTGTACAGATGATTCATTCGGTTGATTCGTTGCGTTTATTACAAGAAATAGACAAGCAAGCTGCTAAAAACGAGCGAGTAATTGATTGTCTTTTACAAATTTTTATTGCCCAAGAAGAAACCAAATTTGGCTTACTCCCCGAAGAAGCACAAGCGATTTTGGCTTCCGAGGAGTTGCAAAAATTGCGTCATATTCGCCTAGTTGGGCTTATGGGCATGGCAAGTAATACCGATAATTTGGCACAGGTGCGTCAGGAATTTAAAGACTTAAAAAGCCTGTTCGATACTTTTGCCCTACAGTTCAACAACTTACCCAATGTAGTATGGAAAGAGCTATCGATGGGTATGTCGGGCGATTATCTCCTTGCGGCCCAAGAAGGCTCGACCTTGGTAAGGGTGGGGTCTGCTATTTTTGGCAACCGACTATGAGTTTGAAATTGATTAGTGATAGTTGATTTTGGCTGTACCCAAATGTGGTACAGCCTTTTTTGTGAGATTAGCCAAATGTTTCATCACTTTTGGCACTCGTCTTATTCTTTCGCAACCTTGTCTATGGCTTCCCATTCGCCTTTAGTAAAAAATATATTGCCATATTTCTTAGAGAAAAACACATAATAAAACGAATTTCCTTCTTGAATCAGTATAGGTCTTTTCCTAAATAAATGGTGTTGAGGCGTGGGCGTTTGTAAGGTTATTTTTGGATTGTTGTTGGTCAAATGATAAGTAAAAGCCGTTTTGATGGTTTTCACAACCCGTTCGTGTACAGTTACATACAGGAATAGGCTATCGTCTGGCGTAATTTCAAAACGATAGTGATTGTATTGCCAATCGGCTTGTGGGCCTGCAAAACGAGCCCTGTCCACCACATACATCCCATTGAGGGCTTGGCGTATGCTATCGGTATTTTTTTCTACCGAAAAAAGACGAAACATAAGAAAGATAAAAGCGATGGCACAAGTGGGCATCCAGAAAAAGTACAATAATTTTTTAAAAACTTTTTCGTCTAGCCAGAGCCAAAATAATTCAAAAGCTACTGTTAAAGGCAAAAGCACAAAATACAGTATAAAATCAAAGCCACTTTTCATGAGCTGTGTATCACATTCTTTAGCATGGGCGCAATAAACTACGGTCTTCAGATGGCATTAAACGATTTTGGCTCATTTGCCAACAATGGTTTAAATATAACAAACATAAATGACAAAATTGGGTTGGGACGGCACGCAGGCATTCACAACTTTTAACTTACTTAGGCAGTGGTATAATCCTTTATTTGGAAGCATTGAGTGAGTCTTGCAAGGTTTTAGCCCACGAGGCTATCGCCTGTGTTTCGGCCTCAGACAGTACAGCTTCGGGGTGCATACGTGTGTAAGACGACATAGGCATCCAATGCTCTGTAACGGCTTCGGTCACTTCTTCTAATTTATTGGCAGCTTTTTTAGCAGGATAAGCCGCTAAGGCAGAAAAGTTTAGCTCTTCTTTGCCTTCCTCTACATGATGGTTGAGCCACCAACCTACAGGCTGAATATTGGCGTACCAAGGATAATTGGTATGGTCGGAGTGGCAATCGAAACAAGCTTTTTGTAAAGCATTATACACTTGGGGCGAAGGCGTGTGCAGTCCCGAAATCGCTGTGGCTGTGGGTACAGTTCCCTCATTTCGGGTTGGGCGGGCCAGTTGGATGACCACAAAAAAGGCAAGAATGCCTAAAAAAACTTTTTTCTTTGACATAACAACAGCGTTGAAAAAAAGCGTTAGCATAACGCATTTGCACAATACAAAGTACAAATGCGTTATAATTTACGTTTTTTTCTACAAAAAATCAACGGATAGTATCATCTTGGCCTTTAAAATAATCAATTTGTTGTTTAGAAAACCAAACGATTAGGTTAATAGTCGTAGTCGAGCCCAAGTATATTGCGTAAATCGTTGAGTGCGGGATTTTTTTCTGCCAAAAATCTAAACTTTTCGGCTTGGGTATAAATCATCTGCCGTTGTTCTAGGGGCTTGATTTTTACTTCCAAATGTAGGCTATTATTTTGTAAAGCATTACGCAAAAAGGTCAATATTTCGGTACGAAGCGTGGTTGTGAGTAATTCGGCCTGAATGTCGTTATCGACCTCCAACACAATGGTTGAACCTTTCAGCGTAAAAGTCCGATTGAAAATCACAAACTCATTGAAACGCTCTTTTTGTTCGAGTTGTTGCACAAAAATTTGCCACTGCGTTTGCAGCATTTCATAGGTAAAAGGCTTTTGTGCGAGGTTGGTAGCAAGCGGTTGTGCTGGCACAGGTGTGCTAGGCGAATTGGCCACGGGTTTTCCTAAACTGGCCGTAGATTTCAGGCCCGGTGCTGCTATTTTAGGAATAGTTGCCGTAGCCGCAGCAGCCTGTACTGGCTGAGGCGTTGCGGTTGCTTCAACCTTGGCTTGGGACTTTCCCACACCTCCACCCTCCGCCGCAGGCAAAGATGCAAGATTGAGGGCATGGCTAATATGGGCCATTTTGAGCAAACAAATCTCTACGTGTAACTTTTGGTTTTTTGCTGCTTTATAATGTATATCACATTGAGAACCAATACTTAAAGCCGAAGCCAAAAACGACAAAGGCGCTTGTGCCGACTGTTCTATATACTTCTGTTGTACGTGTGTTGACACCTGCAATAACCGCACCGTAGCGGGGTCTTTGCATACCAATAAATTACGAAAATGCTCCAACAACCCTACAATGAACTGATGTGCGTCGAAGCCTTTTTTCAAGATTTCGTCGAAAAGCAAATACGCTTGTGCCGTTTGCGATTGTAAGAGGGCTTCTGTCATTTTGAAATAATAATCATAGTCCAAAATATGCAGGTTTTCTAGTACTTCGGCATAGCGTAGGGTATTGTCTTTGGCAAAAGTCACGTTCAGGTCGAACATCGAAAGGGCATCTCGCAAGCCTCCATCTGCTTTTTGGGCGATGAGTTCGAGGGCATCTAGTTCGGCAACCACCCCTTCTTTTACCGCAATATTGGCCAAATGTTCGGCAATATCTCTGATTTGAATACGGTTGAAGTCGAAAATTTGACACCTCGACAAAATGGTCGGTAAAATTTTATGCTTTTCGGTCGTAGCCAAAATGAAAATGGCATACGCCGGTGGCTCTTCGAGGGTTTTCAGAAAAGCATTGAAGGCACTCGTAGAAAGCATGTGTACCTCGTCGATGATATAAATTTTGAATTTGCCCGACTGTGGCGGATACCGCACTTGGTCTATCAAATTCCGAATGTCATCAACCGAGTTGTTAGATGCCGCATCTAACTCATGAATATTGAATGAAGCATTATTCTGAAAGCTTCTGCACGATTCGCAGTTGCCGCAAGCTTCTGCGTCGTGGGTAAGGTTCTCACAATTAATGGTTTTGGCAAGAATCCTTGCACAAGTAGTTTTTCCAACCCCTCTTGGTCCACAAAACAAGAAAGCCTGTGCCAAATGCTTGGTACGAATCGCATTTTTTAGGGTAGTTGTAATATGTCCTTGTCCTACAACCGAATCAAACAGGGCAGGACGATATTTTCGAGCCGAAACAACGAAGTTTTCCATAGATGCAAGTTAGGAATTGTAGAACGATTTGGCAAATCATACGCTACAATTCCTCTGCAACAGCCCTACCAACCCATCATGCCACCAGCCAAATTATAGACCTGCGTAAAGCCATTTTCGCCCATAAATTTACAAGCCGAACCGCTACGATTGCCACTACGACAATACACCAAGTAGGGTTTAGTTTTATCTAAGGCATTTATTTTTTGGCTAAACTGAGCATCCATCAGGTCGATGTTTTTAGCTTTCGGCAATGCCCCTTGCTTAAACTCTGAGGCAGTACGTACATCTAAAATCACTGCTTCAGGATGGTCTTTCATCATTTGTTTGAAAGCGGTTGCCGATAAGTTTTCGTAGTTTTTCTTCGTTTTGAATATGCCAAACATCTTTTTACCCTTGGTTTTAAGTGAATCAATGGCTCAAATTTCATCGAATGTTTTGCTTTTTTCCGTGATATAAGTCACAAGGAGATGTTTTTTTTCGGTATAAGTTTGTACAAAAAACATAAAGCGAGACAGCTAAGTAATCGTACAAAATTAATTTTGATTAAAAGCTATAAGTTTTTTAAAATCAGAACTATAATTAATAATCAGAGCTATACGAAGGATTTTATTTTGTTAAAGAGCGTTCTTATCATGAGCATTTTTCAAGTAGCTACAACCCTTGCGGTTATAATGTTGAATGGGACAACCACAAGGATATTGAAGAAGTGGGGAATTTGAAAATGTCTGCTCGAATGAAACACAGAAGTAAAATAGAAGTAGAAATGCTCAACTTGTTCCGTCAGCCCTCATTTATTCAATACAATGTTGGTGGCAGCAGCTTCTTTCGTCAGTCAAGTGTCCACGAGCGAAAATTCCATAAGTACCTATTATTTAGTAATTTGTCGTTGAACAGATTCAACAAAGTCCACTGTAACCCCTGCAAGTGTTGCAATTTTATTTAGGTCAAAGTTCGTTTGCTGTAAAAGTCCAGTTACAAATTCTAATGATTTTCTCTGTTCAGCTTCTTTTATTTTTCTACTCTCCGCTTTTACTGATTCTGCATTACGGGCAATTAAAATTTCCAAAGACGCTTTTTCATCAGGTGTCATTTTACGACTGTCCAACTCGTCTATAGCTACTTTGAGCCAATCCTCATCCCAAAATTTAGGAAACTGTATAGGATTGGTAAATGTATGAGTATGTATCGTTTTCATTGTATAAATCAGTTTTTGTAAATCTGTCTGACAATCAAACTCTTGTAAGGTAAATTTATCTAATTCTACCGTAATAAACCCGGGCCGCCGGTGCGGTCATTTGGTCGTCAAAAAGTTCTCCTTGTTCGTTTCGCAGGTTTGCAAGTGTATGAAAGTCGTCATAAGGTAGAATATTGTTCGCCAGAATAGCCACACAATAGATTTTTGTCAGCGTGCCATAGTCGAATTTACCACGCTTTACCATTGCGTTAAACTTGTGGAGAGCATAAAACTTCATGCGTTGAACAAAATACGGTGCATCACCATACTGCATTTCAACAATGAAATGATTGTTTTTTTCATCGGTGCAAGCTAAATCTAAAATACCGCTCCTACTGTCTTGTGTGATGCCTTCAAAGGTGTTTCTGTCAAATTTAACTTCTTTAATAGGTACTTCTGACTTGATAAGTGCTTGCAACGCCCTACGCAAGAAAAGCGTATTGGCTTCATTGCCAAAGGTGGCCTTAAATCGCAACGGCGAACCGTCCGTAGTCCGAAATTATCGGAATAAATATTTGGTCGTCTGAGTATAATGCTTCCATGAAGTAAAGTTACTCAAAGTCAATATACTTACAAATAGATTCTGGTTGTAAGTAGGCACTTTCTGCGGTTGCCCCCAACGCAATGGATACCGCTACTTAAATTTTTATTTTAAAGACCCTGTTAAACTTTTGTACACTTCACAATTTTGCATTACTTAGGCTATTGGCTCAGTGATATGCTGGCAAAATGATTATTACCAAGCCATGCGAGGCATTGGGCTTACGTCTTGGGTACAAAAAAGTTGTTTTTCAGCCTTGAAATGTGCCGCCATTGCTATCATACCTGCGTTGTCGGTACAGTACTGAAATTGCGGAATATACACCCGCCACCCTAGCTCTGTTCCGAGGTTTTGCAAGGCTTGTCGCAAACCCGAATTGGCCGATACACCACCTGCAATAGCAATTTCTTTGATATGGTGCATTTTGGCTGCTTTTTTCAATTTTTGCAATAAAATCTTAATCAAGGTGTGCTGCATAGAAGCACAAATATCAGCCAAATTTTCAGCGACAAAGCTTGGATTTTTGGCTGCTTCTTTTTGAAGAAAATACAAAAAAGAAGTTTTGATACCCGAAAAAGAATAGTTTAAACCTTGCATTTCTACCATCGGAAACTCGAAACGCAGGGGATTTCCCTCCTTGGCATATTTGTCAATCAAAGGTCCACCCGGATAGGGCAAGTCGAGTAGCTTGGCTGTTTTATCGAACGCTTCGCCTACGGCATCGTCTTGGGTTTCGCCAATAATTTCCATGTCTAAAGCCGAACGCACCAATACAATTTGCGTATGCCCACCGCTCACCGTAAGGCACAAGAAAGGAAAAGTAGGCTGTGGGTCGTCGATAAAATGAGCCAACACATGGGCTTGCATGTGGTGTACATCAATGAGTGGAATGCCCAAGCCCAAAGCCAATGATTTGGCAAAAGAAGTACCTACCAACAGCGAACCCAACAAGCCTGGTCCTCGTGTAAAAGCCACAGCATCAAGGTCTTTTTTGTCTATCTGAGCCACCGCTAGGGCTTCCGATACCACGGGTACAATGTGTTGTTGGTGTGCCCTGCTGGCAAGTTCTGGCACAACGCCTCCCCATTTTTGGTGAATGGCTTGGCTTGCCACAATATTGGAACGAAGTTTGCCATCTACAATTACAGCCGCCGAACTATCGTCACAAGAAGATTCTATCGCTAAAATGACCATTTTCTTAATTTTTCACAAAGATAACTATTCTGCCTTAGTAGTGTATGCAAGTGGGGTTGCTATTTGGATAAGTAAACCAAGCAAGTGGGAACATAAGAAAAAAATGCACCAAAATACATCTAAATTTTATCTTAAAACGTTAGTGTATAGAAGCTAAAATAGTACTAACTTCGGGAAAAGAAATGCCTCCCTTAAAAACTATGTCTTTTAGTATAAAATTTTGTATTTTACAAAGCTTGGCAATTGATTTGTTTACGTATTTTTCATGATTTTCAAAGCCCTTAAAATATCTACGAAAACCATTCTTTACACCTTGGTAGGGATACTCTTATTCGTGGTATTACTGGTCTTGTTGGTACGTACTTCTTATTTTCAAACCCGATTAGCCCAACATTTTGCCCCTCAACTATCGAAAGCGTTGGGGTATCCTATCGAAATAGATAAAGTAAAAATCCACTTTTTTGACGAAGCAACCTTTGAAGGCGTAAGGGTAAAAGACTATCAGGGCTTTCAGATGATTAACATCGCTCAATTAGATATTGATTTCAACCTCAATCATTTGGTATTTGATACCTTACAGAATCAACTCGACGAAGCTCGGTTGTATCGCCCCAATGTACAATTGGTGATTGATAAGCAAGGAAATCTCAATATCGACGAGTTTATCAGGCGTATCAATAAGCTTACGGCTTCTACAGAACCTCGGCCCAAAAATTACCGACCTTCGCCCTTTATTATCAAAAATGCCAGCATCAGCGAGGGTGTTTTTACCTTAAACGACCAAAGCGAAAAACCGCTCCGTAGCCCAAAATCATTTGACCATTATCACTTTACGATACATGAGCTAAATGCTGATTTACAAGACTTTAAGCTGATTAGAGATACGGTTAGCTTTACAACAACCCTACGTGGAAACGAGCGTTTTTCCCATACCAATATCAAGCGGTTACAGACCAAATTTTTGCTTTGTGATAAGCAAATGCGTTTCGACAACCTGTTTTTACACCTCAATAATTCGGTGATACGCAACCAAATTGTGATGTCGTTTGATAGTCAAAGGGATTTTAAATATTGGAATAGCAAAGTGAATATGCGTGCCAATTTCGATTCTACGGTTGTCACCTCAGAAGACCTTGGTCGCTTCGTAAGCGATATGTATCAGTTTAAAGATACGTATTATTTGCATGGAAAATTTGATGGCACCGTCAACCAATTTAAGCTGGCACAACTCCGTTTGTTTTTTGGCAGAAAATCGAAGCTTCAAGGCGATTTTGCTTTCAAAGGACTCCCCGACCTCGACAAAGCCAAGATGGATTTGCAATTGAAACAAGCACAAATTCATGTAGAAGACTTGCGTAATTATATTGGTAGCGACCCCGTAAACGCCATCAAAGCCTTTGGTATGGTACGCCTCGATGCTCATTTCGAGGGTACAACCCAACAATTTAGAACGGCTGGTATATTACATTCAGATTTGGGTTTGCTCAAAACCGACTTTACGATGAAACTCCAACCATCAGGAGCAAAATCTACCTATAAAGGATGGGTTGAAACGGAAAGTTTTGCCCTTGGCAAACTCACCCATCAAGCTCCTTTGCTTGGCAATGTTTCCTTAAAAGGCACTATTGAAGGAACAGGATTTAGCTGGAATGACGCTATTTTAAACTTCAATGGCGATATGAAAGAGCTACGCTTTAATCAATACCCATACCACAATATACATATCAACGGAGAATTATCTCAGCGACAATTTGCTGGGAGGGTTGCGGTGAAAGATAGTAATTTAGTGTTTAACTTGATTGGAAAAGTAGATTTTAGAGAAGAGGAAACACAGCTTAATTTTCTGGGAAATGTACAAAAAGCCAACCTTTCTTCTTTGTATTTTACCAAGCAAGATTGGTCTTTTGCAAGTTATTTAGACTTAAAGCTATCGGGTAGCTCATTGAACAATATATTGGGGTCGGTCGATTTATATAATTCGCAGATTAGCTATGGCACGAAGAAATTTTTCATTGCCGATTCGAGTCGGTTTACCTCGACTCTAAGCGATAAGCAACGCACTTGGCAATTTACATCGAGCTTAGGGAATGCTACTTTGCAAGGCAATTTCAAGCCCTTACAAGCTTTTCAAGATTTACAGCAACTTTGGCAAGAATATCAGCTTTATTTTACAGGAGATGAAAAAACAAGGAAAGAATACTATGCCAAAAAACAGCGAATTGTACCCGTACCATACAAACTCAAATACGATGTTTTACTAAAAGATGTATTTCAGTTGGTTCGCTTTATGTATCCAGAAGCTAAGTTTTCTCGTACCCAACTTTCTGGAGAGCTGGCAATGGGCAACACCGCTCAATTTTCTTTAGTTTCGGCGATAGATACCCTTTGGTTGAGCAAAGATTACCAGTTTTATCATTCGAGCATCGACCTCAATACATCCAAGTTTTATGACAGACCCGAAGTGTTGGCATCGCTTATCGCCGAATCGGAAAAGCATAAACTGAGTATTTTAGAACCGACCGAACGCCTATCAATCGAAGGAGCTTGGGACACCGACCGCATTCGTTTTACTAGCAGCATTAAGCAACAGAAAACAAAAAACGCCGCAAAATTGAATGGCGATTTATGGTTTATTCCCGAAGGCATCGCATTACAAATAGAGAAGTCTAACATCAATCTACTCGACCATTTGTGGACATTAACCGACCACAACAAAGTGAGCATTACTGCTGATGCTATTACATTTGAAAACTTTGCCTTGACTGGTAAAGAAAATCAGATGGTATCTTTAAACGGCAAGCTTTCGAGCGATAGCAGCGAGGAGCTACATTTTAAAGCCCAAAATTTTAATTTAGAAACCATTGCTCCTATAGTAGGCTTGTCGATTGTTGGTAAAATGAATACCGATATTTCGCTCAAAGATGTGTATAAACATGTGTATGCCGACTCTCAATTGAAAATAGATGGCTTATCTATTGATAATTTTTTGATAGGTGACATCTCTGGAAATGCCATTTATGACCAAGAAAGTCAAATTGTAAACATTGATTACAATCTTGAGCGTTTACAAAGCAAAGTACTGAAAATTGCAGGCACGTATAATCCGAAAGCGAGCGAAAATAAGCTCAATCTAAATGCCAATCTTAACCAAACAAGTTTACAAATTTTAGAGCCTTTTACCAAAGGACTATTCTCTAAACTCAAAGGCACGGCTAGTGGTGATTTAAAGATTAAAGGCGACTTACAAAACCCTGAAATCAACGGGGCTATAGACATAAAGAAAGGTGCTCTTTTCTTCGACTACTTGGGAACAACCCTCAATTTTGAGGATAAAATTGTATTTGAACCCTCTGAAATACGAGCGAAAAAGTTTAGGCTAACCGACGAAGAAGGTAATCATGCCGAATTGAATGGAGGCGTATTTTTTAGTGGAAAAGAAATAGCCTTGCAATTGGGCATGAAGCTCAATCGCTTTAAAATGTTGAATACGACCCGACAAAACAACGACGTTTACTATGGTACTGGCTATGCCACTGGTACGGTAAACATTACTGGATACTTGAGCCACATCAATATCGATGCCAACTTGCGTAGTGACCGAGGCACTCGCTTGTACATCCCTCTCGACCAAGCACAAAAGGCTGGTAGTCAAGATGAAATAGAGTTTGTCACAGCGACCACGGCCGAGAAAATAGCTGAAGATGTAGCTCAGAAAGCAACCAGTAGTGATAGCCGTCTTACGATGGATTTTACATTCGATTTTACGCCAGAAGCGTATGGAGAAGTACAGTTCGATAAGCAAACAGGCGACGTAATGCGAGCCAATGGTGCAGGACAAATCAACCTTAAAATTGATACCAAAGGTGACTTCAATATGACGGGCGACTATGTATTGGAAAAAGGTGACTATACTTTTACTTTACAGAATGTTTTGAATAAAAAATTTAATATACAAAAAGGGAGCAAAATCAGTTGGTCGGGGAATCCTTACGAAGCCATGCTCGACATTAAAGCAGCTTATTCTCTGAATGTAAACTATTTGGGTTCGGTGATTGATACTACCCAAGGTGGGCAGTCGTATCGTAACCGTGCCGAATTTACACGCAGATACCCTGCCGATGTGATTATCAATATTAAAGACCGCCTCTTGCAACCAACCATCTCTTTCGACCTAACATTACATGATTATCCACAAAACCCTGAGTTTAATTCGAGTGTAACGGCTTTTCAAAATCGTATTCGTACCGATGAGCAAGAACTCAACCGTCAAGTCAGTAATTTACTCTTATTAGGTCAAATTGTACCCAACAATGGCAACGCATTTGCGTCTGTAAACTTGGCAAACAACCTCATGGAACTAGCCTCGAACCAACTGAGCAATGTATTTTCAAAAATCAACCAAAACCTCGATGTGGACCTCACCTTAAATGGCAATGGACTCAACCAAGATTTTATCAATAACCTACAGCTACGGTTTTCGTACAATTTCAACGACCGTTTCAGAGTGACCCGCAGTGGTGGCTTTACGACGGCACTCAACCAAACCAATGCCTTATCGCTCATTGGCGATTGGTCGCTCGAATGGTTTGTAAAAAAAGATGGCAGCGTAAGGCTCAAAACCTATAACCGCAACGTGCAAACTTCTATTTTGGGTACGCTCAATACGCAGTATCAAACCTTTACTTCTGGTGGTATGTCTATTTTGTATTCAAAAAGTTTCAACTATTTATTTCCCAAGAAAAAGAAGAAATTTATGCCAAAAGAAACCAATGAAAAACAAGCCGAAACAAATAAAATAGATTTTTTGAGTAACTAAGTACTCGTGCAAAATGAGTATTGTTACTCATCTTATTTTGCTAATTTCCGATACAGTTCTGAGTTGGTAGGGTCGAGAGAAACCAACAAGGCACTGATTTTTTTTCGTTCATCTAGGGGCGAATCGCCAAAAATATTGGCTAATTCTTGTGCTTTGGCTTCAAAAAACAAACGCATAATCAACTGTCCGGGACGGGTACTATTCACTTGTTTCAAGGTATTGAGGAAAGCCGTAATTTGTTTTTTGGTTTCAGCAGCATTGGTACTCAGCACATCAAGACCCAAGCGATGATAGGCATAAAATCCTTCTCTAATGCTCTGTAATTGTTGATTAATGAGGTTTTCGGCCAACCAGTAGCGGCTACGAATATCAGACGACGAAACCCACGAACCGCCAGCTATTTGAGCGATATTTACTACGTTGTAGGCCTTTTGGGCAAAGTTGTTGCCGCCAAATTTGGCAAACGAATCATAATCGAAAGCCACGGCAATATAGGCATAAAATGCCAGCATTTGGGTAAGATTATCGGTGTAATTGTTGTCGTTGTAATACAAAGGAGAGCCAGCTAAATATTTGAACTTAAAGCTTTTATCCACATAATTCAACAAAACTGTTTCATAAGCTGTACCATACACTGGCCGAATCACCTGAAAACGAGCGTTGGCTTCGTATTCGCCATTGGCAAGGGCTTTGGTGATGATAAGCCCCAAAGAACAGTTGATTTTTTCTTCGGGTAAAAAGTTATCGTTTGTCCAACGACGATTATTTAAAAACTCTTGTATAACATTTTGTAATTCACCATAAATCTGGGTTGCACCTCGCTGCTCGTTTACCTGAATTTGGTCAATGCTAATCGACACCCTACAGTTGAGCTCTTGTGCCATAGAAGACATACAAGTAAACAACGTTGCTACCAAATATACAAGCCGAATCATCTGTTTCATCGTGGTGAAATTTTGCATTTAATATCTTTTATCTAAGTAATGGCTGAGGAAGTGCTTTTCCTCAGCATTTTTCTTGCCGATTTAGTGAGTTGAACCAAACCGCTCTATTGCCAACATAATATCTTTCGCTACATCTGTTTTGAGTTTTAGGTCAAAACTTTCTGTCGAACCGTTGCGTGCAATAATCGTGATTTTATTGGTATCATGCCCAAAGCCAGCCCCTTTTTCTTGCAAAGAATTAAGCACGATTAAATCGAGGTTTTTGGCTTGCAATTTTCCTAGGGCATTATTCAACTCGTTGTCGGTTTCTAAAGCAAACCCAACCATGATTTGCCCTGCTTGCTTTTGTTGTCCGAGGCTTTTGGCAATATCAACGGTTTTAGTCATTTCGATAGAAAACGTAGCATCTTGTTTTTTTATTTTCTTATCGGCCACAACGCTTGGCGTATAATCGGCTACAGCGGCGGCTAGGATAATAATATCGGCTTGCGTAAATAGCTTTTGCGTTGCTTCATACATTTGAGCCGCCGACTTCACCTGATGCCATTGTACAAAAGGCACTTGTGGCAATGCCGTAGGGCCCGTAACCACCTCTACCAAAGCACCCGCCTGTGCGATGGTTTGTGCAAGAGCATAGCCCATTTTACCCGTAGAATGATTGCTAATAAAACGCACAGGGTCAATAGCTTCTTGCGTTGGCCCTGCCGTGATAAGCACTTTTTTATGTTGCCAGAAAGCTCTTTTAGCAAAATGACTTTTGAGTAAAAAAACTAAATTTTCTGGCTCTTCCATGCGGCCTTCGCCTACCAAACCACTGGCAAGCTCGCCATAACCTGCCTGTATAATCTGGTTGCCAAAAGATTGGAGCTTTTGCAGATTAGCCAAGGTACTTGGGTGTTTGTACATATCTAAATCCATGGCAGGAGCAAAAGCCACAGGGCATTTGGCCGAAAGATACACCGCCGTAAGTAAATCGTCGCAAATGCCGTTGGCACATTTGGCGAGCGTATGGGCTGTGGCTGGTGCAATCAAAAAATAATCAGCCCAAAGCCCTAGCTCTACATGGTTGTTCCAAGTACCCGTTGCGTCTTTTACAAATGTACTCAGCACGGGGTTTTTCGATAAAGTAGCCAAGGTAAGCGGCGTAATAAACTCGGTTGCAGCACTGGTCATCACTACTTTTACAATAGCCCCTTCTTTGACCAACAATCGTACCAAATGGGCTATTTTATAAGCTGCAATACTCCCTGAAACGCCAAGGAGAATTTTTTTATCCTGTAACATCGTTGTTGTGTTTATGTCAGAAAACTATGGCAAGCTACAAAAATACAAAAGGGTCGAATGTATGCTATCCGACCCTTTTGTATCATTTATAAATCAATTACTCTTCGTTGTTGCTTTGACCCGGCAAGCGATACGTAAATTTATCTTCGATAAACTCATCAATGGCGATAGACGTTGGCTTGGGAAGTCTTTCGTAGAATTTTGAAATTTCGATTTGCTCACGGTTTTCAAAAATCTCTTCGAGGTTATCAACCGAAGAAGCGAAATCTGCCAATTTGGTATTCAATTCTTCCTTCGTTTTCAAGGCAATTTGTCTAGCACGCTTTGCAATGATAGCCACCGCTTCGTATGTATTTCCACCTGCTTTGATTGCAAGTTTATCAACGTCTCTGGTAATGATAGATGGATTGGTTGCCATATATATTATTGAATTTGATTATGAACGATTGTAACAAGGATAAAACAAAACCTATGTAAAGCACTATATTACGGAGGTTTGCTATATTTTTATTGTTTAGACTGGTCGGCAGCCCCCACTTTTGTGGTATTGGTTTTCTCTTTTTCTCTGGCTTTTTTATACTCTTCTTCCAATTTAGCCAAACGAGTACTTTCGTCGATGCTTTGGCTATAGAGTTTTTCCATTTTTTTCAGATAATCGCTATTCGGATATTTATCAATAAATTCTTGATAAAACTTCACTACTTCGTCGTAGCGTTCTCTTTGTTTCGATTCGATGGTACTGAGCGTAAGGTCATATTGTGCCAGTACTTTCAAATAAGCCATTTCTTCGTTGAAATCTGAATCTGGATAATCCTTTTGAAAGTTACCAATTTCGATAACCGACGATTTCAACGACATGATATTGAACGGACTCGTTTTGTAATACAATTTCGCTTTTTCGTAGGCTTTGCGTTCTAGTTTTTTACGCAACTCCTTAATCAAATCGGTCGATTCAGCCCTAAATTTGCTATCAGGATAGTTATTGATAAAACTCTGCAATTCGTTGATAGCCGACAGCGTACCACTTTGGTCGAGGTTGAATGCGGGCGAATTTTTAAACAAGGAATAAGCCGCCATGTACATCGACTCTTCTACATATTCGCTTCGGGCAAAGGTTTCGGCAAAACGCTTGAAACGAAAGTTTGCCATTTCAAAATTGCCTGTATGGTAGTCGCAATAAGCTTGGTAGAATGTCACCAACTCTTGCTGGTCTGTACCAGTCAAACTAGGCAAAATCTCATCAAAAAGAATGCCCGCTTTGTCGTATTCACCTTTTTTGTAATATTTAACCGCCTCGGTATATTTCTTTTTCTCGTCCGTTGATTTACGGATTTTTTCAAATTTACTGCAAGCGGCAAAGGTAAATGCAAAAAATATGAGTAATAAAAATTGTTTCCGCATAAGAATGCAAAGTTACTAAAAAGTTTTAAGTTTAAGATGTACGTCCTTGTTTATTCCTACAACAATTCATACAAAATTGCATAAAAATCGCCAGATTTCCAGCAAGTAAGCTTGCGAAGGAGAGCTACCGAAAATTGTACTATTCAAAATTGCTTATTTTAACGACCAAAAACACGCTTCGTTGTGTAGTTTTAACATAATTTAACATTGTTATTCCCGACAAATACACAAGTCACATCCACAGTTTTCCACCCATTGCCCATGCACTCGCAATAGAAGTGCAGTAATCTTTGTTCCTTGCCAGCCCCTACCAAACTTATTTACAAAAAGGCATCAACCATCCGCTTCTAAAAACAGCGTTTAAGATATCATGCCGTTTATTTACCATTTTTCTTAAAAAAAATCATAAAAAAAGGGTATGCCTTCTTTTCGTTCTTCTCTTTTATGTAATTCATTGTTATTTACTTATCTACTAAACTTATAGCATTATACATTGTAGAGATAATACCGACATAGCTGTAGCCTAAAGACTATCCATTTTCATCCAACAGAAAAGGTGGAGTGTTATCCATATCCCAAGAATTACGTATATATAAAAGGGTTATAAAAACAAGTCTTATTTTTTAACATTGCGTGCCAGTACAATAGACTCGTTCAACAAAATTATTGACTATGAAAACAAGGGTACTCGAACAAAAGATTGCTGAAATCGAAGAGGAAATTTTGGACAATCAAGTTGCCGAAACTTCAGATGAATACATCAAGCTCCTTTTTGTTTCAAACAAAGACAAAGCCTTAGCCTTGTTGTACAAAAGGTATTATGCCATCCTTTGCAGCCACGCCAGCAGGTATGTGGTGTCGAAAGAAGTGGCGGAAGACATTGTTTCCGACATTTTTTTAGAGTTTCATCTACAAGAATTATACCTGAGCATACACAGTTCTTTTAGGGCTTATTTATTTAGAAGCGTTCGTAATCGTGCATTTGACCATGCAAAAGCTGAAATTAGGCATAAAAATATTTCCTTAGACGGAGCTTATTACGTAGCTGCCGACGCTGAATTTGGCCCAGATGCCGTTATGCAATTTGAAGAATTTAGGCATGATTTAGAAAGAGCTATCAACGAAATGCCTATGAAAAGACGAGAAATCTATCTTTTACATAAATTTGAGGGATTCAAAAGCCTAGAAATTGCCCAACAACTCAATGTTTCTATACGCACCGTAGAAACCCATATTTATCAAGGCTCGAAGGATATCAAAGAATTTATTCAGAAAAAATGGCAGCTTTTCTAACCTCTTTTTTCTTACAAAACATCATCTTTTGATTCGTTTTATGCAACATAATATTGACTTTTTTACTTTAAACTAAAATTTTAATAAAAATTTAGAGAGCAGACTACGTATCTCAGCCTACTTATTCGTCTATACTCTCGAAAGCATTTATTAATCTAAATAACGATATGATAGAGGTTAATAGAACACTTTTGATTAGCTATTTTGAAGGCAATGCCAGTGCTATACAAAAGCAACTGATTGAAAAATGGCTCAAAGAATCTGGAAGTGAAGCCGAGGAGTTGTTTTACGAAGTGTTGGAAGCTTGGGAACAAAACAATTTGACCTATGCCAGTGCGTACCAAGAAGGTCTAGCTTTGCATTATTCAAAATTAGACCCCAACGCCTTACCAGTTGAAAAGAAAAACCCTTGGCTGTTATATGCTCATAAAATTGCTGCAAGCATTTTATTGCTCGTAGCCCTCAGCACACTTGGATACATATTCAAAGAAAAATGGGCTTATCAGACCTACAGGACTGATTTCGGTGAAAAAAAACAACTCGAATTACCCGATGGGACAAAAGTGTATTTGAACGCCAATTCGATACTTACCGTACCCAGATTCGGCTTTGGCAAGCAAGACAGAGAGGTACAATTGCAAGGAGAAGCACAATTTTCGGTAGCACATACCCCTAACAATCAGCGGTTTGTTGTGCATACAACCAATCGTTTCGATGTGATTGTACTGGGTACAGAATTTACGGTTTTTTCGAGAAAACGTGGAGCGAAAGTATATTTAATCAATGGAAAAGTATCAGTACAATACCCCAGCCAAAACCAAGCCAAGCGGGCAATAGTGATGCACCCAGGCGAATTACTAACCGTAGCCGAACAAGGAAAAGTAGCGTTGAAACCCAAGCAACATACCAATACTTCTGTAGCTTGGAAGGCCAACCGCTATGATTTTGAAGAAACAAGCCTTGCCGAAATAGCACAGATTATCAACGAAAACTTCGGAGTAAACGTATCGTTTCAATCTCCAGAAGTGACCAAGTGGACCGTATCGGGGTCGTTTTCGGCACAAAATGCCAATGAATTACTAGAGCTTATTTCAAAAACCGCCAACCTTACTTATACCTATCAAGGAAACAAGGTTGTGTGGGATATTGAACGCTAATAAACAATCATACTATACATATTTCTATGAAAAAAAATACGTTAACCTGTATCTTTTACAGCGTGTTAGCGGTAGGAAATCCATGCCTTGCCCAACTAACAGCAAGTATCAAAGGCGTTGAATTGCACCGACAATTCAGCTCGACAGGTAGCCGAATAAGCCTGAAAGAGGCACTTATGCTACTAAAAAATCACTACAAAGTTGACATTTTGTATGTAGATAGTGTTATCAAGGATAAGTCTATTGAACGAAAATGGATAAGCTTTTCAGATAATTTTGAGCGTAACTTCGAGAAAATCCTATCGGCTCATCAACTCGTGTATGCTAGGGCATCGAACGGCACTTATCTTATCAGTGCCGAAAAAGCTAGTACGCAAGTACTTCCCTCAGAAACCCTACTTCCCCAGCCACAAGCATTGACTGTAGCGGCCATTCCATTGGCGATACAAGCCACTCCGAGCAAAGACATTCCTGTAACAGGAACGGTAAAAGATGCTTCGGGAATGCCCTTACCGGGGGTAAGTATTCTTATCAAAAACACCACCAAAGGAACTAGAACAGACAGTCAAGGAAATTTCAAAATCAATGTTCCTAACGAGAATGCTGTATTGGTATTCAGTTATATTGGCTATCAAAAACAAGAGGTTGTGATAGGAAAACAAAGCCAATTCTCGATTGTGTTGAAGGAAGACAATAACACATTGGAAGAGGTTTCTGTCGTATCAACGGGCTATGGCTCTGTCAATAAGAAAGACCATACAGGTGCTACAGGTTCGGTAAAAATGTCGGATTTTGAAAAAGCCCCCGTCCGCTCTTTCGACGAAGCCTTGGCAGGTCGTTTGGCAGGTGTACAAGTTACCTCGGGTGATGGACAACCAGGGATGAATGCCGATATTGTGATTCGTGGAACAGGAACCTTGAGCGGTAGCACAGCACCCTTATTTGTAATTGATGGTTTCATTCAAGAATCGGCCAATTTCAATACCATCAACCCAAGTGATATAGAATCGATTGAGGTATTAAAAGATGCCTCCGCTACAGCCATTTATGGAGCAAGAGGCTCGAATGGCGTAATTATCGTAACCACCAAGCGAGGCAAAGCCGCCAAGCCTACCATTACGATTAATAGCTACGTGGGCGTACAAAGAGTTGCCAAAAGAATGAAACTCATGAATGCATACGAGTTTGTTCGCTTGCAATACGACATCAACCCTACGTGGACTGCCAACAACTACTTTACAGACGGCAAAGACCTTGAAAGTTATCGCAATTAGGGCTTCCGCACTAAAATTAGGGTAAAAAATCGAATAGCTTTAATTTTGTAAGATGGAACTTACAAAACACTTTGAACAAGTAACGGATTTTAGGGTTAAAGGTCGTTGCTTACACGAATTAGTAGAGATATTGGTACTAATTTTACTTGGAACGTTGTGCGATTGT
>JAAFJE010000041.1 GCA_013298025.1 Cytophagales bacterium | reverse complement strand
ATGGAGCCGATAGGAGTAGTGTTCACCTCTTCCCATCTCGAACAGAGCAGTTAAGCCTACTACCGTTGATGATACTGCAATCAAATGCGGGAAAGTAAAAAAGCTCCAGAATATTAACAAGCAAATCAAAAGGGTCACTATATCAGTGACCCTTTTTGCGTTCTAGGTAAATTTTACTCCTAAACACAATGATTTTTTTAAAGATAATACCTAATAATCCTTACACAAGACCAATGGTCTTGTGTTTTTTTATGAGATAATAAAAAATATTTTACGAAAATGTTTTTTGAATCAAAGATATAATTGTATTTTCGCATTAAAATTAAATAACAGAACAGTACAGAACAGTTGTAGCTAATATACACTTTTGTAAAAGTAACCTTTGATTATATTTTAACCACTATATCTTTCTGTTTACTCATAATAGACTTAACAATAAATTACTCATAAAGGCAATGGCAAACATAACATTAGGCGACAAAGAATATTTTGCTGGCATTGGCAAAATTCAGTTTGAAGGAAGAGAATCTGATAATCCGCTGGCTTTCAAGTGGTATGACGAAAATAGAGTGATTGCAGGCAAAACTATGAAAGAACACTTGCGTTTTGCTATTGCTTATTGGCATACATTCTGTGGTCAGGGCTCAGACCCATTTGGTCCTGGTACGCAACGTTTTCCTTGGGACGTAAAACAAGAAGCCATTGGTAAAGCAAAAGATAAAATGGATGCTGCTTTTGAATTTTTTACCAAAATCGGTGCACCTTATTATTGCTTTCATGATATTGACTTAGTAGATGAAGGAAGTTCTTTGAGCGAATACGAACACAATTTGCAAAGCATTGTAGATTATGCCAAAGCCAAGCAAGCGGCATCGGGTGTAAAGCTTTTGTGGGGTACAGCCAACGTATTTTCAAATCCTCGTTATATGAACGGTGCTTCTACCAATCCTGATTTTGCAGTATTGGCTCATGCAGGCACACAAGTAAAAAATGCCATTGATGCGACTATTGCTTTGGGTGGTGAAAATTATGTGTTCTGGGGCGGACGTGAAGGCTATATGACCTTGCTTAATACAGATATGAAGAGAGAGCTAGAACACATGGGCCGTTTCTTAACTATTGCTCGTGATTATGCTCGTAAAAATGGCTTTACTGGTAAGTTTTTCATTGAACCAAAACCATGTGAACCAACAAAACACCAATACGATTTTGATTCAGCGACTGTAATCGGTTTCTTGAAAGAATATGGTTTAGAAAATGACTTCATGTTGAACCTCGAAGTAAACCACGCTACATTGGCAGGGCATACATTCCAACATGAATTGCAAGTGGCTGCCGATGCTAAAATGCTAGGAAGTATGGATGCCAACCGTGGTGACTATCAAAACGGATGGGATACCGACCAGTTCCCTAATAGCTTAAACGAATTGACAGAGTCGATGTTAATTATCTTAGAAGCAGGTGGTTTCAATTATGGAGGTATCAATTTCGATGCGAAAATTCGTAGAAACTCTACCGATTTGGAAGATATTTTCTATGCACACATCGGAGGAATGGACAATTTTGCCAGAGCATTGGTTATTGCCGACAATATTTTGACTAAATCGTCGTACAAAAAAATCAGAGCAGAGCGTTATGCTTCGTTCGATTCGGGCAAAGGAGCGGCTTATGAAGCTGGAGAGTTGACGCTTGAAGATTTGCGTAGCTATGCGTTTGAAGTAGGCGAGCCAGCCAGAACAAGCGGTAAACAAGAATTACTTGAAAATATCATCAATCAATACATCTAAGATCGTTCTTAGTTAGAGAATAGACTGTCGGAAAGGTTGGCGTTTTTATGCCAACCTTTTTTTTATAAACTTCCTCTTACAATCAACGAACAAGGGCTTGCTATTTTACCCTTTTGGCGATTATGCACCATACGCCCTGCTAATTTGCCCATTTTGATAAAATCATTAGAGATAGTTGTGATACCATCTTCGGCCAAAATTTGCTTAATTGGCGTATCGTCGTAAGACAAAAGACCAATATCTTGTCCTAGTTTCAGCCCTTTTTTATTGACATAATTAATAAAGCGAATGATGTCGTTTTCGAGAAAAAGAATGTAGGCATGGTCTGGCTCAATGATGTCTATGTCGAGATTATCTACAATTCTGGCTGGAATATTGTATTCTTGTGTAAATCTCTTAAAGCCTTTAATAATGCCATTAGGCGTATATTGAAAATTGTTTTTACTCAAAAAAATGGTTATCCCCTTATATTTTTTAAGTAAATGCTGTGCTTCTTGAAGACCGAAATAAATATTTTTCTCAAAGTCTTGGTATAATACAGCATATTCTTCGTCGAATTGTTCTATATCAATATCAAGAATCAACAATTTATCTTTAGGAATTTGTTTTACAATAGCCGACACATCTTCATTAAAATGTGGCATAATGATATAGAAATTGTAATTCCCTATATTGTTGATAAGTACATTTTCAAATACTTTTAGGTCGTGATAATGAAAGAAAATATTAATAGATACCTTATCGCCAAGGGCCTCTTTCAGCGCATGAAAAAGCACCTCTTTGTAGGGGTTCATGGCATCGAACAATACAAAAATGTGCATGGTTGTTTGTACATCTGTAGAAGCCACATAATACCCTTTTCCATGTTGGGCGGCCACAATTCCCCTTTCTCTTAGCTCTTCGTAAGCCCTAATGATAGTCATACGAGCCACACCCAGCGATTGTGTGATTTCATTGATTGTAGGCAGTTGGTCGCCACGTTGAAGCGTACCATTCTGAATTTTTTCAATGATATCGTCAATTAATTGCTGGTATTTGGGTTTTTGAGCGTTCGGTTCTATTTGTAGCGATTTTCCCATAGATAAAAAACAGTTGCTATACTGTTTATAATAAAATAATACGGTACAAGTTAACAAGGAATTTGCGGATATGAAAACCGTATAGTGTATCAGCTAAAGCATAAAACGCAAATATGCTTAAAAACTTTGAAGAAAAATAAAGTAAACAACTTTTTTATAAAAAAACTCAGAAAAACTTGCATGAAAAAAATATTATAATCAAATTTACTCCGTAGAACAGTACAGAACAGGCTTTCTATTGCATTATTTTGATACAATAAGTCCTCAAAAACGTGATATACGCCATTTTTATTGTATTATTCTAATTTTTTTTATTTTGAGTACAAAAGTTAAAAATTGTTAAAAATGTCTAACCATAAAAGAAAGGAGGCAATGTTGCAATAACCCTAGAAACGCTAAAATCCCAAGTATTCAATCAGTTCATTATTATCCAAAAAACCAATTATATGAAAAACAAATTACTCAATTATGTCATGCATGTATGTGCAGTGGCAGCAATACTACTATATAGTGTTGCGTCGTATGCACAAGACAAAAGATTAACAGGTAAGGTGGTTGGAGCAGACAACCAAGGTATTCCAGGTGTAAGTATTGTGATTAAAGGTACTCGCACAGGTACAACTTCAGATGCAAGTGGTAACTTCGCTATCAATTCAAAATCTCCTAATGATGTTTTAGTCATCAGTGCGGTAGGCTACAAAGCCAAAGAAGTAAAAGTAGGTTCTCAGTCTTCTATTTCGGTTAGTCTTGACGACGACGTTTCGGCATTGGAAGAAGTAATCGTAACAGGTTATGCTACAACCAACAAAAAAGAATCGACGGCTGCTGTTTCAACAGTAAAAGCAAAAGATTTAAAGGCTGTTCCTTCTGGTAACGTAGAGCAACAATTGCAAGGCCGTGTATCAGGTTTGACAGTAATCACCAATGGTCAGCCAGGAACATCCTCTATCATCCGTGTACGTGGTTTTGGTGCACTTGGGGGTAACGAGCCTTTATATGTTGTAGATGGAGTACCCGTTCCAAGTATTGATTTCTTAGCTCCTGATGATATTGAAACAACAACTGTATTGAAAGATGCAGCGGCTGCTTCTATTTATGGTGCACGTGCTGCTAACGGTGTGATTGTTTATACAACTAAGAAAGGAACTAAGAAAGCTAAAAAAATGGAAGTTAGCTACGATGGCTTAGTTGGTTTTACTGACCCTAACGTTGCTGGTGCTCCCAAAATGTTAACGCCACAAGAGCAAGCAGATTGGACACACGTAGCTTATCGTAACAACGCGGCTGCCAACGGAACAGCAGTGGCTTATAACCATCCTCAGTATGGTACAAGTGCACAAGCTACTTTACCAGACTATTTGTATGCTTATGGCGTAGGTAGTGGTGTACGTGGAAGTGTAGATGTGGCATCTATTAGAGCAGCAGCAGCAGCCAATCCTGGTTCTGTGTTTTTAATTAAACCTAACGTGTCAGGAACAAACTGGTATAAAGAAATTACACGTGTAGCACCAATCCAAAGACATAATTTGGGCTTTAGTGGAGGCTCTGAAAACAGCCGTTATTATATTGGTATGGGTGCTCAATTGCAAGATGGTATCTTGATTTCAAACAGTTTTAAACGTTATACTTTCCGTGCAAACTCAGAATTTGACCTTTCGTCAAAGGTGAGATTAGGAGAAAATATTCAAGTAACATACAGAGAAGTAAAAGGACAGGCTGGTGGCAATAACGGTTTGGGTATTGCTGATTCTGAATCAGAAATCTTGTCAGCTTATCGTATGCCTACAGTGATTCCTGTATTTGATGAGTTAGGTAATTATGCCTCAACAATTGCGGCTGGTTTTAACAACCCTCGTAACCCTGTTAGACGCTTGGCATTGAACAACAGCAATGATGGTAATTTCGGTGTAAACGTTTTCGGTAACGTTTACGTAGAATATGATCCTATCGCTAATTTAACTTTACGTTCTAGTATCGGAGGTCAATACAGTAACTATTTTTACAAAGATTATAACTACAAATATTTAGGTGATTCTGAACCAGAAGCATCTAATACCTTCTCTGAGGGTGGTGGTTACAGTATGGCTTGGGTATTTACAAACACGGCGAACTATAAGCTCAAATTTCAAAAACATAGCGTAAATTTATTTGCAGGTATAGAAGCTCTCAATAGTGGTTCAGGTAGAAACATAAGTGGTTCTGGTTCTAATCCATTCTCAATGGACTTAGATTATGTTACACTTTCTGTTGTGCAAAACCCACAAGTAAATAGTGCCGTTTTTAATGGGGTGAATTTCTATTCGCTTTTCTCTAAAGTTGACTACAACTTTAATGAAAAATACTATTTGACAGCTCTTGTTCGTCGTGATGGTTCTTCTCGTTTTGGTGCAAATAGTAGAACAGGGGTATTCCCTGCATTCTCTGCCGCTTGGCGTGTGACAAGCGAAGAGTTTATGAAAGACATTCCTTTCATTTCTGATTTGAAAATTCGTGGTGGCTGGGGCCAAATGGGTAACTCAAACAACGTTGACCCAAGCAACCAATATTCACTTTATGCAGCATCGAAAGGTACTTCATTCTATCCTATTACAGGTACAAACAACGGTGCTAGCGAAGGCTACTATCGTTCACGTATCGGTAATAATGATGCAAAATGGGAAACATCAACTACTACTAACATCGGTTTTGATGCAACCTTGTTGAATGGTAAGTTTGAAGTTGTGTTTGACTTGTGGAGAAAAGATACCAAAGACTTGTTATTCCAAGTACCACTTGCAGGGGTTGTTGGTACATCAGCTTCGGCACCTTCTGTAAACATTGCTAGTATGCGTAACGAAGGTATTGACTTACAGGTAATAAATAAAGGTAAGCTTACGTCTGATTTGAAATACGATTTGACATTCAACGCCTCTTTCTTGCATAACGAAATCACATCATTAGCTCCTAACGTAACTTATTTCTCTGGAAGTTCATACCGTGGTATTAGCCCAATTCGTAACGCTGTAGGTCAAGGTATCTCTGCTTTCTATGGCTATAAAGTAATTGGATACTTCAACTCTGCAAGCGAAGTAGCTTCATCTACACAGGCTGGTGCTGGTTTAGGTCGCTTCAAATATGCTGACGTGAATGGAGATGGTAAAATTACGACTGATGATAGAACTTTCATCGGTAGTCCAGTACCTACTTTCACAGGTGGTATCAATATCGGTTTGAGCTATAAAAACTTCGACTTCTCTACTTATATCTATACTTCTTTGGGTAACGATATTTTTAATATGTCGAAATGGTTTACTGATTTCTTCGGTACTTTTGAAGGATCTGGAAAAGGTGTAAGAGCAAAAGATTCTTGGACTCCTGCCCTAGGCGATAACGCTAAAGCTCCAATCTGGGAAAGTGCTTCAAACATCTCTACCAGTGGTGCTGAAAACTCTTGGTATGTTGAAAATGGAAGCTACCTAAGAATGCAAAACATCTCTGTTGGTTATACAGTGCCTAAAGCTGCTTTAGCTAAACTAGGTCTTTCAAGAGCTAGAATCAGCTTGTCGGCTAACAACATCTTTACTATCACTAAATACTCTGGCTTAGACCCAGGCGTAGGTGGTGCTGTAGATACAAACTTCGGTATTGACGTAGGTAACTATCCTGTAACTCGTAGTTTCAACCTTGGTTTGAACTTAGGTTTCTAAGCGATAAGTCAAATTATCTGAAGAAGGTGTTTAATTTTTAAATTGAAAATCATTTATGAAAAAATACATAAATTTTAAAAAAGCGGCTGTTGCAATAGCTTTAGCATCTGCGGTGGTTTCATGTAATGAAGATAAATTCTTGACCGTGAATCCAACAGGCTCATTAGCACAAGCACAGTTGGTTAGTAAAGCTGGGGTTGAAGGTGCCTTGATTGGTGCTTACTCTATGCTTGGAGCAAAAGGTTATTCTCGCTTCGCTGGCCCTAACAACTGGGTATTTGGTAGTATTTTAGGAGGAGATGCCAATAAAGGTACTGACCCTGGTGACTACAGTGCCATCAACCCTATTCAAAGATACGAAACTAGCCCCACAGACGGCGACCTTAATAGTGCATGGAATGCTAAATATGAAGGTATTAGCCGTGCTAATAACGTAATTCGTTTGGCTAATGCTTCTGCTGCTCTGACAGCCGATGATAAGAAAAGAATTATCAATGAAGCTAAATTTTTGAGAGGGCATTTCTATTTTGAATTAAAGAAAATCTTCAATAGCGTTCCATATATCGACGAAACCGTAGATTATGGTACTGGTATCGAAAAAATACCTAATTCGCCTGATTTTTGGGGTAAAATAGAAGCAGATTTCAAAGCTGCCTATGATAACCTTGCAGAAACAACTTCTGATGCTGGCCGTGCCAACAAATGGGCTGCTGCTGCATACTTGGGTAAGGCTTATTTGTTTCAAAAGAAATATGCTGAGGCAAAAGCTATCTTTGATTTAGTTATTGCTAACGGTAAGACGGCTAATGGACAGAAATATAAGCTTTTAGATAAGTATGCTGATATTTTCAACGCTGAAAATGACAACCATGCTGAGTCTGTTTTTGCTGTACAGTCTTCTATGAATACGGGTAGTGTTAACAACTCGAACGCTTGGGATGATTTGAATTACCCATACAATACAGGTTCGAATGGTCCTGGTAACTGCTGTGGTTTCTTCCAACCAAGCTTCTCGTTGGCCAACTCGTTCCGTACTGATGCAAATGGACTTCCTTTGCTAGATGGTTCGTACAACACAGGTGCTAACCAAGTGAAAAACGACTACAACGTCGAAGCTAATGCTACTTTCACACCTGATGCTGGTAACTTAGACCCTCGTATCGACCACTCTATCGGTCGTCGTGGTATTCCATACTTAGATTGGCAAGACCACCCAGGTAAAGCATGGATTCGTAACCAAGCTTATGCTGGACCATATTCGCCTAAAAAATATGTGTATTACAAAACACAGGAAAATACATTGACTGATGGTAGCTCTTGGACTCGTGGCTATGCTACAATGAACTACACTATCATTCGTTTTGCTGATGTATTGTTGATGGCTGCCGAGACTGAAGTAGAGTTGGGTAACTTAGAAAAAGGTCGTGAGTATGTAAACCTTGTAAGAGCTCGTGCTGCCAACACAGCAGGCTGGGTGAAAAAAGGTGGAAATCCAGCTGCTAACTATGTGATTAGTACTTATACAAGTGCTTGGACAAACCAAGCTACAGCTCGTGCAGCAGTAAGATTTGAACGTAAACTTGAGCTTTCGGGCGAAGGACACCGTTTCTTTGACTTGGTACGTTGGGGTATCGCTGCTACAGAATTGAACACATACTTGACTTATGAAAGTCAATTCTTAACAACGATGTTTGGTGGTGCTAAATTTACCGCTGGTAAAACTGAATACTTGCCAATTCCTCAAACGCAAATTGATATTCAAGGTAAAGACATCTTGAAACAAAATGCAGGTTACTAGGATTTAACCAAGTTTTTGTGTAAATATTAAAGAGATGGTATATATTGCCATCTCTTTTTTTATAAAAACTAACCTTTTTCCTTATGAAAAAAATACTGAGCTTTTCTTTATTTTTATATGTATCAATCAATCTTTTTTCTTGTGTGGGCGATGGTACGATGTTTACCCAGCTTCCTGCCGAGGATACAGGTATTAATTTTGTCAATAAAATTACAGAAAGCGACACAATGAATGTACTAACCTTCGAATATATCAACAATGGGGGAGGAGTTGCTGTAGGTGATTTTAACAATGATAGTTTGCCCGATGTGTATTTTACGGCTAATCAAGTAAGTAATAAATTATTCCTGAATAAAGGTGATTTTAAATTTGAAGATGTTACAACACAAGCAGGTGTTGACGGGCAAAAAAAGTGGTGCTCGGGGGTGGCTATTGTGGATATTAACAATGACCAAAAACTCGATATTTATGTATGTGCCACAGCAAAAAAATCGGCACAAGAAAGGGCTAATTTACTCTATGTAAACCAAGGTGTCGATAAAAATAATGTGCCTATTTTCAAAGAAATGGCCCAAGAATATGGCATTGCCGATACCACACATTCTACCAATGCGGCTTTTTTTGACTACGACAACGACGGCGATTTAGATTTGTATGTGCTGGTAAATGAAATGGATGATACCCGTTTCCCGAATAAATACCACGAAAAAATTAAAGATGGTTCTTCTAAAAGAACTGATAAATTATACAGAAACGATTGGAATGAATCGTTGAAGCACGCTGTATTTACGGATGTTTCAAAACAGGCTGGTATTTTGATTGAAGGCTATGGGCTGGGCCTCAACATTACCGACATCAACCGAGATGGCTGGAAAGATATTTATGTAACCAACGATTATTTGACCAACGATTTGCTGTACATCAATAACCACGACGGTACGTTTACCGACCAAGCGGATAAGTATTTCAAGCATACGTCTTATTCGGCGATGGGCAACGATGTAAATGATATTAACAACGATGGGATGGTCGATATTATCGCCCTTGATATGATGCCCGAAACGAACTTTCGGAAGAAAATGATGACTCCTGCCAACAATTATGTGACGTATCAAAATAACGAACAATATGGTTATGGCTACCAATATCCAAGAAATACCTTACAAGTAAACCAAGGCATAGACCCGAACACGGGTATTCCAACGTTTAGCGAGGTGGGTTTGCTGGCGGGCATTGCCGAAACAGATTGGAGTTGGACTCCACTCGTAACCGATTTCGATAACGATGGCTTGCGTGATGTGATTATTACAAACGGCTTTCCAAGAGATGTAACCGACCAAGATTTTATTGCATACCGTGCTTCTATGTCGAATCTCATGACAAAAATGATGATGCTAGACTCTATTCCTTCGGTAAAAATTAAAAATTTTGCCTATAAAAATAAAGGAAATCTAGCCTTCGATGACGTAACTGAAGCATGGGGAATTACAGAACCTACCTTCTCGAATGGGGCTGCTTACGCCGACTTCGACCGTGATGGCGACCTCGATTATGTAGTCAATAATATCAATGGCTTTGCTTCGGTGTATAAAAATAACCAAATTGAACAGCAACCACAGTCGGCTAATTTCTTGAGAATACAATGCCAAGGTTCAAAAGATAATGTGCTAGGCTTTGGTACGTGGCTTGAATTGACACTGCCCGATGGCACGAAGCAAGTGTATGAAAATTCGCCTTATCGGGGCTATTTGTCGAGCGTAGAAACCATTGCTCATTTTGGCTTAGGTAAAACCCAAGTTGTACCAGAAGTAAAGGTTATTTGGCCCGATGGCAAAGGTGAAATTTTAAAAAATGTGCGAGCCAATCAGGTACTAGCGGTCAACTATGCTAATGCCAAAACCTTGCCTTCACCAGCTAATACAGGTACGCAAGTGGCTCTTTTGAAGGATGTTCCTGGCCTTGTGCAAGCCGATTTTATACATCAAGAGCTTGACATTATCGACTTTAACATACAAAAACTCATGCCACATAAATTCTCGCAATTTGGGCCTGCTTTGGCTGTAGGCGATGTCAATGGCGATGGGCTAGAGGATATTTTTGTGGGCGGGGCAAACCAATACAAAGGTAAGTTTTTACTCCAAAATACCGAAGGTAAATTTGCTGTAGCCGACCTATTGCCGGGCAAAGATGGGGCTGAAAAAAGCTATGAAGATATGGGCGTGCTGTTGTTTGATGCCGAAGGCGATAACGACCTAGACTTGTATTTGGTGAGTGGAAGCTACGAGTTTCCAGCCAATATGCCCAATTACCAAGACCATTTCTTTGTGAACGATGGTAAAGGGCATTTCCAAGCCGCAGACCAAGCCTTGCCTGCACTCAACAGCAGTGGCTCTTGTGTAAAAGCAGCCGATTATGATAAAGATGGGGATTTGGATTTGTTTGTGGGCGGACGTGTAGAGCCAGGGGCGTATCCGAAAGCCATAGACAGCTATATCCTTAGAAATGAAGCCCCTTCCCTGAAATTTACCAACGTTACGGCACAGGTTGCCCCACAATTGAAAGAAATCGGACTCGTATGCGATGCGATATGGACAGACTATGACAACGATGGTTGGCTCGATTTGGCTTTGGTTGGCGAGTATATGCCTATTACATTCTTGAAAAATACCCAAGGAAAATTGAAGGCTACTACCGAAGAAAATGGCTTGGCTTCGTACAAGGGTTGGTGGAATAGCCTTGCTTCGGGCGATTTTGATAACGATGGCGATACTGATTATATCGCTGGAAATATTGGTCTAAATACCCTCAATCGTGCCTCAGAAACCATGCCCGTGAGTGTTTATGCGAAAGATTTTAACAACGATGGCAACTTCGATGCTATTCCGACGGTGTATTTTAAAGATTTAGACGGACAAAGAAAGGAGTTTCCTTTCAACACTCGTGACGATTTGGCCAAACAGTTTATTCAAACCCGCCAGCGTTTCGATTCGTATAATAAATTTGCTCGTGCTACCATCAACGAAGTATTGAAGCCCGAAGAGCTACAAGATGCCTTAGTTTTGCGTGCTACGTGGATGCAAACGAGCTACCTAGAAAACCAAGGAAACGGACAGTTCAAGGTGAAGGCCTTGCCTGTGCAAACCCAATTCGCTCCTGTATTAGGCATGGTGGTGCAAGACTTCGACCAAGATGGTCATTTGGATGCCTTGCTCACGGGCAACGATTATGGGGCAGAACTCACTATCGGAAGAATGGACGCAGGTAAAGGAATTATGTTGAAAGGAAATGGCAAAGGAGGTTTTACAAGCCTTTCTTTACAACAAAGTGGCTACTGCGTACAAGGTGATAGCAAAGCCTTGATAAGCCTTACCACGGCAAAAGGAAAATTGTTGACCATTACTTCACAAAACAGAGATAAACTACGCTTTTTTGAAAGTAATTTGCCGTATAAATCCATTCCATTGGCTAAAACAGAAACAACTGTTTTAATACATTTGAAAAATGGACAAATCCGTAAAGAAGAAATTGGCTTTGGTTCTTCGTTTTTGTCACAATCGGCACATGATGTATTTGTTGATAAACAAGCGGTAGGAGCGGAGGCAATTGACGCAAAAGGTAAAAAACGAAAGTTACTCTAGCATTCGTTTGATAAAAAGAAAAACCAGAGGTTTGCCCGAGGCCACTGAAAAAGTGGCTATTTATTAAAAGAGGCTGTTTTCAATATTGAAAACAGCCTCTTTTTCTTTGAAGTATTCGGATAGGTGGTGGAGAGCACTTTCGTACAGTCGATTCTCAGAGCTTCTATTCCACTACTTCAACTACGTTTTTTAGTTTAAAGGACTTTTTCAGTGGCCTCGGTTTGCCCTCTGGTTTTTTTATGTGATTGGTTGCATGATGCACACCTTTATTTCTTACAAATTAGTCAAATCGAAACTTTCCATGAAGGCGGTTGTGAATTGACCAGATTTGAAGCCTTCATCGTCCATTAATTTAATATGGAAAGGAATGGTCGTTTTGATACCATCAATCACAAATTCTTGTAAAGCACGCTTCATACGCAACAACACCTCTTCTCGGCTTTGCCCCGAAACAATCACTTTGGCAATCATCGAGTCGTAGTTTGGAGGAATGGTATAACCTGCATACACATGGCTGTCGATACGCACCCCGTGACCACCCGGCAAATGTAGATTAGTGATTTTGCCTGGCGAAGGTCTAAACCCATTGGCAGGGTCTTCGGCATTGATACGACACTCTAAAGCATACAATTTTGGCGTATAGTTTTGTCCAGAAATAGCCACACCAGCCGCCACTTTGATTTGCTCTTTAATCAAATCGAAATCGGTTACTTCTTCCGTAATCGGGTGTTCCACCTGAATACGGGTATTCATTTCCATGAAATAGAAATCACCGTGCTTATCAACCAAAAACTCAATTGTACCAGCACCTTCATACTTGATAGCCGAAGCACCTTTGATGGCCGCTTCGCCCATTTTTGCCCGTAGCTCAGGCGTTAAAGCAGGAGAAGGCGTTTCTTCGCATAGTTTTTGGTGACGACGTTGGATAGAACAATCTCTTTCAGACAAGTGGCAAACCGTACCGTACTGGTCGCCTACAATTTGGATTTCGATATGGCGAGGTTCTTCTACGAACTTTTCCATATAGATACCATCATTACCAAATGCCGCAGAAGCTTCCATTTTGGCATCGTTCCAGAGCTTCTCTAGTTCGCCTTCATGACGAATGATACGCATCCCACGACCACCGCCACCAGCTGTAGCTTTGATGATAACAGGGTATTTTATTTGACTGGCAATTTTCTTGGCTTCCTCTACATTTTCAATCAAGCCCTTAGAACCCGGAATCACGGGTACACCAGCCAATTGCATGGTAGCTTTGGCTGTGGCTTTGTCGCCCATGGCGTTGATTTGCTCGGCAGTAGCACCAATAAACTTGATGCCGTATTCTGAACAAATGCGTGAAAACTCGGCATTTTCAGAAAGAAAACCATAGCCCGGGTGGATAGCGTCGGCTCCCGTAACTTCGGCCGCCGAAATAATAGCAGGAATATTCAAATACGACTGGCGGCTCGTAGGAGGGCCAATACATACAGCTTCGTCAGCAAACTTTACGTGTAAGCTCTCACGGTCGGCGGTTGAATATACCGCTACCGTTTTGATACCCATTTCTTTGCAAGTTCTGATGATGCGAAGGGCAATCTCGCCTCTATTGGCGATAAGTATTTTCTTAAACATTAGACAGCTAGTTATAAAACCAAACTTATTGAAACTAGGATGCTCGTAGCCTAGCATTTCCACTTGCTTATTGCTCAACAACAAAAAGTGGTTGGTCAAATTCAACTGGTGTGGCATTTTCTACCAACACTTCAACAATACGACCTGAAACCTCAGATTCGATTTCGTTGAATAATTTCATGGCTTCAATAATACAAACTGTTTTCCCTTTTTTCACTTCAGAACCTACCTCTACGAATGAAGGAGAATCTGGACTAGCAGAGCGGTAGAAAGTACCAATCATAGGCGACTTAATCGTTACACGATTGCTTGCTACAGGAGCTGGAGCTGCGGGTGCTGGTGCAGCCACAGGAGCTGGTGAAGGTGCGGCTACTGGAGCGGCGGCCACAGGGGCTGGTGCTGCTACAACTTGCTGCACAACGGCTGTTTGGGCATGGCGTTTAACAGAAAGCTTTAACTCTGATGTCTCGATATTTACTTCATCAAGATTAGATTGTGCGATAAAATCAAGGAGTTTTTGAATTTCTTTATTTTCCATCGGGATAACAGTTTCTTTGTTAGTTTATGTATAAAATTAAATGTACAGTTTTAGTGGAAAGTAGAAATAAGTACGAATACAGCGTTACAAATTTTGACTTTGAATAAGTATTAGTGAACAATTGTTAATTGTGAATTAGTGTTTTGATTTTTTGCGACTTACATTTAATCAAAATTAAATATAAGTCAACTTGATTTATATTTAATTGAAAATGAGTAATTTAATCACTAATTCACTCAATCACTAACTCACAACTACCTCACTCAATACTAATTTCAATTCTCTCAGCGTGTGCTGTCATTTTCAAGTAAAAAATAGAACAACGCTTGTGTGCTTGAGTGGTTGAAGGAAATCAAAGACGCTTATTTCGCAAAGGCTTATTTAAAACTTTATGTATTTGCCTAAGAGCAGAAAATAGCGAAGGCTACCCAAGGCAATCTTCGCTACTACTATTTATTTTACTCTTTCTACGTATTCGTAAGTACGGGTATCAACTTTGATTTTCTCGTCGTTTTGGATAAACAAAGGTACAGTGATAGTCGCTCCTGTTTCAACCGTTGCAGGTTTTTTAGGAGAGTTGGCTGTATCACCCTTGATGCCCGGCTCGGTATAAGTTACGACAAGCTCAACAAAAGGAGGCATTTCGCAAGAAATAGGCTGCTCGCTTTCGGCATTAATCAAGATTTCTACTTCTTGACCTTCCTTCATCAAATCGGCTCCTTCTACCATTTCTTTGTTGAGAGTGATTTGGTCGAAGGTTTCATTGTCCATGAATGTATAGCCAAATTCCTCTTCGTACAAATACTGGAACGAACGACGTTCTACACGCACAGGAAAAATGTTTACACCTGAGTTAAACGTGTTGTCAATTACTTTGCCAGTTGTAAGAGATTTAAGTTTAGTTCTTACGAAAGCAGGGCCTTTACCAGGTTTCACGTGCAAGAATTCAATGACTGAAAACAAGTCGTTGTTGAATTTAATTACTAATCCGTTTTTAATGTCTGCAGTAGTTGCCATTGTTTGGTTATAGGAAAAGCATTCGATAGAATCCTTTCCTTTGCTTAAATTTTAAAATTTACGAATGAGTTTGAGCCGTAAGCCTAAAGCGTTTACGCAACTCGTTACAAAATTACAAAAATGTTTGTTGATGTACTCAAGAAAAAAAGCAGTAAGTATTCTAGTGTACTATCTTTTATGAGATAATAGCTGAGAATAATTACTGCTTTGAATATTTAATAAGCCCATTTCAAAAATACACTTCCCCACGTAAAACCGCCTCCGAAGGCTGCTAAAATGAGGTTATCGCCTTTTTTCAATTGGCTTTCATAATCCCATAAACACAAAGGAATCGTAGCGGCGGTAGTATTGCCATATTTATGAATATTGAGCATTACTTTTTCTGGCCCTACGCCCATGCGG
Source organism: Cytophagales bacterium (assembly GCA_013298025.1). GTDB lineage: Bacteria > Bacteroidota > Bacteroidia > Cytophagales > Spirosomataceae > Flectobacillus. The sequence goes on along the minus strand of JAAFJE010000041.1, from coordinate 7,946 downwards.
TTGGCGGTGGCATCAATAATACGCTTATTGGCTTGGTGTGGCACTAAAAACGCCACGTCGTCGCCTGTCAGTTGATTCCGTTCCATGATTTCTGCCGAAACATCCGCCATACGAGTAACCGCAAATTTGAAAACGGCTTGTCCTTCTTGATGAATCGTATGCCAACGATTATCAATGGTTTCATGTGTAGGCGGATAAGCACTACCACCAGCCTTCTGAATCAAATGTGGGGCACCGGCACCGTCTGATTTTAGAATAAAATCTTGGATACCCAACTCGTTGTTGCTGGGTTCTAGGAGTACAGCACCAGCACCATCGCCAAACAAAACACAGGTGGTGCGATCGGTATAATCAACAATAGCCGACATTTTATCTGCTCCTACTACAACCACTTTTTTATATCTTCCCGATTCGATGAACATGGCACCTGTAACAAGTGCATTCAAGAATCCTGAACAAGCCGCTGCCAAATCATAAGAAGCCTTAAACGCAATACCCACTTTTTCACAAATGAGGTTGGCGGTTGCAGGGAAAAAATGGTCGGGCGTAACAGTCGCACAAATCAACAAATCTACTTCCTCGGGTTTGGTATTGGTTTTTGCCAATAAGCCCTTTACGGCTTCTGCACCCATCACCGATGTACCCAAGCCTTCGCCACGCAAAACACGACGTTCTTTAATACCTGTTCGGGTAGTTATCCATTCATCTGTGGTATCAACCATTTTTGCTAAATCGGCGTTACTCAAAACATCCTCTGGCACATACCCGAAAACGCCTGTAATTGCTGCGGTGATCTTTGTCATGATTAAGTAAATATATAGTGAAATGTGGAGGTTAACATACTGGGGGTGTTAGCCCCAACAGATGCGGAAACCATACACCTTGTCACCCTAAGCTTTGAAAGCCTCTTTGATTTTTTCTGTAACTTTCGATTCTACAACCTGAGTGGATAGATGAATCATGTTTTTGATAGCAGTGGCAGAAGAAGCACCGTGGGCAATAATTACGTTGCCATTGACACCTACGATGGGGCTTCCTCCAACGGCTTCATAGTTGGTTTTGGCTAAAAAGTCATTTTCGATGCCTTGAGCTTTGGTGATACCATACAACGATTCGCCCATTTTGAGCAAAATATTGCCTGTAAAACCATCCGTAACAATCACATCAGCTTTGCCTTTGAAGAAATCTTTTCCTTCAATATTGCCAATAAAATTGATATTGGCGTTGTCTTTTAATAGTTTGTGGGCTTGTTGGACAATGACCGAGCCTTTTTCTGGCTCTTCGCCAATGTTCATCAGACCTACTTTGGGGTTAGCTTCTCCAGTAGTAGCCTTGCTGTACACCGAACCCAATAGCCCAAATTGCTCTAAATGCTCTGGTTTCACATCGGCGTTTGCACCGATGTCGAGCATTACGGCCATTTTGCCATTGGTTTGTGGGGCAAAACCAGCAATAGCAGGGCGTTGTACACCTTCGATTGCCTTGATAGAAAACAATGCTCCTACCATCATGGCACCAGTATTTCCTGCCGAGCCAAAAGAATCTATTTCACCCATCTTTAAAAGCTTAAACCCAACTCCGATGCTGGAATTGGGTTTAGCTTGTAAAGCTTTAACAGGATGCTCACCCATCTCGATAACATCGTTTGCGTCAACAATCGTGATGTTAGAGCCTGTAAAATGCTGTTTATCAAGAATAGCTTGGATAGCCTCACGTTGACCAATCAAAACGATGGTCGTTCCTTCGGCTAATTCTTTCGCTGCTAATACCGCTCCTTCAACTATTGCTTGTGGGGCAAAGTCGCCACCCATTGCGTCAACTCCTATCTTCATTATGTTATTTTTGTTTGCTCAATTGGTAATTGCAAAAATAGCATTTAATAAAGATGAAAACAGTATTTTTTTGCGTTTTTTACAAAATACGTATATCAAAAAAAGCTTATTCTCTTGATAGTCAGTAAATTGCACTCTATATTATATTCTTGAAAATCTACAAATTAAGCTTGTGGAGCAAAGCCTTCTACAATCATTTTGCCTTTGTAGTAAAGGTTTCCTTCATACACGTGTGCACGGTGACGCAAGTGGATTTCGCCAGTTGTAGCATCAACACTGATAGTTTGAGGTGTTCCGAAATCGTGTGAACGTCTCTTATCTCTGCGAGTTGTCGAATGTCTTCGTTTAGGATGTGCCATTTTCTTATTGCCTTAATTATATGTTACGTTGTGATTGATTAAACCATCCGAAAAGGATGTATATAATTTAATTAAAATTATTTCTTAAATTTTTTAATGCCGCCCAGCGTGGGTCAATGGCATCGTCGGGGCTTTCTGTTTCGTTGTCTGCTGGCTCGTCTTCATCGTCGTCCTCATCTTCTTCCGTGCGTGTTGTATAAACCAACTCGCCTTCTTCGTCTTCCCAGTCAAGGCTTGCTTCATCGTCGTCCCACAAAGCTTCGTCATCATCCTCATCGTCAAAAGCTTCGTCGTCTTCCCAATCAAAATGGTTTTCCAATACTTCGTCTTGCGTTCTGAATTTTGGATGCAATTTTTTAATTGGAATTTCCAAGAAAATAAAGTCAAACAAATCTTGAGCAATATTGATTTGCTGCGTACCTCGCTCAATGAGCATCAACTCATCTGTGATTTCTTCCGTATGGTCAGCGTATTTCAAAATAAGCCTGTGTTTCACTTGAATGGGCTCTTCATACAATTCCAAACTTTTGTCGCAGGTGAGTTCTACCAATGCCTCAATGTTGTAGAGCAACTGAATCATCGTTTCCGACTTATCGAGGGTAACAATGGCTTTGAAATGCCCTTTGCTGATAATATCTTGCTCAAACTGGGCAAAAAAAACATCATCGCCCTCAAATTCATGCACATATTGCTTGTTATCGAGGCGAAAAATGTCAATCTTGAAGGTATCTAAATAGTTTTTTTTCAATTTTTTACCCGTAAATTATCCAACAAAAAAAGACAATCGTTTAATTTTCAATGTTTTATCATTTATTTTCAATAGATATTACACGAAAAGTCTGCAAAATTATAGACTATTTATGAGAAAGACAAATCTTTCGTGATAATAGTTTGGAAGAAAACCACTTTAGGTAATTGTCAGGTTGTGAAATACTTAGGCATCGAAAGCCTTATAGCCTCATTTCTTCGGGGCTGTGCAGGCTAAAATTTTGAATCACTTTTTATTTTAACGACCTTTGTTGACATGAAAAAACAGGTGTATCATAATTCTTTTTTCTTGTTGGCGTGTGGCCTGGCTTGGTTGCTTGGGCTGTTTTGGGTGATTTCGCATACCAAGCTCGAACAAATGCAATGGATTAATACACACCGCACGGCTTGGTCTGACGATTTTTTCTGGGGAGCTACGCAACTGGGCGAAGGGTGGTGCTTTGCGGTGGTGATACTGATAGCGGCGGCTTTTTCGTACTACCGTAGTGTGGAGGCACTTGTGGCTTTGGGCATTAGTACGGCGTTTTCGCAGGGATTGAAACATATTTTTGCTACGCCTCGTCCCCAAGCTTTTTTTGCCGATTTGCCTTATGCTTGGCATTATGTAAAGGGCGTAGAAATACACCTTGCCTACAGCTTTCCGTCGGGGCATACCACTACGGTGTTTTGCATTTGTGCTTTGCTGAGTTGTTGGACAAGCCACAAACCGTGGACAGCCCTGCTTGTGGTGCCAGCTTGTATAACGGCTTATTCTCGTTCGTATCTGTTTCAGCATTTTCCCGAAGACCTACTCGGAGGGGTGATTGTTGGCATTATCAGTGCTTTTTTGGCTTGTTGGCTGGTTGAAAAATACTTTTCTCCTGCTTTGAATCGTTGGAAAAAAGTAGGATTTTTCCGTTCTCGTCGGTAGCCGTATCAAGGCTGAAAAGGCTCATTTTTCCTTGTGCTAAGATAATTTGACTGTAAGTTTGGCCGAGGTGTTTTTGTATTTATGTGAAAAGTCTTATAATTGTCGGTCAAAATTTTTACCTTGTTTCAACGTTTGCTTTATATTCAATACAATTTGTGAAACTATAATCCCAATGATAAAACTTCAACCTGGTAAATATCAAGCTGTTATTCGTAAGATTTGGAAATGGTCGTTCCGTAGTTTTGCCTTCTTGGCTTTGTATATTTTGGCCGTGAATTACAACTTTTTTTGGCTTTTTGGAGGTATGCCTAGTTTACAAGAACTCGAAAATCCCAAAAGTCAGGTTTCTTCTTTCTTAATTGCCGAAGATGGCGTAGAGTTGTCTAAATATTTTCGGGAAAACCGCAGCCCCGTCGAGTTTGAAGAGCTTTCTCCCAATATCATCAATGCCCTGATGGCCACCGAAGATGCTCGTTTTTCGCAACATTCGGGGATTGATTTGCGGAGTATGTTTCGGGTGATTTTTACTTTCGGAACAGCCGGCGGAGGCAGTACTATTACGCAACAATTAGCCAAAAATTTGTTTAATACCCGTGATGCCGAAGCCGCCGAAGATGGCAAACAATACCGAGGATTGCTGATGCGTATTCCGAAAATAAGCACGGTGATTGCTAAAACAAAAGAATGGATTTTGGCGATTCGTTTAGAAAGTCGTTATACCAAACAAGAAATCATGAAAATGTACCTCAATGAGGTAGAATTTGGTAATAATACTTATGGTATTCGGGTGGCTTGTAAAACCTACTTTGGCAAAGAAGTAGGCAATGTAAGCCTGAAAGAGGCTGCTATGCTGATAGGAATGTTGCAAAATCCTGATTTGTACGACCCTCGTCGCCGTCCAGAAAAGTGTATTGTACGCCGTAATACGGTGCTTATGCAGATGGTAAAATATAGCTATTTGTCAGCAAATGAAGCATATACTTTGCAAGAACAACCACTTGATTTACATTTCAAAGTAGAAAATCATAATACTGGACTAGCACCGTATTTTAGAGAAGCCATCAAAAAGCAATTGCAGGCTATTATCAAAGAAATCAACAGCACCAGAAGTGACGACGAGCAGTTGAATCTTTACACCAGTGGACTCCGCATTTATACAACCCTTGATTCTCGTATGCAGGCATACGCCGAAGAAGCATTGCGAGAACACATGATAAAAGAGCAACAGCTTTTTTATGAGCATTGGCGTGGCCGTAACCCTTGGGTGGACGAACACATGAGAGAACTGAAAGGGTTTTTGAAAGATGCCATGAAACGCACCGAACGCTACAAAGCCTTGATGGAAGAAATGGACGGCGACGAAGCCAAGGTTTGGGAAGTGTTGAAAAAACCAGTACGCATGACGGTCTTTTCGTGGGCTGGCGAACGAGATACGCTGATGTCGCCTTTAGATTCGTTGAGCTATTATAAACGCATCTTGAATGCGGGCTTTATGGCGATGAATCCGAACGATGGACACGTGAAAGCTTGGGTAGGAGGAATCAATTTTAAGTTTTTTAAATTTGACCATGTCAGACAAAGTAAGCGACAACCGGGTTCGACGTTCAAGCCATTTGTGTATGCGGCAGCCCTCGAAAACGATGTGGCGAATATTTGTGAAAATGTAGTGGACGAACCAGTGACATTCGATGCCGACGATGGCTTGGTGCGTCCTTGGACACCCCAAAACTCCGACGGACGCTATTCTTACGAAAGTATGCCTTTGCGTAGGGCTATGGGGCGGTCTATTAATACCATTTCGGCAAAATTGATGAAAGAAATGGGACCCGAAAAAGTAGCCGAATTTGCCCATCGAGTAGGTATCAAAAGCGAGCTGAACGAAACGCCTGCCTTGTGCTTGGGAGCTAGTGAGGTGTCGCTGTTTGAGCAGGTAAATGCCTATTGCACTTTTGTGAATGAAGGATATTTGATAGAACCATTGCTCATTTTACGTATTGAAGATAAATATGGCAACGAACTTAGGCGTTTTGAAACAACAACCAAACAAGTACTTACGCCTGAAACAGCTTATAAAATGACCTATATGCTCAAAGGAGCGGTGTTGGAGCCAGGTGGTACAGCCGAAGGACTCAGACGCTACGCTTGTGCTCAGGGCAACGATATTGGTGCTAAAACGGGTACAACCTCCAACTATTCTGATGGGTGGTTTATGGGTGCTACGCAGCATTTGGTGGCAGGTGTTTGGGTTGGTGGCGACGACCGCAGTATTCACTTCCGAAGCCTGAACCTCGGACAAGGGGCAAAAATGGCAATGCCAATTTATGGTAAATTCATGGATAAAGTATATGCCGACCCTAATTTGAGGATTATTGGCTACCAAAAAGAGCCTTTCCGAAAGCCTGAACACGTGGACATCAATTGCTATGCCGCTCCGACCGACTCTACGGCGGTACAAATGCCTACGGCCAAGCCTAGCGAGAATGAAGATGGATTTTTGAAATAAACCCAATAAAAAAGCAGGCTGTCTGACAGTCTGCTTTTTATGATTTAATCAAGAAAATCTGTATTATTTGTTAAGTGTTTCCATTAAGTATTTTCTTCAAAAATCTTTTCAATACCTTCACGATACGAAACACCAAGCGGAATTTTGGCACTTTCTAAAATCACGTGTTTCGACGAAATACCCACAATTTTGGCTTGTGGCACGAGGTAAGATTTGTGTACACGAAGAAATTGATTCGTTTGTAACTTGCTTTGCAAATCGGAAATAGACTCGCTGATAAGGAAAGCTTTTTCTTTCGTAAAAATCTTAGTATAAGCTCCTAAAGCTTCGATATATAAAATGTCGTTTACCACAAATTTCAGCGACTCACGGCCTGCTTTGAGGAAGATGACGCTTTCTTCGGGTGTATCTTTTTTCAAAAACGCTCTGTTCCGAATCGTAATGTTATCAATGGCTCGATTGACCGCTTTCAAAAAGCGTTCAAAACTAAAAGGTTTGAGCAAAAAATCGGTTACACCCACATCGAAAGCCTCCATTGAGTAGTCGGAATGACTCGTTGTAAGAATCACTTGCGGAGGAGTTTCGAGGGTTTTAACTAATTCTAATCCAGATAATTCGGGCATTTCAACATCCGAAAACAAGATGTCCACCTTTCCTTGGTGCAATAAAGGAATGGCCTCTATCGGATTACTAAACACCTGAACGAGTTCTAGGTGCGGTAATCGTTTGATGCTAGTTTCTAAAATCTTTTGTGCAATGGTGTCATCTTCTAAAATAACACACTTGTAAATAGACATATTTTGTATGTTGTTAGTCGCTTTTAGTGGGTTCTAAAATGCTAGGGTTCATAAGCTACTGTAGGCCTGACATAGCAATAAATAGGGAATCATAATGCAACTTACTTTATTTTTACCAGAAAACGAAATCAAAATAAGGGATTTTGCAAAAAAATAGCATATCCTAGTGACTTATAGTTGCGTGTATAGTTATTGAAAAAATAACATATAGCTCGTATAATTAAAGTAAAATATCTTATTGCTAAAGTTTTTTTACAAAAAAATCAAAAAGGAATCTTTTCATTGAATTACCCAAGAAGGAATAGATGCTAGGTTGAACGCCTACAATAAAATTTACGATTGATTACACCAGAAGTACCAAGTTTTAGTAGAAAGCCATAAGCAGGTTTTCCCCAAGCCTCATCGGGGCTTTTTGTCTGTACATTTTCTACCAAGAGTTGCCTATCTACCGAAATATTTGCTAATTTAGATGAAACAGCCAGGGTACTGTCTTTAAAATATCAATGTTGTATTCTATAGTATTTTTAACATATAAGCCAATGAAAATTAAACACTTAATTGTTACCATCTGTATTTCTTTTTGTTCTTTTGCTATAAAAGGACAAACACTTGAAATGTTCTTAAACTTTGATTTAAACTCATCTATACACTTACTCTACCCGATGATTTTTATAAGTTTTTGATTATAAGCTAGTTGTATATTGACCCAACGGGCAAATTTATATGTCAAATCCGCAAATATAGATTGATGTTTACCTTTGATATACTCTCTCATCC
>JAAFJE010000040.1 GCA_013298025.1 Cytophagales bacterium | reverse complement strand
TGGATGAGAGAGTATATCAAAGGTAAACATCAATCTATATTTGCGGATTTGACATATAAATTTGCCCGTTGGGTCAATATACAACTAGCTTATAATCAAAAACTTATAAAAATCATCGGGTAGAGTAAGCTTATTTCTCGTATTAATATAATTTTGTACAATATTATGTCAAAATAATCTATTATCTATATGTTAAAGTTTATCAAATGTCTTGCTTTGGTAGCCTTTTGTAGTGTTACAGTTTATACACAGGCCCAAACATTTACCTTAAAAAGTAAAGATTTAGGCGGACAATTCACCAAAAAACAAGAATTTAACGGCTTTGGCTGTAATGGTGAAAACATTTCACCACAGCTTTATTGGGAAAATATTCCTGCCGGCACCAAGAGTTTTGCCATTACGGTATATGACCCCGACGCTCCAACGGGAAGCGGTTTCTGGCACTGGATTGTATTTGAACATCCCAGCCAATGTTTCAGAAATTAAAACAGGAGCAGGCGACCCGAGCAAAGGCTTAATGCCTGCGGGCGTGATTCAGAGTATGACCAATTATGGTGTAAAAGGTTTTGGCGGTGCTTGCCCGCCCGTGGGGCATGGTTTTCATCAATACATTTTTACGATTCATGCCTTAAAAACAGATAAATTAGGACTCGACGAAAATACAAATCCTGCTATTGTAGGCTTTTATTTATGGCAAAATACGCTTGCAAAAGCTTCTATAGTAGCGTATTATGGTCGATAAAAATATTGGGTTAGTGATGATGTTTGCTCAAGCTGATTGCCCTATTGCTCCCACTGGCTATTATTTTCAAATCTATCTTTATCAGGCACTAACCCTTTAAAATAGTACCAATGCTATCACCTAATATGGCATTGAAGTTGAGGAAAAAGGAAGGAAGAAAAGCATTATGCACATAAAAGCCTCTTCTTTATTTGTGAATATTGTGACTCACAAATAAAGAAGAGGCTTTTTTTTTGAAGAAAACTGCTACAATTTCAATACCATTTGTGCACGGTCGGCTTTGGCTATTTTCTTATAAAACTCTAGCATTTCATTGTATTCACTTGCTTGAAACAAACCATTTTTTCTTTCAAAATACCTTTTTACGGTAAGTTTGCCTGCTTCTAAACGATATTCGTTTTTAAATACCCCAAACTTAGAAGTGATATTGACATTCGGTGGAAGTGCTTCTACTGTTTGATAACTAGGTAGTTGTATGGTAAATTCATCTTGGTAAGAATATGTGTTCACAAGTTCTATCGGATGCTTCCTTTCTTCATTCGGATTTGACGGCTGATAATCTTCCGAGAAAAAGATATTAGGTGTAATAAACAAACGACTGCCACTCAAGGAAGCTGTTTTTTTGAGATTTACCTCACAGTTCAACTTGAGGCTTGGCACACGTGCTTTGTCTTGTTTCCAAGCAAGGTTCTTAAACGAAGCATTAGCCAAATGCAACGATTTATGCAAATGTTCTATTTGCTCATCGGTGTTTCCTGTGAGCATCAGCCCCTCGTAGTCGTCATGAAAAATACCTTTAAAATCTATATCAAACTTAGCCAGTGTTTCGCCTGTCGCCGAAATTGTCATAGCGATGTTGCGTTTAATCAGGTTGTCTTTGCTCGTGAGGGCAGGTGTTTTGACCAACACACCTCCTTGCGGAGTTGCCAACAAGGCATGGCGATTGCTGGTAAAAGTGGACATATATCCAAAGGCATTGGTTTGTGATGTGCATTCGAGCCAAACGGTATCTTGTTTCATAGGTACGCATAAGATGACGTGGTTGAACTGTTGGGCTGGAAAATCGGTCAAAATGTCGGGTTCGTTTGCACCTGCTTGAATAGACGTGTAGTACGATTCGATGCCCAATGCCTTGAGTAGAGCCTTGGTATAATTACTAAGGGCTTTACAATCGCCGTAGCCTTTTTCGGCTACATATTGGGCAGGAAAAGGCTGCAAGCCTCCAATGCCCAACTGAATACTGATATACCGTGTTTTTTGCTGGAGGTACTCATATACTTTTTGTACTTTCCCAAGTGTTGTCGTTTCATTTTTAGTAAATGCTTTGATGTCTTCTATGGCTTGTGCGTCGAGTACATCTCTGCCTTGTCCGAGTACATTATCAAATTCCCCTACTTTTTGCCACGTAGAAAAATCGCCTTTATAGCCATCCATTTCAAAAACACTGGGGGCTGCCATTACGCCAGGGCCTCTTCTCAACCATTTGGGCATAAAATCTTCAACCTCGTGTGCTACAAGATTTTTGACATTCCAAGTATAAACCAAATTACCTTTTTCGGTTTTACTGTTTTGCACAGGGGCAACACCATTGACTTCTTTGTAGCGTAAAGGAGCTAAATTTTCAGGAATTTCTATCGTCAATTTACTCGACTCAATCGACACTTCGGAAGGTGAACTATGTGGAAACCAACGTTGATAAGAAGTAAGTTGCTTGTCTTGTAGCTCGTAGGTAAACTCTACGGTAAAAGGAAAATTGGCATAAGAAAATTCGGCCACTTTAAAACGCACATCGTCGAAGAGGTTCATGGCTTGTACACCGCCGTAGTCGCCGATATTGTCCTTTTTTAGTTTGCGTACTTTTTCTCCCAAAGCATCGTACAGCACCCCTTCGAGGTCGATGAGCTTATTAAGTTTGGTATAAGCAAAAACCAATTGGGCGTGTTCGACACCTTCGGCATCTAAGACCGTCACCACCAAATGTCTTTTCAAAGCCCCTAAACCAGGGCCTTTTACTTGAAAATTGGTTTCGTCCAAGCGTACAACCGCATGGGCTTTTTCTTTCATTTCGGCTGGAATACTCAGGGCGTTCCAACGGTTTTGTGCTGTAAGCGTATGCCTCCAGGCTAGGCTTATCAACAAGAGTAGGAGAAGAGTGCTATTTTTCATAGATAACTTATTTTTTCTTTAAAATAATTTGTTCGGCGTGTTTGGCTATAATCTGGTCATAAAACTTGCGTAAAGCTTCGTATTCCTCCACGGCATAAAATGACTTTTTAAACTGGATTTGGCTTGTGACACTTACAAAGCCTTCACCTATGTTGGCACTAAAAAGAAACTTACCTCCGTCGTTGGGCAAGGCAACTCGGATGGTTTTAGGGATTTCTTCTACCGTATAATTTTCAGGAATATTGTAGTGCATGGTTACGATTTCGTCTTTCGGATAGGTAAAGTCAACGGGTAAAGTACGAGCAGGGTTTGGAAAAGGTGTTTGACTAACGCCTTCCATCAGTAAAGCAGGCAAATAAATACGGTCTTGCATCTGGTTGTATGCTTCTGTAAACGTCATGCTAATGGCAATACTTGGCACAGCCTCACTCGAATCGGGGACAAAACCTTCAAATTGAATGGTAGGATTAAGGGCTTTTTTAAGTTTACTTTTAATTTCCTTGGTGTATTTTTCTTTACCCAATTCTTGCATTTTGTCAATCATATTAATAGCCCTATAGCCATTGCCCGAAAGTTGGGCATTGACTTGCAAATTGCCTTCTTCTTTCCCCAAACTACACTCAATATTGGTGAGCGTTATACTTTTTTCGGGTGTGGTAATGGGTATCCATTTAGAAGCCTTTTTAGGCAGTAGTACACGGCCTTGCCCACTCATACAATAGGCAGGTAGCATTCCCCATTTGAGCGATTTTTTTGTAGCATCGAAGAAAACATTTTTCCCTTTGATGGTTATAACCCCCAAGGTATAATTGAACCGTGTGACGAGTGGGAAATCGAGCCATACAACGCCATTTCCTCGTGTACTAATAATTACCGGATTGGCAGGCAACCCTACTTGTCGAAGCAAAGAAATAAGCAACAAATTGAGTTCTGCACTGTTGCCTTGGCGTTGCTCATACACTTGTTTGAGCGATTTTTGTGTATATAAACGGATGTTTTCATTCCAGCTAAAGTTTTGCTGTACAAACTTATACACCGCTTTGGCAAGCTCTAGGGTATCGGTGTATTTTTTCTTGAAATCTTCGGCTAGGTCGTCGAAAGCCCCAATTTTATGAATACTTTTACCTAAATCTTCGTCCTCTAAGAGTTGTTTGTCCAAATCATCCCACGTCAATGATAAAGTTTTGGGTCTGTCCATGCCTTTGACAATGTATTCCGAAAGTTCAAAATGGAGCATTCTGTAAAAATCTTGTGGACTTGATACGAAATCTTCTTTTTTCATGGCAGGAATATTTTCCATGACCCAATAGCAGCTATTGAAAGAAGAAGCTCGCTCGCAATTGCTACTTGTAAAGCCCATTTCACAGGCTTGCTGAATAATATGGTATGCTAAATTGGTTGGGTACGAAAACTTATATTCGCTTCTGAGCGAAGGAATATCCGATTGAAAAAACCAGTCTTTGGGTTTGAAAGGAAAAGGCGAACGGATGGTAAAAGTATATTCTATCACCGAGCCTTCTCGCACTTGAGGCAAGGTAAAGCTCACCTTATCGAAGCTTTCATTTTTGGTAGTAAATACATCTTTTGCTCCCAGCGAAACGGTTGCCAAATAGCCATTTTCCCAGTTGTAGGTAGTGCCTTTGATTTCTTCGATTCGGTCTAATCTGCCACCATCACTATTTTTTTGTTTGTGCAGCGCCAACGTAATTGTGGCTCGGTCGTAGGCTGTTTTTTTCAAAATTTTGGTTCGTACAAAATACTGATAGGCTATTTCGTAGCCATCGTTTGCTTCATAAACCCAAGCATTGCCGTAGTCAATCATTGAGTATGCCTCGGCGGTTGAATCGAGTGTACAGACTTTATTTTTTGCATCAGCTTCTGTGACAGGAGCAAATGGAGGCAAAGAGTTCTGGGCAAATACAGAGCAAGTACAGAGGCATATAAGCCACGTGCATAAAGCTTTCATTGGCGTAAGAGGTTGGTGAGTGAGTTTAACAAGTTGACAGTTGTGCATTCGAGCTAAGGCGATTTAGCCTTTTTTCTTCAACACAATTTTTTGTGCATTTTTTTGTACAGCTAATTCAAAAAAGTGTTTAATTATGTCGTATTCTTCGGCAAAAAATAACGTTTTTTGAACAGATAATTTATTCATTACCAATAATTTGTTTCCTTCAGAGGCAAGTACCTGAAAAGACAAGTAGCCTGCGTTTTCAGGTAAATTTACTCGTTCGCTTTTGGGTTTTTCTTCCAATTCGTACCCTTCTGGCAAATTGATATTGATGGTCTGAAAATCTTCTTGAATGGTGGCAAAATCTATAGGAAATTTACGATTCTCGCTTACAAATGGATTTTTACTAAATCCTAAACCAAAGCTCGGCGAAAGGTAGATTTTATCGTTTAACACCGATACACCTTCCGAAATATCTGCTTTGATGGTACACACAAACGCTTCGTTGAGGTCGTCTTTTCCGTCAAATTTCACTTCTTTGATACTCCAGTTAGGGAATTTTTTCATTAGGCTTTCTTTGTATTTTTGTTCGCCATCTTTTGCCAATGCCTGACGCTCTTTTATCCCTGCATAACCAACATAGCTGAGGGCAAATTCGGCGGTGGTAGAGCCATCGGCATTGATGCTCACACTTCCCGATTGTCCAATTCTGTTTTTGGCAGTAGCTTTAAGGCTTATCCATTCGTTGTTGGTTTCATTGAGTAGCCATCGTCCTTGTCCATTCAAACAACGCTCAGGTAATATACCCATCGGACAAAGCGGTGAGGTGGCATCGAGTAGCATGACTTTTCCACCAATATAGACTCCAGCAATCACGTAATTAAATTTCTTTTCTAGCACATACGACTCTAGCAAGCGGCCATGTGCACGTGTGCTCAGGATAACAGGCCCGGCAATGAGCTTCAATTCTCTCAGTATAGCAACCAACAATAAATTGATGTCGGCGGTATTACCCGTTTTGGCTTCTATGATTTTCTTGCGTGAATCGGAAGCATATAGGCTACTATTGCCATTCCATGCAATGTTTTTATGAATAAAATCTAAGGATGCTCGAATCTGAGCCAAAGTATCAGGCGAACTCGCCTTGATGCCTGCTACAATTTCTTTTACCCTGCCATCGGCTCGGAGCATTCCTCCAAAATTGTCGTAGCCCAACAAGGCTTTATCAAGGTCGTTCCAAGTGATAGAAAAGTTTTGTGAGGGCTGGCCCGGTGGGTGAAAAGCCGCAATTTCAAATTCGACTTTTGTCATATAATCGTTCATGGTTGTTACATAGGCCTCTTCTTTCAAAGCAGTTGCGTTTTGTACGGCCATATTGTAGGATGTACCTGTAATGTTTTGCTGCTCTAACCCTGCAAAGTTAAAATTGGTAGGTTGTTGCGAACTTATCACAAATGGCTCATAGCCTTGTGTGATAAGTCGGAAATAATAAAAGCTAGGAATATCAACTTTGTATTCACTCCAAACCGTCGGGATGCTGTGTTGAAATATCCAAGAAGGAATATTGGTGTCAAAGTCAGACGTAACGGTATAGGAATACTCAATCACCGAGCCTACTTGTACGTTTGGAAGTGTAAATTTTGTTTCGGTGGTATGCTCATCTTTTTTGACCTCAAAAATGGCATCTTTGGTCAGTTTATCTACCTGTACCGCACCATTGACCAAATTGTATGTAGCACCTTTGAGTCCGGTCAGGTATTCGGTGGCGTTGCTACTTCGGCGATAGGTCATTTCACTGGCCGTAGCCCATTCGTATGCTGTTTTTTTCAAAATCTTGATACGTCGGTGAACAGTACGCATGATGGTCAGACCAGAAGAAGCATGATAACTGTAGGTGACAGTACCCAATTCCGATAAAATAACGGCATCGGCACTGCTGTCTTTCGGATATACGGTCATCAATAGGTCTTCTTTTGGCACATTTCCATATTTGATGTTAGGTCTTTGTGCTAAAGAAGCACAGGTTACGAGGCAAAAAAGTATTAGGGCTATAATACTTTGTGTAGAGGAGGTTTTCATAAAACGTTTTTTTTCCTGCTAAACTAAGAAAATAGTTTGATATTCCATAATCTATTTATGACCGTTTACTCATTTATCTAAAAATATAATAGCATTTATCCTACATTTGTAGCATTTAAGTAAGAATGTGTCGATTTGAAAATTTGGGGATTGGGAATTTGAAAATTTGGGAATTTGAAGATTTGAAGATGAGGGAGGTGATTTGAAGATTTGGTAATTTGAAAATTTGAAGATGGGGGAGGTGGATTTGAAGATTTGGGGATTTGAAAATTTGAAGATGAGGGAGGTGATTTGAAGATTTGGTAATTTGAAAATTTGAAGATGGGAGAGGTGGATTTGAAGATTTGGGGATTGGGGATTTGACGATTTGCAAATTTGTGGATGAGGGAAGGGAAATTTGAAGATTTGAAAATGAGAAGAGAATTTGATAATTACTTCACCTTCAAATCTTCAAATCACCAAATTTTCAAATCTTCAAATCATTTAATTCCCAATATACCTTTCAAAAAACTCGTAAATTCTTAACATTCTATCTATTTTTTGACGGATATTGCCTGTGCGAGATAGCTCGTGAGTAGCCCCAGGCATTCGCACATACTCAACTTCTTTTCCCATGATTTTCAAAGACTTGTACATCATTTCGCTTTGAATCACGCCTGTGCGTAAGTCGTTTTCGCCATGTTTAATCAACAGAGGCGTTTTGATTTTGTCGATATAAGTGTAAGGTGATTCTCGTTCGAGTATTGGCTTGATGGCATTTTCCCAAGGATAACCTCCAAAATAATTCGGCACAAGTCGCCAAGCATTGCCTTCGCCCATAAAGGTAGTGAGGTCATATACGCCTCTTTGGGCAAAAGCAGCTTTAAAGCGATGGTCGTGGCCAACAATCCAGGCCGTTAGGTAGCCCGCATAAGAGCCTCCTGTAAGTACTTGTTTGGCGGTATCGACCCATGCTTCTTTGGCAGCAAAACTGGCAGCTTGAAGAACATCGCTTGCTGGCCCAGCTCCCCAATCTTGGTAGTTGGCAAATTGAAAATCTTTGCCGTATCCGCCCGAACCTCTCGGATTGGCATACACTACGCCGTATCCTTGCGAACAAAAGTATTGAAATTCATGCCACATTGAGCTTTCGCCTGGGCCCCACATGGCGGTTGGGCCACCGTGCATATTGAGTAAAAGAGGGTATTTTTTGCCCGATTCGACGAAGCTGGGTTTCATAATCCAGTATTCAATCGTAAGTCCTTTATCGTTGACAAAACTATGTTTTTCTGGAAAACTCAACTGCTTTTTTTGTACCCATTCATCATTCAAATGGCTAATTTGACGAGTATTTTTGAGGGATAAATCGCCTACATATACTTCCGAAGGATTTTTTACTTCGGTTTTGGCATATAGTACTTTATCTTTTGCTACGTCAACAGCCGTGATACCTGTATCAAAATCGCTCAATTGCTCTAATTTTTTGGTGGCAACTTCCCATCTATACAAAGGAAAACCACCGTTAGCAGGTGCCGTAATGTATAAAAACTTAGCATCGTCAGACCACTCAATGCTATTACTAGCCCTATCGAGGCTAATTTGCGAAGCTTGTGTACCATCTGTTTTAGCGATAAATAGTTGGTTGAAACCAAGCCAATGGGGTTGAGCTTTGGTAAAAACCAGCCATTTGCCATCGGGCGAAGGAGTGGGATTGTTGAACGATGTGCCTTTTTCGGCTATTACTTGCTTGAGTGCCGTACCATCGGCACGCATAGCAACAATGGCAGTGCTTTGCTCTCGGTCGGGGTGAAGCGTACTGTCTTTGCCTGCTACAGCATAAATCGTTTGTCCGTCGGGCGACCACACCGCCACATTGTACGACCAAAAGCCGTAGGTCAGTTGGCGAGGTTTTGCTCCTTCTTTGGGTTCGATGACAAACAACAAATTGAAACGCATTTCGGCATCGGTCGTGGCTTCTCCTTGGAAATTTAAACGACTAAACACCTTGGCTTTTTTATCGTCCACATCTTTTTCAAGATATGCCCTGATTTCCTCTATTGAGCCATTGGGGTCGGGTTTGGCTTTTTTGTTGTTTCGTAAAAAAGAATTGTCTTTAAATCCAGCCTTTTCAAATGGCCAAGAAGGCAACTGTTTGCTAGGATTCAGGCTTGTATCTTTGAGCATTTCCGACAAAGAAACATTGACAGTAAACAAAATTTTGCTTCCATCGGGCGACCAGAGCGGATTGCTCGCTCCTTGCTTGAGGTCGGTCAGTTGGAAAGCCTCACCGCCGTCTAAAGGCATGATAAAAAGTTGTGATTTTCCTTTGACAAGCCGAGCAAAAGTGATTTGTCGGGCATCGGGCGACCACGAGGCACTTGCCACACTTTCTGTACCACGGGTGAGTTGTTTGCTCGTTTGGAAATCACTTATCCACAAATGCGTGCGATAGTCGTATTCGGCTTTGTTTTCTTCGCTTGTTTCGTTGGTACGTACAGCGTAAATGACTTTTTGAGCATTGGGAGCAAGGCTCACAAAACCTACTTGTTTGATGAGCGTAAGGTCGGTGACTTTGACTTTTTCTTTTTGTTGTGCAATAAGTCCTTGCGAACAGAGCAACAAAGCCAAGGTAAAGCGTTTGAGCATATTGATGAAAGTTAAGATGAACAAAAAGTAAAACTACAAAATGTTTGGCATTGATAGCTACACTTTTTGTTCATCGTCAACATCAAGCAATGTACTTATTTTTGTTGAGCTGTTACCCGTATTCTTCCATCGGCATCTTTCACCACCTGTAAATACGTGTGCTGAGGAACGCCGCTGTTATCTTTGCTAGGCTCTTTCGGCTTATTGTTTGAGGGTAATTCTTTTTGCGAAGCCATGAGTGTTTCTTTTTTAGCAACCTCATTTTTTTTCATGGTCAAATCTACCACAACAGCCAGAGGAGAATCGCTAGGGGCTTTATCGGTTGTGTTGGTAGCCAAAGCAGCAGTATCAGGAGTGGCGATAGGGGCATCGAGCGTCATTACTTTGTAGTTGCCATTGGCATCTTTCACTACTCTGACGTACTGGTGCTTGTGAGCGGTATCGCTGGAGCTTTTTTCGTTGAGCTTAATATCTGGGATTTCGATGATGGCGGGCTTCTTTTCGGTAGAAGCGAGTAGTTTGGGGGCAGGAGCGGGGAGTCCTCCGGTGGTATCGAGTGTCATGCGGCCGTCTTTTATTTCAAATTTAATCGGCTGGTACTGTCGAAATTCTCGGTCAAATTCTCCTTTGATAAGCGAGTAAGCAGGGTTATCCATTGCCAGTACCTTCATTTCAACCTCGGCTTCGCCTTCGGCAAAAAGTTCTAAATCTCGGGCTGCCGCATACGAAAGGTCTATTACTCGGCTATAGACAAAAGGCCCTCGGTCGTTTACTTTTACTACTACTGTTTTGTTATTAGCTTTGTTGGTTACTTCCAAAATGGTATTGAAAGGCAAGGAGCGATGGGCCGCCGTGTATTCTTCTCGGTGATAAATTTCGCCACTAGAAGTCATTCTTCCATGAAACTTATCCGCATAATACGAGGCTAATCCAACATATTTTTCACCCAATTGTGCTTGTGTGGACAGCACCGAAATGACACATAAAAAACAGAGCAGATGTTTAAATTTTCTCATAGAGTAACGGTTTTATGTATGCTTGCATTAGAGGATGACTAGCATACCGTGAGAAGATTATATACAATGCAATCAGAAGTTGATTACTTTTCAAGAAAGTTGCACTATCAGCACAACTCAGTATAAGCAAGGCTTCATTACTTCGTGGTAATGAGATGGGATTATTTTGACAAAAATAATAAAAAATATTATATATCTGACAATCAAAAAATTAGCTTTTGTTCTTTTTTGAAAAATAGTCAACAAATTTGGCTTTTTGTGCATAAAACCAAAGATTATAGGCTATATCCTCCATATTGAGAGAGGGTAAAAATCATAGATTTCGGATTTATAAACTATTTTTTCGGTACATTTTAGCCCAATAAAAAAAGGATGTGCCTCATGAAAAGACACATCCTTTTATATTAACAGGTAATTTTTTACCGAAAAAATGCTTGGCTTTGAAAAAGATTAAGCCCAATACCAAGCCTTACAGATAGCCAATTAGCGTTGCTCCATAGGAACGTAGTCACGAGGCGTAGCACCTACATATACCTGACGAGGACGACCGATAGGCTCTTTGTTTACACGCATTTCTTTCCACTGAGCAATCCAACCCGGAAGGCGACCAATAGCAAACATCACTGTAAACATATTGGTAGGAATACCCAAGGCACGATAGATGATACCTGAATAGAAGTCAACGTTTGGATACAAGCGACGTTGCACGAAATATGGGTCGCTGAGTGCCGCTTCTTCCAATTTTTTAGCAATATCTAATACAGGGTCTTGTACGCCCAAGCTTGCTAATACTTCGTAAGCAGCCTTTTTGATGATTTTGGCACGAGGGTCGAAGTTTTTGTAAACACGGTGTCCAAAGCCCATCAAACGGAAGCCCGAATTTTTATCTTTAGCCATCGCAATAAACTTGTCGGTATCGCCACCGTCGGCTTTGATAGCTTCAAGCATTTCGATTACCTCTTGGTTGGCACCCCCATGAAGCGGGCCAGAAAGAGCATTGATTCCCGCAGAAATAGACGCATACAAACTAGCGTGCGACGAGCCTACCAAACGAACAGTAGAAGTCGAGCAGTTTTGCTCATGGTCGGCATGAAGAATCAATAATTTATTTAATGCCGATGAAACCACTGGATTTACTTTGTACTCTTCTACTGGCAAAGCAAACATCATTTGCAAGAAGTTAGAGCAGTAATCCAACGAGTTTTTCGGATAGTTTACAGGATGTCCCTGCGATTTTTTATAAGACCAAGTTGCTACCGTAGGCATTTTTGCCAACAAACGGATGATGTTTAGCTCGTCGGAACCAGCTTTCTCTCCGGTATAAAAAGCCGACATGGCACAAACCATCGCCGACAAAACCCCCATTGGGTGAGCGTTTACAGGGAAGCCATCAAAAATCTTACGCATATCTTCGTTGACAATCGTATGCGTTCTGATTTCTTTTTCAAAAGCAGCGTATTGTTCTGCTGTAGGAAGTTCGCCATAAATTAATAAATAAGCAACTTCCAAAAACGAAGCTTTGTCTGCTAACTCTTCGATAGAATATCCTCTGTAACGAAGTATGCCTAGCTCTCCATCCAAGAAAGTGATACCACTTTTGGTCGCTCCTGTGTTTTTGTACCCAGAATCAATTGTGATATACCCAGTCTCGTCACGGAGTTTGGCAATATCAATTGCTTTCTCATTTTCAGTTCCCGTGATAACAGGCAACTGAATGCGTTTATCACCTAATGATAGTTCTGCAAATTCTGACATAACCTATATTTTATTTGGCTTAACCTTTTGAAATTTTGTTTTTATTTTGACGAAGCGAAATTAAGGTAAAATTGTCTTAGTCAAGATACGTTTCCTTTGATTCTTTGGTAAATTTAGATACATATTAAAATTGTACAATTTTAATATAATCAACTGTTTATCCTAAAAGAATGTTTATGCAAGATAATCACGAAAATTCAAACCTTCATTACCTTTGCTAAAAGATGTAAAATAAATAAAATTTTCCATAAAAAATCTATAAATAATTAAATAAAATCCATTTTTACTCACATAACCTAACAATGGTTTGTAGCTATCTTTGATTTTATTAGATTTTTTTTAAGCGTTCCAGACGGTACAAAATCCTTGTTTTTATGCTTACAAATTACCAAAATACTGTAACAGAGCGGTTTTTACGGTATGTACAAATTGACACGCAGTCGGATGTACACGCCACAACCGTACCATCTACCTTGAAGCAACGCCATTTAAGCGAATTGTTGGTACAAGAGCTACAGGCTATGGGCATTCTCGATGCCGAATTAGACGAATATGGCTACGTTTATGCGACCATTCCTGCCAATACCGACAAGCCCCATGTACCTGTGTTGTGCTTCTGTTCGCACGTAGATACTTCGCCCGATTGCTCGGGCAAAGATGTAAAGCCCATCATTCATGCTAACTATCAAGGGCAAGATTTGGTTTTACCCGACGACCCTACGCAAATTATCCGTTGTGCCGAGCATCCCGATTTGCCCGCACAAATAGGCAACGATATTATAACTGCCAGTGGCACTACTTTGTTGGGAGCAGATAACAAAGCTGGTGTTGCCGAGATTATGGATGCGGTCTATTACCTGATGCAAAACCCTGCAATTAAGCACGGAAAAGTACGAATTTTGTTTACACCCGACGAAGAAATTGGTCGAGGAACAAACCATGTGAATCTTCAACAATTAGGAGCAGATTACGGCTATACGATTGATGGAGAAACACTTGGCTCGCTTGAAGATGAAACCTTTTCGGCTGATGGCGTATTACTTACGATTGACGGCGTAAGTCAACATCCAGGCTTTGCCAAAGGAAAAATGGAAAGTGCTTTAAAAATTGCTGCTGAGGTGGTGGCTCGCTTGCCCAAAGATAGGCTTTCGCCCGAAACGACCGAAGGCAAAGAGGGCTTTATTCATCCAACAGACATGAGCGGAACGGTTGAACAAGCCAAAGTTTCGTTTATTATCAGAGATTTTACCGAAGAAGGACTCAAAACTCATGAAGCTGTTTTAGAAGGAATTTTAACCGAAGTTTTAAAAAACTACCCTCATGCACGTGCCAACATGGAGGTTTTTGAGCAGTATCGCAATATGAAGGTGATACTCGACCAATATCCCGAAGTGATTCAAAATGCCATTGAAGCCATCGAAATGGCTGGCATAGAAGCCAAACAAATGTCTATTCGTGGTGGTACAGATGGCTCAAGGCTGTCTTTCATGGGCTTGCCTTGTCCTAATATTTTTGCTGGAGAACACGCTTTTCATGGTAAACACGAATGGGTTTCGGTGCAGGACATGGAAAAAGCGGTAGAAACGATTGTGCATCTTTGTGCCATTTGGGAGGCAAAGGCCTAATCATATTCCTGTATTTTGATTTCGGATTTAGACGAAAAGCTGTCCAAATCCGAAATCAAAAATCGTTTATTTTTTCTTCAACGTCATCAAAAATTCTACTAAATCAACCAATTCTTCTTGACTCATGCCATCGGCTAAACCAGTGGGCATCATAGAGTTGGTTTGCATTTTCATAGATTTGACTTGACTGGTTTTGATGTGCTGAACCAAACCACCAGGCATTTTTAGTACAATATCGGTTTCGGTTTTAGAGCCAATAATGCCGTTGAGTACCGAACCATCTTTCATTTTCAATTCCCACCCTTCGTATCCAAAACTGATGCCCGCATCTGGATGCAAAATGGCTAAATACTGTCCTTCTTTGGGAAATTTATTGCCAATTTCTGAAAGTTTTGGGCCAAAATCCATGCCTTCGCCATTGACTTGGTGACATACAGCACAGTTATTGGCAAAAATCATAGCTCCTTTTTTCGGATTGCCCGTCAAGGTAATCAATTCCGACACAGGAGGCAGTTTCTTTTTGTTGGTGTTATTGTCGGTTGTGCCTAAATATTTGGCTGCTTCTGTACGCACGGCTCGTCGCCAAGCTTTGCTTACGCCTTCCACGGCTACAGGGATGAGTTCTTTCGAGATTTTACCTTGTTTCAAATAAGCCAAAATCAAGTCTTCACCTGCCATGCTTCCTCCCATAAATCGAGTGGCTTCTCGGCGAAGCGTAGCACTGCTTTGAGGGCTAAACATGGTTTCTTTGAGTATATCTAAAGTAGCTTTATTGCCCGTCCAGCGAATTGCTCCCAAAATTTTAACAGCCGTATTTTCTTGTTGTTTATCTTGTATAATACGTTGTGCCAAAGCGATACCTTCGGGCGATTTAAACAAAATATTGCCTGCCTCTCGGGCTTGTTGTCCTGTTTCTACAAGTTGCAACAATCGTTGGTTGTAGTCGGGCAATAAATATTTTTCTTGCAACAAGACAAACTCCTTGCTATCAAGGTTGTTCATCAGTTGCATCAAAGCCTCTTTAGCCACAGGCGTATTTTTTACAAAATCGGCATCTAAATGGGTTAATGCCAAACGATTAATCTCTTGTTGGTTACTGGCATTACCTTGGAGCATAGCCAATAGTGTTTCAGATTTTTTAGGACTTGGTACAAAATCGAAAGCCCTAAAATACCGCAAGCGTTCTTTCAAAGCTACTCGGGTATCGGTAGCCAAGCTGGCGAGTAGTGGGAGAGAGGCTTCTGCCCTCGAACGCCACACAATATCTTTGCCTGCCGTCGATTCGAGCGGATTGCTCACCAATTTTTTGTAGGCTGTCCAGCACGCTTCCCAGTGTTGGTCTGCACCAATGCCTAGTGCTTCCAGATACCAACGGTCGTTGCCATCGTGTTGGGCGGCCAATGTAGCCCAAAGCGTAGCTGCTTCGGGCGAAGCGTTGCCATGCAAGGCAATGGCACATTCTCTACGAACTTGGGCAATCGAATCTTGAGCCAAGGCTTTTACGGCTTTCAGTACATCGCCTTTTTGTTGCCTCACAGCCCGTAGCCCCATAATTCTGATGTCGGTATTGTAGTCTTTCAAGGCCATATCTATGTATTTTTGACTATCGAAAAACTTGACTAAAGCCCAAAAACCTCTGGCTCTCATTCGCAAATTCGGATGGTTCCAGAGCCAGTAAAGGCTTGCTTCGATTGATTTTCCAAACTTCGGAATAGCCTCCCAAGCCAAATATCGTGTGGCAATGTTTGGGCTTTGCAAGGCCGATACTACGCCTTCGGGCGTGCCTAAATTGAGTTTTGGAATATAGTAAGGCCTATTGGGGGGAGCAATGCGATAAATACGCCCACGGGTTTGGTCGCCTGCTTGGTGGCCGCCTACGCCTGGGTCATACCAGTCGGCTACGAGTAAAGAGCCATCGGGAGCTACACATACATCGGCAGGCCTAAACCATTGGTCGGTAGTGTTTTTCATGAGGTCAACAATTCTTGCCGAATAGCCTGCTCCGTTGCGTCTGATAGGATACGAACGCACCACATTATGCCCTGGTTCGCAATGAATCATTTGTCCTAAAAATTCTTTTGGCAATAAATTCCCTTCATAAATCACCATGCCTGTAGGCGAGCCCGAACCCGTTTGGAGTAAATTGGGAACAGTACCGGGGTCGTTGAGGTGCCAGTGGCGTTGTGGAATTTCTTCTTCCATATTGGTGCGAGGGTAGGTCCAATGGGCTCTTGTTAGGGCATCTTTGTAGCCGTAGTTACCGTATTCCATCACATAGTTGATACGCACGCCTTTGTTGCCATCGTCGTCGTTGTCCGATTGCCAAATTGTACCAAAGGCATCTACCGCTACTTCAAAATTATTTCTAAAGTTTTGTCCAAGACATTCTACATTTTTGCCATCTAAATCACAACGAAACACCACGCCTTCTTGGTAGTTTTTCGGAGAAATTTCTTTCCCAAATTGGTCTTTTACGAGGTTGCCAGCAGCGTCTTTGAGCTGTCGGCCTTCGTTGCCAAAACAAAAATATAGCTTACCATCGGGACCAAACACAAAGGAATGTACACCGTGGTCGTGTTGCTCGCCTTCGATGCCTTGAAAGAGAATTTCTTTTTTATCGGCTTTATCGTCGCCATTGGTATCGGTAAATTTCCACACATAAGGGCTTTGCGATACGATGACGGTATTGCCTAAAACCGCAATTCCTAGCGGAGCGTTCAGTTCTGGGCCTTGGTAAAACACTTTACTCACATCGGCTTTGCCATCGAGGTTGGTGTCTTCTAAAATAACGATACGGTCGCCTTCTTGGTGGGTTGGGTTGCCCGTGATAGCAGGGCGATAATTATAGGCTTCCAGCACCCATACTCTTCCTTTGGCATCTACGTCGATGTTGGTAGGGTTTTGCAACATCGGCTCGGTGGCAAAGGTCGTTACGGTTAGTCCCTCGCCCATCGCCACACCAGTAAGGGCATTGGTCGGGAGTCGTTTTTGTTCTTCTGTTAGAAGAGAGTCTATATAATGCCGAACGAATGTTGATTTAGGGTTAAATTCATACGCTGTTACGAGCAATGTTGAACCTATCAACAGGCTAGGAACAAGCACTCGTTTGAATACATGTTTAATCATCGTAGTTGAAATAGTTTAAAATTTGTACAAGTTATTCTTTCTTTGTCGAATCTTTATCTTTCGGTGTATTGGTTCTTCATAAAAATTAACCGACAAAATTTTAAACTATCTCTTAGGATGAGGTATGAACGAAAGAATCAAAGCTTATAACGATGCCTGATATTGGTAAAAATCGTTTATTTATGTTTACCTCTCCGTACAAACACCATCACATGAACACTACTTTTTAAATAACACTAGCGTACTCATGGGCTGGAGTGCTACGGTAGCTTGTGTGATTTTCTGATTGGTAGAAAGGTCAATTGCTCCAATAAATTCCTTGGGAATGGCTATATTAGTACGGGTTTGGGCTGTATTATTCATGACAATGTAGTACTGTCCGTATTGTAATTGATACAACTGTGCTTTGCCTGCGTAGGGATTTTCATCGCCTAATTTATAGCTGATATTGGCAGGGACTTTGCTAATGGGTTGCCGTTCTCCTGCATGAGCAAGGCTCAAGCCGTCGGGGTATTTGAGTCCCCCTTTGGCAAACCCAAAATTGGTATAATTTGGTACAATAAATGTTTCGCCACTATCCTCAAATTCTTCTTCCACTCGTACTGTAGCAATATGGCTACGCTCGGGTGTCATAAAATGCACCCGAGCGAGGTGATTAATGGCGTGTCTGGCTCGCCAATATAAAGAAGCGTATAAAAGCTCCTTGCCGTTTTTAATGGCCACCACCCCGTCTTCTTCGTCAGAGAAGATGGCATTGGGTTGCGACCAGTCCATTGGCATTTCGGTACTTTTGATGGGACTATTTTTTACGATTTCATATTGTGCTGGCACAGGCAATAACCCTGCCGTAACCCTAAAACCTTTGTCTTGCATTCGCTCTTCTATGACGGAAAAAAATTGATTGTCTTGCAACATTTTTTGTGCATAAGCCAATAGCTTGGGGTGCATGGTTGTCGTAACAATTTGAAAAGGGCCACCATCCCACGAAGGGCGTTGCACATAACAAACATCTCCGGGGTAATGGGTATCTCGCCAGCCTACAACCGTTTCTACCCTCATGGCTTGATTGCCTTCCTTGTCGGTGCTTGGATACCTAAAGTAGGTACGTGCCAAGGCTATTTTTTCGGCTTGGGCTTTGATTGTAGCATCTCCGTTTGGATGTGTTTTCGATTTGGTTGCTTCCAAAATTTCGGCAACCCAGTCTAATACTTCGCCATAATTCCCTACATATCCTAGCTCTTTGGTGAGTCCTTTGGCTGTTGTTTGCCAGTAATTATCGCCCATAATTTTTGACGGATTTCCATTGTTATCTTCGCTTCCAAGCCAAGGAGCAATGCCTACCGATTCGTAAAGGTATTGGAGTGCCTTTGCTTCGGGTAAAGCCTTGCTAGGCGTGAGTATCTGTAAACCTCGGTTGGGAAAATAAATGCCATACAAATCGTTAATCATAGATTGATTGGTGTACATACGGCGATGCGTTTGGTGGCTGAGGCGACAATCCCATAACATTTGCGTGTAAGCTTCTCGTCGGATGACAGTTCCTATCATTTGATTAAAATAAGGCTTTAATTCGTCTTGTAAAAGGTCGATGATTTGTCCACAAATCCCTAAGCCAAACCAATCGGCATTCCAAGTGGCTGGGTCGGAATAGGCCAATTTCGGGTTTCGGGTGTATGTTGTATATAAAGTATCGAGTCCTTTAATAATCGTTTGGATAACCTCTGTTTTATGATAGGCTTGCGTCCAAGATACAGCGTAAGCTTTGGCTAAAAACTGCATTTGTACTTGAGAAAGCGGTTTGGAAGCTTTGAGTAGTTTAGTGATTTCGTTGTTTACCCGGCTTTTCAGACTTTCTAAAACCTTGGAATTAGGCAGTTTACGGAGTTGAAGAGGTGGCTCTTCGCCTTGCTTCTCTGTATAATTTGGAACAAAAGTAGGGTTGATATGGCTATACAAGGCATACAAACCTCTGGTAGGCGTTGTCATATTTTTTTGGTAGGTTTCCCAAGTTGAGCCATAGCTCCAAATTGGTCCATTGCTTCTCACTTCTATCGAAATTTGGCTTTTCCCTTTTGTCAAACTTAACGGAAGGGGGAGGGTTGTATAGAAGAAACGATTTTGATAAAAAGGAGCATCGCTGCCGATGTCGAGCATATCTACTTCGCCTAAATGCCTTGCTCCAATTTGTTTGCCCTCGCACACCAACAAAAGGCGGTTGTCGGTGATGTCATTTCCCCAAAATTTTGCGGTAAGATAGTTCATTTGAGTGGGGTCAACGGCAAGTGTCAGCGTCACCTTTCCTCCGCTCCACGTAGGGTTGGGCGGAGGAAGAAGACTAACGGCCTTTTGGTTGAGTCCGCCTGTAATGATAGTAGCGTTGTCTAATACCACTTGGTGTTTGCTTTCGGAAGTAACATCACCGAAATGCACATAATCAAGGGTTTGGGCGAAAGAAGTTAAACAGATAAAGTACGTTACGAGAATGGTCGATAAGTATTTGAAAGAAATCTTCATGTATAAAGGGTTGAAGTAAGAATTATAATATTTGTTGTTGATAGGATGTTGGATTGATTAGACGTACTATGCTTTCTTGATACACACGTCGTTTTATCCACACATCCTATCGCTCAATCTTCGTAATGGTTCTTTTTATGGAATAATGGTTAGGGTCAATTCTTTTATCACACTAGCCGATTCGGTTTTGCTAATATTACTTGCTACAAAAGTAACCTTATAAGTACCGGGCTTCGTAAATATATACGTGTATTTATCAATGAGTTGCGAGGTGTTTTTTACGGCAACACTGTAATCGGGAGAAATTTTCGATAAATCGAAAGGCTTGCTAATCGCCCAATCTTCGTCGCCTCCTTGGGCATAATCAACCAAGCCCTGCGGAAAAGTAAGCGAGCCACCCAAAGCCCATTTCAAGGTGTCGCTCTTGATACTCAATACTTGCATTCCTGCCAATCGGATGTCGGAAGTAGAAGTATTATGAGTATAAGTGGCGGTAGAAGGAAAAAGGTTTCTCAAGGTAAAATTACTGACAGTCCAAGACCTTGCTCGGCTGGCACTAGTCGAGGGCGAGCTTTTATAACGAAAGGCAACAAAAAGCGTATCTTTCTTGGAATGAAAATCGCTTAAATCAATAGTACCCGCATTGGTGCTAGTGGTGTTGGTTGCAAGTTTGGCTCTTGAGGTAATGTCTGTCCAGGTTGCCTTACGAATGCTAGTGGTATCCATAAATCCGTTAAAATCGGTTGATACAAGTACATTCAAGTTATTGCTTTGCCCCGATGCTGTGCATTGTGTATTAAAGCTCAACAGATTGGTAGCACTGTCGGCTCTTACTCTGTTTCGGTTGGCATACACTCTTCCTAATTCTCCCGAATAAAAGGAAATATTGTCGGGTACACCCGTAAAATAAAACGTCACTTGTTCGCCTGCTTTGTACTGGGTGGCGTCGGTTGTTACGTCAAATTCAGGAGCAACAAATTCTGTGATGTTGCAACTTACTAACGTGAGCGTTAGATAGAAAAAAAGTATATGGGTAATAGCTCTCATAAGACGATGTCGTTATAATTTTTTTAGAAACCAGGGTTTTGTTTCATTTTAGGATTTAGAATCAAATCTCTAATCGGAATGGGCCAAAAAATATCTCTGTCTGAAATATTATTGACTGGTGCTAAAGCTGGTCCTGCCACAGCCGTTGAGGCCACAGGAATATTAGCCACTAGCCCATTGATGTCGTTGGCCATACTTTTAAAGGTCGAAACCAATAAGCCCCAGCGTCTTAAATCGCCAATGCGTAAAGCTTCAAAGGCCAATTCTCGGTATCTTTCATCTTGTACTGCTTTTCTAAAATCGTCTTTAGATAGTCCCGTTGCTAATTCAACTTTTGGCACGGCACTAATCGTAGCCGTTGCTGTTGCGGCAACGCCTGCATACGTAAATACGGCTCCTGTGGTTGCTGCCGAAGAAGCTCCCGAAGTATGGCTTGGTGCGGTAGCGGTACTGGTGCCTGCCGTTGTTACGGTGTAAAGTCGCCCGTTTGCTACTACTTGAGTACCAGTAGTATAAGCTGTATTGGCTGCCCACATATTCCCAATGGTAATCGTTGGATTGCTCGAATAGCCACTACCAGCGTTGGTTAAGACGAGGTGAACCCGGCCACTAATCACAGAAACTAGCACTTTTGCACCAGAGCCTCCGCCTCCTGTAATCGTAACGGTTGGGGCACCATTGTAGCCACTGCCAGTGTAGCCTGTACCTTGGTTGGTCATGGTGATGTAGTCGATACAAGGGGTAGTAATAATGGCTCTTCGTCGTACTTTATTTACGGCTTCGTATGCGGCGGCGGTAGGGCCATTTACTTCGTTTTCGGCTTCGGCAAACATCAAAAGTACATCTGAATACCGCAACAGAGGCATATTGGTAGAGTTGGTTCGTTGTTGTGTGCGAGTAACAGAAGATTCATATTCTCTTCGCCATTTGCCTGGCATTCTTTCCCAAAGTTGTGTTGGTGATAAATAGGTTTTTACGGCACTACTATAATTATAATTCCCAATCGTCCAATCCCTACGGGTATCGCCAGCTTCATAAGTACGGTAAAGACGAGGATACACTTTGTGGTAGCCGTAACTGTACCCACTATCGTAAGCAACTGCCCCGTTGATAGTGGGGGCAAAAGTTTGACTAACGCCATTGTAGATGCCCACTACCCCCGAAACGTTTAAGGTAGAAGCAGGAGAAAAAAATGAATACCCTGTTTCCCAAATAGATTCTTTCACATCGTATTTATCTTGAATCTGGTTGATAAATATTTGTTTAAAATCCGAATTCAAGCTGTGTGTACCTGCATTGATAAGTTTAGAAGACCAATACAAGGCATCTTGGTAGCGTTTAACGTCATTGACAGGCTGCCCTGCTGCATACAAACACACCCGAGCAAGCATCCCTTGCACGGCATCTCTGGTGATGCGTTCCGAATATCCTAGCGAAGCACTGGTTTGGTCGTACAACAAGGTGTCGGCTTCTGTCATATCAGCAATGATTTGGTCATATATTTGTTTGACAGGCGTTCGCTCTCGAAGCCCATCTTGGGCTGATTCGCTGGATTTTAAATGCAAAGGGACATCACCAAACCATTGTGCCAATAAAAAGTAATAGTAACCACGCAAAAACTTGGTTTCGCCAATGGCATGATTCTTTACATTGGTAGGCAAATTAACCGAGCGATTAATGTTGTCTAATAAATTGTTGGCAAAATTAATGGCTGTATAACTATTCGTCCAGACACCTTCTATGTAGGTGTCGTTTGGCTGATTAAAGAAAGTAGCAGGGCTTTGTTCGGTGGCATTGTAAAAATATCCTTCGTCTGAAGCCGCTGTACACCTTACCAAGTAATTTTCGCCTAATGCCGAGTTTTTAAGATTGGAATAAATCCCCGATAAGGCATAATTGATTTGTTGTTCGTTTTGGTAAAAAGTGGTGGTAATCGAAAAATCTTCTGGGCTAGGTTCTAAAAATGACTTACACGAGGTAAAGCCCACGATGCTTATCAGGAAAAGCAGTCTAGCGATGTGATTATATGAAATTTTCATGGCTTATCAAAAAGATTATAAGGTTAAATTGAGTCCAAAAACAATGACTCTTGCACGAGGATACGGTGAAAAATCAAAGGCAGGAGTTAAAGCACTGTTTTTCGTTGAAACTTCTGGGTCTGGGCCTTGATAGTTAGTCCAAGTTTTGAGGTTTTGAGCCGACCCATAAATACGCATGGCACTGATGCCTGCTTTCTTGAGGTATTTAGCAGGTACGTTGTAGCCTACAGAAATGGTTTTCAAGCGTAAAAATGAGCCATCTTCTACGTGTCTATCAGAAAATACTCTTACACCAGCGGCATGAGTTCTTGCCCTAGGATATATACCCGATTGGTTGGTAAAACTCCATCTATCAACGTAAGTTTCAAACATATTCATTCCCAAATCTCTATCGTCGCCATTCACGGTGCTTTCCATCATGATACGGTTGGCATTAAACACTTCGTTGCCATAAGACCATTGGAAAAATATGTTTAGGTCGAAGCCTTTGTAGGTAAATGCGTTAGAGAACCCTCCAAAATGGAGCGGATAGGGGTTGCCTATTACAGTATTGTCGTTGTTGTTGATAAGCCCATCACCATTGAGGTCTTTTAGCTTTACATCGCCAGGTTGAATAGTCGTTTTTGTACCGTAATACGGAATGCCATCTTTGAGGATATAGCTTGTGCCTGTACCATTTTTGGCTACGTCGAAATCTGAAACTTGATACAAGCCATCAAATAAAAAGCCGTGGAACTGTGCTACGGGTTGCCCAACTTTGGCGATGTATAAAGAATAGTTGGTAAGACTACCAGAAAACGAACCCGACACAGAGGTAAGCATGGCGTTTTCATTATTGGCCAATTTCAAAACCTTGTTTCTGTTAAAAGAAATATTGAGATTGGTACTCCATGAAAAGTTTTTAGCTTTAACGTTTAAGCTATTCCAAGTAAACTCTAAGCCTTCATTCTGAATATCGCCTATGTTTTGAAAAGCAGATCTAAAACCCGTGGTACTAGCAATAGTCGCATTCAAAAGTAAGTCGTATGTTTTTTTCTTGTAATAATCTACTTCGAGGTTTAAGCGGTTATTTAATAAGCCTACTTCTAAGCCCAAATCTAACATGGAGGAGGTTTCCCAAGTAAGGTTTGGATTGGCAATGGTAGAAGGTGCCGAGCCAACTGTTACTACGTTGTTGAACACATAGCGGCTATTGAATGGCGTAGTGATAGTAGCGTAGGTAGCAAAATCAGATACACGGTTGTTGCCCGTAATACCAAAACTTGCCCTTAATTTTCCTTCTGATATAATCGAATTTCCTAACCATTTTTTGAAAGTAGGTTCTTCCGTAAAACGCCATGCTACAGCGGCTGAGGGAAAATAGCCCCATTGGTTTTCGGGTCTAAATTTTGAAGAACCATCGGCACGAATACTAGCCGTAAGTGAGTAGCGTGTTTTATAGCTATAATTGATACGCCCTAAATACGACATCATAGAGTTGAGCGTCGAAGATACCCCTACCCTGAAAGGTACGCCTTCGTCTAGCCCATTTACGCCAAGTACTTCGTTGGGCACTTGTAAGGCACTAAAGAAACGGGTATTACTGGTGTTTTTTTGAAAAGTAGCTCCTACCAATAGACCTAAAGTGTGGTCTTTGTTGATTTTAGTATCATAAAACAAAAGGTTTTCATTTTGATAGTTGAACGTATTTTTGGTAGAAATCGAACCGTTCGGCCCATTTGTTACCCCAAATCTTGTATAAGGGCTACCCGTTCTGGTGAAGCTGTTATAAAACTGTCGTTGTTCTTCGTTGTTGAGCGTAACGCCTCCTGTAATGCGTAATTTGAATTTTTTCAAAAACTTATAATCTATATAAGCATTCGTCGAAAGGGCGTTTTGAGAGCGTTCGTTCACTTCGTTGGTAGCCTGAATGTAAGGGTTGAAGCGGTCGGCATCGGAGTTTACGCTACCAAAATCTTCGATGGTATTTTCTAGTTCTGTAATACTCATCAAGCCACTCACGGGGCGATATGACCAAACATTGTAAAATAAACTATAGCTGGCATCATTCACAGAACCCGTATTGCCCGAAACGGTTTGGGTACTTACAATATTTCCGAAGCTAGTAGTTACGCCGTAATTGGTGGTCATACCAATTTTTACAGCATTACTTACGTCTTGGTCAAGTACAATACGCCCCTGATAGCGATTGAATCCGCTATTGACCAACAAGCCTTTTTGATCTACAAAATTGCCCGTCATCAAATAAGACGTTTTGTTCGATTTCCCTGCTAATGAAACGGTATGGTTTTGAAAGGGGGCATCCTGATACATTTTGTCTTGCCAATCAATAGATGATACATTGCGATATAGGGCTTCCGCACCAAAATTTATACATTCGATAAAAGGTTGATTAAGAACTCATTATCTCTTGCAGCCTTTTTTCTTTTTCGTTTAAGGCTCATCTTATCTTGGTTTTTGTTTAAAATAAAAAGAGCCAATTTTCTAACAATATTCATATTTTGGGGTGCATTACCAGTTCTTATTCTGGAACTATCTTCGTTAAAAGTCAAATCTAAATGCCAGTGAAGGTCA
>JAAFJE010000004.1 GCA_013298025.1 Cytophagales bacterium | reverse complement strand
TATTTTTACTTCTAAACATCAAAAATGCGTCGTTGTGCAAGGGATGCACGATTTATCTGTCAATCTCATAACAATACATTTGTACACAATTTTCCACTTAACCTTCAACCCAACTCATGAAAGAACAAGAGTACCTCGAAAAACGCTTAGATGACCAATTGTCTTATTATGCGGCCAAAGGCAATATCAACAAAAAAAAATACCTCAATACACGAATTACGCTCATTGTGCTGTCGGCCAGTTTGCCATTTATTACACAGGTAGAATCGCCCGTAGAATGGATTAGTATGAAATACCTGATTGGCATTATTGGGGTGCTTATTACCGTGATTAGTGGCATCGAAGGGCTTTTTCAATACAAAGAAGAATGGCTACTCAACCGCAAAATGGAGGAAACGCTCAAACGTGAGAAAATCTTGTATCTTACTCATGCAGGAGAATACCGCCGAAAGGTTTCGTTCAAAAAATTTGTGGAGCGTGTCGAAGGCATTCTGGCAGAAGAAAATGCCGAATGGTATAATATCAAAAAGCAAAGTGGTGTTGACGACGATGACGACGACGACAACGAAGATAATAAACCCGACGACGATAAAAATGAATAAACAAAAAAGGCTTGAATCTAAACGATTCAAGCCTTTTTTATGAGCCTCCTGCCGGGATCGAACCAGCGACCTACTGATTACAAGTCAGTTGCTCTACCAGCTGAGCTAAGGAGGCAAACGTTAAACAAACAACTAAATTTACTTGCTTGGAGCCTCCTGCCGGGATCGAACCAGCGACCTACTGATTACAAGTCAGTTGCTCTACCAGCTGAGCTAAGGAGGCGTATTTTGTATAATTTTGTTGCCGTTTCGTTTAACGTGATGCAAAATTACAGGGTTGAAATGTATTATGCAAATCTTTTTGAGGATAAAATTTGCACTTTTTCATAATCCCTCTCATAAAAATTTGAAAATCAAATAGGTTATGGAAAGCTTACATTTTGCATTTTTTTGAAAAAAAGTAATTTCATAAAAAAGCCTTTTACCAAAACTGATAAAAGGCTTTTGAGTAAAGTGGAAATATTTATTTTTCAGCTTCACGGATAATTTTCAACTGACGTTTGAAGTGAGCCAAATCTTGTTCTGCACGTTTGATTTTGGTTTCTACATCAGCTTTGAGTTTTTCTGCATTTTTAGACTTGGCAAAAAACTCTAAGTTATTTTTATAAATGGCAATGTCGTTTTCTACTTGTTGCATTTTACGACGAATGTCATTTTCTTTGCGAGCCAATTCTTTAGGCGAAAACTCCCCTTTTGATTTCAAAATATCAACCTCTGTTTGTAAAGCCAATTGCTCTCTTTCTTTACCCGAAAGCTTGCCCATAGCACTTACATACTTATTGATAGCCGTAATGTAGCGTTTGCTGATATTTTGCATTTCTTTTTTCGGCACAAAACCGATGCTTGCCCATTCCGCTTTGAAAGTAGCCAATTTACTGGTTTCCGCACCTTCAATTGCCTCTTTTTCGATTTGCTCGCAAAGGGCAATTTTCTTGACTAAATTTGCTTCAAATTCTTTTTCAACCGCCGAATTTTTTGCTCTTTTGGCATCGAAAAATGTATCACAAACCTTTTTGAAGCGGTCGTAAATGGTATCTTTATCTCGCTCAGGTACATGGCCAACCTCACGGAAAGCCTTTTGCAACTGGATAATGGTATTGGTAGCTTCTTGGTTGTCTTCGCCAGCCGCTACAATCGCCTCGGCTTGTTCGATGATGGCAATTTTAGCTTTGAGGTTTTCTTCTCGTTTTTGTTCTAATGCACGGAAAAACTCTGACTTATTCTTGAAGAAAATCTTGATATTTCCCCAAAACTTATCGCTCAATTCCTTGCCTTTTTCTCGTGGCATAAAGCCTTTTACGTTGTTCCATTGGTCTTGCAATGCCAGCAATGCCTTGGTTCGTTCGTTCCATTCGGCAATAGAGTCGGCATTGAAGCTCAAAAAAGGTTCTAGCAATTCGGCAATAGAAGCCTTGAGTTCATATACTTGGTCGGCTTCGGCTTTTTGCTTTTCTACTTGTTCACGGCGTTTGCCATACAAGGTATCGAGGGCATCTTTTACCCGTTGCCAAATGAGTTCGTTTTCTTCTTTGGGTGCAGGGCCAATGTGCTTATATTCATCGAAAATAGCCACAGCCTCATCCAGCATTTTACTGCTTACGGTATCGGATTTAGCCGTTTCGGCAAGTTTTTCAATTTTGCTACAAAGCTCTATTTTTTGCTGAAGGTTACGCTTGCGGTCGAGTTCGAGCAATTCAAAATAAATGCTTCTATTGCTGTAAAATCTATCAACTAAGGCATGATACGTCTGCCAAAGCGTATTGTTGTGCGGAGAATTGATGTTACCAGCGTTTTTCCATTCGTCCTGAATTTTCTTAAATTCATTAAAATCAGATTTTACACGGGCAGGCTCGGTGTGGTCTTCTCCTTCTACAATAGCTCTGAGGCGGTTGAGAAGCTCAGTTTTTAGGCTGAAATTTTTGTCACGGTCTTTCTCAATTTGAGCAAAGTACTTGGTACGTTCTTCTTTGAGGGTTTTAAAAAGCTTGTCGAACTGCTCTACCACAGCATCAAACTTAAACTCAAAGCCATCTTCCGAGCCATCGTTTGCCTCTTTGAATCGGAGCAACGCCTCTTTGCGTTCCGCCGATTTGATTTGCTCAAAAAATGGACGAACTTCCTTCAACACGTCTTCTGTTTTCCGGAAAATACCCGCAGAAGGCTGCTCTTTGACATCGGCTAAGAGTTTTTGAAGTAACTCAACGAAGTCTTTTTTCTGGAAAGTAGAATAATCAACCGTTTGAACGTCAGTTGCATCAGTGTCGGCCTCCTCTGCTAATGCTAGAACTTGAGCGGTTGTTGCATCAATTTCTTCCTGCGGGTTACCGCCCTGCTGCTCCTTAATTTCTTTTGCTTCTTCGTTAATCATGCGTTTCTTTTTACAGTTCTCACGTCTAAAAGTAAGTAGTTTTTCATTATCTCAAGCTACTTTTAGTCAAATCCTGTATGCTAAATTTATAGTTTACAAACATTAAACAGGTTGATTAGAAAAAGATAAATACCTCATTTGGTACCAAAACCCTAGGGGCAACGGTGTCAATGGGTTATCTGAATCTAAGTCTTCCTTTCAGACATTTCAATTTTAATACAAAAATAGAAAAAATAGTTACAGTATAAACGGATGTTTTTTTTTTCGTGCTTAAATACAAGGATATTTTCTATTTTTACTAAAAAAGCGTCTGATAAATGCGATGTTTAAGCAGATGGTCGGCTTAAAATACGCCATTCTTTCGGATAATAATTGTTGATTCGGTTGGGTAAAACCTTGACCCATCCCAAAGCAAAATCCTTGTAGCTCACTACTTGCCAGCCTTGTGTAGGGCTTGCCACCATAAAATCGTCCCGACGTAAATAAGCCAAGGCTTCTTCATAATCGACGTTCAAACGGGGTACGTTAGCAGACAAGACTGTAGAAAGAGCCAATTCGTGTTCTGGTACTAAATTTTTTCCTGCCAATTTGCCCAACATCACACCCGCTTTTTTCAAATACAGGTTTTTTTGTAGCAAATATAAGTCTTTTTCATGTGTAGGATTGTAAAGAAAATAATCGCCATTTTTCTCAAACCAAGTGTAGTCCGCTAGGTTTTCAACAACACTTCCGAATGCACTGCTTTCCTCTCTGAACGTTTTGGTTTTCTGTGTTTTTACCCTAGGATAATTGATGTACTTTGCTGGACGATTATTTTTCTGGAAAACTGCTACAAAAAAGCCCTCACCTTGTACTTTATCGGGAAAAAAGCGATAGCCATAAGCCCCTTTTTCCGACTCACAAGCCACAATGCCCCAATCACTCAAGGGAATATTGCCATAACGAGCCAAGTTGAGACTACTAGCACCAAGCTGCGTTGTAACCCAGTCGAGCATATCTTCGTTTTCTGCTTTAGAATAAGAACACGTCGAATAAATGAGCGTACCGCCTTCTTTGAGGGCATCCCAAGCATCGGCCAAAATGCGTTGTTGGCGTTGGTAGCACAACGTAACATTTTCGGGCGACCACTCTGCTATGGCTTCGGGGTCACGCCGAAACAAGCCCGAACCCGAACAAGGGGCATCTACGAGCATCACGTCAAAATACCCCGCCAATCTTGTAAAATCGCTGGGGTCATTACTGGTGACGAATGTATTGGTACAGCCCCATTTACTAAGATTTTCGACCAATACTGCCGCCCTACTCTTGATAACCTCGTTGCTGACCAAAAGCGATGCAGGATTGAGCAAACTAGCAACCAAAGTACTTTTGCCTCCGGGTGCTGCACATAAATCAAGCACATTGAGGGCTTGGTCGGCATCGAAAAGTTGCTCGAAAATAAGTGCCAAAAACATCGAACTCGCTTCCTGTACATAATACGCTCCTGCATGAAAAAGCGGGTCGAATGTAAAAGAAGGACGCTCTGCCAAATAATACCCCGTTTTGCACCAAGGAACAGGTGTTGCTAAAGGCAAATGAGCGGGTAAAGTTGATGTTTTGAACGGATTGAGTCGGATAGACGTAGGTGCTTGGGCTTGCTGATGCACTTGTACGAATGAATCGAGCTGAAAGCCTTGTACTGTATGTAAAGAATCTAAGAGTGCTTGCGGTAAATTCATGAAAAAGACAGAATACTGAATATGTAAAAACAAAGATAAGGGAGGAATAGCTTTTCGCAAGAAAAACCACCAAAGGAAAAGCTTTTAATCGTAGATGAAAACCTTTTATCCAACCTTTCACTCGCCCAAAGCATCAACGCTACGATGATACCGATACATAAATACTTTTCAAATTTAATTATCTGTTAATGCTTTCTTGGTACTTTTGCAAATTATTGCCAGCCAAACGGCTAGGCAATTTGTTTCATCAAACCAAAAGCATTGCAATGATTGATTTTTCAAAGATTCCTTCGCCATGTTATGTGCTGGAAGACAGATTATTACGCAAGAACTTATCCCTTTTACAATACGTCCAACAACAAGCTGGTATCGAAATCATTTGTGCTTTAAAAGGCTTTTCGATGTTCAGTACTTTTCCGATGGTTCGGCAATATTTGGCTGGTGCTACGGCGAGTTCGCTCAACGAAGCTCGTTTATGTTTTGAAGAAATGCAATCGAAAGCCCACGTGTATGCCCCTGCTTATTTGGCCAGTGAATTTGAAGAACTTACGGGTTATGCCAGTCATATTACCTTCAATTCGCTGAACCAATACCAACAATTTGCCGAAAAAGCCCTTGCCAAGGGTATCAGTTGTGGCTTGCGTATCAATCCGCAGTATTCAGAAGTAGAAACCGATATGTATAACCCTTGTATTGCAGGTTCTCGTTTGGGCATTACACGCAACCAGCTAGGCGATACATTGCCCGAAGGTATCGAAGGACTGCATTCGCATACGCTTTGCGAAAACGATTCTTATACCCTCGAACGCACCCTAAATGCCATCATAGAGCGTTTTGGCGATTTATTGCAACAAGCAAAATGGTTGAATTTGGGAGGCGGACACCTCATTACTCGTGAAGATTATGAGCCAGACCATTTGATTAGTGTGTTGAAAAACTTAAAAGCACGCTTTCCTCATCTTAAAGTAATATTAGAACCTGGCTCGGCGGTTGGTTGGAAAACAGGTTATTTGACTTCTACAGTGCTTGACATCATCGATTCTCAGGGAATCAATGTAGCCATTTTAGATGTTAGCTTTGCGGCACACATGCCCGATACCCTCGAAATGCCTTACAAGCCTCGTATTTTGGGTGCATACCAAGAACCTGTTGAAGGCAAACATACTTACCGCTTTGGGGGCATGACTTGCCTAGCTGGCGATTATTACGGCGATTACTCATTCGACGAGCCACTCAAGATTGGTGATAGCATTGTTTTTGATGATATGATTCATTATACGATGGTCAAAACTACTACGTTCAATGGCGTAAACTTGCCTTCTATTGGTATTTGGCGAGAAAACGACACCTTCGATTTGGTAAAAACTTTTGGGTACGAATCGTTTAAAGACCGTTTGAGCTAAGGTTTCGGCTTGTTTTTTTACGACTAAAAATAAAAGGGACTGTAAAATCTTACAGCCCCTTTTTATTATTTATGATATGCTTACTGCTGGAGGAAATCGCCTGATTCTATCACAGGAACACCTTCTACCAAGCGGTTATATACATAGCCATACGATTGGTAGGTTGTATCAGCAACACTCACTTCGATTTCTTTTCTCAAGAAAACGCTATCCTCTTCATTTTCAGGATAATACTCTTCGTATTCATCCAAAATTTTCACTAAGCGTAAAGGATTCGTCAGCTTATAAAGCTCACCCAATACTATATCGGAGTCGTTGCTCGACGGTACAATACCGGGGTATTCGCCCAAATTGTACATCTTGCCTTGGTAAGTAGCCATACCGATAAACTCGGCATTGCGGGCAATGAGTTTATGTAATTCGTTGCCATAGCCTTTACGCAAAGTACCATATACAAACAAATATTCGTCTTTGTCTGGCTCTGGCAATTTAGCCTCTTCTACCGACAATACTAAATCTTCTTGCTCTACTACTGTGCCTTCTGTGAGTACAATACGAGAAACAACCCCTTCAAATGGCGAAGATACAATAGACTCCATTTTCATGGCTTCAATCACGTACAACGGAGCATTTTTCTTCACTTCGTCGCCCGGTTTTACCAAGATACGGCTCAAACGACCTTGTAAAGGAGCACCAATATCACCTTTGGCAGTAGCCTTTACGTGTTGCGGACGCTCAACCTTGATGGTTTTGTCAAGAATTTTGATACGACGAGCCTGACCGTTTAGTTCAAAAGTTACTGTACGCAAACCCGAATCATCTGGTTTAGAAACATACAAGAACTTCACGATAATCGTTTTTCCTTCGTCTATCGTAATCATCAACTCTTCGTCTTGCTTCAAGCCATAGAAGAAAGCCGTCGTAGGAATTACCGACACATCGCCATAAAGTTGTTGTGCTTTATAGTAATCTTCGTAAACTTTCGGATACATTTTGTACGACAAATAATCCAAGAATCCTTCTTCATGCTCTGGGAATTTTGCTGCAAAAGCTGCATAATCTTCGTCGAAATCAATCGGAGGAATAGAGTCATTCGGACGAGAAACAAGCGGTTGTTCGCCTTTCAAAACCAATTCTTGCAATTGTTTCGGGAAGCCACCATAAGGTTGACCCAAGCCCCCTTTGAAGAAATCTTTCACTGATTCAGGGAACGAAAGCGTAGCACCTTTGGCATACACATCTTCGGCAGTAAGGCTATTGGCAGTCATGAAAATCGCCATGTCGCCCACTACTTTCGATGAAGGCGTTACTTTTACGATGTCGCCAAACAATTTGTTGGCTTCAACGTAGTTGTGTTTCATCACCTCAAATTTATCGCCTACACCCAAGGCAATGGCTTGTCCACGCAAGTTGGTGTATTGTCCGCCCGGAATCTCATTGTCATAAACTTCGGCAGTACCTGCTTTCAACTCAGATTCAAACGGATAATAAATTTGACGAATATCTTCCCAATAATTCGAGTATTTGTTCAAGGCAGGCAAACTGATAGGGCATTCACGTTCGTTGCCTTGCATCATGGCTACCAACGAGTTGAAGTTTGGTTGAGCCGTAAGACCCGACATGGAGCCCAAAGAACAGTCAACCACATCGACACCTGCTTCGATGGCTTTCAGATACGTAGCCGCTTGGATAGATGCCGTATCGTGCGTATGCAAATGCACAGGAATAGAAAGGGCTTGTTTCAATTCTGTTACCAATGTTTGGGCTTGGTAAGGTCTGAGCAAACCAGCCATATCTTTGATACAAAGAATATGAGCACCTTCGTCTTCCAACTGGCGAGCCATGTCGAGGTAATATTGTAGGGTATATTTTTCGTTATTGAAAATATCGCCCGTGTAGCAAATAGCAGCTTCGGCAATTGAATTAGTTCTTTCACGAACGGCTTTGATAGATACCTTCATGGCTTCAACCCAGTTGAGTGAGTCGAAAATACGGAATACATCAATACCACTGGCAGCCGATTTTTCTACAAATTTCTCAATCAAGTTATCAGGATAAGCCGAATAACCTACCGCATTGGAGCCACGGAAGAGCATTTGCAACAACATATTAGGCATCGCTTCACGGAAAGCTTCTAGGCGTTTCCAAGGCGATTCATTCAAGAAACGCATCGAAACGTCGAAAGTAGCGCCGCCCCATACTTCCATAGAGAACAACTCAGGGAAAGTTTTGGCAAAACCTTCGGCTACAGCCAACATATCACGGGTACGCACACGAGTAGCCAACAACGATTGGTGGCCATCTCTGAACGTTGTATCGGTATAAAGAATTTGCTTTTGGTCTTTTACCCATTGAGCAAATTTATCAGCACCCATCGAATCTAAGCGTTGCTTGTTGCCCACAGGGTATTCGCTGTATTTGTCGAAAACTGGCACCACAGGCGTGCGGAAAGTTCGCTCGTTTTTCACCTTCACATCTGGATTGCCATTGACAATTACTTCGCCCAAATAACGCAAAGCCTTGGTAGAGCGGTCACGGGTAGGCGTAAAGTTGAAAAGCTCAGGGTGCGAGTCGATAAACTGCACTACGCATTTACCTTCTTGGAAAACAGGGTGTTGAATTACATTTCTCAAGAAAGGAATATTGGTTTTCACCCCACGAATACGGAACTCTGTTAGGGCACGTAGCAACCTTTCAGAAGCCCCTTTCAAGGTTCTTCCTTTGGCAGAAACCTTCACCAACATCGAGTCGAAATAAGGTGAAATTTTTACACCCGGATAAGACGAACCTTCATCCAAACGAATACCAAAACCCGCCGCATTACGATAAGCGATGATTGTTCCAAAATCAGGCTTAAAGCCATTGGCAGGGTCTTCGGTTGTGATACGACATTGAATGGCGTAGCCTCTCAAAGGAATATCTTCTTGGCGAAGAATATAGATATTAGGGTCTGAAAGCTTATAATTTTGAGCAATCAAGATTTGAGTCCTAACAATATCAACTCCTGTAACCTCCTCTGTAATAGTATGTTCTACCTGTACACGAGGGTTTACTTCGATAAAATAGACATTTTCATCTCTGTCAACTAAAAACTCAACGGTACCAGCATTGTAGTAGTTTACGGCTTTACCAATAGCCAAAGCATACTGATAAAGTTTTTGTTTGGTTTCTTCTTTCAAGCCGAAAGAAGGAGCAACTTCTACCACTTTTTGGAAGCGACGTTGTACCGAGCAATCTCTTTCGTACAAGTGAACCAAATTGCCATGCTGGTCGCCCAAAAGCTGCACTTCGATGTGCTTAGGTTGGTCGATAAACTTCTCGATAAAGATGGTGTCGTCGCCAAAAGCATTTTTGGCTTCGTTTTTCGCTTCGCTGAAAGCTTTTTCTAAAGCCTCCTCTTCACGCACCACACGCATCCCACGGCCACCACCACCAGCAGCAGCTTTCACCATTACAGGAAAGCCAATTCTTTTGGCTTCGGACAAGGCAATAGAAAAATTGACGAGGTTTTCTTTCGAATCCTCAATCATAGGCACTTGGGCTTTGCGAGCCGCATCTTTGGCCGCTACTTTATCGCCCAAAGCATCCATTGCTTCTGGCGAAGGTCCAACAAACTTGATACCTTCTTCTCTACAACGACGAGCTAACGTTACGTTTTCCGACAAGAAGCCATAACCCGGATGGATGGCATCGATGCTCTTGTCTTTACAAAGCTTTATCAGCCCTTCAATGTCGAGGTAAGGCTTCAACGGCTCATCATCCCTTCCAATTTGATAGGCTTCATCCGCTTTGTAGCGATGCAGTGAGTACCGATCTTCAAATGTGTAAACGGCAACCGTGCGTATGCCCAATTCAGAGGCAGCACGCATAATACGAATTGCAATTTCGCCACGGTTGGCGACAAGCAAGCTTTTAATCGTTTGGACGTATGGTTGTGGCATTTTTTGAGTTTGTCAGTTTGGAGTTAAGAACTGCCAAGTGCAAAACTTTCATGGATGATTTCTGCCGAAAAGCAAAACTTGCTCATGAAGGGTTTATTCC
Source organism: Cytophagales bacterium (assembly GCA_013298025.1). Lineage (GTDB taxonomy): Bacteria > Bacteroidota > Bacteroidia > Cytophagales > Spirosomataceae > Flectobacillus. Next base: position 270,447 of record JAAFJE010000004.1, on the reverse strand, counting down.
TTGGATTACTATTTATACCGAATAAATACTCGTTAATTCATACAAAAATCAAAAATAAATTGGGTATTTAACCAAACTTTCACAAGAAAATTTGGTACATATTAGAAAGATGCAATTTTGTTTGGGTTAGGTGCAATAAGAGATAGTTAGTATAACAAATATTGAGGAGAATGTTATTCCTTCTTTTTTGGGTTTTCTCTTTTTTTCTCTGCCTCATTTGTCAAAATACCGACTTTCCCTTGCAACCACTGTGCATTTTCCTGCATCTTATTGATTAAAGCAATCTCTTTAACTACATATCCACTTTTATGCAACACAAAACACAATCTCAAAGAATTTTATTGGTTGATGGACTCAGAGGTATAGCCTTGTTAGGAATTATCATCGCTCATGCCTTGGGCTGGTTTATCGCAGGCTTTATTCCCGAAAAAATTTGGCAAGTATATGCCCAAGATGTGCCTAGCACGGTTGTGAGCTATGTTGATGGCATTTTTATTTCAGGAAAATTTTTCACCTTCTTTTCATTCCTTTTTGGGTTAAGTTTTTCCTTACAATTTAGTCAAAGAAAAGCAGACGATGCCTATTTTTCCTTGCGTTTTTTATGGCGATTGGTCATTTTGTTTGTCATCGGATTCATTCATCACATCCATTGGCGAGGCGATATTTTGGGCATTTATGCGTTTTTAGGTGTTTTTTTACTTTTGATAAACAAACTCAACAATCAATGGGTGAGTGTTTTAGCCATTGTACTGATGCTCAATACGCCCATTTTATGCAGAAATTTATACGCCTTATACCAGCCGCAGGCTTCTGTTGCATCGCAAATAAGCAACGATGCCAACAACGATACCAAAGCCCAAGAACGAAACTTCTATACACTCAAAAAGGGTTCTTATACAGCTATTATCCAACAAAACTTCAAAGACTTCGCTTTCAAAGCTGATTTTCAATGGAATTCTGGACGCATTTTTGTTACGCTAGGCTTCTTTTTATTGGGCTTGTTGGCAGGCCGACGCAAAATTTTTGAACAATTTGAAGCGTTTAAACCACTATTCAAAAAAGGATTTTGGTTCATTTTTACCATCAATTTAAGCATTATTGTACTCTTCTTTAGCATCCAAGCCAGTGTACCCGAAGCACAATTGCCTCGTTGGTTTCCGGCTTTTGGCGAGCTTCTTTTTTCCCTCCACACCGTTTGTATGACCCTGATGTACATTGTGGGTTTTGCCTTGTTGCTTCATCAACCACGCTGGACAAGGCTCTTGCGTAGCTTGTCGTATATTGGCAAAATGGCCCTGACCAATTATTTGTTGCAAAGTGCTATTGGCATCGGTATTTTCTATGGCATCGGTCTAGGATTAGCTGGCGACTTTAGTCCTGCGTGGTGTTTGGTACTGGCGATTGTGGTGTTTATCGGTCAAATCTTGCTAAGTAAATGGTGGCTTCAACGCTTTTGTTATGGGCCAGTAGAATGGCTTTGGCGTTCGGCAACGTATTTTTCTTGGCAAAAAATGCGTCGATAACACAGGGGTTTTGTGGAGGAAAATGCAGGGAAAAGAATTTAGGGTTTTAATTTCCCTATCTTTTCTGTAAACTTGCAAGAATTTATTAAATCCGATATTTCTGTTGCCAAAACAACAGCATTCTAGGAACATTCTCATGGAAAACACAAAACCCATTATAGGTATCACGCTAGGCGATTACAACGGCATTGGCCCAGAAGTAATTCTAAAAGCGTTGTCAAGCAACCGTATTCTCAAAATCTGTACGCCTGTTATTTATGGTTCGCAACGAGTGTTGAGCTATTATCGTAAATTACTCGAATTAAAAGACTGGACACTTCACAGCATTCAGCACGTACAGCAAATCAATCCCAAAGTAACCAATGTCATTACTTGCTGGGACGACAAACAAACCGACGTAGAACCCGGTAAAGTTACACCCGAAGCAGGCACCGCCGCATTGGCGTGTCTGCAACGTGCCACCCAAGACCTCAAAGAAGGCTTGATTCAGGCTATCGTAACTGCTCCTATCAACAAGTACAATATTCAGTCGGAAGCATTCAAATTTCCTGGGCATACAGAGTATTTTACTAATGCTTTTGAAGCAAAAGATTCGCTGATGTTTTTGGTAGCCGAACAACTCCGTGTTGGCGTTGTAACGGGACATATTCCATTGGGGAGAGTTCGCTCGCAAGTAACAGCCGAGCGGATTAGTCAGAAATTGCAATTGATGTTCCAGTCGCTTACACAAGATTTTGGTTTACAAAAACCTCGCATTGCTGTTTTAGGACTCAACCCACACGCAGGCGAAGATGGACTATTGGGAAGCGAAGAAAAAGACGTGATAGCACCCGTATTGGAACAGTTTAAACAAAAAGGCAACTTGGTGTTTGGACCATTTCCTTCAGATGGCTTCTTTGGAAAATTACAGCACAGGCATTTCGATGCGGTATTGGCGATGTATCACGACCAAGGGCTTATTCCTTTCAAATACATTGCTTTTGAAAATGGCGTAAACTTTACGGCAGGCTTGTCGATTATTCGTACTTCGCCCGACCACGGTACGGCTTACGATATTGCAGGAAAGAACCTCGCCAGCGAAACCTCCATGCTTCAAGCCATCTTTACGGCATTAGATGTAATTAAAAATAGAAAAGAATCTTTGGTAGAAGTACAAGAAAAGTAAAACTTTTTCTTACTTTTGAAACATGATTATTTACCCATTAACGTTGTGTTAGTGGGTATTTTTTTACAAATCCAATCTATCATCATGACAGGGCGGATAAACTATCCAATTAAAAACCCCAAATTAACTTAATCCAATTACAAAACATGTTGACCGAACAAACATCTCGTCGTGATTTTCTAAGAACTGGTCTTTTAACTGCGGCTGGTGCATCCCTTCTATCGAGCGACCTTTTGGCTGGCCCTAAAAAGAAACCAAGCAAAAGTCATATTGGTGTACAATTGTGGTCGGTTCGTACCGATGTACAAAAAGACCCTAAAGCAGCCTTGGCTCAACTTGCCAAAATGGGATACAAAAATGTAGAAGGCTTTGGTTATGCCAATGGCAAATTCTTTGGCTTATCGGCAACAGAATACGCTCAGATATTGGCAGACAACGGCTTGCAAATGCCTTCGGCACACAATATGATTACGTCGAAAGATTATACCAACGGACAGTTTTCTGACAGTTGGAAGCAAATGATTGACGATGCCGTGAAAGTAGGACAAAAGTATTCGATTGTACCTTATATGCTCGACTTCGACCGTCCGCAGGGTAAATTGATGGCCGATATTTTCAACAAAGCCGCCGAACATTGCAAAAGCGTAGGACTAAAATTTGGCTACCACAACCATGATTTTGAGTTTAAAAGCTATGATGGCGTAACGTTATACAAAACTTTGCTCGACAACACAGAGAAAAATATCATTTTTGAAATGGACTTGTATTGGGCAGTGGTGGCAGGACAAAAACCAGCCGAGTGGTTCAACAACTACAAAGGTCGTTTTACACACGTACACGTAAAAGACCATGACCCTGCTAAAAATGTAAGCGTTGAAGTAGGCGAAGGCGACATCAATTTCCAAGAAATTTTCAACAAAAAAGATGTAGGCGGCATCAAATATTTTATCGTAGAACTCGAAGCTTACAAACGCACACCGATGGAAGGCGTTGAAATTAGTTTGAACAATTTGAAAAAATTGAAATTCTAAACAATACCTCAAGAAGTATCTTTGTTAAGCAAAAAATATTTTCTTTCCCCAAGAACCTGCCGTAACTTTGGCAGGTTCTTTTTTTTCGGTAAAACTTTACTTTATTACTAGATGTTATACCAAATGAAGTCGCTTGACTCACTTGGCTTATTCATCAGAATTGACATGACAAAAAAACGTGTTTTAATTGCCGACGAAATGCACCCTAGTATCATGCCTTTGTTGGCACAGTTGCATTTCGAGGTAGATTACCAACCCCACATACAACGAGCCGAGTTGATTGCCATTTTACCGCAGTACAACGGGCTGATTATTCGGAGTAAAACCAACATCGACCCCGAAGCTTTGGCATCGGTCGAACAATTGCAGTTTATTGCCCGTGCTGGTGCAGGCCTCGATTTGATTGATATAGCAGCCGCCACAGCCAAGGGCATTCGTATTTTTGCCGCCAACGAAGGCAACCGTGATGCCGTAGCCGAGCACGTGTTGGGCATGATTTTATGCCTTTTTAATAAAATCAATACGGCCGACAGGGAAGTACGCCAAAAGATATGGAAACGAGAAGCCAACCGTGGCATCGAACTCATGGGCATGACAGTCGGGCTAATTGGCTATGGCAACATGGGACAAGCCGTAGCCAAGCGTCTGAGTGGTTTTGGGGTAAAGGTACTCGCTTATGACAAATACAAAACCAACTTTAGCGACGCTTATGCCCAAGAAAGCAGCATGGAAACCATCGCCCAAGAGGCAGATGTTTTGAGTTTGCATATTCCGCTTACGAGCGAAACCAAGCTGATGGTCAACGAAGCGTATTTTGCTCAATTCAAGAAAAATATCTTTTTTATCAATACAGCCAGAGGTGAAATTGCCTCGGTAGAAGCGATTGTAAAGGGCTTACAACAAGGAAAATTACGAGGGGCTTGTTTGGATGTATTAGAAAATGAAAAAATGCAAAAGCTAACACCTGCACAAATAGTAGCTTATGATGCTCTTTTTGAAATGCCCAATGTATTGCTTACGCCACACGTAGCTGGCTGGACTTTTGAGAGTTACGAGAAAATCAATCAGGTATTAGTTGAGAAAATAAAGGCGTTGTAGATGATATAAGGACTGTACGAAGGATAGCGAAAATAATTGATGTCGGTTTTATCAAATGTTTTAACACTAAAACTTTCGTACAGTACCGTTTTTATTTTTATTGCATTTCCTCCTCCAACAGCCGAATGTCTTCTATCAGATGCGTTATATCGCTGGGCAATGTACCGTTGTAAATTCCTCTGATACGCTGTTGGGCATCGACCAGTATAAAGTTTTCGGTATGTAAAAACGCATTTTCATTTTGCTGCACGCCCAAGTTTTCATCCGCAAAATATGATTGGCGTGCCAAGGTATAAATCTGTTTTTTATCGCCCGTAAGCAAATGCCATTGCGAAGCGTTTATGTGATGCACTTGGGCATAACGCTTCAATACGCTTACGCTATCTTTGAGTGGCATAACACTAAATGACACAAGCTTTAGCGTGGTATCATGGGCAAAAGCCTTGGCCACCAGTTGCATATTTTCCATGAGTTTAGGGCATAAACTTGGACAAATGGTAAAAAAGAAATTGGCTACATGAATTTTTCCTGCCAATTGCTTTGTACCAAATGCTTTTGCCTCTTGGCTTTGAAAGCTGAAAGGTGCAATGCGGTGCCGAATGCTATCGGCACGCCAATGGGGCGTAAAATCGGGTGTGTCGTAAAAAGGAATTTTTTGCGAAGACGTTTGACACCCCCCAATGCTCCACAATGTGACTAATATGAATGCTACGTATTTCATCGAATGGCTGTGATTTGTGTTTCGTTTCCTCCCATACAGCCTTTTGCCCCCAATAAACCAAAACGCCTGCCTGCTCTGATTTCGTAGTTGGCTCTAATTTTTCCGTTTTCAAACCACATTTGTTGCAAACCTTCGGGTTGTCCTTGGGCGTTGTAGGTACTCAAACTGAACAATTGCCCATTGGCATACCATTCTTTATGTGTGCCAATAGGCGTACCGTTATCGAAGGTATAATCAAATTTTTGTTGCCCATTTTCCCACCAAGCTTGGTGCTGTCCTTCTTTTTCGTTAGACTGGTAAAAGCGTTTTTCTGCCAATTGCCCATTGGCATACCATCGTTGTATGAACCCATGCCGTAAGCCGTTTTCAAAAGTTCCTTGTTCGATGCGTTGCTGTTGGGCGTTGTAGGTATTTACAACGCCCGAAAAAAGTTGTGTATGATAATACAGGGTATCGTGTTGCCAAACAAAATCTTTTTCATTCCACACCACTGTGGTTGGCTGTGCAGTACAGGCTACAAGTAAAATCAAAAGCCATGCGTATATTTTCATATCGAGTAGCAGGGAAGTACGTTTGAAAAGGTTTATACAAGCATAAGAAATTTATCTCGAAAGCGTGCCTGCTGTGCCATAAAAGCCTGCACCATTGAGATAAGGGTCGGTTTCGGTGATATGGTAGTGATAAATGCCGTTAGGAAATTCAGTTGTGGCGTGGCTGTGTCCGTGTAGGTTGTCTAAATCGGCATTGGTCACGGCTTTTCCATTTTCGATAGGCCCATACACTGGAAAGCCGTCAAGCAAGACTCCTAAAAATACCGATTTACCATATTTGCCCGTCAAATAGGTAGGTTCTATATGATAATGGTATTGCCCTGTTTGTTGTGGATGCCCAAGGTATTGGTCGAGCGTATTAATTTCATTGGTAAGCGGTTGGTAGTTGGCAGCATATTGATTAAAAAAGGGTACGCCATTCAGCGATACGCCAATAGGCCCAAGTGGCGTAGCAGCACTGGTACTTGCCTTTGTAGGTTTGAGCGGTATTTTAAACACATAGCTCTGCTCGCTGATGCGATTCGGGTTGAGTGAAAAATTCGTATTTGTTCCATTATAGGCTTCATAACGGCTATCCGTTGAGGCAAAATAAGGGCTTTTGTGGTCGGGAATACCATTGCTTTTGATAACCAAATAATCGCCGTCAATGCTTACTGTAACATTGCTCGAAAACTTATTTTGCAAGACAGAAATATCAAAAATAGGATTATTGCTACTAGGCGTTACCGTCGTTGAGTCTGTTTTTTTACATGAAAAGGCAAGGAAGCACATAGCTCCAACCAAGAGTTTTTTTAGCATGAATTTGGATAAAATTAAATGGTTTATGTTTTGTAAAAAACTTTCAATCATCTGTTTAATAAATACTTATGGTTTTCTAGGCGGAGGCATATTGTCGATAGGTCTGCCAATGCGTTCTACTAACGCTAGTAATAATTGGTCGAACTTTTTTTGTTGTGCGGGCGTACAAACCGTATTCCGAACGGTACGAAAATGGGCTAGGGTAATTTTATCTTGCTGTATTTGCAAGTCTGCAATGGCACGTTCCAACCGATTTTCTTCGAGCGAGTCGATGGCAGACATATTGCCAAACAATTGTTTTTTTAGCTCATGCGTTTGTTCTCTAATCTCGTGCAATTGTTCTTGATGCACCCGAATAAGCTTTTCGTAGGCCAATTGTTGTTCGGAAGAAAGCGAAAGTTCTTCTATCAAAAATTGCTTGGCGGCCATTCCTCCTTTGTGTGGAGGTGGCAGATGTTTATGCCCTTGCCAAACGACCAAGAGCAAGGCTAAGTTGAGGGCGACTAATACCCCTACTACCCAATAATATGTTTTTTTCATGGATAAAAAGAATTATCTGTTAAAGTGAGTCCCATACTTTCGGCAAATGTTGTAGCATTATTGGCGGATGATTGAGATTTTTGCCAATTGCTTGCGATTGTCCAAAAATTAAGCACAAGCACGAGCGTAAGCATACCCAGTTGCAACGACACAGGCAAACGTATTCCCAGCGGCGTTTGTGCCTCTGCGAGTCGATGCCTTATTTTAGCATATAGAAATGGATTTGCCTTGGCTCTTTCCAATCCATCGAGGCTATGCAAGGTTTTTTGAATTTCTTCTTCTATATTTTTCATAACAATTACGTTGTTGAGCGACTGCAATGATTTCCAAACTAATCAAATATATAAATTACTGAAAATCAAAATTATAACTCACTAATTGACAATTCACACTTGTAAAAGGTAAGAAGCCTTTGACGGCCTCCTACCCTATTATGATTCAATAAACAGACTATAGTACGCTTGAAGTTTTTGTTGTAATTGTTGTTTGGCACGGGTCATCAGCGACTCTACAGCAGATACGCTAATTTGCATAATGGCTGCAATTTCTTGATGGCTCATCCCTTCCAACTTGTGTAGCGTAAATGCCACTCGTTGCCGTTCGGGTAATTCTTGCATTTTTGCCAACAACAAGGCGGCTCGTTCTTGGTTTTCAAGTATTACGCCTGGGTGTACAAAGTCGGGCACTTGCTGCACCATTGTTTCGGTATCGTCGCCTTTGAGCCACGACAACCACGCTCCCAAGCGTTTTTGTCGCTTTTGTTTACGCAAAAAAGCCAGGCATTCATTTACGGCAATCCGATACACAAACGTGCTTATGCTTGCCTCTTCTCTAAAGCTTGCCATGGTTTGATACACCTTTACAAACACCTCTTGCGTAAGGTCTTCGGCATCGGTAAAGTTTCTGACAAAGCCCACACAAGTATTGAACACCTTATCTTGGTATTGCTCTACCAAATACCGAAAGGCTTGTTGGTCTGCTTGCTTGAGTTTGTCTATCAAGGTTTTTTCCTGCATAATCAATTAGAGGCTTTGCTGCGATTGTATCCTTTAGATGCCCTTTCTAAAAGAAACCAGCGTTGGATAGGGATTTTTTTTACAAAATCATTCATTCTTATTTTTTTACAAAAAAATCACATAAAAATTTTATTCAAAAATAGTTTGTCTTAGAGAAAAAACATATCTTTAGAATGTTTTCAACATCTTGCTTGATGTGAATATCAATGCAGAAAAATAAATATAATCGAAAAAAGATTATTGTTTAAATTAAATATCTCTTTGAACCAACCCATAAAGTATAGTTCTAAATTGTGTTATATGAAATGTAAAATGCCCTTTTTCAACCAAGCAATCCTTTGCATCATGCTTGTGTGGTGTTGTAGTTGTCATCACTATTATTATGTTCCTACCACCCAGCAAGTTCCTTTATTTCAAGAAAAAAATGAATTTCATGGGAACGCCATTTTAGCTGGTCAAACTAATTCTTCTTCAAAAGAGTTGCAAGCTGCTTATTCTTTCAGTAATCATTTGGCTGTAGAAGCCCAGTATATGCACGTAAGTAATGCGTTGGACAGCGATTCGTCGGGCTTTAGTAGTGGACATTATATAGGCGGAGGCTTGGGGTATTTCACGGCGATAGGGGCTCGTAGAAGAGGCGTATTTGAAATTTTTGGAGGGTTTGGCGTAAACGAACAATCCCATACTTATATAGATAAAATACCCTCCAACGTAAGGGTTGCCAACGCCGATTTGAGCTTTAGTAAAATTTATATTCAACCTACGCTAGGAATCAAGAAACATGGCGTAGAGTTTGCTTACTCTATGCGGCTATCGGCTGTTAATTTTACCCGAATTACCCATAATTTTAGTGCTAGTGACATCAACCAAATCGAATACGACAAATTGAAAGCTTTAGGCAATGCTCCTTTCTCTCTGGTATTAGAGCCAGCATTTACCATCCGTGTGGGTTGGAAACAGGTAAAATTCCAACTTCAATTTCAAAGCTCCGAGAATCTCTCGCATCGTGACGCTCATGATTCATTAGGATTTGATAGCTTTTCTGTAGGTTGGGGGCTATCATTTCATTTGGGAAAAGGTTTTCTACAATACCCATACAACAGAGAATATGACTGATTATCAAGCATTAACATATTTTATTACTCACATTCAATTCCATTAGTTCTAATTTATTTTCTTATGAAGTCACGAATTTCCCTTCTAAATCAAGCAAGTTTTTTGGCTATGCTTTTCTTGTGTTGCGGTTGCAGTCATTATTACTACGCATCCAATCAGCAGACCATTTCTTTATTCAAAAAAAAAAAAGATTTTATCGCCAGTGCAGGCGTAGGCACGCATTCGGAAGGCAGTAGCGTCGAAGCCCAAGCTGCCTACGCCGTAGGCAATCACTTGGCTGTTGCCACTAATTTTATGTATGTGAAAGAAAATCACAAAAACAAAAATGCGGCTCAAGCACATTACCTAGAAGGGTCGGTAGGGCATTTTTCATCTATTTATGATAAGTATATTTTTGAAGTGTATGCTGGCATAGGCACAGGTACGCAAAAACATGAATACTGGACGATTCCTTTTGTGTTTACCAACGATACCGCAAAATATGAAGGTACGTCCGAATTGCATTTCAACAAGTTTTTTGTACAGCCATCGCTGGGCTACAGTTGGGGAAATGTTGACATAGCCGTTTCTGGGCGATTGAGTTATATCAGCTTTGATAAAGTAACCAACAACATTGCTACCACCAATAGCAATTTCCATGAAGTAGGGCAAATTGCACAAAACAATACCTCTTTGCTATTTGAACCAGCCCTCACCATGAGAGCAGGTTGGGATAACATCAAGTTTCAATTACAATGGCAATGGACGAACAATCTATCGAATCCGAGTCTTGCTTTCAACAAAACAACGGTAGGGTTTGGCTTTGTAGTAACGTTACCCAATCAATCGAAGGGCGTAAAATAGTTTAGGCTATCCATTCACAGCGATAGCCCCAAGCTTGCATTTGTTGGGCAATTGCCTCGACGATAACGACAGGGCTATCGACCCTGAGAATACGGTCGCAGTCGTCTAAATCAAAATTACATTTTGCATCTGGAAAGGCTTCTTGCAAACGCAGTACAAGGCAATAAGCCGTTTTCGGACAATCTACCGTTGTCCGAAATATCTCAATTTGATTGAAGGAAGTTGCCATGTTAGTATTGCGTTGTGCTAACTTCTATTTATTTTTATGTAAAAATATAGATAAAAAAGTTAAAAATCTATATTTTTTATACATAATAAAAATATTTTACATAAAAAAAGTATTCAATATATCTATCCATGCCAAGTAAAGCATAAAGTTTTTTGTAGAAATGAACCAATCAAAAGGCTAAAACTGTTTAGCCTGTAAGATAAATGATGGAAAGAACAGTCATCATACGCAATCATACAGCATCATTTGGTTGGTACATATCACAAAACTTTATCATTCAATCCTACAATTCAGCACTCATGCTTATGCCAAGTACACGCTTTTTTATCACATTATGGGTTTGTTTAGCTACCTACCAATGCTATAGCCAATCCGATAGCCTAGTTCACACACCAATATATGCCGTCAAACCACGCTATGAACTTACGGCTGGCGTTGGGCTTACAGTGGTATCATTTTTTGGATTTCGACAGCTCGATAGAGTAGCCAATATGGACAAAGAAGCCGTTTTAGCCTTGAATCCCAACGACCTTAACAGCTTCGACCGCCCCATTGCTTTTTATAATCCTGCCAATTTTGCCCAGGCACAAAAAAACTCCGATTTGTTTTTGAATCTTTCCATTGCTAGTCCATTGTTACTGATGGCCGATAAAAACATTCGGAAAGATTGGCTCGATTTGTTGAGTATGTATATGATGACGCACGCCGTTGACAATGCCCTTTATTTTGGAGCAGCCTATTCAATCAGAAGACCAAGACCGCTTACCTACAATACCGCCTTGAGTATTGAAGAACGCACAGGCGATGCCAAAAGCAATTCTTTTTTTAGCGGACACGTGTCGTTTAGTACCACAGCTACTTTTTTCTTAGCCAAAGTTTATACCGACTATCATCACATCAAAGGTTGGAAACGAATAGGTATTTTTTCGTTGGCGGCTATTCCTCCTGCCTTGGTGGGCTATTATCGAACAGAAGCAGGCAAGCATTTTAAAACAGACGTATTGACAGGCTTTGCTATAGGTGCTATTTCGGGGATACTTGTACCAGCATGGCATAAACGCCTACAGCAACACAAACGCATCAGCCTTCAACCCATGTATGCACCTGCCTTTGGAGGCGTAACGGCACAGTGGCGTTTTTGAGGAAGTATTAAAAAAATGCAACGGTCATTTCGATAAGTACTACCTTGAAAAGGTTTATTGTTGTATCTAATCAAGAGCTACATTAAGAATTAAAACCATAGTAAAGTGTAGCTAGGAGGTTTTATCTCGAATATTAACAATCATTCAGATTTATTTTTTGCATTTTTTCAAGGACGAGTGCCTAAAAATAGTGCTAATAAAAAATAATTGTAAAAAAAACATATATAGTTTTGTATTTCTAATAAATCGAACGTATATTCAATCGTCTGATTACGAATCTTCCAAAAAAATCCAATTATAATCATTGTTTGTGCTAACATTACTCATGTATTGGCCTGCTGGAGTACTGTACTTTTGAGTATAAAAACACATTTGTTATGGCAACACAAACGAAAACATGGAATTGGGGAAATGCAATTGTGCTAACCTTTATTCTCTTTGCAGGTTTTATTGGTACAATGGTGTATAGAATGACAGCCCAAAAAGTAGATTTAGTGGCAGAAGATTATTACCAACGAGAAGAGGCGTATCAGCAACAGATTGAAAAAATCAAAAATACCTCACGATTTAACCCTAAAAATATTATGACCTATTCGGCAACCGAACACACTGTGAGAATTGCCCTTCCGACGTATATCAAGAAGGGGGAAGTGACTTTTTTTCGTCCTTCCGACAAAAATTTAGATTTTACGATTCCAGTTGCTGCACAAAGTAATTCATTATTGAAAATCCCCACAGACAAACTTCCCAAAGGTTTGTGGCGTGTGCAGGCAACTTGGACAGACGGACGTGACGAGTACTATTTAGAGGATGAAATTATGATTAATTAGCAATGGAAGCGGCGTTGTTGTATGTAGCCTTTGCCACTGGCTTGGTGGGAAGTTTACACTGTGTAGGGATGTGTGGCCCTATAGCAATGGCCTTGCCTGTAGGAGGACTTTCGACTTGGCAGGCGTTATTGGCCAGACTGATTTATACCTTGGGGCGTTTGGGGGCGTACATGAGTTTGGGCTATGCCTTTGGGTATTTTGGGCTTGGGCTTCAGTGGGCGGGCTTTCAACAATGGCTTTCTATTGTGATTGGACTGGCGATGTTTGCCTTGTTGTTTTTTAATCACGCTGTTTCGCTGGCGTGGCTACAACGAGGAATTGGGCAGGTGAAAATGTGGATGGGGAAGTTTATTCATCATAAATCTTGGCTCGGATTTGGTGTGTTAGGCTTTTTCAACGGTTTGTTGCCTTGTGGTATTTTGTATTTGGCCTTGGCTGGTGCTACGGCTACGTTTACGCCTTGGCATGGTGCTTGGTATATGCTTGCTTTCGGACTTGGTACGGCACCGGCTTTGTGGCTGGTAGGAATGTTGCCGAAGCTTATTAAACATTCTTTTCGGCTTAAATTTCAAAAAGTAGTGCCTGTGTATTCGTTTTTATTGGCTTTGTTTTTTATCGTTCGGGGCTTAAACTTAGGCATTCCTTATGTGAGTCCTAAGTTCGATACCACAACAACACAGCAGGCTATTCCAGTTTGTCACGGTGTTACGCAGAAGTGATGATATATGGGTAAAAAAATAGCGATGAAACGTTAGGTGTTTCATCGCTATTTTTTTACCCATATACTTTTTTATCATCTACCCGCATTTCAATACTCGTATGCAAGGTACTTTGGGCTTTTCCTCGAAAGAATCCTTTGATAGGAATAAGATACTGACCATGCTGGGTAGTTTGGAGTGTAATATGCATATTCGAAGCCAAGCAATGATGCAGGGCATCGTAGCCTCGCCAACCGCCACCGGGTAAATACACTTGTACCCAAGTATGAAAATTGACTTTAGCTGTGGCTAGGTCTTGGATATAATAACCATTGACAAAGCGGGCGGCTATGCCCATAGCCCTACACAAGGCCACAAATAAAGCCACGAGGTCGTTGTTGTTGCCTTTGCGTTTAATAAGCGTCACTTCGGGGTGTTGAGGTGCTGTACTGCCCGTTTCATCTTGGGTGAGTTCGTGTACAAAAGTATTGACTTCCGACAAAAACACATTGGTATTCCAATTGGCGGCAGCGGCCAAATGCCGAGCCGTTTGGTCGATAAGCGTTGTTATTTCTTGTCGAACTAAATAGGGTTGCAACGACGCTTGTAGTTCTTGCGGATACAAAAAAGGTAATTTGCTGGTTTCAAAAGGAAAATAGAGGAAAGAATAGGGATTGTATGGTGCAACCTCAATGGCTGTTTGGGTTTGTATAGAAAGTTCTCGACACGTTTTGGTAAAAAAAGCAATATATTGCACGTTGTCAGCCCAATCGGTATTAGTTGCGATAAAATCAGGTTGAGGATTTATTTGTAATTGAAAATCATTAACTTTTACCACAGCAGAAGGCTTTGGATGCAAGTAAATCTGGTGTGGTTCTAGCCAAACTTCGGCAGAATAATGGTAGTGTAATGAATGGATAAGCGTTATATTCATAATTTAATGGTCTGAAATAAGATGATGAAGGATATTACTAAAAAGAAAACACTTGAAAATGAGCTACATTTTCAAGTGTTTTCAAGTTAAAAAAGGTTATTGTAAATTAGGCTTTAGTCATAAAATGATGTGTTTTGCTAGGCTAAAACAGACTTTTCAAGAATATCTTGAATCCATTGGTCTGGCAATACCGTAACAGAATCTCGCAATAGCTCATTCCATTTGTTTGTTACAATATCCATTTCGCTTTTTTCTAAACGGTGTTCAATCAAATGAAAGCTATTTTTCTGATACACAATCACATCAATAGGATAATCAACATCGCTGGCACTTATTTGCGTAGCATCGAACGAAAGGAAACCTAATTTAAGGGCTTCTTCGATACTCATTTCATATTGCAAATGGCGATTGAGCAGTGGTTTTCCGTAGTTGGAATTGCCGATAATTTGATATTTCAGGCCCTCGTTAATTTCAATCCAATTACCTTCTGGAAAAATCAAATATAATTTATGCTCTTCATCTTTGGGCATTTGTCCACCAATAATCGAGTGAAGATTAAAATTGTAGCCTTCCGATTTGAGCATTTCTTTGTCTTCTTTCGCTACTTTTCTGAGCATATCGCCAAACGCATTGACGGCCTCATACATATAATCGAAAGTAACGCCTTGGTCTTCGGTTAGGCGATTGAAATATGTAATAGATTTGTCACGCACCGAACGCAAGCCTGCTGTCATAATAAACAACGAATGTTTTCCAACCTCGTGTACAGATACTTTTTTGTTTGAATATACTTCTGTACCTGCTGTGATACGAGTATCGGCAATAGCCACGAGTCCACCTCGAACTTTAATTCCTAAGCAATATGTCATTATCTGAAAAATTTTGATTCTTTCATAGGTAATAAGCAATCAAGAGCATGATTGATGTGGCGATTCATCAGCCATGCCCTTGATTACAGCGATTGAGGCTGAGTGTTTATCTGCTCATACACAGCCTCAATTGCTGTGCAAAGATACAGAATCTAAGCACTAACTACTATGATAATAAGTATATTATTCGCTAAGAACTGGTTTTAGGTCGAAATATGTTTCAGAAATTGCCGTTCCGACACCATTGTTTTTGATTTGGAAAGAATCGAGGTATTGATGTAAGCCTTTTTCAAAAATATCGTCTCTTTCTGTAAATTCTACCTCCGAGCGAAGTTTACTTAGTGCTTTTTCGGCGTCGTTCGAGTAGCTATTGGTAATAGCTGTACCTGAAATTTCGTATAAAGAAATTTCGGCCTGACGCAAGCAGTGCATCACCGAGCGAGGAAACTTTTTATCAAGCAACAAAAACTCTACAATACAAGTAGGATTCATCACAGGATATTGTTGCTTAAACATATTGTAGGCACTCACAGACCGCAACACCGCCGACCACAACAGCAAGTCTAAGGGCGAGCCAATAGATTCGATGTTAGGCAACAACGTAAAATATTTTACATCGAGAAAACGAGTCGTTTTGTCGGCACGTTCGAGCAAACGCCCCAAACGCCCAAAATGCCAGCCTTCGCCTCTTGTAATGGTAGAATCGACGATACCATAAAACAACTGGCTACCCGTTTTGATGTTTTCGAGGAAGCCTTGATACTCGGCCAATTCCCATGAGCGGCTGCTTTGGGCAGCGTCTTTTACCGTCCAATAAATCTGATTGACGTATTCCCACATTTCTTTAGAAATACTTTCACGGATGGTACGAGCGTTTTCACGGGCATTGAGTAGGCAAGACAAAATAGAATTGGGGTTGCGTACATCGAAGGTCATGAAGTACAAAATGTCTTCTCTGTTCGCTTCTTCATAATGCTCATGAAAATTGTAATGGTCGGCGGTAGCGATAATAAGCGGCTCCCATTGCTCAGGAACATTAGGGGGCAAATCCAAGGCCAAGTTGAAGTTTACTGAAATAAAACGGGCGTAATTATCGGCACGCTCAATATACCGATTCATCCAATAGATTGAATTTGCAACTCTACTCAGCATAGATTCAAGATAGTTTTGTTAAAAGATTGATTTCGCAAAAAATAGCTTTAAGTATAAATGCTTATATATTCTGACTTATTGCCTTATATCAAAATAAAATTACCCTAAAAAATTAATTTTCCAATATTTATTTCTTAAAAATCTAAAACCTTCAAAATATTTTATTTTGCTATTGTACTAACCTGTTATAAAGTTAGATTATTTTGTTTTTTTTGAGTATTGGCATATTTTTTTTGGCATTAGCTCAAACAAATTATAATTTATTTTGTAATTTATGTTAACAAACTATTAACTTAGTATTTGAATATAATTACCAATTGATAAATAAAAATCGTTAAAGTATAAATACTTACAGAAATGTCAGTATTTTTTCTTAAAAGCGACGCAGAAGTACCCTTTTCTAAATTAAACTTTACAATTATATGTTTTTAAATTTATCAACTTCACAACGATACTATTATACTTTTCAGTGGGCGGTCGTCCCGCAGGCGATTAACGCACCTCGATACGCAAATAATCCCCTGCAACGCACCTACATATCTATCAATATCCTTTTTTTACTACAAACGTACATACAAACCGTTTCTTCCATTTTTCAATCGTATCAATACTTTTTTGTTGGGCAACACCTTGTCCAGCAAGCACTTGTTCGACAATCCTCCTAATAGCATTCATTAGAGATTATAAGTTTTTTATTATCAATACTTTACACAAAAAAGTACTATTGATAGTGAAATACCTTGTAGCCCATACGATTAAGCTATGCTGATATATTAAACTATATTTTGCTGAAATTTTGTATCAATCAATTATAATCAATTAAACTATTACATTTTATGAGCAAACAACTTCTATTATTTGTAGCTTGTCTTTTCATGACAGTAACAAGCATGGCACAAACCTTGAAAGGCGTAGTGAAAGACGCTAAAACCAATGCCCCTATGCAAGGCGTTACGGTGGCTGTTGTGGGTAAAACCCAAGGTACAGCAACGGGTGCTGGCGGTGAGTATTTACTAAAATTAGGCAAAGGTACGTTTCAGGTTCGCTATTCGTTTGTAGGTTATGCTTCTGTAGAAAAAACCATCACTATTGCCAGCAGCGATGTGGTAGAAAACGTATCGCTTGATGCTTCATCAGACCAACTAAGCGAAGTAGTAGTAGTAGGTAGCCGTTCGTCGCAACGTACTATTACAGATACTCCTTTACCTATTGATATTTTATCAGCACAAGAATTGAAGTCCACAGGACAAACTTCTTTCGATAAGGCTCTTCAATACAGAGTTCCTTCTTTCAACACGGTAAACACGCCTGTAAACGATGCTACGTCGTTGCTAGACCCCTACGAAATTCGTAACATGGGCCCTAGCCGTACCTTGATTTTGATTAATGGTAAGCGTAAAAATACCAGCTCGTTGATGTACATTCAAACATCGCCGGGCCGTGGAGAAAGTGGGGCTGATATTTCGGCTATTCCACAACAAGCCATCAAACGTGTTGAAATCTTGCGTGATGGTGCTTCTGCACAGTATGGTTCTGATGCTATTGCAGGGGTAATGAACATCATTTTGAAAGATAAATTTGAATACGGTTCGGCTACACTCAATACAGGAATTACACACAAAGGCGATGGCCAACATATTTCGTTTGCGGTAAACAACGGTGCTAGTTTTGGAGAAAAAGGATACGTAAACTACACGGTAGAATTTACTCGTACAGCCTTGGCAAACCGTCCGGGTTTAGTAAGTGCCGAAGCTGAAGCCGATGGAGACCTAGGCTTTGGAGCACCATTGGCAACGGTAAAAAGTTTCTTGGCTCAAAAACCAGATGCAGGCAACATCAACGGTCAGCCTGAAAATACCGCCGCTAAATTCTTGATTAACGCAGGTTTCCCTGTAGGCGAATATTCGCAACTTTATTTCAATGCAGCGTATGTGTACAAAAAAGTAAACAGCTTTGCCAACTATCGTACTCCATACTGGCGCACAACAGACGATGGTTTGCTTACGCCTGCTGGTCAGACATATATGGGTTATGTGCCAACTTTCCAAGGTGATTTGAACGACTACAATGGTACAATCGGCTTGAAAACAACCAAAAATGGCTGGATGACCGACCTTAGCTTTACAACAGGTGGAAACAAACAAGTTTATACAGTATCAAATTCAAGAAATAGAAGTTTGGGTAAAAATTCACCTATCTACTTTAAGCCCGGCGGATACGAATTTGTACACAATGTAGGTAACATCGACGTTTCAAAGCAATTGACAGACAAATTGAGCTTTGCTTTTGGTTCGGAGTTTAGAGCAGAAACGTTTACTGTAACAGCCGGCGATACCTCTTCTTATGTAGGCACAGGTGCCGATTCGTTCCCTGGTATTACGCCAAACAACGCAGGCTCAAATACTCGTTTCAACTTTGGTGGTTATATCGACTTGGGCTATGACATTACAAAAGATTTCTTGATTAATGGTACCTTACGTACTGAACGCTATAGCGACTTTGGTAATGCTACTGTATATAAACTTAGCTCACGCTACAAGTTTAACGACGATAAAATTACGCTTAGAGGTTCATTCTCTACGGGTTTCAGAGCACCATTGTTGCACCAAATTTATCAACAATTGGCACAAGCAAGTTTTGTACCGGGCAAAGGTATTCAAACCAAAGGTATCGTAAACAACGTGAGTCCTCAAGCTTTTGCCTTGGGCGTACCAAAATTAACACCTGAAAAATCAACTAACTTAACATTGGGTATTGGGTTCAAACCTTCAAAAGATTTGAGCATTACAGTTGACTACTATAAAATTGATGTAAACGACAGAATTGTATTAGGTTCTGAAATCTCAGGTACAGCATCAGGTACAACGGCTTTAGACAAAATCTTGAACTCTAATGGTATTGTAGCGGTAAGTTTCTTTGCCAATGCGTTGAACACGACTACTTCTGGTCTTGACTTTGTGATTTCTCAACGTAATGTTGCACTAGGTAATGGCAAATTGAACGTAAACCTTGCTGGTAACTATACGCTAGAAAACAAATATACTTCTGTAAACAATCCTAAATTAATCGCAGACGCAGGTAAGTCGGTATTTGACCGTACACAAGACGCTTTGTTGTTCTCTTCTCGTCCAAAATACAAATTCATTCTTGGCTTAGATTATACCTTAAATGGTATCAACTTCAACTTGAACAATACGTTGTTTGGTCCAACACGCTTCCACCAAAGTGGTTTGGGTAGCAACCTCGATACCGAATTTGTTCCTGCTGTATTGACAGACCTTTCGGTTTCGTTGCCTTTGAGTTCGGCGGTTACGTTCACTTTGAATGCCAACAATATCTTGAACGTAATACCTAAATGGGATTTTGTAAACGTAAGTACTGGCGAACGCACACGTTTCGATGCCAACAACAATGTGCCTACAGCTAAGTACTGGGCTGAATACAATTTGATTACTTTCAACGGTCGTTATTCAAATGTAACTTACGATGGTTCGCAATTCAGCCAGTTGGGTACTACTTTCCAAGCAAGCTTGAATGTGAAGTTTTAATCAAAAAAATAGTGGTATCGTACTATTACAACACGCAAAAGCGGTAAGGTCTTGCAAGGCCTTACCGCTTTTTGATTGAAGGGGTTTTCTTAACATAAGCGGGGTTTTGTCAAATAAAAAATTCATGTATCAACCTATATTTACCCTAAAAACGGGTATTTAGTCTTTTTTTTGGGGTATTTTGTCGAATTGTAGTAGAAAATGTGAAGGCATATCTTTATTTTTGTATTGAAGCTTAACGAAACAAACTAGCAGAACTCTTTAACTTATATTATGAAAAAATTAATTCTAATAGGTGCACTCTTCTTACTCGCTTTGCTTGGTGCCAATCAGCAAGCAGAAGCGCAATATTATGGTGGCGGTGGTGGCTTTGGTCGTGGTGGCATTGGCAATGGTTTTCCGCAAGCAGGACAAAATGATACTCGTCGAAGAGATAATACCCTAGACCCCGAAGAAATAGCCAAAGAAGATACTCGATGGATGACAAAAAAACTGAAACTAACGGAAGAACAAATTCCGAAAGTAGAAGATATTAATATAAAATACGCCTTTCAACGATTCGATATTTTTGAAGAACTCAAAAAAGCGACCAACAATGGTACAACAGCACCCCCAGACGACGTGCGTACAAAGTTGAGAGAAAAAATGCGTAAAATGAAAGACGACAAAGATAATGACATGAAAGCTGTACTTACGCCCGAGCAATTTGAAGAATACCAAAAGCGTAGAAAAGACAGCTAAAAGACTTTTGATTGAGAAGTTTAAAGAGGTTTATACAGCAAAGTCACTCCTAGGTTAGGAGTGACTTTCTTTTTATGCTGGATTACGGAATTAAGTTGCCTTCTCTTATAATGCTTCGGTAACAAAGCTACGAAAAGCCTGCTTGTTGTCTTGCCAAATTGTGCCGAATACGTCCATTTTACCACGCAAATCGGTATGGTCTTCAAACAATACTCTCTCGGCGGCTGGATTGCCCTCCACTTCTTTTGCCAAGGAAGCATCGGCTAGTTTGATTTCGTGTAGTAACTCGTCGTTTACTTCGTCTTGTCTGATAAATACACTCTCGAAATGCCCTACTTGCATTTTTACGGCTTGTTCTTTATGGCTGATAGAAGCGGCTGCTAATTGCTGTTGAAACATTTTTAATTCGTCTTGAACAAAAGCAATTTGGTTTTTCCATTGATTGATTTCTGCGTGCAATTCGGCGATGTGTTTTTTACTGTTCATGGTAATGGTTTTTTGTCGTAAATAATATTATGCTATCTTTTTGGATTAAGTTTTGTATTAAACTACAGCAAAACAGCAGTTTATTTTCACTTAACCATCAGCAAAGTAAGGAAACGAAAGAGGGCCATTGCCTTCGTCTTTCTATACAAAACTGCACCCAAGCAGGCATTTACGACATGAGTAAGCTCAGGCATTCGAGCGATTTTGCTCAGGTAAAAAATAGTTTTCCTGAGCGTTGCGTGTGAGAAATAAAGAATAAATCGTATTTTAGCCCTGATGAATAAGCATATCCTTAGTTATAGAAATATACTAACTGCCTTTAAAATTTACCTACATGACTAAAAATGACCCCAAAGTACTAAACGCCTGGACCATGTATGACTGGGCAAACTCTGTACATTCACTCACCATTACCTCGGCTATTTTTCCTATTTACTTTCCAGCCGCCGCCGTAATGTTGCCGAGCAAAAGTACCCAACTCGATTTTTTAGGCTTACAACTCGAAAACACCGTGGTGTATTCTTATGCGGTTTCCTTGGGTTTCTTGCTATTGGCGATGTCTGTACCCTTTACCTCGGCTATTTCTGATTATTTGGGAAAGAAAAAAGCGTTTTTAAAACTGTATTGTTATTTAGGAGCTATCAGTTGTATGCTTTTATACTTTTTTGAAGAAGGAAATTATTATTTGGGTACGTTTGCCTTTTTGTTTTCGATAGTAGGCTGGGGAGGAAGTATCGTTTTTTATAACTCTTATTTACCCGAAATTGCCACCGAAGACCGCTTCGATGCCCTGAGTGCCAAAGGTTTTAGCTTGGGCTATATTGGGAGTGTATTGTTGCTTTTGCAAAACCTCACCATGATACTCAAGCCCGAATGGTACGGAGGTATTTCGAGTGGCATGGCTTCTCGTATTTCTTTTCTTTCTGTAGGCGTTTGGTGGATTGTCTTTGCACAAATTCCTTTTCGTTATTTGCCCGAAACCCAAAAACCACGCAGCAATACCGCTAATTGGCTGTTTAATGGTTTTAAAGAATTGAAAAAAGTCTTTCAAGAATTACAACACCAAACACTCACCAAAAGATTTTTACTTGCCTTCTTTTGCTACAATATGGGGGCTCAAACGGTGATGTTTCTGGGGGCTTTGTTTGGCAGTCAAGAACTTAAACTACCCGACGACGCACTGATTATCACCATTCTCTTGATTCAGCTAGTGGCCATTCCGGGGGCTTATATTTTTGCTAATATTTCCGCTAAAATTGGAAACACCGCTTCGCTGGCTTGGATTGTAGTAATATGGATTGCCATTTGTATTGCGGCATACGTGGTATATTCCAAATTACAATTTTATGCCTTGGCTACAGCCATTGGTTTTGTGATGGGAGGCGTACAATCGCTTTCTCGCTCAACCTACGCCAAATTGATTCCTGACGATACCACCGATACCGCTTCTTATTTCAGCTTTTACGACGTATGCGATAGGCTTTCTACGGTATTGGGTACATTTATGTTTGGCCTCGTCAATCAACTCACAGGCAGTATGCGTATGAGCGTATTGGTGTTGTCGGCTATATTTTTGTTGGGTTGGGTGCTTATCAAACGAGTGCCTTCGCAGGTGATTTATAAGTAAACGTTTATTCAACAAACAAATCGGAGGCTATGCGGTCGGCAAAGAACTTTCCTGTTTCGGTAAGTTTCATTACATCGGCATTGATAGACAAATGCCCGATTTGGGTCAAGCGTGCAATGATTGGGGCTTGGCGTTGTACAAACGAGGCTTGTCCCAATTGCTCTAAGTACCGTAGCGAACAACCCCACTGAGTACGGAGTCCTGTGAGTAAATATTCGTTGATTTGGTCGGCAATGCTGAGGTGTTCAACCGTGGCAGGCACTTGTCCTTGTGCTATAGCCTTGATGTATTGGGCATTGTTGGCAACGTTGTATTGTCGGGTATTGCCATGATAGCTATGAGCCGATGGCCCAATGCCCAAATAAGGTTTTTGCTGCCAGTAGCTGGTATTGTGTTTAGAGTACTGTTGGGCATGAGCAAAGTTTGAAATCTCGTATTGTTCATAGCCTGCCGAACACAGCGTTTTGATTAATATATCGAACTGTTCGGCGGCAAAGTGGTCGTCGATGGCAGGCATTTTCCCTTGTTTGTGCCATTTGCCAAATACCGTTTGAGGTTCTATGGTGAGGCAATACGCCGAAATATGAGGCAACGACAAAGCAAGTACTTTGTCTAGGTCTGCTTCCAATACACGGTGGTCGGGGTGCGGAATGGCATAAATCAGGTCGATGCTGATGTTGTGAAAACCTTGGTCTTGTGCCAATTTGATACAACTTTCGGCTTGGTGTGCTTGGTGAGCCCGGTGCATTTGTTGCAAATGAGGTTCATAAAACGACTGCACGCCAATGCTCAGGCGATTGATACCCGCTTGTTTGAATGCCTGCAACTGAGCCAAAGATAGGTCGTCGGGATTGGCCTCTAAGGTGATTTCGGCGTTGGGATTTACCGTAAAATACCGATGAATGGTTTCAAATATTTGTTCTAGCTCATGTTTTTGTAGCAAAGAAGGCGTGCCTCCGCCCAAGTAAATTGTTTCGAGATGCCGACTTGGTAAATAGGAAGCTTGTAAGCCAATTTCTGTACAAATGGCCTCAACCATAGCCGATTTTTGGGCCATGTTGGTACTAAAATGAAAATCGCAATAATAACAAGCTTGCTTGCAAAAAGGAATATGAATATACAAGTGCATAATGACATGACATAAGGCCGAACAATCGGCATACAAAAGTACGGAAAACCTTGGTCTGCCTTGTATTTTTCCTTGATAAGCTACCCTATTTTTTGTAATTTCGAAATAAAGAGAAGCGTCTTCAATCAACAAAGAAAGCCAAATGCAAGAATATATCTTTATCAATGGTCAGTTTGTAAAGTCCCAAGAGGCAAAAATTCACGTCACCGATTTAGCCTTATTGCGAGGATACGGCATTTTCGATTTCTTTAGGGCTATCAATGGCAAACCTATTTTTATGGAAGACCACCTCGACCGCTTTGAAAACTCGGCCCGTTTGATGGGGCTAACCATCCCTGCCAATCGGGTTGCTTTGCGTAATATTATCCAAGAAACCATTCGGCTCAATCCGTATCCGACGCTTGGCATCAAAATGATACTTACAGGCGGTTATTCGCCCGATGGCTACGTACCTGCCGAAGCGCCCAACCTGATAGTGATAGGCAAGCCTTTTACTTTCAAAGAACCCAAGCAAGGACTCAAACTGCTCAGTTTTGCTTACCAACGAGAAATTCCAGCAATTAAAACCCTCAATTATATCGTACCGATTCGCCTGTTGCCACAACTGAAAGCTGCCCAAGCCGACGATGTGTTGTATTATGCCAATAACCTCATTTCTGAATCGTCGAGAAGCAATATTTTTATCGTAAAAAATCAAACCATCGTTACGCCTCAAACAGGCGTTTTGTATGGTATCACACGCAAGCACGTGCTAAAAGTCGCTGCCAAGCATTATGCTGTAGAAGAAAGAGACATCAGTTTAGCCGAATATTGGGAAGCCGACGAGGTATTTACGACGGGTAGCACCAAACGACTATTGCCCATTGTACAAACCGACGACGTGATTTTTAACAAAGGTAAAATAGGAACAATTACGCAACACTTGCAAGAAGCATTTTTAGCCTATGAAAAGGGGGTTGGGTAATTTGAAGATTTGAAAATTTGAAGATGAGATGGCTTGAAGAGCAATGTTGAGGCTTATCTTAATGATTCTAAGTTGATTATTTCTACAACATTACTTCCATCGATTTGTGGAATTACTATTTTAATCTTTTTACCCCCCAAAATGGCATAAGTCCATGGTTGAACTGATGTTAATTTCAGTCTTTTATTTCTTGCGAAGATACTATCCAACGGCGAAAGTCTTATGCTAAGTTTATCATCATAAACATACATCTTTTCAGGAGAGATTACCATAACAAAGTCATCATTCAATGGCTTTAGTTTTGCTATCATAGAACCACTTGTTTGTAATGAAAACTGTGATAATATGCTCTGCTTTGCCTTATCATAACAGATGATTTCTTGATTGAAAACCTCAATAAAGATTTTAGATTTTGTATGAACAATGGAACATTTTCCTTTTTCAACCAAATTATTATTCTTATCTCTTAATTCTCCTAAAGTATCATTATAAAGATATAAATTGAAATGATTACCATAAAAATCAAGCTGTAAATCGGGTGTTTTTTCAGTTTGGCAAGCTAAAAAAACGCAATTGACTATCAAAAGCATTAACCCTTTGGAGTATTTTATTAATATCTGAAATATCATTATTGAAAAACAAATCTTGTTTACTACAGAGCTAAACATCAAAATTTTACATTTGTATTATAATAAAAGAAATGCTGTGAAACTTATTCTTACACAGAACTGTGACTTTTAAACGATTATGTACCCGTAAGTTAATAGGCAAATGTGCGTTACTCAAGCAAAATTCCAATAGATTTTTCTTGTTTTGTTATGAAAATCAAAGCAAGAACAGATTTTATTTTTTGCATTAGCTACAATCTTACGGTTTTCATCTCTCTATTTTACTTGTTACCAACGCTAAACTCATCGAAGAAAGTAAAAACCACGAAACAGATGGCTATTTCTTGGTTTTAGTCGTCTATTACCTATTTGCAAGCAATCTTTCTTGACAATAGTTATCTATTTCTTTAGTTTAGTTGTTCATTTCTTAGTTACAATTACCTGTTTCTTTGTTTTAATTACTCATTTCGCAACTACAATTGCTTGTTTCTCTATTTTAGTTGCTCTTTTTTGGTTGCAACTATACATTTCTTTAATGTAACTTCTTGTTTCGTCATTACAACTAGACGTTTCTTAACGGAACTTCTCGTTTCTTCGCTGCAATTGTTTGTTTCTTGTCTGCAACTAAGTTTTTCCGAAATAAAGATGCCTTTTCTTGATTGTAAATAACGATTTGTTAAATGTAAATACCTATTTCCCAAGTGAAAATTCCTTTTTCTTTGATGTAAAACAGGTTTTTATGCCTTAACATTTAATTTTTGTTTGAAACTAATACTATCTTTCCTCTACAATCACGCCAAGATAATGTATATAACGCTTCTCTCCTACTCCAACAGCAGCTAAATAAAGTTTGCTTATTTTCGTACAAACTTAAACGAATATTTGAGCTTTCCTTGCTTGGCTTCGGCACAATCTTGTCCTTCATAACGGGTACATTCTATTTCATATACATCCAACTCTTCTTGTGTAAAGACAAACGTAAATTTTTGTCCTTTCGTCACATCTTTGGTTCGTGCAAATACAATTTGGTCGAACGGATACCCACCGCCATAATAATCTGTTTGAGGAAAATAATAATGAAAACCTTCTAAGCCTTTTACCTCACCATTGGGCAGAAAGGTTATCTCTTGGGTGTGCAAGGTGTAAGTTCCTTGGAAAAGCACTTCTTCTAAAATTTTGTTGGCATCTTTGGTTTTGAGCTTGACAAAAACCTCTTTCCCAGCCTGTACCCGATGGTCGTCGAGTAAGCTGATATTGCACCATTTTTGTCGTGGATTTTCGTGCCAAACTTCGTATTGTGTGCCATTTTTTTGTAGAAAAATAGGTTCCCATTCGTGAAAATGCCAGCCCATCGTATTGTATTTTAATGGATTATACGCCAAAAACATACTGCTCAGGCTTACCAATTTTTGGGCTTTGTAAGGCGATTTATTTTTTTGAATATCGAGCAAATAACGTTCGTTGAGCCATATCCCGACAAAAGGATTGCGGGCTTCTTTGGGTGTTTGGGCAAATACAAAACAAGGCATCAAATAGCAAATGAGCCATAAGAAACGAAATGGATGTGACATTTTTAAGATTTTTTAGGGTTCTGTTATAAGCAAGTTAGTGAAATATGACAAATATCCACAAGAAAAGGAATAACTTTGCAATCCAAAACTCGTTTAGCACGCAAAAATATCAGAAACGAGAGAAGCGAATAGATTGATAACTAAAAAAACAATGGCTGAACAAAAACAAGATACCGCATCTGCATTAAAAGACATTATTTCACACGCCAAAGAATATGGCTTTGTGTTTCCTTCTTCAGAGATTTACGACGGCCTTCAGGCTGTTTATGATTACGGTCAAAATGGTGTTGAGCTAAAAAATAACCTTAAAACGCTTTGGTGGAAAGCCATGACTATGCTCAACGACAATGTAGTTGGGATTGACGCTTCCATCTTTATGCACCCACTTACGTGGAAAGCTTCGGGACACGTGGACTCGTTCAACGACCCCATGATTGATAACAAAGATTCTAAAAAACGTTACCGTGCCGACCAATTGCTCGAAGGACGTGCCGAAGAATACGAAAAAGCTGGTACACCAGAAAAAGGAAAAGCCTTGCTCGAAGCGATGGCAAAAGCCATGACCGACGAAAACATGGATGCCCTACGCCAATTGATTATCGACGAAAATATCAAATGCCCTATTTCGGGTACAGCCAACTGGACGGAGGTTCGTCAGTTCAATTTGATGTTCTCGACGCAAGTAGGAGCGGTTTCGGAAGATGCTTCCTTGATTTACCTTCGTCCCGAAACAGCACAAGGGATTTTTGTCAACTTCTTAAACGTACAAAAATCGGGTCGGATGAAAGTGCCTTTTGGTATTGCCCAAATCGGCAAGGCCTTCCGCAACGAGATTGTAGCCCGTAACTTCATTTTCCGTATGCGTGAATTTGAGCAAATGGAAATGCAGTTTTTCTGTCGCCCTGGCACCGAAATGCACTGGTACAATGCTTGGAAAGAAACCCGTTTGAAATTCCACAAAGCCATCGGTTTGCCTGCCGAAAAATTACGTTACCACGACCACGAGAAATTGGCTCACTACGCCAACGCCGCCGTGGACATCGAGTATCAGTTTCCGTTTGGTTTCAAAGAAATGGAAGGGATTCACTCACGTACCGATTTCGACCTAAAATCGCACCAAGAGTTGTCGAAGAAAAAACAACAATATTTCGATGCCGACTTAGACGACAACGGTAAACCTTATGGCAATTATATTCCTTATGTGGTAGAAACGTCTGTGGGTGCAGACCGCCTTTTCTTGGCTGTACTTTGCAATGCCTATACCAACGAAGTCGTAGGCGAAGGCGAAGCTGCCAAAGAAAGAACGTATTTGAAATTCCATCCATCGGTTGCTCCAATCAAGGCTGCGGTATTGCCATTGGTAAAAAAGGATGGTTTGTCCGAAAAAGCACAAGAGATTTATCATTCGCTCAAACGCTCGTTCAACGTAACTTACGATGAAGGCGGAGCGATCGGAAAACGTTATACCCGCCAAGATTTGGTAGGAACGCCATTCTGTATTGCCGTAGATTACCAAACGATGGAAGACAATACCGTAACGATTCGTCACCGTGATAGCATGGAGCAAGAACGTGTAGCCATTGCCGACCTCCGTGAGAAAATCGGTTTTGCCGTTTCGATGGAAAGAGTATTTGAACAATTGTAACAATACATTACCCTTGGCAACAGTTAGCTTTTGCCAAGGGTTTCAAGCTTTATTTATCGCCATGAAAGAAATCAAAAACGAAAGCGACTACGAAAAAGCTTCGGCAAGAGCCGACGAAATTTTCAACGCAAAACCCGGTACACCAGAGCATAAAGAGCTGCAAGAGCTATTGAAAGCCCTTAAAAAATACGAAGACGATTTTGTAAAAATGCTCAAAGGATTTGGAGCATAACAGGTTTATGATTGGGCTTTTGACAAAAAATATTGCTGTATTTACTTTGTTTAGTCTTTTCATCTCAACCATCTTGAACCGAAAATAAGACAAAAGAATTTTGCTGCTATACTTTTTTATCTAATTTATTATCAGTATTTTAGCTATGTAATACATCTTAAAAAATAAAGACTTATACAACAAGTTGGCAACAAGTAAAAGAATAGACACCACCAAATAGATGAAAACTAAAGCAGATTTAATCAAAGAGTTTAATGACCTGAAAAGCAATAGTAAAACAGGTAAAAAGAGGGGGTTTGCTTTTGAAAAATTAATTAATGAATTGCTTGAATTAGAAAACCTTAATCCCTCATTTTCTTACAAATCGACAGGAGAGCAAATTGATGGTATGTTTGAGTTCAAGCATAGATTTTTTCATATTGAGTGTAAATGGGAATCTAAACCAATGTGTGCTTCAAACTTTTATTCGTTACAAGGAAAGATGAGAGGAAAATTAATAGGTTCGCTTGGAATCTTTATTTCTATGAGTGATTTCTCCTTAGACGCTCCTTCTGCCTTAGAAAAAGGCAAAACAATTGATACACTATTGTTTACGAGTGGAGACATTAAAGACTGCTTTTCACCTGCTTATTCCTTTTCCGAAATATTAGAAATAAAACTAAGAAATGCGGCACTTTATGGTAGCGTCTTGTATGAACACTCAACACATTTGCAACTACTAAAATTGAATAAGGTCAAATGAGAAAGAATATAGAAAATAGAGAAAGTAAAATAATACTTGGATTTATAGTAGAAGGTCCAACAGATGCTTTATTTATAAAACAATTAGTAAGTGAGTACTTTCAAGATAGATTTGTTGCAGAGATTGTTATTATGTCTGGGAAAGCATCGCTTGCATCTTCTGCTAAAATTGTAATTTCTTCGTTTTTGCAAATTGGTGTTGAACATGTTTTCATACTTTTTGACACTGACAATCAAGACATAGAGAATCAGAAAAACTATTTAATCACACCTATTCAAGATTCTGGATTAATAGACAGTGTTACAATCGTTCCGATTGACCCAATGCTTGAAACTTGGATATTGTCAAGTAGCATAGGAGATTTGAACTCAATAAAAAAAATGGATTTAAAATCTCAAAAGAATAAGTTAAAGGAACTAGGTTTTACAAAGACACCTATTGGATTTGCTAATTTAAAATTAAACTTTAATTCAATAATAGAAAACAATCTTGATTTTAAAATATTTATTGATGAGATTGAAGAAAAAATTGCTAGTTGCCAACAAAGAGCATAAGCAGTAGCTGTAGCACATCAAGCGGCACGTCTCGCAAGTTAAATCACATTGGATACCGAAGTAGCAACGAAGCCTGCCACTGCTTATACTCACGACTATCTAAGTGTGAAGAATACTTTTCCTACTTCTCATTAGCTTAAAGGTGAAATGACTATTTGTATAATTCAGTTATAAGTGAATACTTTTACATTCGACACTACAGGGTAGCTCAGAAAATTGCCATTCTGTTTAATGGACGCACTAAAGATGCTGACTCCGCCCGATAATTTATCTCATCCGAAAAAATATGTTGTCTGTGATGCTTTGTAACAAGACTACATTAATTTCTCCTTTTCCAAAAGCTTGAAAATACCAGTAAAATGCTCAAATTTGCTGGTAAATAAATGCTACAAAGCACATATAAGACCCAATAACTATGAAAAAAAAACTTCCTCTTTTGCTACTGGCTTTGGCTAGTAGCCTAACGTTGTATGCACAACAAGCCGAACGTTGGCTAACTCACAGCGACCAGTCCAAACTATTTGAAAAACAAAGCGACAAGCTCGTTTTTCAATCCCAAAATAGCCATTTGCCAATCATTTTTATCAACGAAAAACAACGCTTTCAGGCGATGGATGGCTTCGGCTTTACGCTCACAGGTGGTAGTGCTACCTTGTTGCATCGCATGAGTTTGCCCGCTCGAAAAGCCCTTTTGCAAGAACTTTTCGGCGTAAACGGCAAGCAAATTGGCATAAGTTATTTACGCCTAAGCATTGGGGCTTCCGATTTGAGCGACCATGTATTTACTTACAACGATTTGCCCACAGGAAAAACCGACCCCCAAATGCAGCATTTTGATTTATCGGAGGAAAAAAAAGATTTGATTCCTGTATTGAAAGAAATCTTAGCCGTCAATCCGCATATCAAATTCCTCGGTTCTCCGTGGACTCCTCCCCTATGGATGAAAACCAACGCCGCCTCGAAAGGAGGTAGCCTTAAACCCGAATGGTACGATGCTTATGCCTTGTATCTGGTCAAATACATCAAAGCCATGCAACAAGAAGGGATTCGCCTCGATGCCATTACGGTACAAAACGAGCCCTTGCATCCGGGCAACAATCCCAGTTTGCTGATGTACCCACAAGAACAAGCCGATTTTATCAAAAAAAGCCTAGGCAAAGCTTTTGTAAAAGCCCAAATCAAAACCAAAATCTTGATTTACGACCACAACGCCGACCGCCCCGATTATCCCATACAAATATTAAACGACCCCGAAGCACGTAAATTTATTGCGGGTACGGCATTTCATTTGTATGGTGGTTCGGTAGAAAGCATTCGACAAGTGCATGAAGCCCATCCCGACAAACATTTATATTTTACCGAGCAATGGATTGGTGCACCGGGCAATTTTGCTGGCGATTTTGCTTGGCATACCAAAACCCTCATGATTGATGCCGTGCGTAACTGGTGTAAAACGGTATTGGAATGGAATTTGGCGGCCGATGCCCAGCAAAACCCACATACCGAAGGCGGCTGTACGCAATGCTTGGGTGCTGTAACCATCGAAGGCGACCAAGTAGTACGCAATCCAGCCTATTATATTGTGGCTCATACCGCCAAATTTGTCCGCCCTAGCTCGGTTCGGATTGCCTCCAATACGACGATGTCTTTGCCTAATATAGCTTATCAAACACCTACAGGGAAAATTGTGCTATTGATACACAATGAATCGGACAAAACAACCGATTTTGTGATTAGTTATAGGGGCAAACAACTCTTACAAAACCTTCCAGCCAAAGCAGTAGCTACGTATGTTTGGTAGAAAAATGCCATAGTTCAACCAAATAAATTTAAAGTAGAATTATAAAAAACGATAGCTATTGACCAACTTCATGGTTTTATTTTAAAGTAATATTCAAAAAATACTATTTTGATAATCAGGGAGATATTAGAAAAAAGCTTGTTTTTAGGCAAAAAATCTTTTAAAAGTGAAATTTTTTACCTAATTTGCTTACACTAATCAGATACTTTGACGAATATTATGCTGAAAAAAATCCTATTTACCGTATTTTTTGCAAGTATAAGTGCCATGCTCAAAGGACAGTCGATACAGACTGATTCTACGACGCACAAATCTTCGGCTACTTCTTTTAGCTTTGTCAATGGCCTCCTCGATTTTGCCGACGAGCATTTGCATTTTAGGTATCGTTCGGGCGGTACAAGCACCAAGGGGTTCGATTGTTCGGGCTTTGTGCGATATTGTTTCAAAAACTTTGGCATGGTACTTCCGCATGGCAGTGCAGCCCAAAGCTTGTTAGGCAACACCGTAGCACGTACAGAAGCCTTGCCCGGAGATTTGATTTTTTTCAAAGGACATAATTCTAAACAAAGCAGAGTAGGACACGTTGGCATTGTGACAGAAGTGACCGACAAGTATGTCAAGTTTATTCACTCAGCTTGGAATGGAGGTATTCGCTATGATTATTTAGAATCTGATTATTATAAAAAACGTTTCGTAAGCATCAAGAGAGTTTTCTCTACGCACGAATCTTCTAAAGATAAAAAAGACTAATACACTTTTGTAAGTAATTGATGTTTAGTCATTTGTTTTGATATAACAAAAAAGGTTGCTCGGTGAGCAACCTTTTTTAATGAATAGTCGATAAGCTTATGTATTGATATTGACGTAAATCGAATCCAAAATTCTAACGAAAACTTTGTAATCTTCTTCCGATAAATTCCCCCAGCCTTTTCTTCTTACTTCAACTACAATCGGATACGCCTCTTGGTATTTTTCAATACCCATGTCGGTCAGATGAATAATAAAACGGCGACGGTCGTTTTCTGCCATTGTTCTTAGGGCAAGTCCTTTTTTTACAAGCAAGTCGATAATTCGAGTAACCGTTGGAGCGTCTTTAACGGTCATTTCAGCCAATTCATTTTGGCTAATACCTGTTTCTTGAAACCTAAACACATGGTCGAGTAGCACCCATTGGTCAACGGTAATGTCGAGTCCGGCGGCATCTAATTTTTTTTGTAGGATTTGCCGTATTTTTTTAATGGTTGTATCTATTTTAAAAAAATACGCTCTTGTGTCGTTAGGGTTGGTGGTCATGGAGTATAGTATTACAACGTGCTAATGTATCTATTTGTCATAACAATTATTTGTACTCAAATATACAATAAAAAATGATTGTAGCGTCATTCTTGGCTATTCCCCCATAAAAAAATGGCGTGCTTGTGTAGCACGCCAAACTTTGTAAACTTATCTCACCCAAGAGACCTTTCTAGTATCCAGTATTTTGCTGATACAATCCTTTTTTCACATCTAATTCAGACTGAGGAATAGGATAAATCACATAATTGGGCGTAAATGCTTTCATTTGTTTTTGGACATCCTCTTGGGCAATCCATGCAGGAATCACTTGGTCCACTACCCCAAAACGTACCAAATCGTGCCAACGAGAACCTTCTGCGGCAAACTCTTTACGTCTTTCGTTCAATAGGCTTGCGTAAGTGAGCGTGGTAGCATCTGCCAATCCAGCCCTTTTACGAATTTGGTTAACCAAAGCGAGTGCTTCTGTAGTTGATGTTCCGTTATTGGTTCGCAAGATACATTCGGCTTTCAACAAAAGAATATCGGCATAACGCATAGCAATAAAGTTGATAGGCCAATCGGTACGGCTTTTACCATACTTAGAAAGGTCGATATACTTTTTGAAGAACGAGCGTGTTTCTTGCACACCATTGGCTGTATAACCCGATAAAACAGAGAAGCTTTTACGCACATCGCCTGTTTCGTAAGCATTCAACAAATCATTGGAAACAGGGCGAATGGTAAGTCCACCTTGAGCCGCCAAGCCATTAGCCGTAAAATAGGTGTCAGGTGCTAACACCCAAGGGAATGAAGCCCCTAAGCCCAAGCCTCCACTGATATACTGCACATCGAATAGAACCTCTGCGTTGTTTTCGTTGCTGTATGAAAACACACCTGCATAGGTATTTTGGAGGCTATATTTACCACTACTGATAATTTCGTTGAGCAACGTAAGTGCCTGCGACCATTCGTTTACACCTAAACCTGGGCCTTCAATGCCATACGTAGCTCCCGAACGAGTCATATAGACCAACGCCAAATAAGCCTTAGCGGCATAACTGGTAGCTCTACCAATATTGGTAGAAGTATAAGAAACGGGCAGGTTTTGAGCGGCAAATTGAAAATCGGCAATAATTTGCTGATATACATCAGCAACCGAGCTACGGGGAATCGTCGTAGCTTCGTTTTGAGAAACTACTTTTGTAATCAATGGCACTTTACCAAACCAACGTACCAAATCAAAATAATACAAAGCACGTAAAAATTTGGCTTCGGCTTCAAAGCGTGTTTTCAATGCCGCATCTGTAATCACCGAACCATTTACTGCCAATTGTTCTAACAAAGTATTGGCTTTGAAAATACCTTGATAGTTGGTTGCCCATGCTTCTGATAAATAAGGGTTTGATGCCAAAGTTTGATGAAAACTATTGATGCCCTCCCAGTCACGCACGCCACCGTCTGACACTGCATACAAGTTATCGGAACGGGTTTCTGATAAATTAAGTTGACGTTCGGGAAATGTCACCAACGAAGCATAAATGGCATTTACTCCTTGCAAAAAGTCGTTGTTACTTTGGTAAAAAGTAAGCGTTGTTGAGCTAGAAATAGGCTTTTGGTCGAGTTGACTTTCACAGCTTGTCAACAAGCCAGTCATCGCCAAAGCAGCTACTACATATATTTTTTTCATGTCTTTATTCTTAATAATAAAATGATTGATACTAGAAAGTGAGGTTTACCCCAAAAATAATTGAACGAGACAAAGGCAAACCACCATAATCACCCCCTTGCGGGAACGAGGTATCGCCGCTCAAGTTGGTATTGATAGCGTCTGGATTCCAACCACCTTTGTATTTATCACCTCCAAACCAGTTTTCGGCCGTTACATAAATTCTAGCTCCTTTGAGGTATTTTTGGTTGATATTTTGTCCTAAATTATACCCCAAAGTAATATTTCTTACACGCCAGTAATCAGACGACCAAAGCCAATCGGTATTTTTGATACGACCAAAAGTTGAATACGCTTTTCCACGAAGACCATCGCCCGGATTATCAACCGAACGCCAACGGTCACGATAAATACCCAAGGCGTTATCTGCCACCCCTTGACCAGTACGGTCAACAGCACGACCGAACAACGAATAAACCGAGCCACCGGTTTGTCCTTGTACCAATACCGTAAGGTCGAAGCCCTTATATTTGAAGGTATTTGTTACGCCATAAATCAAATCGGGATTAGGTTTTCCTGCATACACCCTGTCGTTGGCATCGATTTTGCCATCGCTGTTGGCATCAAAATACTTAGGGTCGCCAACGGTTTGAGTGCCATACATCGCCACTTTATTATCAATATCGGCTTGTGTAAGAATCCCAATCATTTTTACTACGTGGTAGGCGTACATTGGCTCGCCAACTTGTAAGATACTATGAGGAATATCGAAACTCGAAGGAATGTAAATAGAGGCATCTCCAGGAGCCAAATGCACTACTTGGTTTTCGTTGTGGCTTAGGTTCACAGAGGTTGTCCATTGAAAACCATTGGCGTTATTGATATTACGAGAAGTCAACTCAAATTCCCAACCTTGGTTAAGTACTTCGCCAATGTTTGTTAAAGACGTTGCAAAACCTGTGGCTAAAGGTACAGGTACGTTCAACAACAAATCTTTGTTGGTTTTTCTGTAATAATCAAATGCGGCAGTAAATCTATTTTTCAAGAAACCAATATCGAAACCTACGTCGATGGTTTCTGATTTTTCCCAAGTAAGGTCTGGATTGGCAATGCGGTTGGGTGTTTGTCCGCTTGCTTGTGCCCCTCCGAAGGTATAATTGGCAAAACCCAAGGTAGAAATACTGCTGTAGTCGCCAATGTTATAGTTACCAGCTTTACCCCAGCTTGCACGCAATTTTAGTTCGTTGATGGCCGAAATATTTTTCATGAAAGGCTCTTCGCTCAAACGCCAGCCCAATGAAGCCGATGGAAAAAGTCCCCATTTTTGATTATCACCAAAACGAGAAGAACCATCCCTACGTACACTTGCCGATAACAAATATTTGCCTTTGTAGCCATACTGTACACGACCAAAATACGACAATAATACGTTTTGCGTTTCGTTGGTATTACCTGTTGCCAACACGGCTGCATTCAATGTGGTAATGGTACTGCTACTATAACCTCCAGACGATGCCAACGACGACGTTCCGATTTTAGTAAAATTATAAGCATAACCTGCTACTGCCGAAATATCATGGTCGTTGTTGATAGTCGTATTGTAAGATAACGTATTTTCATTAACCAAAGTCTGTCTTTTCAAGGTTGAATAACTACCCGAAGTAGAAGTTCCTGGCGAGTTTAAGCGAGCCGTTTGGCTACCGTTTACCCAATCTGGACTATATTTTTGTGTACTGGCATCGGCATTATCAAAGTTGAAAGAAGTTCTAAACGTAAGATTTTTTAGAATAGAATAATCGAGGAAAGTAGAGAATAGCGTCCTGAATGTTTTGGTTAAACCGATATTATTTTTTAACTGAGCAATGGGGCTATTACGTGTACCACTCCAAGGATAAACGCCATACGCTCCTGTATTGGCATACACGCCAGCGGCTTCTTCTTGCACGGGTGTCATACTCGCCACAATGTGAATGATGGCATCTTTGCCTTCTACACCAGGGTCGTTGGCCTCTGAATAAGACGGAGCAAGGTTTACGCCAAAACGGAGCTTTTCGTTGGCTTTTACCTCTACATTGGCACGGGCTGTATAATTTTTGTAATTCATGTTCCAAACCGTACCGTCTTGGTCTAGTACATTGCCTGACACATAGTATTTTACATAATTATTGCCGCCACTAGCAGAAAGCTGATAATTTTTTACAACACCTGTTCTAAAAGCTTCTTTTTGCCAGTCGATATAAGTCAAACCTGGATGCCCCGCCTGAAACCAACGGTCGTCGTACATATACGAGGTATTTACGGCTGTACCCGAAAGCCCCAAGATTTGTCTTCGTTGGTCGTTTGTTTGAGCGGCAGTACGTCCGGCTCCTGATGCTACCCATTGGGCATCAATCATTTCCTTAGCTCTTTCAGTCCATTCTTCGGCACTGAGCATATCGAGCATACGAGTCGCTTTTGTGATACCCGTATAGGCATTCAAGCTAATTTTTGCTTTGCCTTCTTGTCCTTTTTTCGTGGTGATAAGCACAACGCCGTTCGCTGCTCTTGACCCATAGATAGCCGCCGAAGAAGCATCTTTGAGCACTTGAATGTTTTCGATGTCATTGGGATTGAGGTTGTCTAATGGATTGCCTGTACTAAACCCACCCGAGGCATTTTGTCCTGATGTTTCGAGAGGAAAACCATCAATTACATACAAGGGTTCGTTACTGGCAGAAATCGACCCCGAGCCACGTACTTGTACGCTAAAGCCTTTACCCGGTGTACCACTCGTTTGCTTCACCGAAACCCCTGCTAATTGTCCTACAAGTGCTTGGTCAACCCTTGCTATAGGGCGTTGGTCAAGGTCTTTGGCGTTAAACGAAGCCATTGCTCCTGTTACATTGGCTTTTTTCTGTGTACCATAACCAACCACTACCACTTCGTCGAGCGATTTTACATCATTTCTCAACACAACATCAATTTTACTACGGTTTTCTACTGCAATTTCTTGTTTTTCATAACCAACCGAAGAAAACACCAACACTGCCCCCGCTCCAACGGTAATTTTATAATTACCATTTACGTCGGTTGTTACACCTTTTTGCGTTCCTTTTAAAAGAACGGTCACACCTGGTATTCCGCCCGAAGTAACATCTGTTACTTTGCCTGTTACGGCGAAATCTTGTGCTAATGCCGAATAAGTTAACATACTTAAAAACAGCATCACCAATTGTCGAAATTTAAACATAAATCAGTTATTGAATTGTTGTATTTATTATAAAAAAATTATTGAACACATCACAAAACTTTTAGCCTGCAATAATCCTATTGCAAGAAGTTTATTTTCATAGTGTTATTATAAAGCTTATACGTGGAGGTATCAATCGGCAGTTGATGCTACCGATTGATAGTGAGTATGAGAGGTCGAAGGAAAATAGCTAAATTATTATGCCTTAATAGCTCTAGGCTTCAAATCGGTAAGGTCGGCAATCTTAATGGACTGTCCTGTTTCGGCACTTTTACGGGCTGCAATGCCAACCAAAATGGCCATAGCACCATCTCTACTGCCAGCCGATTGACGGAAAGTATCGGCACTATTGGGGTTTCTAAAAATTTTATCTCTCAATCGAGCGTCGCCGCCGCCATGCCCTTCGGCCTGTGGGATTTTAATATACTCTACTGCACCAAAGTTTTTCGCAAGCATCAGTTCGTCATAAGGCTCAATAGTCATTTGACCTGTTTCTTTTATCCAAGCCTCTAGTCTTCCTTGTGTACCATTGAAGGCAATGCGATACCCTTCATAAGGTGAATAGGTTGTAAGCGAATAACTCACATTTACGCCATTGGCATACTGAATGGTTGCCGCCATTTTATCGTAAATATTGATGTCTTCTTTAAATACGCAGCCATCTCTCAAATAGCCGTCGTGTTGTTCGTTATTGACGTAAAGGTTTACCAAACGATTGTCTTTGGTGATGTCCCAATAAAACGGACACGTCGCTTTGTGGTCGCAGGTACGACAGTTTTTGCCTCGTACAGTCCCGTTTTTACCATAATGCTCTAGGGCAGCTTGGGCATATACCGAAGCTGGTTCCGATTCGAGCCACCAGTTCAATAAATCAAAATGGTGACTAGCCTTGTGCACCCAAAGCGACCCAGAGTTTTCTTTGAGTCGATGCCAACGGCGGAAATAATCTGCTCCGTGGCGTGTATCTAAATACCAGTGAAAATCGACCGACGTAACCTTGCCAATAGCTCCTGCACGCAACAATTCGTATATTTTTTGACGATGCGGCGAATAGCGGTAATTGAACGTAACGGTTACTTTCTTGCCTGTTCTTTTTTCAGCATCTAAAATGGCTTGACATTTGCCTTCATCGGTAGTCATGGGTTTCTCAGTGATAATATCTGCACCCATTTCCATTCCTTTGATGATAAATTTATCGTGCGTAGCATCTACCGTTGTTACAATGAGTAAATCGGGTTTGGTTTCACGCATCATTTTTTCAAAATCGGTATATACAGCACAAGTAACGCCCAGCATTTTTTTGGCAGTTTCGGCTCTACCAATGTTCGCATCACACAAACCCACAAATTCGATTACGTCACTAAACTCGTGTACAACAGGCGTACCCCACATACCTGTGCCTCTGTGACCTGTACCAACCATAGCCACTTTACGTTTGGTAGCGGTTGCTCCTAGTACGTCGGGAATGGTACTGAGGGCTACACCAGCAGCGGCAAGCGTAGCTTGTTGTAAAAAATCTCTTCTGTTGAGTATTGTGTGTTCCATGAACGTCTAGTAAATTATGCTTTGAGGAAAGTGGCGTATTGTCGCAATACACGACAATGCTTGTATTATATGTACTATTTATTGTAAAATAACTTTATTCTCTAAAAATGTCTATCATGCACCATCCTGTTAATTCTGAACAATCTTGAAATAATACAATGAAATTTCTATTGGGGGGGAGAAAAAGAAGAAAATCAGACGGGCATATAAAGCAAAAACCCTCGAAGCCGCCACTCCAAGGGTTTGCAGTAATGTTTAAGTTACTTGGTTTGTAGGATTACAAATTTACTTAGGCTAATTGTTTTCAGTTTTACTTAGGCTGGTCGTATAGGGTTACTTCATAGCTGCCGCCACAGCACTACAAGGTAGCCATATATACCATTGTGTGGTCTTTTACATTTCTTTGCCGCCACAAATATGATGTAATTGATAGTACAAACATACGTATTTTATACAGAACAACACAAAGACAAGAATCGGAATTTTCTGAGAATTACACGAAGGAAGGTTTTGACGCAATAGAGGAAAAAAAAAGAGGACAATTTTTTGGGTATATCAATAAATAAAGACCCGAAGCAACGCTCCGAGCCTTTACGCAATCCGCCTAAGTAGTTATCTTTTGGGTAATCCTAACCCACAAGTTGTAACTTGAATGTCTTTACTGTTGAACTCTGTAGTTTACTTATTGATAAAATAGATAATAAAATGGCGGTTTTATTATCGAAATTATTTGACAACTAAGTAAGTTTTGTAATCCAACCTTTATATTTTGAATTTCTGTTTGGCGGACAGAAACTGATGATGCTCGGTAATATAAAGCTTTAAGAAGGTATTCGCTGTAAGCAGTAGTGAAAGATAGTATAGTAATTGAATCTATGTTGTATCTGTTTGAACTACGCTTGGCGGAATATGTTCTTGCTTGTAAAATTATTTACAATAAATATGCCAAACAAGTTTTTTATTATTTTTTTTGAGCTTTTTTCCAAAAAAAACTAACGAATTGCAAAAAAAACAAACAAAAAGAATAAATACTGATGTATCTTGTTTGGACACAAAAATATGTTACTTCTAATAATGGTCAATATTCATGCCAAATTGTATAAAGTACGCCAGAATTTAGAAAAAAGAAGCCGATAAAAAAGTAAACGGTAGTTTTTTGTACAGAAACGTTTTTATAACCTTTCTGAGGATGTTTTTGTTTGATACTATTCAAGGAAATATCTCTGGTATTTTTACCTATTACTATTGTAGCAAAAACAATTAATAGCTAAATTCGTCAATCATCCCTTTTTTTAAAAAATACGCTATTGTTTTTATGAATCATACAGCATTTAATATGCCTTATCGAGCAGAATACGTTTATTATATTACCTATTCTAAGTTTTTGAGTACGGCTTTTTTGATTTTAAAAGAAGGGCAAACCAAAGTACAAGTAATTGTACGGCATGAGCATCGGAAGGCATTGAAAGAATGGGTTTTACAAAACCATATTCTTACCGACGAAAGTGTATTAGACTGCTAACAAAAAAGGGACGCATCGCTGCATCCCCTTTCCATTTATTAACTGTAAAATTATGAACTAGCTTTATTGTACTGACGATTAAACATCTCTTCGTACTTGGCTGCTTCGGGAAGTTTTGCTTCTTTCAGCCCATTGACAATGATTTGCATTTCATACAAGGCCGTTTGAATTTCACGAGAATCGCTTCCTCTGCGTTCTTGCAGGTAGTACGTTAATGCTTTATCGTTGCGGTTCATCATGGTATCAGCAATTTCCAAGGCCTTTTTCTTATCGCCTACCGCTAAATAAAGCGATACAAAATTGGCACTAAGCTGGTCGTAAGGGATAGTTTTGTCGGGCATCACCTTCATTTCAAAATCTAATGCTTCTTTTGCTTTCGCCAATTTACCTTCTTTTACCAACTGGTCCACCAAACGCAAGAAGCTCAAACGTGCCGTAATCACTGGTACTTCTAAGTAAAAATCAGAATGATAGTACGTGTTTGGATTGTCTAAATCTCTCCAGAACATTTTCTTCGTTACGTTATCAAACATGATGTCGGTATTGACAATACCTTCTTTGGCTTCTGGCAGTTTCACTGGCAACAAACGATACGCATAACCTTCTAGCTGCATCATTTCTTTCATGTTGAGGTAGCTGCTGCTTGCCAAAGTTGTAGCGAAATAAATAGGACGCTTCCAGCCATTTTTGGCATTTTGGGCAATAATATCCAACTGAATCAATTCGGGTTTCATCAAGCCACCTTTGCCCAACGACCAACTTACTTGGTCCATCAAATATGGTTTGAGGGCATCGGGTATGAAAGTAGCTTTTTTCATTTCTTCTACATTCACAGGCACAAAAACATTCTCAGAAGGCAAGGTATTAATCATTGTACCATCTTGTAATGGCACTTTGATAGCAGGGTTATCATCTTTCACCAATTTGATGTATTCTTCGAGGTTAATGCCATTTTTGACATTAGGGTTTTCGTAGAATAAAATTTGGTCGTTGATACCTTCCAAGAAACGGTCTTTATCTAAAGAAATAGGCAAAGCTTCCGACTCATACGTTTTGCGTTTCATTTGCTCGATGTACCAGTCTGTACCCAACAACGAAAGGTTACATACACGCACATCGGTACGGAATCCTTCTACTTCTTGCACATACCACAAGGGGAAAGTATCGTTGTCGCCACCCGTAAACAAAATAGCGTTGGGGGCACAAGAATTGAGCATATTTTTAGCAAAATCAACCTGATGATAACGGTGATTGCGGTCGTGGTCGTCCCAGTTTTGTTGAATCAAAATCACAGGAATCACCAACGAAACCGCAGTGGCGGCATAGCTCGTTGACACAGGATTTTTGATGAGTTTCAACAACCATTCGGCCAATTGCATTACGCCTAGGCCAATCCAAATAGCAAAGAAATAGAACGAACCCACATAAATATAATCACGCTCACGAGGCTCTGTTGGAGGCGAGTTAAGGAAAATAACCAGTGCCAAGCCCGTCATCAAAAACATCAAAATCGTAATTAAAAAGTCTTTTTCATTTTTACGATACAATAAGAAAAAGCCTAGTAAACCCAAGATAAGTGGCAAATAGAAGTAATTATTGTGTGCTTTATTGTTGGCGAGCAATTCGGGTAAAGCACCTTTCCGTGTATAATCTATCACGCCTGCATCTTGAATATCGCTTTCTCGTCCGACGAAGTTCCAAAGCAAATAACGCATATACATGTGACCCATTTGGTGCGTAAACATAAAGCGGAGGTTGTCGCCAAATGTAGGCGTTTCACCTTCTGCCAAGCCTAGCATTTCACGGTAAAGAGCCACGTGTTGTGGTGCATTCGAGTAGATACGAGGCAACAACATTTGACCATTTTTGCTGTAGGTTACTTTTTGCTTGTGGTCATATACCACGTATTTGCCATCTTTCATTTTATAGACAGGGGCGCCAGCGTCAACGCTTTCTACTTCTGCCGTAAAAATAGGGCCATACAACAACGAGCGTTCGCCGTATTGCTCACGACGCAAATACTTTAAAAAGTTGAGGATATTGCTCGGGTCATTTTCGTTGATTGGGGTGTTGTAAGTAGAACGAACCAAGGCCAAATTGTAAGACAAATAGCCAATCAAGACAAAAGACAAAGCCAACAGCGATATGTTTAAGCCTACCTTATTTTTAGCTTGAGAATAAGCTACGCCCCCTACCAAGAGTCCAATAAACAAGACCAAAAATACGATAACTCCCGAACCATAAGGCATACCAAGCTCATTGACAAAGGCTAGTTCAAAGCTAAATGCCATCGATGGAATACCCGGAATAATACCAGAGTTGATGATACCCAAGATGAATAAACCTACCGTTAAAGCAATAAAACCGCCCAGATAAGTTGGTTTAGGGTATTTTTTGAAATAATATAATAACGCCAACGCAGGTACAGTTACCAAGTTTAGCAAGTGGACACCAATAGACAAGCCCACGATATAAGCGATAAAAACCAACCAACGGTTAGCTGCGGCTTCGTCTTCGATAAGCTCCCATTTGAAAGCTGCCCATACAACCAATGCCGTAAAGAACGACGACATGGCATACACTTCGGCCTCTACAGCCGAGAACCAAAACGTATCTGTAAAAGCATAAGCCAAGGACCCAACAACCCCAGCCCCCAACAAGCTGATAGCTTCGGCAAGGCTCAAAGATTCAAAGCTTTTATTTAAAATTTTACGACCAATCAATACGATTGTCCAGTGCATAAATAGAATGGTAAAAGCACTCGAAACCACCGATAGCATATTTACCCAATAAGCCACTTGTGTTTTATCGGCACCCGCCAACAACGAGAACATTCTTCCCAATAATAAAAATAGTGGTGCACCAGGAGGGTGAGGAACTTGCAGCTTGTAAGCACAGGCTATAAATTCACCGCAATCCCAAAAAGAGGCTGTTCGCTCTACTGTGGCAGCAAAAACGACGAAAGAAATCAAAAATACAGCCCAACCGGTAAGGTTATTGATTTTTTTAAAATTGTTCATCTAGGAATACGTTATTCTGTTATAAAGTCTATAATGTGTTTGAATGTTACTTTTATACAAACGGAACTCAATGTGCTATAGCCGAGGTATGGCCGTAATAGCGAAACCAAAAATAGTAAAATAGGCTTGGTATATTGTCTTTTACTACGTTAAAATGTGTTAAAAACGCCTTATACTACAATAAAAGCCATCGGCTATTTTAGTCTTGCACCAAAATAGCTAATGGCTTGGAGCTATATAGCATTGCAGTATGATTGATACTTGTACGAGCAAAGCATCAACATTCAGGAATAACCTTACAAGCCTTCAAACTGACGCAAGAAACGCACGTCGTTTTCGGTAAATAGGCGTAAATCTTTGATGCCATATTTCAACATCGTAATACGCTCGATACCCATACCGAAGGCAAAACCTGTGTATTCGTTTGAATCGATGCCACAGTTTTCCAGTACATTGGGGTCCACCATGCCCGAACCAGCAATTTCTACCCAACCCGTATATTTACATACATTACAACCTTTGCCTTTACAAATCAAACAAGAAATATCTATCTCGGCCGATGGCTCAGTAAAAGGAAAATACGACGGACGGTAACGCACCTTGGTATCTTTTCCAAACATTTCTTTGGCAAAATGATACAAGGTATCTTTCAAGTCTTTGAAACCTACGTTTTTATCTACATACAAACCTTCTACTTGGTGAAACAAGCAGTGAGCCCTTGCCGAAATAGCCTCGTTGCGATATACTCGACCGGGCATAATCGAACGCAAAGG
Organism: Cytophagales bacterium; assembly: GCA_013298025.1. Lineage (GTDB taxonomy): Bacteria > Bacteroidota > Bacteroidia > Cytophagales > Spirosomataceae > Flectobacillus. The sequence continues at coordinate 225,513 of JAAFJE010000004.1, read as the reverse complement.
GGGCTTTTTGTTTTGCATAAGTCGAATCTGAACGTTAGACGTATGCGTTCTTAATAGCATATCGTCGGCAACGTTTCCGCCTTTTTTCTCCACAAAAAACGTATCTTGCATTTCACGTGCAGGGTGATTTTCGGCAAAATTTAAGGCAGTAAAATTGTAAAAATCTGATTCAATTTCTGGGCCATCCGAGACATTAAAGCCCATTTTTTCAAAAATCTCAATGATTCTGGCTCTTACTAAACTAAGTGGATGTAACGTGCCATTTTCTTGAGGAATAACAGGCAATGTCAAATCAAATTCAATACTTACAGCACTGTCTTTGGCGGCTTCCATCAAAGCCTGATATTCATTAAATTTATTTTGAGCAAAATCTTTCAGGGCATTCAATTGCTGTCCTACTTCACGGCGTTGTTCGGCAGGTACATCTTTTAAACCATCAAACAAAGCTCCAATTACGCTTTTGCGTCCTACATATCCTACTCGGAATGCTTCTAGTTGTTCTTTGTTTTCAATCAAGTAATCGCTTACTTGCTGTTGTAATTCTTGAATCTTCTCTTGCATGTATTTCTAGATTTCCACGTTGCGAGTCTGTACATTGCAGATGGTATATCCGCAATAAACCACAAAATTACACATTTCAATCATAGCACAGAGGTTTGGAGAAGAGTTTTTCTTGGACGATACCCCAAAATTCTGTCTATTGCTTTTTTTCCCAAGTAGTGAGTCAATATTTTTTAGGACGAAAAGAGTAAAAACACAGCACTCTTGTCTTTGCTTGCTACTCATATATATGTATTGTTTACAAACGACCATTCGTAAGTTATGTCAAAAACTCCCAATTATCGTTGGCGCATTGTAGTATTACTCTTTTTTGCCACGACCATCAATTACCTCGACCGACAAGTCATTGGCTTGCTCAAACCTACATTAGAAAAAGAATTTAACTGGACAGAATCAGACTACAGTGCTGTAATTATGGCATTTACAGCCGCTTACGCCACAGGATTTTTGTTTTTTGGGGGCATCATCGACCGCATCGGCACAAAGCTGGGCTATACCATTTCGGTGGTTTGGTGGAGTATTGCGGCGGTGCTACACGCCGCCGTGAGTAGTACATTCGGCTTGGCTAGTATGCGTATGTTGCTAGGCTTAGGCGAATCGGGCAACTTTCCGGCAGCCATTAAAACCGTAGCCGAATGGTTTCCTAAAAAAGAAAGAGCCTTTGCTACGGGCATTTTCAATTCTGGGGCAAATATCGGTGCGGTGGTTGCTCCGATTATGGTACCTTGGATTTTGGGAGCGTATGGCTGGCGAGAAGCCTTTATCATTACGGGCGGTGTAGGCTTTATTTGGTTGATTTTTTGGAAATTGTATTACGAAAAACCTCAAAAGCACCCCAAAGTAAGCGAAGCCGAATTAGAATTTATCAACAGCGATGCCGAAGAACCTGTGGATGATACCCAAAAACCCGTGAATTGGTTTAAATTATTCAGAATTAGACAAACATGGGCTTTTGTTTTTGGTAAAATGTTTACCGACCCAATCTGGTGGTTTTTCTTATACTGGTTGCCTTCGTATTTCAGCGAACGTTTTCATTTAGATTTAAAAAAGCCCAGTATCGAACTCATGGTTGTTTATACTGCTACCACCATCGGTAGCATTGGCGGAGGGTATTTATCGGGCTTTCTTATCAACAAAGGATGGACGGTTTTTAAAGCACGCAAAACAGCCATGTTTAGCTTTGCCTTGGCGGTTGTGCCTGTATTTTTTGCTCAATATTGCACCAATATTTGGCAAGCCGTAGGACTCATTGCTCTTGCTATGGCAGCACACCAAGCTTGGAGTGCCAATATTTTCACGACGGCATCCGATATGTTTCCACGCAAAGCCATCAGTTCGGTGGTAGGCATCGGCAGTATGGCTGGCTCGGTAGGAGGCATTTTGTTTCCGCTATTGGTGGGCTATTTGCTAGACACCTACAAGCACCAAGGCAATATAAACATTGGTTACAATGTCATTTTTATTATTTGCTCAGTGGCATATTTATTGGCTTGGCTCATGATGCACTTGTTTGCTCCGAAAATGGAAAAAGTTCACTTGTAAGTTCAATGGTGAGTTGCGAATTAGTGAATTGATTTTCAATTATTTATACCTTTTATTAAATTAATATAAAAATTCAATTCACAATTAACCAACTCATTAATTCACCATTATACCCATGTGACTTATCGCTAAAAGATTCGTCTAACAATAGCCTTTCTCGCTTGTGTGGCGGAAAGGCTATTTTTTTGTTCTTTTAACATATTCTCAACGATGGTCAAATTACTACACTATTCTTGTTTTTTGCTACTCTCTTTTCAAAACTGGGGACAAACACCTGCTTCGCAAGATAGCCTTGCAAGCAAACGCCTACAACGCTTACTTTTGTGCGAAACAACAGCCTTGGTCGGAGGATTCGCCTATCTTTCTGCTACTTGGTACGGCGAAAAAAGCACGGGATTTCGGTTTCATAACGACAACAACGCTTGGCAAGGACTTGATAAATTGGGGCATCTGCTGAGTGCTTATCAGCTTTGTAAAATGCAAAATAACGCTTTACTTGCCACGGGCATTCCCTCCAAAAAAGCCCGTTTGTATGCTACGCTCACCAGTTTGGCGAGTATGACTACCTTAGAAATACTCGACGGCACACAGCCCGAATACGGCTTTTCGTGGGGCGATATGGGTGCTAATACACTAGGCATAGCCTTGTGCCTCCTCGACCAACAGCAACGAATAAAACTCAAATGGTCGTTTCATCCAACGGCACTTGCCCAACAAAACCCTACTCTTTTAGGAAAAAACCTAAGTCAACAATGGTTGAAAGACTACAACGGACAAACCTATTGGCTTTCGCTCAACCTTAGTAAACTGTTGCCCAAGAGTAATTTACCGCCATTTTTGGGCATAGCAATAGGCTACGGCGGCTACAATATGCTACACGGGCAATACGCCCAAAACCTACAAGTGGGCTACGAGCCTTATCCTATTTATTACCTTTCGCTTGACATACATTTATCCAAAATTCCTACTCGTTCTCGTTTGCTCCAAACGGTCTTTCAGGTTTTCGATATGATAAAAATTCCTGCCCCAACACTTGCTTTTACGCCTCATCAAGGCGTGTCGGGCTATCTTATGTTTTTTTAACACCTTCGTCAATTAAGTATTATCTTTGGCATGGTTGCCTATTCGTATTACCTTTTTACCTTTGTATCTTTATCAGATAAAAACAACTGTAAGTATATGAATATTGGCGATAGAGTAAGGCTAGTACATGGCCGTGAAGCAGGAATTGTTACCAAAATTTTGCCCAACAATATCATTGAAGTAGAAATAGAAGACGGCTTTAGAATACCCGTAAAAACCTCCGAAGCGGTGGTTATCAGCGACATCGAAGACAAGGTGTTTCGCCCACAGCCGAATATACGCAACAGTTTTGAGCCACAAAAAAGCTATGATAAATTTCATGGCTCATCGACAGAAGTACTTGCCAGCAAAGGCATTTATATGGCATTTGTGCCCGTAAACGACCGAGAACTTTCTCAGTACCTCATCAACAATACCGACTGGGATTTACCGTTTATGCTTTCGGCAGGCAACGACCCACACCACAAAGGACTGGCATCGGGAATGCTCAAAGCCAAAACGTTTGTCAAAGTGCAAGAGGTATTTGTCAAAGACTTTGAAAACTGGGGCACGTTTGTGTTTCAAGCCTTTTTTTATCGTTTGGCATTTATGCAACTCAAAGCTCCCTTGGTCAAGCACGTGCGTTTTAGGATTAATACTTTTTTCAAAAACAAACAAAAAGCTCCCTTGCTCAACCAAGATGCCCATTTGTTCCAACTCGATAGCGAGGAAGTACATATTCCAGTGAAAATTGAGCCAGAAAAAATTGTGGAAAAAATGTTTGAGAAACCTCTTTTAGAAGAAAAAAGAGCCATGCCACAAAAGCCCAGTCGTGTTGTTGATTTGCACATAGAAGTCCTTACGCCACAGCACGCAGGTATGTCGAATCGGCAAATACTCGACCTACAACTGGGCACTTTCGAGAAGCAATTTGAAGCCGCCATTGCCAATGGCATGGACGAAATCACGTTTATTCATGGCGTAGGCAACGGCGTTTTACGCAACGAAATTCATAAAAAACTCTCGGGACATCGACACGTAAAGTTTTTTGAAGATGCACAAAAAGAGAAATTTGGGTACGGTGCAACCAAAGTAAAAATCAAATAGGCAATACGCAACTCATTCATATCTAAACATTTATCACAACATCTATGAAACATTTATTTGTAGCCGCTTTTTCGATAGCTTTGTTGGCAGGTTGTGCAAGTAGCAAGCCTAGTGCGACCAACCCCAACGCCCCCAAAGAGTCGTATGCTTTCAGTGGCAAACAATCCGAAAAGTATCTTTCCACGATTGGTATTCCTTTTGAAATTACGATGAGCGATGTAGCACGCCAAATCAATAGCAATATCAAAGAGTCGATTTATGAAGATAACAGCATGGAAGACAACAACGCTGATAATTTCATGTGTAAAATCCTCAAGCGTGAAAACATTGAAGTGACCGCACAAAACGAAACGTTTTTCTTCAAAGTACCGCTCAAAGTATGGGTAAAAGTAGGCTATAAAGTGATGGGAATGCAAATTCCACCACAAGAATTGGCATTTGATTTTAACGTAAAATTTGGTACAAAATTCGCTATTTCACCCAATTGGGAGGCCACCGTACAAAGCTTTCCTGTAGGCTACGATTGGATTAAAAAGCCCGTTGTAAAATTGGCTGGTATCGAAATTCCGATAACACCTTTAGTAGAAAAAGCCTTGGTTTCGCAACAAAGTACCTTTTTGAAAGCCCTCGACGATGCTGTAAAAAAGAATATCGAAGTAAAAAAATACATTCTTCAAGCTTGGAATACGGCTTCACAACCGTATTTGTTGTCGGACAAATACCGCACTTGGCTCAAGGTAACGCCCACCGAATTGCAGATGACACCGCTCAGTACTGCCAACAACAAAGTGAGTTCGACCATCGCTATCAAAGCTTATACCGAAACCATCACAGGCAACAAGCCCGTTGTACCAGCCGTAAGCAACATACCCAACTTGAAGATTATCAGTGAAATACCCAACGATTTCCAAGTAGGGGTTGTAGCCGAAATTCCTTTTACAGAGGCTAGTAAATTGACTGCCGATACGCTTGTCGGACAAAAGTTTACGTTTAAAGATGGCAAATATGTAGTCAATGTAACCGACATTTCGGTTTATGGTAGCGAAGAAAAACTCATCATCAAAGCAGGACTTTCGGGCAGTATCAATGGAACTATCTATTTTAAAGGTGTACCTACCTACAACCCTCAAACCCAGAGTATTTTTTTGGCTAATTTCGACTACGACCTCGAAACCAAAAACTTACTTTACAAAACCGCTAATTGGATTTTTCAAGGAAAATTTACCAAAACAATGCAAGATGCGTTGACCTTTCAAATTGGCGGACAAGTATCTGACATGAAAAAGCAGATTCAAGCCAATTTGAACAAAACCGTAAGCAAAGGCGTTGCCATGAACGGCAATATTAGCGAAATTACGCCCGACAGAGTTTACCTTACGCCAACGTCTATCATAGCCGTAGTATTTGCTAAAGGCAAATTGAATATCAAGGTAGATGGGTTGTAAAAAGCCAAGGAACAAGTAGGATTTGCTCTTTCCAAAAAAGTCGGCTATCTTTACCAAAGAAATAAGTCGTCTTATCGCCTTTGGCAACAAGGGAGGAAAGTCTGGACAACACAGAGCAACATGCTTCCTAACGGGAAGGCACAAGCTTGGCGACGAGCTTGTGACAGCCAGTGCCACAGAAAATTACCGCCTGCAAAGGTAAGGGTGAAAAGGTAGAGTAAGAGCCTACCGCTCGGTTGGTGACAAACGAGGCAGAGGTAAACCTCATGTGTTGAAAGACCAAATAGGCTGGCGAGAGAAACAGCAATGTTTTGAAAAAGGGCTGCTCGTCCGATGTCAGCGGGTAGGTTGATAGAGCGTATCGGTGACGGTGCGTCGAGATAAATGATAAGACGATACTTCGCAGAAGTATTGACAGAATCCGGCTTATAGACTTATTTTGGGCTGTCTGCAAAGGCAGCCCTTCTTTATGCCTTTTGTGTAAAAAGAAAAACGTCTTATTTCAAGAGATTTTTGATCAAACAACATATTTCACCTAAATTCCAGTGCTGATACAACCCATACAAATGTTACTTCGCAACTTTAATCCGTTTATATACATGAAAAACCTTCTTTTAACTATCGCTTGTCTGCTTTCATTTGTTAGTTTACTCCATGCCCAAAACACGACAGATACCCTAGGTCTCAAAAAGAAAGGCGGTAGCTACGCCATTTTAAAAGACGGCAAGCCTATCACATTAGCCGAAGCCACAGGCATTTTGGCCAGCAACGAGCAAGCCGCCAAAATTTTTCAATCGGCCAAAAGCAATAATACTTTTTCTACAATTCTTGGCAGTATAGGAGGCTTTATGGTAGGTTGGCCTCTTGGCACAGCCATTGGCGGTGGCAAACCCAATTGGGCGATGGCTGGCATTGGGGCAGGTTTGATATTGGTGGCTTTGCCTATTAATGGTGCTTATAACAAAAAGGCAAAAGAAGCCGTAGAACTGTATAATCAAGGCAAAAGAAGTACCTCTTTTTGGCAAAAATCAGACATCAATCTCACCTTAAAAGGAAATGGCGTAGGCTTGAAAATTGTTTTTTAGCAACAGGCTTTCTTGAAAAAGTGTGTTTATTTAAAGGAATTTGGCATTACCAATTGCAATGAAGATACCAAGATTTTTAGAAGTCAGCCCCGAAAGCTGACTTTTTTTAGTTATTTTGCATCTGAAATCTTCCGTAAAATCCATGAAAGTTACAGCATTATACATCAAAGAATTTAACCAATTTAAAGACTTCCGTTTGGATTTGACCTACCCAGAAGGACATCCAAAAGCTGGACAAGCCTTAGAAAAAGTATGTCTTATTGGACAAAGCGGAACGGGGAAAACGAGTTTGATTGAGATTTTATATAAAGCGTCTAATGTAACTTCGGTATTGGCAAAATCCTTAAATCTACATCGCAGTTCAAAGGATACTTTTCACAATGATAATAATGATAATAAATTTATTGAGTTATTTTTAAATGGTTTAGAAGTTTCTTTCAATAACAACTTGACTGCTAAATTTTTCAAAGACAATAAATCAAACAATCCTTTTAACGATACATTCGACGTTTTTTTTCAAGAAATAGAACAAGAAAAAGAAATTACTGTAGATGATAATACATTTAAACTGTTCCTTTATCCTAGTGAAATGGAATTATCCAAAAGTAAAAAATCTTTGAAAGAAGAGCCAGAAGGGTTTAAACCTATTGATAAAGAAAGATTCTTTGATTTCGGTAACTATGACTTACAAAGTAGCTGGACAACCATCAATCAAGCTATCATCAAAGACCGAGAAGTAGAAATCAAAAAAAGTCTGGAAATTTCAAAAATATTACAAAATCCCAACATTTCACAAGAAGAAGTACTCAAAGCAAGAAGCGAGTTTTTGGCATGGCGTAAATCATCGCCCAATCCATTGGTTGATTTGGCTGAAAACTATTTAGATAAAATCTTAAACCGTTTCAACCTTAAAGTAAAAACAGAGTTAGATTTTGAGAAAACCGAAGATATTAAAACCATCAAAATCCAAACCCAACAAGGCAAAGACATTCCTTTTGAAGAACTCAGTACAGGGACAAAACAAGTGATTTTGACAGCCTTGCCTTTGTACGGACTCAAACCCGAAAAATCTATTATTCTTTTCGACGAGCCAGAGCGTTCGTTATACCCTGATATTCAAACTGAAATTGTCAATTTTTATACGAGTATGGCAAAAGATTCACAGTTTTTCTTTGCTACACACTCGCCCTTGGTGGCTTCGGCTTTTGAACCTTGGGAAATTGTTGAGTTGAAATTCAACGACGAAGGCCATGTATATCAGGAATTATATTACGACCCAGCTAAAGGCAGACACGTTGATAATTATACCATTTATCCGCAATATTTGACTTGGACAGGTATTTTACAAAAAGTATTTGATTTAGACCAAGAAGGGAATGGTCTGAGAAACAGGCAGTTGATGCGTGTAGCCATGTTGGAAGCTCAGTTGAAAAACAAGGAGTTGGGTTTAGAAGATAAGAAAGAAAAGTTTGAAGAATACAAAAAATTAGCTACACTTTTAAATTGGGAATTGAAGTAACATGAGAAAAATTGATAAGTCTATTATCCTTTCCAAGGTTTACAAAGCATGGGAAGAAGCCTTGGAACATAAGCAAGAAGTTCATCCAAAATACAATTCAAGCAAATTTTCATTCTACAAAGACATTGTGATGAATCTGTATTATTGTCAAAATGGCTTGTGTGCTTATACTGAAAAAGCTATTTTGCTCAGTGGTTTAGAAGCAGAAAACTGGTCTGAGGAAGGGCGGTATATAAATTCAATACCTTTTCATTTTGGTGAATTAGAACATTTTGATGAAAGCCTAAAAGAGAATAAAGCATGGTTATGGGATAATTTATTGATGGTTGAAAGTAAAATCAACCGAAAGAAAAGTACGAAAACCGTAGATACTATTCTGAAACCAGATAACCCAGAATATGACCCTTTTGCCTTATTGGCTTACAATCATGAGACCCATATTTTTTATCCAAATCCAAATCTTGACGAGCATTCAATCGAAAGAATTGCAGAAATGATAGATACTTTAGGCTTAAATTATGTGAAAGATTGGCGTAAACAATATATTTCAGAACGAATCAAAGCCATTGATTTTGGTTTAGAACCAGAACCCGTAAAAGAATACGTCACCGCCTACGAAATGACGTTAAGAAATCTTTCGTTTGAATAAAATTTCAAAAATACTTGGAATTTTATTTTTTTAAAATTTACTTTGTAATGCAAAGTATTTTGAAAAATGAATCAGCATTTACAAGACATTTCGGAAATACGTTCTATGATGGAACGTTCGAGCAAATTTATTTCTTTGAGCGGTTTGGCAGGGATTTCTGCTGGCTCTTTTGCGTTGATTGGTGCGTTTTTGGCCTATAACCGAATCCTTGCCGACAACCCCACAAACGACTTGGATTTGAGCCACAATATGCCTTTGATAGAATATATTTTTATTGATGGGCTAATTGTATTGATTCTTTCCCTTAGTTTTGCGATGTATTTTAGCATCAGAAATGCCAAAAAGAAAAAAGCAAAAATATGGGATCATACTTCCCAAAGGCTTTTTGTTAATATGGCTGTGCCACTGGCAACGGGAGGCCTTTTTTGCTTGATATTGCTCAACAACGCTCCCCATTTGATAGATGCCGCCACCTTAGTTTTTTATGGCTTGGCACTGGTCAATGCCTCGAAATATACCTACGAAGACGTTCGTTATGTGGGATATATTGAGATTGGACTAGGCTTGGTCTGTGGTTTTTTTAGCAACTGGAAGCTAGAATTACTTTTTTGGGCATTGGGCTTTGGGCTTGTGCATATTGTTTATGGCTTGCTCATGTACCGTAAATATGAATCTTGATTTGAAGATTTGGTAATTATTTTGTACGCAAAATTATCAAATTGACTACGATGCAAACAATCATTTCAAACATAAATAAAGCTTTTGAAAATCGGGTAAGGCTAGGTGTGATGTCGGTCTTGATGGTAAACGAGTGGGTTGATTTCAACGAATTAAAAGAAACGCTCAACGTTACCGACGGCAATTTGGCTTCGCATATTACCGCTTTGGAGAAAGAAAAGTACATTCAGGTGCGAAAGGCGTTTATCGGTAAAAAACCCAATACCTCTTTCAAAGCAACACCCGAAGGGCGACAGGCTTTTCAAGACCACCTCAACGCTCTCGAAGCCCTGATAAAAGGTACATTATAACGAATCTTAGGGATTCGTTTTTTTGAAAAAATAAACTTTGAAATTCAAAGTAATTTGTATTTTTAAAAATATTATTTCTAAAAATTTCGTTCAATTCATTACATAACCAATCAATACAAAAATTATGGAAACAACTGAAAAAGTATCGCTTTTTGAACGTTTTAATAATTGGGTAAAAAGCTCTGTGATGCTCAAACTTTTTACCATTTTTATCCTCATGCTGTTGTTGATGATTCCAGCTTCTATGCTAGAAAGTTTGGTGCGTGAACGACAAGCTACGAGAGATAATGCCGTTGAAGAAATCACCTCTAAATGGGGCAATCGCCAGACCGTTGGGGGGGCGGTCATTACTATTCCTTATACCACTGTGGAGGAAGATGACAAAGGGAAAAAATCGACGGTGATTGCGTATGCACACTTTTTACCAGAACAACTCAACATTACAGGAAAACTGATTCCTGAAAAAAGATACAGGGGAATTTATGTGGTCATGCTCTACAACGCCCAGTTGCACGTAGAAGGGCTTTTCAAAAAACCTGACATTAATTTGCTGAAAATTCCGAAAGAAAGATTTTTATTGTCGGAAGCATTTATCTCTTTTGGTATTACCGATATGAAAGGCGTAAAAGAGACTATTCGTTTGAAAATCAATGGAAAAGATACGGAAGTAGATTCGGGAATAGAATCAAACGATTTGTTTGAAGCAGGCGTAAGTTGTCCTGTTGATGTATCGAGTGCAAGCATTAAATTTGATGCCTTAATCAATTTGAATGGCAGTAAAGCCATAGACTTTTTACCTTTTGGCAAAACAACCAACGTAACCCTCGAATCGACTTGGGGAACGCCAAGTTTTGTAGGAGCGTCGCTACCCGACGAGCGGCAAGTAAGTGAAAAAGGCTTTAAAGCCGTATGGCATGAATTGCACCTCAACAGGAATTATCCTCAGCAAGGCGTTGGGAATTTTGTTGGATTAAGTAGTGATTATCAGGAAGACAACGCCCAAGATGCTGTAGATGTAGCGTATGCAGATGGCAACAGACGTATGAGTAAAGAACAAACCACTTTTGGCGTAAAATTACTGTTGCCCGTTGACGAGTACCAAAAAACGATGCGTTCGACCAAGTATAATTTGATGTTTATCGTGATTACTTTTATTGCCTTTTTCTTCGTAGAAATCATCAATAAAAAACGCCTACATCCTATTCAATACCTTTTGGTAGGCTTTGCGATTTGTTTATTTTATGTGCTCTTACTGGCTATTTCAGAGCATCTTTCTTTCAACCTCGCTTACCTTATCGGATGTATTGCAATTCTTACGTTGGTGACATTTTACACTTTCGGTATTTTCAAAAATGGCTATACAACACTGATATTCAATAGCATACTTGCCTTGTTGTACGGGTTTTTCTACTCATTATTACAATTAGAAGATTACGCATTACTACTTGGCAGCATCGGTTTACTTGTCATTTTGGCAGTAGTGATGTACCTCACCAGAAATATAGATTGGTACAGTGCTTACGCCAAAAAAGAATAGTTTGAAAATAGCAGCTTGCCTATAAAAGTAGGCAAGCTGCTATTTTTCATCCATACATTGAGGTAATTCATGGATAAGTTTTATTTCTTTGTAGTAGTGATTTGAACTTGCGTAAAATTTCAGGCTCAACGAATATCATCTAGCCTACAACGCTAATATCCCAACTTATGATTGACTTGCCAAAATTCATTAAAAGTACACGTTTTGCCCTCAAAGGAATTGCCACAATGGTAAAAAATGAAAACAACGCCCGCATTCATTTGATAGCAACCTTGCTTGTGACAGCCCTTGGTTTTTACTTTTCACTTACCTCTAGCGAATGGCTTTGGATAGCCACCGCCATTGCCTTGGTGTGGATTTTAGAAGCCCTCAACACGGCTATAGAAGCCCTTGTAGATTTGGTTTCGCCTCAATTTCATCCGTTGGCAGGCAAAGCCAAAGACGTAGCCGCAGGGGCGGTATTGTTGGGAGCTATTTTTGCCGTTGTAGTAGGAGTCATTATTTTCTTACCCAAAATCAAGATGTTACTATGGCAATAAAAAAGGAAGCGTAATATACACTCCCTTTTGTTCTAACACTTGTTAAAATATCAATAATAAAAATCTTTATAATTTTGCTTAGTTATCAAAGCTTGCATTTTTCATAAAAAAAAATAAATAAGTGCTATATTAGCAATTAAAATACTAAAAAGCAAGTATTTATTGAGCTTTGGCAGAGGCGCGTTTATTTCTGTAAATGATTTTACGGATTACCCATAATACGCCCCCAACCAACAAGAATAATGCCAGCCAAAGTCCTTTTTGTATCCACTCCCAACGGTTGATGTGTTCCTCCTCCGTTACTACAAGTAGTTGATTGGCTTTAACATTTGTTAATACTTGACGATAGCCACCTGTCCAATGCACAATTACTTTATCAATTTGCGTAGCATTGCCAATGCCAAAATGGGCATGACTGGCATTTTGTGATAAATGACTTGAGCCTCCACCATCAATTTCTCTAATTTGATGCTGTCCATTCACCACAATTTCAACTTTAGAACCCAAGCCATGCGTTTCGGCTTGTGTACCTTTCAAGGCAATTTTGAGCCAATTACCTTTTGCTCCATCATTTCTGAACAAATGAGTTTCCGATTCTGTTGGATAACCCCGTAAAACTGGTTTTTGGTTGACGACCAAAAGGTCTAAATCGCCATCATTTTCTAAATCAAAAACGACAGAGCCTCTACCTATGCCGTAGTCGTTTAAGCCAATGAGTCCGCCTTTTTCTTCAAATTTTTTACCTGTATTTTCAAAATAAAAATCAGCAATAGGCGTACAATTGGGGTTTAAATCACCATTTGCCATGAACAAATCAAGGTCGCCATCGTGGTCGAAATCGGCAAAATTTGCCCCCCAAGTAATCGTAATGGTATTTACACCCAATTCTAAAGACTTTTCTGAAAAAGGTTTTCCGACACCATTGTTCACCATAAATTTATTGAAACGAATATTGGTGAAAAAATAGTCCATCAGACCGTCGTTGTTGTAGTCGCCCACGGCTGTTCCCATCGAATTGATTTTCAAATCCATGCCCGTTTGTGGGCCAACATCATTAAACCATTTAAAAGGAAATTGATTCTTCAAAAGTAAATTTGGCGTTTTTTTATAGCCAAAATCGTGGTTTACTATCAAATCTTGGTAGCCATCGTTGTCGAAATCGGTGAAAACACCTCCGAAACCAAAACCTTTGTGCGACAGTCCGTAATCTTTATAAACATTCTTGAATCCTTTTCCGCCTTGATTGAGCAACAAAAAGCCTTCGGCAATTTGGCTTGCACTTACAATTTGTGAATCGTTGATATTGATGCTACTCAAATCGCCCGGATACGAAGTAAAGTAATTTCCCACATACAAATCTGGAAAACCATCGGCATTGATGTCGCCAAAATTTGCTCCTGTACTGAAAGAGTTCAATTCGCCTAAGCCATATTCTTTGGTCACATCTCTGAAAGTATTGTTTTTGTTATTCAGAAACAAAAGATTAATGGCTCGTGGAATGACCTTTTTTGAGCCTTTTGAAGTAATGGTTGTGATGTACAAATCTACCCACCCATCTCGGTTAACGTCGGCTGCCACTGCCCCTTGGGTCATGAATTTTTTGGTGAGTGCCAAGCCCGATTTAGCATAAATATTCGTAAATGTACCGTTTCGGTTGTTCAAATAAAGTACATCGTCGGTCATGCCGCCAGTCAGAAAAAGGTCGTCGAAACCATCATTATTGATGTCCAACACACAAGCACCGCCTCCCAAAAAGCCTTCAAATACTTCATAGTGATGCTTGATACCAGCCTGTTGTGTAACGTCGGTAAAATGTTTTTGGGCTGAAACGGTAGCCAAAGGCAGTCCGCCAAAAACAAGGAGAAGCCCATACTTTTGTAAAGTTTTAATCATAGTATCAATGGTTGGTTAGGTTAATTTTATTGATGCCAATGCAAATGATTGATGTTTTTGGCTATTTCTTTACCTTTAGAAAGTCCAGCTTCGTTATCTTGTGGCGTATGAATTCCACCATAAAATCTCGACTTTGCCGTTTCTTCGGCCACTTGCCAAAAAGAAGTAAAATGTCGAGCTTTAAAATCGACTTTTCTGAGTGCATCGGGTTTTCGTCCAACGTGAGCGTCGTCGGTAAATTCAAATTTTTCTCCAAATAAATCTGCCAAAATAGTAGCCGTAGTAGCCGCTTGTATAGCATGACCTGATGGAAAAGCAGGAAAAGGCGGGTCTGGCCAAAAAGATTCCCAATGTTTATCAATGTACTGTGGGATAAAAGTATTCGGACGCTCGGTAAAAAACTGATACTTCCATTTCCAGCAATTCGTAAAGGCATCTGCTACGCCCATGCCTACTTTGGCATAAGTTTCGGCACAAGTAATCAGCGAAGGTTTTCTTTGTTTAATGACCAACGTTGCCAAATAATACGAATGCCCAGGAGGTGTGAAAGTTTCATCTGGGTCGTCGCCCCACCATATTGCGGCTTCTTTATTCGCTTGGGTAAGGGCTTTGTTTTGACGATACACTGCCAAAAATTGTTGGTAATAAGCCGATTGTGGCAAACTATCAAAAGGAATTGGGCGTGGTGCTTCTACACGATGATTGATACGCAAAAAAGTTCTATTCTCGCCCCAATGCGGATGTAATGGAAAATGGCTAAACGATTGCCCGTAAAGTGGTGGTTTCCAAGCTCCAAGTCGATTTGGATGCACCATTTTTTTATCGAAGTTTTTCAAATAGCCTCGATGTCCTCCGTCTGTTTTCGACCAAGCAAAAATTTGTTGAGCCACTTGACGACCATATTTTTTTGACCTTTCAATAATACTTGTGTCTTGAATTTCTGCGATTCTCGACGCTTCGAGTATTTGTTCCAAAGAATCAATTTTTGCTTTATTTTGGTCGGAAGTTTGTTGGTAAATGGAACGTAAAATTTCAGCTTGTGCGGCATTCAAAGATAAAATCCAATCGTATTTTACTCCTTTTTCGGGTAAAGGCAATGACGACAAACTATCCAATTGTCCATTCATTGAAACATACTTTGGATTACTATGTACCACCGATTCGTACATGGTTAGTCCAATATAGCCCAAGCACCTTGAAGCATAAGTTGGCGAATTGGCAGGTGTATTTTTGGTAATAAACAGCGTCATTTCTGCCCAACGAGTGGCATAATCTTGTTCTGATAGCTGAGGAACATGATGACACGACAAGCAAAAAACAAGGGATGTAAAAAATATATAATAGTATATGTGTTTCATATTGAGGGAAAAAGAGGTTAGCATTAGCAAAGATTTGAGCGTATTAATACAAAACCAAGAATCTATCCTTAAAAAAGATAGATTCTTGGAAAATTACAAAAAGAAAGTCCTATACACGAATCAGGGTTTTACGAAAGATGAAATTCCTTTTAGATAGCAAACAAAGCACTATCATTATGCGGACAATCCTTCGTACAAGTCAATTATTGCGTAAATCCTGGGTTTTGTACAAGTTTTGGATTTCGTTTTACTTCATCACGGCTCAAAGCACGATAATACATTTTATCGTTCCATTGGCGTGTTTCGTTAGACGTATTATCTTCTACAGTATAAGAATAATCGTATCTGCTCTTATCGTATTTATAAATCGCAGGAGCCGACATACCAGACTTGAGTTTTGCCTCGATATGGATAGATTTAATACCTCTACCCACCGTATTTTGTGGAATCATCCAACGACGAGCATCATGGTAACGATGTTCTTCGTAAGCCAATTCGATTCGGCGTTCGTTACGAAGTCTATCTTTTAAAGCTGCACCATTATCGGTAATTGCTGGCATTCCTGAACGGAACCTGATTTTGTTAATCCAGTTTCTTGCTTCTGTTTCATCGCCAGTTTCGATACAAGCCTCCGCATAGTTCAAGGCCATTTCTGTATAACGGATAAATGGCCAAGGAATCACCTGAGCAGACGATTGGTTATCAGCCAAGGCAGGGTTTGGGTCGATAAACTTACGAGTATAGTAGTGTGTACGGCTACCATTCCAGTTTTCAACCGCCGATTCACGTGTGTCGATACCATTAATCATTCCTCCTTTACCATCGTCGTAGTATCCCGTCTGAATTTGGTTAGCAGGGTCGAGTGGAGCTACGTCAGAAGGGCGAGGTTTCCAAGTAGCACCATCATACAAAATAGAAGCATAGAAACGAGGGTCACGGTTTTCGTAAGGTGCTGCTTTATGAGCAGGCTTGCTCCAGTCAAACTTACTTCCATCCATCATTTCGTAGTCATCAACCAATTGTTGAATTGGCGTATTACCAGCCCAGTTGTGATAGCCGTTTGGTCCATTGTTGATACCATAGTGAATACCACCCAAAGGCCAGTTATCTTCCTGTGTAAAGAGGGCCGTATGGGTACGTTGGAAAATCAACTCTGAGGATGCTGCGGCATCGGCTGCGGCACTTTGGCCACCCATCGCAATGGCAATATAATTGTTTTTACCATCTTCTGCCGACACTGGTGCTGTAAGGTTAAGTTTATAACCCGACGACGCATCAAGTACCGCTTTTGCAGCAGCTTTTGCCGCAGCCCATCTAGCGGCACGGTCGCCCGAAGGATAAGCCACTAGCTCGATATTAGAATAGCCAGCAAGCAAGCTAGATTTGGCTTTTGCTGTAGGGCCATCGTGTAGGTCGCTTGCAGCATACAACAATACACGAGCTTTTAGTGCCATTGAAGCAAGCTTTGTAGCACGACCGGGTGTATTGGGTTTGCCATCCAACATTTTGGTTGCATTATCGAGGTCGCTGATGATAAACTTCACACATTCATCGAAAGTATTACGGGCTACCGTATAATCTTCGTTAAGGCCGTATGCTTTGCTAATCAAAGGTACACCGCCATAAAAACGGAGCAATTGGTGATAGTAATAAGCACGCAAGAAATAGGCTTCACCCATCAATCTTTCTTTAAGTACAGCATCAGTAAAAGTTGATTTAGGTAAATTTTCTAAAGCTACGTTTGCTTCACGAATGGCTAAGTACATTCTGTCCCAACGATAGGTATCACTTTGCCAAGCAAGGTTACTTGGGGTTTCTGAGCCTTCGGTGAAAGTATTGATGTTACGACCAGCGTGGGTAAACATGGCTTCGTCGGTATAGGCAGCTAAAGCTTGTTCTTCAAAACCACCGTACCCTAAAAACGAATAAACATTGAAAATAAATGCCTCAGATAAAGCCCCATCCGACCACGTTGCGGCACTTGATATTTTATCTAAGGGTTTCGTGTTTAAAAAATCTTTGTCACAAGATAAAGTTCCGCCTATCAATGCTATGAATAAGCCGACTCTTATAGTAATGTTCTTCATATAAATTCCATTTTAAAAGGTTAAACTTAGACCTGTGTTAATCACGCGTGCTTGCGGATAATATACACCGCTTTGTGCAGTTGCTTCTGGGTCGAATATCTTATTCTTGTCTATTGTAAACAAGTTTAACGCATTCACATATACCCTCAAGCTTCCAAGTTTTAGCTTTTCTACGATGTTACTTGGTAGTGTATAACCTAATTCTATGTTTTTCAAACGAATATAGTCTTTACTAAACAGGTAATAAGTATTGTTTCCGAAGTTGCCCCCTGTAAAGTAGGTATCGCCTCTACTTGCCAAGCGAGGATGCACACCACTTGGGTTGTCGATAGTCCATCTGTTGTCGTTGAAATATTTCAAGTAGTTACCAATATCACCCGATTCTGTCTGAATACGAATAGAAGAACCTGTAGCACCTTGGAATAAAATATTCAAATCGAAGCCTTTGTAACGTAGGTCGAATGTTGCACCAAAGTTGAAAGTTGGAGTAGCATTTTCGTCTAAACGTATCTGGTCATCAGCATTAATTTTTCCATCGCCATTCACATCTTTAAACTTCATATCGCCAGGAATAAGCTTCGATGTAACAGAAGAGTAATCAAGTTTGTTGGCATCAATTTCAGCTACATCTTTGAATACGCCATCATATTGATACACCAAGTAGCCACCGATAGGTTTACCTTCTTGTAACTGGTAGCTAGGTGCACCAGGGATTTCGTCCATAAATACAACTCTGTTTTTAGCATAACCTCCATTGATGGCAGCTCTAATCGACATATCTTTGGTTGGTTTGGCATTATAACCCAAGGCAAATTCAAAACCTTTGTTATCAACAATACCAGCATTGACAGGCGGAAGCAATGAGTTGATACCCGACGACGAAGGAGTTGAACCAGTTTTTTGAATCAAAATTTGGTTTCTTCTATTGTAGAAGTACTCAAATGTCAAATCAATACGATTATTCAAGAATGAACCATCCAAACCGATGTTGTAGTTGTTGGCTTTTTCCCAAGTAAAGTCGGGGTTTGCTAATACCGTTTCTTGCAGGGTTGTTACCACTTGGTTGTTGATTGGATATTGTCCGAAACCAAATGTTGACAAATAAGCGTACTCTTGTAATGCTCCATTATAGAACACTTGGTCATTCCCCATTTGTCCGTAAGAAGCACGCAATTTCAAATTATCAATCCCTTTTACTTTGAAGAAATCCTCGTTGGTGATGTTCCAACCCAACAATAAACCAGGGAAGAAGCCAAAGCGGTGTGCTTCGGGGAATATATACGAGCCATCGTAACGCCAAATGTACTCTAACAAGTATTTTTCTTTATAGTTGTATTGCACACGACCATAATAGCCCAAACGAGCACGGTTGTAGGCACTACCGCCAGTATTTTGTTGTAAAGAACCTCCAGCAAACAATTGGTCAACTGCCGAAGAAATATAGTTACGTCTATAAGCAAAGAAGCCTTCACCAGCAAACGTTTCACGTGTTACCCCTGCCAATACGCTCAAACTGTGGTCTTTCCCAAATTTGGTGTCATAATTCAACATAGCCGTGAGGTTGGTATTCAACGTCGTGCTATACGATTGTGTAAGGCGTGGGTCTTTGAAATTAGAGCGTACCGCACCAACCAACAAAGGCGTTACACCATCCGACTGGAAGGTTTTTTTGTCCCAAGAATACAATGTCCAAGGCGTTTGCCACACTTTGTTTGTACCTGAGTTTTTGTCAATTGCACCTGATAGAGTAAGTTTTAAGCCCTCAACCCAAGGGTTTGTAATAACTACCGAGCCATTCGATTGCACATAGTCAACTGGGTTTTCGATATACCCCGTAGCATTGGTCGTAAT
This sequence comes from Cytophagales bacterium, assembly GCA_013298025.1. Taxonomy (GTDB): domain Bacteria; phylum Bacteroidota; class Bacteroidia; order Cytophagales; family Spirosomataceae; genus Flectobacillus. Next base: position 206,250 of record JAAFJE010000004.1, on the reverse strand, counting down.
CACATAAGGGTTTTGACCGTTTTCAATATCTGGGCCTGGCAAACCATTTGGCCAAACTTCTGGCTCAGTCGGGCGGCCACGCATCAACATACGGAAAATAGAACCCGCACTTTCGGTTGGAAATTTACGTAATTCTCTACGTACCATGATACCCAAATTGGTACTGATGTACTTACTTACTTTGGCATCGAGGTTGGTACGGAAATTATATTGGCTATAGCTTGTTGCCGAATTTTTGTAATACGCATCTTGTGAAACATAGCCCAACGAAGCCATATATCTCAACGATTCAGTACCACCCGACAACTGCAAGTTATGGCGTGTTTGAGGCGACCAAGTTTTGAAAGCATCTTTAAACCAGTCGGTGTTTGGGTAACGCCAAGGGTCCGAGCCATCGGCATATTTTTGTACTGCTTCTGGACTATAATTAGCATTTACAGTAGAGCCATTGGTAGCTTTGTATGTGCCATTGGTCTGAATACCCTTCCATGCGGCACCCCATTCGCTTACAGCAATATTTTTATAAATACCAATTTCGTTCATGATTTTGGCATACTCAACGGCATTAGCCATTTCAGGCAAACGAGTCGGCTGGCTCCACCCTGTGTTCATATCATACGTGATGGTAGGCTTACCTGTTTTACCTCTTTTGGTCGTTACAAGAATAGCCCCATTCGCTGCACGAGCACCATAAATTGCCGCAGAGGCATCTTTCAATACTGAAATAGATTCAATATCTCTTGGGCTTAAACGACCCAAACCGCCATCACGGTCAGGAATACCGTCGATTACAACCAACGGGCTGTTATTGCCTAGGGTATTCGTACCACGAATAGAGATGGTAGCACCGTCGTATCCGGGTTCACCGCTAGTTTGGATAACCACCAAACCAGGTAAACGCCCTGCCAAGGAGTTTGAAATATCAACCGCAGGCGACTTGATAATTTTATCGCCTTGTACAGCCACAACAGCACCTGTTACGGTTACTTTCTTTTGTGTACCATACCCTACCACTACGACTTCTTCAAGCGATTTTACATCTGTTGCCAGCGTAACATCTACCGTAGAGCGGTTATTAATATCTACTTCTTGCGTTAAAAAGCCCACGGAAGAAATCACGAGCGTGGCTTTTTTATCGGCCGAGATACTGTAAAAACCGTTGGCATCGGAGGTCGTTCCTGTGCTAGTACCTTTTACCAAAATATTGGCACCCGGTAGGCCCAGCCCTTTGTCGTCGGTCACTTTACCTTTTACTTTTTGAGCAAAGGTTTGAGCGGAGAGAGTAATCATCAACATCAAAGCGAAAAAAGTAACTTTTGCACATTGATGCTTCCATTGATAAAACATTATCATAATTTGTCTTTCATTATATATTTAATATCGGAACTGAGGGAGATGACGATTGTACTGAATGGGCTTCATCCAGTCGTGAACGGGCAGGTATCATGGTTTTTCATAGTATTGGGTCTGCAATAATATGGCAGGGTTGCCATCGTGAACAAGCAATTACAATTGTGTTTTTGGATTTCTTTTAGTTTTACCCGCAAATTGCATTTATTGTACAAACAATACAAGATGGATTTCTACATTTTTGTACTTTACAGGTTATTGTTTATAACTTTTCATAGATTTATACCTCATTTTAGGGTAAAATCACAAGTGCAAATGTTTGCACAAAATCAATATATAATATAAATATTCTACCCAAGCATTTGTGTCTATTTCTTGATAAAGTTATACTTAAATGGCATAAATGTTGAAAAAAGATTACTAAAGTACTATTATTAAGTAGGTAGAACGGTTATTAAGTCTTGTATTCAAATAAAATACTTGTACAAAATACCCGTAAATAGCATAGCCGTATGTTTTTTGATTTTCTAAAGAATAATTAGCATATTTTCTTTGATAATCCAGTGATTCTTTTTTATCTAGCAAACTTATTGTGTGGATTTTTTCTAGTGACTCTTTTCAATGATGCTATCAGGGAATAAACTTCCCTGACAAGGCACGCTTATCGTTTTTATCTTTTATTCCCGAATATGAAAATCAAACAACTTGGTATTGCAATGCTTTTGGGTATTACATGTAGCCAATGTAATACCGCAGACCATACGGCTTCAACCGACAATTTGTTTACGTTGCTTTCCCCCGAACAAACCCATATCGACTTTCAGAATGTAATCGAAGAAGGACTCAATACCAATGTATTGATGTACGAATATTTTTACAATGGCGGTGGTGTTGCCGTAGGGGATGTCAATGGCGATGGCTACGACGACCTGTATTTTACCAGTAATATGCAGGAAAATCGCTTGTACCTCAATCAAAAAAATATGCAGTTTGCCGACATCACGGCACAAGCAGGCGTAGCTGGCCGACCTGGCCCATGGAAAACAGGTACTACAATGGTTGACATTAACGCCGATGGCAAACTAGATATTTATGTGTGTCATTCGGGAAACTTGCATCCAGAAAAGAAAGTAAACGAACTTTTCATCAACCAAGGAAACAATGCACAGGGGATTCCTACTTTTACGGAAGAAGCCGCTCGCTATGGACTCGATAGCCCAGCGTCTAGTACCAATGCGTATTTTTTTGATGCCGATAAAGATGGCGACCTCGACGTTTTTCTGCTCAATCATAATACCAAATCGTTGCCTGTCTTGAACCTCACCGATACCAAAACTATGTTGCAAATAGACGATGCCGTGAGTGGGTCGAGGTTTTATGTAAATGATAATGGCTATTTCAGAGATGTAACCCGTGAGGCGGGCATTCAAAGCTCGGCTTTGTCGTATGGACTTGGAGCGGGTATTGCCGATGTCAACCAAGATGGATGGCCCGATATTTATGTGAGCAACGACTACGCTGTTCCCGACCGCCTGTACCTCAACAACCAGCACGGAAAATTTACGGAGGTAAGTTTAGAACAACTCGGACATACCTCTAACTTTTCGATGGGCAACGATGTAGCCGACATCAATAACGATTTACTGCCCGATATTTTTACCCTCGATATGCTGCCAGAAGATAACCGCAGACAAAAACTTTTGATGGCACCCGACAATTATTATAAGTTTGATTTGAACGTACAGTCGGGTTTTCATTCCCAGTTTATGCGTAATATGCTGCACCTCAATCAAGGCAATGGCACTTTTAGTGAGATTGGGCAATTGGCAGGCATTTCTAATACCGACTGGAGTTGGTCGGCTTTATTTGCTGATTATGACAACGATGGTTGGAAAGATTTATATGTGACCAACGGCTATTTGCACGATTATACCAACCTCGACTTTTTGAAATACATGGACGATTTTATCAAACAAAAACAGGGTGGGTTTCAACGAGAAGATGTATTGGAATTGGTCAAAAAAATGCCTTCGTCTAATGTTGTAAATTACCTTTTTCAAAACCAAGGGAATTTACAATTTACCAACCAAACCCAGGCGTGGGGACTCGGGCAAACGTCTAATAGCAGTGGAGCGGCCTATGCCGACCTCGACAAAGATGGCGACTTAGATTTGGTTGTGAACAATATCAATTTACCTGCTTTTATTTACCAAAATGAAAGTAATCAACAACTACAACACCATTTCTTGAACGTACAGCTAAAAGGAGCAAAACAAAATACCCAAGGCATTGGAGCAAAAGTACGTGTTTACAGTGCAGGTAAAATGCAGTACCAAGAACAAATGCCAACAAGAGGGTTTCAATCAAATGTTGGTTTCGACTTGCACTTCGGCTTGGGTAAGGATACACAAATAGATTCGCTTGTTGTTGTTTGGAATAGTGGTAAAAAAGAAATAAGAAAAAATGTAACCCTAGACCAAACCTTGGTATTGGACGAACAGCAAGCCCAATTGAATGCAATACCAGCAACGCCATCGCCAACGTTATTTACAGAAATCACCTCGCCTTTACCAACCAAAGTAACCACGATGGCACAAAACGACTTTAAACGCCAGTCGCTGCTTCCACAAGCTATGTCGTTTGTTGGGCCTGTCATGCGTACAGCCGATATAAACAAAGATGGCTTGGAAGATGTGTTTGTAGGAGGCTATTTTGGCAATAGTAGTGCCTATTTTATCCAAACCAGCACACAAGGATTCAAGCAACAACAACTAGCTACGCCAACCAATGCCGATGTAAGTGCGGCGGTTTTCTTTGATGCCAACGCTGATGGATACCTCGATTTATATGTGGGCTACGGCGGTTATCGACAGTTCGCTCCAAACGACCCCATTTTGCAAGACCAACTGTTTTTAAACGATGGCAAAGGAAATTTAAGCCTAAGTGCAAAGGCATTGCCTGCTATGCCTATCAGCACGGGTTGTGTAAGCGTAGGCGACGTAAACCTCGATGGCAAGCCTGATTTGTTTGTTGGAGGGAGAGTCGTGCCAGGGCGTTATCCCGAAACGCCAAGAAGTTATGTGCTTATCAATCAAGGAAATGGTTCATTTAAAGAACAGACTCCTCCAGCCTTGCAATATGTAGGGATGGTGAGTGATGCCGCATTTGTGGACTTAAATCAAGATAAAAAAGTAGAATTGATTGTTGTGGGAGAATGGATGCCCATTTCGGTTTTTAGTATGAACGATGGAGAGAATGTGACCAATCAGTATTTTGATAAAAATTACCAAGGCTGGTGGAATACCTTACTGGTCGATGATTTGAACAAAGACGGCAAACCCGATATATTGATAGGAAACCTAGGGCTGAATAGCCAATGTAAAGCTTCATGGCAAGAGCCTGCCGAATTGTACTATAACGATTTCGACCAAAACGGAACAATCGACCCTATTTTATGCTTTTACATCCAAGGAAAATCGTACCCGTATCTTACCAGAGATGAGTTGTTGGAACAAATCACTGCCAAAAGAAAACTATTTACCAACTACGAAAGCTATGCCAATGCTACGCTTCACGATATTTTTGATGCAAAAGAATTGGAAGGTGCTAAAAAACTCGTGGCGAATGATTTCAAAACAAGCTATTTTAGCATGAGTAGTCAAGGAAAATTTATAGAAAAAAGCTTGCCTTTAGCAGTGCAATTCTCTCCTATTCATGCCATAAAAGTTATAGATGTGAATAAAGATGGAACAAAAGACCTCATTTTGGCTGGAAACCAGAATATTACCCGTTTAAAAATGGGTAAATATGATGCAAACTATGGTATGGTTTTACAGGGAAATGGCAAAGGTGATTTCACCTATCTTTCGCAAAAAACCACAGGATTGAAATTGAAAGGCGATGTGCGTTCTATTATCCAACTGAACCAAAGCCTTATTTTTGGTATCAACCAAGTGGCAGCAAAAGCGTATCGTTTTTAAGGTATAACATAAAAACCGATGGCAAGTCATCAACTTACCATCGGTTTTTTATTAAGCTGTCAATGTGAAATGGTGAATTGTCAATTGTGAGTTAGTGTTTTTATTTTCGGTGATTTATGATTTTTTAACCAAAATTACATTTGCACGAATACTGATTTGAAAGCAAAAAACTTCATTCACAACTCGCTCATTCACTAACTTGATAGACCCATCTTTAGTACAAGACCCACGTATCTTTCGACCCACCACCTTGCGATGAGTTTACAACCAACGACCCTTTGCGAAGTGCCACACGGGTAAGACCGCCCGGAATTACTTGTACGCCGTTGCCATACAAAATATAAGGACGCAAGTCCACGTGACGACCTTCTGGATGGTCTTCTATCAAACAAGGCACACGTGACAACGAAATGGTTGGTTGAGCAATGTAGTTCCGTGGATTTTCTTTGATTTTATCCCTGAAAAGTTGTTGCTCGGCCTTGGTCGATTTTGGACCAATCAACATACCGTAGCCACCTGCTTCGTTGGCTTCTTTCACCACCAATTTTTCGATATTTTCCAGTACATATTTACAGTCGTCTTCTTCACCGCAAATATAGGTTTGCACATTTGGAATAATAGGGTCTTCGCCGAGGTAATACTTGATGATGCGTGGCACATAAGCATAAATTACCTTGTCGTCGGCAACGCCTGTACCCGGTGCATTAGCCAAGGCTACACGCCCAGCTTTATACACATCCATCAAGCCCGGAATACCGATAAGTGACTGAGGATTAAACGTGTGTGGGTCTAAGAATGTATCGTCGATGCGGCGATAAATCACATCTACAATCTGAAAGCCCTTGGTTGTACGCATTTTTACGTAGCCATCATGCACCACCAAGTCACGGGTGTCAACCAATTCAACGCCCATTTGTTGGGCCAAATACGAATGCTCGAAGTAAGCAGAATTGTAAATACCTGGCGTAAGTACGCACACCGTAGGGTTGGGGCGGTCGCTGATGTATTGCAACATCTGCAACAAACGAGTAGGATAATCGGAAATAGGCTGTACACGTGTTTCGCCCAATACTTCGGGAAAAGTACGTTTGAGCAACTCACGATTTTCGAGCATATAACTCACCCCCGACGGGCATCGAAGGTTGTCTTCTAATACCATAAACTGCCCATCGTCGCCTCTAATCAAGTCGGTTCCCGTAATATGAATCCATATTCCTTTGGGCGGCTTCATGCCAATACAAGGCTTCAGAAAGTTTTTAGACGATTCAATCAATTCTCTTGGCACGATGCCATCTTTGAGAATTTTTTGCTCGTTGTAAAGGTCATCTAAAAACAAATTGAGTGCCGTAATACGCTGTACCAAGCCTTTTTCTGTTTTATTCCAATCGTCGGCCGATACCACCCTTGGAATAATATCTACTGGCATGATACGCTCTGTGCCTTCGTTTTCAGAATACACATTGAACGTAATCCCCATAGCCATTAATGCCCGCTCGGCAGCATGATGACGGCGCACAAATTCGTCCACCCCTAGTTGTTCTACACGCTCTTTAAATGCCTCGTACCCCATGCGTACATTGCCCTCAGCGTCGAACATTTCGTCGTAAAATCCCTCTGTGTTGTAGTTTTGGAAGCTGAAATTCATAGGCATTGTTGAGTGTTTTGTTCAGAAAGTAAAACCTAATTTAATAAAATTATATTTTGTTTCAAAATCGTTTTACCAAACATTATTTTGAAAATATAAAAATTTTACAACTTTTTAAATAGTTTTTTATACTTGAAAAAGATTTACTGTAAAAAATAAGTAATTTTACTTATAATTTTTTTGTATTAATTTTTAAACTAATCGTTCAGATGCTCTTCCGAGAAGCTGATAAACGATGAGCTTTTATCCAAAAATACAATACAAATGGCAGATTCAAACAAGCCTTGGTTTAAAAATTATCTCTTCTTGCCAAAGTATTTTTTCTGAAAACTTGATAGCTTTGCAAACTTGAACAATCAACCTAAACATAACACGACATGGCAACTTGGTATTTGGCGAAGATTCGTTACCAACGAGAAGACGAGGCAGGTTCATTGAAAACCATCAACGAAGCGTATTTGATTGATGCGGTTTCCTACACCGATGCAGAAGCAAGAGTTTTTGAAATTGTAGCCAGCAATACGCCCGATTTTCAGATTACAAACCTCAGTAAAATGAAGTTAAGCGAAGTATTTTTTGAAGAAAATGGGGCTGAAACGTGGTTTAAAGCCAAAGTACAGTATATTTCTTTCGACGAAAAATCACAAAAAGAAAAGAAAACGGCTCACTTTATGCTTATCAATGCCAACGACCCTGGCGAAGTATATGCACTCTTAAAGAAAAATTTGGGTTCGCTCAACGACTATCAGATTACGGATATAAACATTACAACCATTCTCGAAGTATGTCCTTATGAGCCTGAAAATGAATTGCTTAAACACGGGAATTTCAAACCTGTAGGTGCTACCGAATAGCATTTGGCTTACTTTTTTGCCCAAAAGACTACACTTGTGTTGGTGTAGTCTTTTTGTTGGTATCAACTAAAGGTTTGCCGTAATACTTATATAATACAAACCTCCTACACTTGGTCCTGCCAAAAAATTGTAATAATACTGGTTGGTAATATTGCTACCGCCTAGTTTTACCACAAGTTTTTGGCTAGGTACGCTGTAGGTCAGTTGGGCATCAATGGTATGATACGCCGCCACATTGCCTGTAGCCAATGACGACTGCCAAATAAAGGCATCTTGCCATTTGAAACTGATACCAGCCCCAAGGTTTTGCCAAATTTTACGGTTACTTATGCCAATATTTGCTATCCATTGTGGCGTATTGAAGGCTTCTTCTAAGCCGTCATTGCTTTCTTTGCGATCGAGTTTGGCATAAGAAAGATTACTTTCTACAATATAATTACGATACTGGTAACGTAGCCCAATACTTGCCCCATAATTATATACCTTACTTTTAGAATTAGTCCACAAACGATAGCGGTCTTGCTTACTTCTGTCGTTCAGATAAGTAGCAATGGTATCGGTATTGGAGGATGAGGTTTTAGGCACAGAAGCTTCTACTTGTGCCATAAAGTTTTGGTAAATATTGTAATAAAAATCTATATCGACCAACAGCCGTTTTTGTAGCCAATTGCCTTTGTAACCTATTTCAAAGCTATTCACTTGCTCGGGTTTGATGTATGTATAATCGTTTTTTATCAATAACCCTTTGTTCTGACGAATGGCTTCGGCGGTACTAAGACCTTTGGTATTGACATCGCTCGTAACAGCCGCTTGAAAAGCATCTATGGAGGTTTTGAAATACGAGTTTTCAAAAATTCCTTGCGACATCAAAGGCAAGCCACCTACCCTTTTCACGCCTCCACTGTTAACGTTAGAAAATGCTTCAAACAAACTGGGAAAACGATACCCATTTTGATACGACAAACGAATATGGTGGTCGTGCGTAGGCGAGTAAACCCATGCCATCCGAGGATTAAACTGCCAGTCGAAATACTGGTTCTTGTCGGCTCTTGCACTTAGATTTAGTTGAAGTTTTTCGTTAAAAAATGCCTGCGTCACTTGTAAAAATGCCCCATATTTTACATACGTGAGGTTTTTATTTGCTTCGATAGGATTGATAAAGTAATTGCCATCGGGATACACCTCATAGCTGCGATAATCGAAACCAGCCAAAATATTTATGCCTGTTTTTTGGTGCAAAGTTTGTAACAGGCTTTCCGTCATATCCCATTGCCCTTCGGCATGATACAACCACGATTTTACTTGCAGTGCAGCCCCAATGTCCCAATTGTTGATTTTACTCAATTTTTGTATCCATTCATTAAACGACGCTGTGTGCGGTTGCGGACGACCCGCATCGGCTTGTGTTCGAGCAAGGCTCAGGGCTTCTGCTGTGGTTTTTCCCTGACCATTAGCGGTATTGAAGGCTGTTGTGAAATCTTTAAACCATTGGTCATCTGTTTTGTAGGCTTTGTCTATATTTTCTGCCATCGACCGAATGTTGTACGAGTCGCCTGTATCTTCGGTAGTAAGGTAGGCTTTCAGTACCAACGATTTGTTTTTGAAGACCAAACTATGCTGACTGATATGGTAATTATCTAGGCGAAAACGGTTGGTACGTTGATACACATTATCAATTGTGCCTATTTTGTAGGTGTATTGGATTTCACTTTGCGGTGTAGGTTTGTAGTACAGCCCTATGTCTGCTTTAAGGTTATGAATGTTAAAATCTGCTATATCTTTTTCGTAATAGCCTGTTCTTGCAACAGCATAGCGTTTTCCTCCTAAAGTCAACGTTTTTCTATTCGACGATTCATTGCCATAACTATTGATGGCATCATAGGCAGGATTGGCTTGGCCTGTCAAGCCTAGCGAAATATTGCCATTAGGATTCAAATCTTGGGTATTATCGGCAATCCAGTCATAGCCTTTTGTATAGGCAAAATTCACTTTCACAGCCCAGCGATTTTGCCAAGCTTTTGCCCAACGCAGTGCTGTTTCAGCAAATAATTGTGCCGAAGCATTAGCATCACCAAGGTGATTTACGCCCGTTTTTTGCTGCACTGTTAGCCCTTGAAAAGTGAACGGGCTTTTGCTTAAAATATTCAACATGCCGTTTAAGGCATTCATACCGTACAAAGCTGATGCCGTACCAGGAATGAGTTCGACTTTTGCTAAATCAATATCAGAAGGTGCTAATGCCCCCGCAATGGGTGCACCAATATGCGGTGCTTGGTTGTCGATGCCATCAACCAATTGCACAAACCTTACATTCGTCGGATTGGCAAACCCACGGGTATTATATACCTTAAACCCCAAACTTGAAGTCAATAATTGTACGCCTTTGATGTGTTCTAGGGCATCGAAATAGCTGGCGGCTCCTTGCTGTTGTGCCGTTTTAGCATCTAATAGTTCAATACTAATAGGCGATTTCATTACGTCAATTGGCAAACGAGATGCCGTAACAACCACTTCCGAAAGTACTGTTACGGTATCTTTAGGTTGTTGACTTGGGGCTGTTTTTTGGGCATAAACGCCCAGAGCAAGACAACTAAAATAGCTAAAAAGTATTTGTTTTTTCATATAATCCAATATGTTTTACAAAATATAACGATAGGCATAATTAAAGCTTAAAAAACTTGCCATGCATTATCAAACATCTATAGAAAGACAAGTATCATTTTGATATGATTACGTAAAAAACAATTTCAAACAAGCAATGGTCAAGCCCAAGGCCAACAGGTATTTGAGGGTTGGCACGTTGAATTTATGACTTCCCAAATACGCTCCTACAGCCCCACCTACAACGGTTGCCAATACCGACCAAACTAAATCTTGGCTCATGACAAATGTGCCTTTAGCGATAGCTCCCAGCAAACCCGAAACCGAATTGACAAAAATAAAAAGTGCCGAAACCGCCGCCGTTTCTTTGAGGTTGCCCCAACGCATCAGCAACATCAATGGGCTCAGTAAAATGCCTCCGCCAATGCCAATCATGCCCGAAATAATGCCAATAATCGCTCCTACCAGCAAGCCAATGGGCCAGGGAATGGCGTTGTTTTCTTTATTCGATTTGTCAAATTGATACAACAAACGAGCAATAGAAATAAGAATACAAACCGCCAATATTTTCTTATAAATAGAATCGGGCAATACATACATCGCTCCTATAAACGAACACGGAATACTGCTGAGGGCAAAAGGAAAAAAAAGCTTGAACCGAAAAAAACCAGCCCGATAAAACCCAATAAACGAAAAAAGCGACACTGCCAAATTCATCACCAATGCCGACGATTTCATCAACACTGGAGCAACGCCGAGCAATGCCATCACCGCCAAATAGCCACTGGCACCGCCATGCCCTACGGAAGCATACAAAAATGCCACAAGCGCTAATAAAAAAAGTAAGACCAATAAAGACATACAGGAGAAAGTTTTGTATGAGAAGTAATAAATTTCGTTATTTTCCAACAAATATAACGAAATACCTAGAAACTAAAGAAAGGCTTGTAGTGAAGACTCAAAATTTAGACCAACGGCTTAGAAAAATCTGCCAATGACCTATTTTGACTGAGCGTGATAAGCCCGAAAATGCTGTGTTTCTTGTGCCAAAAAAGCCTCAAAACGTTCTTGCAAGCCAGTATAATACGCCAAAGCCCGATGCCCTGCTGGCGTTACGATTGTGCCACCGCCACGTTTTCCGCCTACTTGCGTAATTACCAAGGGTTCGGTGGCTTGGCTGTTCATAGAAGTAACCAAATCCCAGGCTCTTTTATACGACATATTCATCGTTTTAGCAGCCTGAGCTATAGAGCCGTGAGCGGCAATGAGGGTGAGGAGTTGTATCCGACCTTTACCCAGAAAACGCTCGGTATCGGTCAGATGCTCTAGCCAAATAGTGCCTTTCACGGCATATTCGGCTGTAGAGGCAACCAAATTTTCTTGCATGGTGATGAATGTTTTTATTTTTACCCAACAAATGAGTACAATCGTATCTTTATTTTCTTCTATTTTTAGCCAATGATAAGGCTAAAAATTCAGACATTTTAACAACAATTTTTATGAAAAAAATTACACTTCTAACTATTATGTTGGGCTTGTTTATGGGGCAATCTATTGCACAAAATTATACGCCCACCCCCGAAAACTTGGCGGCTCGCAAAGCCTTTGAAGAAGCCCGCTTTGGGCTGTTTATTCATTGGGGTGCATCGAGTGTATTGGGCGATGGCGAATGGGTTATGCAAATCAAAAATATCAAAAAACACGATTATCAACGCCTCCAAAGAGCGTTTAATCCTGTCGATTTTGATGCGAAAACATGGGTTTCTATCGCCAAAAATGCAGGGATGAAATACATTACGCTCATCACTCGTCACCACGATGGCTTTAGTAATTTTCATACAAAATACGCCGATTGGGGCATCGCTAATACGCCTTTTAAAAGAGATATTGTCAAAGAACTAGCCGACGAATGTCATAAACAAGGCTTGAAAATTTGCTTTTACTATTCTTTACTCGATTGGTACAGAGATGATTACCCTTACGAAACAGGTAAAACAGGCAAAGGCACTGGTCGCACTAGCAAGTCGAATTATGCAAGTTACTTACAATTTATGAAAAACCAATTGACCGAGCTACTCACCCATTATGGCGAAGTATCGGCTATTTGGTTTGATGGCCACTGGGACCAACTCGACAACGACCACGACAAAAATTTGCAATCGAAAATAGATTGGAAATACGACGAAATTTACAGCCTTATTCATAAGCTACAGCCTCAATGTTTGATTGGCAACAACCACCATTTATTGCCCTTGCCCGGCGAAGATTTTCAGATGTTTGAGAAAGATTTACCGGGCGAAAACACCACAGGTTTTGGTGGCCAGAGTATTGGAGCGTTGCCACTCGAAACCTGCGAAACCATCAATGGCGCCTGGGGTTATAATATCAAAGACAACAACTACAAATCAACGCAAGAGTTGGTACATTATTTGGTAAAAGCGGCTGGCTTTGGGGCAAACTTTTTATTGAATGTAGGCCCAATGCCCAATGGAGAAATCCAACCCGAATTTGTAGAACGCCTCAGCCAAATGGGCGATTTTATGAAAGTGTATGGCGAAACCATCTACGGCACCAAAGGAGGCTTTGTGCGTCCGCAGACGTGGGGAGCTGTCACCGAAAAAGACAACAAAATTTTTATCCATTTGCTCAAATACAACGATGCCAAATTTATGCTCAAAATTCCAGTAGGCATCAAATCTGCGAAGTATTTTGTCGATGGCAAAGCCATTAAGTTCCAAAAACTAGACAACAATTACTATGTGTTCGACCTCGACCCAGCACAAAAGAATCAGCTAGATACCGTTTTGCTACTAGAAAAACAGCCGTAACTTTGTAGGCATACAATCCTTTTAAAGTTAAAAACCCACCACCATGTTTACAGGAATTATCGAGGCTATCGGAACAGTACAACGCATCGAAGCAGCAGGAACAAACTTAACCTTTTGGTTGACTTGTCCTTTTACCAATGAATTGAAAATCGACCAAAGTTTAGCTCATAATGGCGTTTGTTTGACCATCATTGCCATCGAAAATGAGCAATATGCCGTAACAGCCATTGACGAAACCCTCAAAAAAACCAATGTAGGGCATTGGGTCATTGGCTCTAAAGTCAATCTCGAACGCTGTATGCCAGCCAACGGGCGTTTCGATGGGCATATTGTGCAGGGCCATGTGGACCAAACGGGCGTTGTTACGGCTATCACGCCTCAAGACGGTTCGTGGCTCTATGATTTTACGTATGATGCCAGCACCGAAAATATTACCGTCGAAAAAGGCTCTATTTGTATCAATGGCACGAGCCTAACGGTATTTAATTCAGGCGAAAACACCTTTAGCGTAGCGATTATTCCTTATACCTACGAGCATACAACTTTTCATACGCTACAAGTGGGCGATACCGTTAATTTGGAGTTCGATATTGTAGGAAAATACATCCGTAAAATGTTGAAATAGCCATTCGATAAACCATCCTTTACTTCATGACTTTTTAGGGTATGATAAAAATTGTACCCTAGAAAGTTTTTTTAGTATAAAATCCTTACACTATTCGGTCGATTCGGCTCGTTATTAGCCCATATTTACCTAACAAAACGCATATCTTTCGGTATTATGAAAAGGTTTTTTTTCTTGCTCGTTGGTTACATTTGTTTGACAGTTGGAAAAACTTGGGGGCAACAAATCATTCCTGAGCCTGTTATACAGCAAAAAAGTGCAGGGGCGTTTGTCCTCACACCCGACACCAAAATACATATTCATACCAATACACAAGCCGTTTGGGATTTGGCCAATTTTTTAGCCGAAAGCCTTGCCATACCTACAGGCTGGAAATTTACGCCCTCCACTACGCCCAAAATTGGCAAGCACATCAACCTCGAAATCGAGCAAACCACCTTCAAAGTGATTGCCGAAGCCGAAAGTTATACCCTCGACATCACGCCTACACGCATCAGTATCAAGGCTTATACAGCCAACGGGCTTTTTTACGGCATTCAAAGTTTGTTACAATTATTTCCTAAACAAATTGAAAACAAACAGCAACAAAAAATTGCTTGGACAATCCCTTGTAGGCACATCAGTGACTATCCTCGTTATGCTTGGCGAGGCATTATGCTTGATGTGAGCAGGCATTTTTTTCCGAAAGAATACATCAAAAAATTCATCGACCAACTGGCACGCTACAAGTTCAATACCTTTCATTGGCATTTGAGCGACGACCAAGGCTGGCGTATCGAAATCAAATCGTATCCTAAACTCACCAGTGTTGGGGCTTGGCGTGTGCCTCGCACGGGTAATTGGTGGCAACGAGAAATGCCCCAAACAGGCGAACAAGCCACGTATGGCGGTTTTTATACCCAAGACGATATTCGAGAAATTGTGGCTTATGCCCAAAAGAAATTTATCAAAATTCTTCCTGAAATAGATGTACCAGGCCACAGCTTGGCGATTCTGGCAGCTTATCCAGAATTGTCTTGCGGTGGTGGAAATAAGTTTCAGGTCAATGGTGGTTGGAAGTTTTATAGAGAAGTAGAAAATTCGCTTTGCCCTGCCAACGAAAAAGTATATGATTTTTTGGATAAAGTATTAGAAGAAGTTGCCTCTTTGTTTCCGCATCCGTACATCCATGTGGGGGGCGACGAATGCTACAAAGGTTATTGGGAAAAAAGTGCCGAATGCCAAGCTTTAATGAAAAAAGAAGGACTCAAAAATCTGGATGAATTGCAAAGCTATTTTATGAAAAGGGTCGCTAAAATTGTTACGAGTAAAGGTAAAAAATTGATTGGCTGGGGTGAAATCTTAGACGGAGGATTGCCCCCCGATGCTACCGTGATGTCGTGGAGAGGCATCAAAGGCGGCTTGGAGGCAATCAAACAAAACCGCCCAGTGGTCATGACTCCCAATACGCATACCTACCTCGATTTGTACCAAGGCGAGCCGTCTATCGAACCCGATACTTATGATATGTTGCGTTTGCAAAAAGCCTATAGTTTCGACCCTACACCAGAAGGCGTTGCCGAAGGAATGGTATTAGGCGGACAAGGCAATTTGTGGACAGAATCGGTACCAACTACCCGCCATCTCGAATACATGAGTACCCTAGGACTTGGGCTTTGGCAGAGGTATTTTGGAGTAAAAAAGATACAAAAAATTGGAATACTTTTGTCCAAAAAGTAGAAACACACTTTGCTCGCATGGACGAAGCACAAATCAATTATGCCCGTAGCCTTTACGACCCTATCATTAAAGTGAGCAAAGAAGGCAACAGTAGCAAAATAGAACTGCAAACAGAAATCAACGGTTTAGACTTGTACTATACCTTCGACAATACCTACCCCGATAAATTTTCGGCCCGGTACAATGGCAAAATCCTAGATGTACCCAAAAATGCCACTTATTTCAAAGTCATTTCGTACCGCAATGGCAAACCTATCGGGCAACGTATCAGCATTAAATTATAACAGAGCTAAGTAACAATGTGAAATTGTGAGTGGGTGAATTAGTGAATTGTGAGTGAGTGAATTAGTGAATCACGAGTTAGTTGATTGATTTTCAAGACACTAATTCATTCATTCACTAAATCACAATTCACTAATTAACTTAACTCACCCTTGCTTTTCTCGTCTTTTGCGGGCCAAATAACTCGCTCCAATCAATTGACCAGCGTGGTAAATCATAATAGGAAGCAAGTAAATACCAATGGCTGAGGCTTGAGAAAACAATACTTTCGACATCACTGTGCCGTGTACCAACGATTTTTTAGAACCACAAAAAATAGCGGCACTGCTGTCTGCTTCGCTGAAATGAAGCAAGCGACAAAGCCATTTGATGAGTTGATAAATTGCCTGAAACAGCATAATCATGCCCAATGCCAGTGCCACAATGGTCGAAAAAGCCAGCCCCTTGAATAGTTGTTGGTAAAACGACTCCGAAAAAGATTGATATACAATACTCAAAATAATGCTTTGGTCGATGAGCTTCAGGGCATTTTTGTTTTTCTTGGCCCATTCGCCTCCAAAGCGATGGCAGAGCATTCCAACGATAACAGGAAGAATGACCTGCAAACATAGTTTCCATAAAATTCCCGAAAGGTCGTATTCGCCATTACTAGAAGTTAAAAACAGCGACATCCAAAGAGGCGTGATAAAAATGCCCATTAAACTTGATAGCGTAGCGTTAAAAATCGCTGCTACGACATTGCCTCCTGCCAACGAAACCATCACCACCGAAGATGAAACCGTAGAGGGCAGCGCCGCCAAATAAAAAATACCAATCCACAGGGTATGATTGGCCGAGCCAACAAAAAAGGGCTTGATAAGCAAAGCCAAAAGCGGGAAAAGTAAGAAAGTACTGGCTTGTACAAGTATATGCAATTGCCAATTTTTGAGGCCAGCTTTCAATTGAGCCATATCGAGCTTTAGCCCATACAGAAAAAAAGTAATACTTACGCCATAAGTTGTGATAACATACAAAGGCTTGTCGAGGGTAACAGCTCCTACACTAGGTACAGCATAAGCCACCAATATAGCACCGAGGAGGCTCAAAATAAAACTGTCGATGCCTGCTTGTGCAAGCAATGCCAAACTTTTTTTCAACATCTGTTTTTAGCTTTGATGAACTACGAAGTTAAAAGATAAAGTTTGGATAGAAGCAACAATACCGTAGCTTTTTCAATAAATAAGGGTGCAAATCGCTTCGCACCCTTGTAATCATTTTATTTGACAGGCTTGATAAATGCTTTCGTTCGGGCATCTTTGATAACCCCTTTCCAGTTGAGTCCAAAGCCAAAATCGTAGGTATGTCCTTCCGAATCTTTGTGGCAAAGCATATCTTGTGGCACATCCTCGGCTTGTTTTTCTACCGTACTCATATTGGCAGGCATTTGCATAGGCAATAAAGCCGATGGCTCTACTTTACCAGCCATAATTTCAAAAATGGCTTGGTTTTGTACCCCAAAATTGACCAAAATACCTTCTACTTGTTGTTCAAATTCCGCAAATACCATCGGATTATCCATCGTAATAGAAACAATCACAGGTTTACTCTTCATTTTTTGTTTTGTTTCTAAAATTAACCCTAAATCTGTTGCGTTAGCCACTTTGATGCTTTTGTCTTTATAGCTACGATTGGCAGACGCTTCTAGTGGGTCGCCCCCTGCGATACTCGTAGCACGTGCCTCGGTTGCTTTGTATTCGTTGTATTGCAAACTAATGGGCAAATAGCCATTGCCCCCTTTGGCTACATCGGCTTTGTCGTAGCCAATGCCACTGCTTGGGTTGTTTACGCAAACCAAGGCAAAATCAGCTTCATCAGGGTTGTCGGTTACTTTAAAGTATTTCTTAGCGATGTCGAGGTTTACAGGGTATTCCCATCTTTCAGGGGTTTCGATACCCAGAAAATTACGAGCCGCAGCAATGTAGCGTTTCGGAATATACACGGTTTTTTGTGCGGCTATTGGCAGTACCTTGGCTTTATTTTTCAACAAAACAATCGACTTGAGTTGGGCTTCGTAGCCAGCTTTCATAAAGCTAGGATTTCCTACAATTGCCTCGGTTTCGGTTACATCTAAGTAAGGGTTTTCAAAAAGACCCACACGGAAAATATTTCTTAGCAAACGCACAGCCGATTTTTCCATGCGTTGACGCATCCACGACTCGCCATGCTCTTTGATGCCCATTTTGTAGGCTTCGAGAATAGGCTCGGCGGCGTTGTTGCCTCCAAACTGGTCCACACCAGCCATCAAGGCTTTGTAATGTACCTCACTTTCGGTAAGTTTTTCTAAACCCCAAGGCTTGCCATCAAGGAAACTATCCATTACGGTATGCGGATGCGTAATGCTCCAGTCAGTACAAACAACCCCATCGTATTGGTATTTGGTACGAAGCAAATCTGTAATCAGATACTTGTTGTAGCTGTTGCCTACGTTTTCTTTATTTTTGGTATCTTGGTTCCATGAAATGGTATAATAAGGCATCACCGCCGCTGCTTTTGCTGTTTTGCCCGACAACTTAAATGCTCCATTGATGAAAGGAATGAGGTGTTGGTTAAAGTTTTTGCCCGGATACACCGCAAATTTACCAATCGCATAATGTGCATCACGACCAGCCTCACCAGAGCCACCGCCGGGCCAGTGTTTTACCATCGCATTGACACTTCCAAAGCCCCAGCCTTGCGCGAGTTCTTTGCTACCCGACGAAGTTTGAAAGCCATTGACATACGCCTCCGCCATGGCAGCCGACAAATAAGGATTTTCGCCAAAAGTACCACTTACACGACTCCAACGAGGCTCGGTAGCAATGTCAACCTGTGGCGATAATGCAGTGGCAATACCCAAGGCACGGTATTCTTTGGCAGCAATTTGTCCGAAAGTAAGCACTTGTTTAGGGTCGAAGGTAGCCGCTAAACCCAATGAGCCGGGCCACATAGAAATATGCCCCCCAGCCGCTGCGTTGTACTCGGCACTGGCAACTGTACCATGACGAGGGTCACTGCTGTTGTTGGCAGGAATACCCAAACCAATGCCTTCTACAAATGCCTGCAATTTATTGTTCCATTGAGCCGCCACAGACGGACTTTTCACGGTAGTAATAAGTACGTGACGCAGGTTGTCTTTTTCCAAAAACTTCTTTTGTTGGTCGGTCAATTCAGTAGGGTCTGTTTCGCCTTCTTTGTAGGGTTTTCCGTTGTATGTTCCTGCAAAATAGCCCATCGGACGGGCGGGGATAGATTGGTGTCCAGAGTACAGCATCAGCCCTGCAATTTGCTCTACGCTCATCAGCGAAGCCAGTTGTTGGGCTCTTTTTTCAAAAGGTAAACGCCAATCTTCATAGGCATCGAGCTTTCCGTTTTTGTTGAGGTCTTTGAATGCCCAACCATTGATAATGAGTGGTTTTACGCCAGAAGATTGTGCATAAGCAATGGTTTGTCCTCCTTGATTTTTAAGCAAAATAATATCGCCTTTTTGTACTGTTTGGTAACGAGGCGTTTGACCATGCGCAACAACGCCAGTCAATAACGCAGCCATCAGTAGGATATTTGTTTTCATCTTCATTGTACGGTATATTTCAGTATTGTATTATTTTGATACAAAGTAAATAATAAATACAATTATTTATTGAAATTTTATATAATAATATCTTATTGTACGGTAATCGGGCTGTTTTTTTCGACAAAAGCCCTGTGTCAACTTATCAAACTTACTGTTTTTAAGTATGACAACATAACAACCAACAAGCACAGCTTTACTTAGCTTATGAGGATTTATTATCCATTTTTAGTCGTAAATTGTGCGTAAAACCATAAATTGCAACAGAAAAATCTTTCATGGACGAATAGCAGAAACGCAACATTCATAACGCATAATTTATCTGATGGCAAAGCAAAAGAAAATCCCTCTTGGCGTGGTATATTCGACCAACCCCGATTTCGCATTTGAATTTGACGAAACGCCCGAAGCCGAAACGCTTCCACCTCAACAACAGCAATTAAGAATCAGCCTCGACAAAAAAGCCAGAGCAGGCAAGCAAGTGACCTTGGTGACAGGCTTTGTGGGCAAACCCGAAGATTTGGATATATTAGGTAAAAAACTCAAAAACCTTTGCGGTTGCGGAGGCTCGTCGAAAGACGGTGAAATATTGCTTCAAGGCGATTTTCGGGAGAAAGTGCTTGTTTTTTTACAAACTCAAGGCTACAAAGCCAAAAAAATAGGCTAATTGGCATCTACGGTTGTCTGATTTTTGTTGGCTTTACACGGCACAACACTAGGCAACCGACGCTTTTAGCCTCATCTACATATATATTTTACGCCTAGTAATCTCCGTATTGCTTACCGCTTACTAATTTTTGCTTAAAAATTGAGTAGTTTTTGAACAAAAACGTATCTTATCATTACGCCTTATATGCATGAAAATAACCTCTAATGAATTATCCAAAATCGAAGAACCTAATAATATATGATTAAAATACAGGAAGGCTGCAACTCGAAAAAAGAGCAAGTTGTGCAATCCATTATCAGAGAAATTGAGCATGGAAATTTAGCAAAAGATACCCTTTTGCCTTCTATTACGTCGTTGAGTAAAGCCATTCATTTTTCGAGAGATACCATCGAAAAAGCATATAAAGAGCTACAAGACAAAGGCTATATCAGGGCTGTACCGAATGTAGGCAATTTTGTGGTAGGCAGAAAAGACCAACGGCTCAAAATTCTCTTTATTTTCAATAAAATTTCTTCTTTCAAAAACCTGATTTACGAAGGCTTTCTCAGCACTCTTAGCAGCAGTGCTAAGGTTGATATTCAGGTGCATCATTACAACCTACAGCTACTCAACGAAATCATAGATACCCACTTGGGTGCTTACCATTACTACGTTGTAATGCCTCATTTCGATTTGGCTACACCTTTGGCAAGTATTCAGGCAACGTTACGCAAAATACCTGCCCGACAATTGGTTTTGCTGGATAAAAGCGTAGAAAATTTCAACGATACCCTGAGCGTGTATCAGGACTTTCACGGCGATATTTACCATGCCTTTTCTTCGGTAAAAAAGCTTTTCGACAAATACCATACCATCGAGATTGTGATGTCACGCTTGCTGAACCATCCGCCTGAAATAGCCGAAGGAGCTTTGCGTTTTGGGGCTGAAAATGCCAAAGCGATTGTGCATTCGGAGCGTATTACCGAGCAAAAAGAACTTCTATTAGGCGTGTGCTATGTCGTAACCGACGAGGCAGATTTGCCTTTATTTATCAAAAAAACAAGGGCTAAAAACTGGACACTGGGCAAAGACTTGGGGCTTATCGCCTACAACGAAACCGTATTGAACGAAATTTTGGGCATTACAGTGATTTCTACCCAATTCAGACAAATGGGCGAAACGCTTGCCCAATTGCTGCTCGAACAACGAACAATGCAGGTAAAAAATCCTTTTGTTTTGATACAAAGAAGTAGTTTGTAAAATAAAACTAGCTCTTTTTCAGAAAGTTAACCTAATATCCCAAGGAGCTTGTTTGTCAATTGTGAATGTATCGGCAAAAAATGAATAAAAATTGTAGTATATATGTAAAATTTTAGCTAAAAATTGTACCTTTGTGTAAATACAAGTCCTCAAAGACTTGAATTATGCTTGTTCAAAAATAGACTTTTAAGCAAGCATAAAGCAATTTGACAGATACCCAAGCATATATATTAAATAGCGTAAACAATGGACACTTTCTTTAGCCAAAATTTACAATATCTTAGAAAACAACTCGAAGGTAAAGTATCACAAGAAAAACTTGCCGAGGAAGTTGATTTAAAAAAATCTACCCTAGGCTCTTACGAAAGCGGTAGAGCAGAACCCAAATATGCTGATTTGGTCAAATTAGCGAATTATTTTGGTGTGAGTGTTGACGACCTGCTCACCAAAGATTTGGCGACTTACAAGCCTCAACGCAAACAAGAATCGCAATTACGTATTTTGGCTACGACAGTCAACAACGAAAACGAAGATAATATCGAATACGTACCCGTAAAAGCAGTAGCAGGGTATTCGCATGGGTATGGCGATTTAGACTATATCAGTCGCTTACCAATTTTCAATGTACCATTTTTGCCCAAAGACCGCAAGTATCGTGTATTTCCTATTCAGGGCGATTCGATGTTGCCGCTTAAAGAAGGTTCTTTGGTTTTTGCCGAGTACATCGACAATTGGCGTGCCGTCAAAAACGGTACGATTTGCGTAGTAGTCACAAAAGACGAAGGTGTTGTATTGAAAAAAGTCTTTAATTACCTCGGCGAAAAGAGTGTCTTAATTCTCAAATCGACCAACGAAAGATACGCTCCGTATCCCGTTTTTGAAGACGATATTCATGAACTTTGGCGTTTTGTAGGCTACTTCTCAGGCGAATTTCCGATATAGCTCTTGAGGGAGGTAATAAAATTCACAATGCGGCATTGATACTTATTTCAAAGATATTCTGTTACAAATTGAAGCATAAATAGCAGTTTCATCATTCGTACAACGTACTTACTCAGTACAAAAAACCGCCCAAATTTTATGTTTTTGCTTTACATAAAACTTGGGCGGTATCAATTTAATTATTCCCCTTTATCTCTTTCAGCACTTGCTGTCGGCTTACGCCTTCGGTGGGTTTATCTTCAAACGCTTTTTTGTAATCATCTCTTTTCAAATCGCCTCGCTTGATAGATTGTATAAACTGTGCCCAAGCAAAGGGATTGGTCAGTGCCATGATAGGGCTTTGGTAAAAATTCCTATTCGCCATTTGATAGGTCATTTGGTCGGAGAAATTTCTAAAGTTACCAGCCCCACTCAATCCAGCTTGAAGAGCCAAGGTATTGAGTTTCGATTGCTCTAAGTTCTTTTCCAAAGCCTTGCGACCAGCCTCGTTGTTGAGCCTCATGGCCAAAAATGCCTTTTTAAAATCTTCTTCGGTGCTATATGGATACACTTTCACCTCTGCCAGCAACTTGTTTTCTTCGGCCATATATACAATCGCTGAGTGCGTTTGCTCCACATTTCTAGGAATGACATAATACCTTTTTTTGTAGCCCACATACGAAAAAACAAGGCTATCGCCGGGATATACATAAATGGCAAAATTCCCGAAATCGTCGGTGAGTGTACCCCTACCTGAGTTGGGATTGAAAACGTATGCACTCGCCAAAAACTCTGACGAACGCTCAGACACAACCCTTCCAGAAAACAAAACACTCATGTCTTGCCCTTGCCCCACCGCCTCAGTGGTCAAGCAAAGTATAAAAAATAAAGCAATATAACGGACTATCGAATTCATTTTACCTGTTTGATGATGTTACTTCAACGAACTAAACATACAAACTTATACATTTTATCTACTTCGGCACTGTTGTCCACGCAAGGTTTAACAGTTTTTAACGTTTGTACAACATGTTTCCTTTACTAGACATATAACGTATTTCTTTTATAAAAATACAAATTTTTACTAAAAAAGTTTCAAAAATGTAAGAATAAAAGGAATAGATAATAATAAACCATCAAAACGGTCGAGAAAACCGCCATGTCCTGGAATTGTTGAGGCTGAATCTTTGATTTGGATACTTCTTTTAAACAACGATTCTACCAAGTCGCCATACGTGCCAGCTACCACAATAATTGCCCCACAAATATACCATTGCCAGTCTGCCAAATCTTCAAAACAATACGATAAAATAGCCGCCACCAACATAGATGCCACAAAACCGCCAATGCTACCTTCCCATGATTTTTTGGGAGAAACCCGCTCGAATAGTTTTGTTTTACCAAATTTTGTTCCAGCAAAATACGCCCCTGTGTCGCTTGCCCACAACAAAAATAAACACCCCAAAGGACGTTGCCAGCTAAATTGAAAATCGGGCGTTGGAAAAGCCAATACAATCAATAAGGCAAAAGGCAAGGCTACATAAATAACGCCAAGAAAGGTATAGGCAATATTTTTGAATGGCTTTTCGTCTTCGGCTTTGTACAGTTTAATGAAAAAGATAAACGTAAACAATGGCGACAATACATAGTAGTTTTGGTAAGGAATAATGCCTTTTTCTATCAAAAAAGTAAGTGTTATCAGTACAAAACCGCAAAGCGTTCCGTAATATGTAAGGGGTTCGTTGCCGTCTAAACCAACTAATTTATAAAACTCTAGTTGTGCCAATACAGCAATCACAGCAAATAAGCCATAGAATGTCCAATCGCTATAAATAATACAAAACAACAAAAAAGGAATGGCTATTACAGCCGCAATTACGCGCTGTTGCAAGTTGGACATACCTTGTAATTTTTCTTTCATATATACCTTTGGTTCTAAATTATTGTTTGTTTTAAAATATACGATGTAAAGTTGTGAATGGGTGAATTGTGAGTTAGTGCTGTACGAAAGTTTAGTTTTATCTTTCAAATACAATTGAGGTAGCGGCAACCCTTGCGGTTGCCACATTCCAAATGGCAACCGCAAGGGTTGCCGCTACCTCAAAAAATGCAAATAATAAGAACGCTTTTGAACAAAATAAAATCCTTCGTACACTACTAATTGTGAGTTAATAATTGGTAAAAATCATTCACAATTCACAATTCTGCATTATTATTTAAGAAGCGGCGGGGCGACTTCTCTACGGGTAACTCACTCAATAATTTTCCCTTCGTTTTCGAGTAAAAATTTAGCCAACGTGGCTTGTGGGTTTGGCACATACAACTCGCAAAGCCCAATCAAATACATACTATCTCTTTTGTTGAGTACGACTGCCTCTATCTGGTGCTCGTCAACCAAATACGCCTTTGCCAACTCTGCTTTTACTACACTTGGGGTTTCATAAATCTTTTGCCAATCCTTCATCTGCCGTCTTTTTAATTTTGAATAAAATAAACACACATACCACAAACGACACCAATACCATAGGCAAGGGTACGCTCTCGGTATCGACAATATCGGCTTTAATCAGCCCAATGTTATAGCAATATTTCATCACAACGGTAAAACCATTATTGACAAAATGGGCTAATACCGCCAGCTCTATCCTACCCGTCCAATGATATACATACCCAAACATCGCTCCGAGAAGCATTCTTGGAAAAAAGCCATAAAATTGAAAATGGATAAAACTAAACCAAAACGCTGCTACCCAAATGGCTACGTGTGGATTCTGCCACGATTTATAAAAAATATTTTGTAAAACACCTCTAAACAGCAATTCTTCGCTAAGTGCCGCCGCTCCAGCAATAACAACAATGGCAATCAACAACTGCAATGGCGACGTAAAATTGGTGATATAATCCGTAAAAATTTGGGCTGTTTTTTCGCTTTGTTGCATCGACACCTCCAAATTGTGCAAGCTGGCTGGCAAGTGAATTTGCTTGTTCCACTCAATAATAATGCTATCGAATGGCATAAAACTGATGACCAACAGCACTATCCAAATAAGCAAATTTTTCGGCGGTATCACCGTTTGTAAAGGCATAAATGACTCTATCAAGCGAGTATAAAGCACAGCCGCCAACGCAAACGGCAGTGGCGTTGATAGCACTTGGAGCAACATCACAGCATACCACGCTTGCGGGTACTCGGCTGGGTTTTGCTGGAAATCAATAAAGTGTCCAAGCTCAATATTAGTCATAAATGAGAAGATACCGAAGCCTATAAAAGAGCCAATAGCAAGCAAAACCAAGCTTAAACCAAACAATATCAAAAGTTTAGCCAAAAGCGACCTGTCAGTTTGTCGAAGAATATTATCAATTTTTGCCATAATGGTTGTAAATTTACGGCAAAATTTGTGAGTTTTAGTCGAAAACAAGCAATTGTTTGTTTTTGAGAAAGATAGAAGGTATGGTAAAAATTCAAAATATCGCTTTAGGCGAGTTTCCTTTGCTTTTAGCACCCATGGAAGATGTGTCGGACCCGCCGTTTCGGGCTGTCTGCAAAGCCAATGGTGCCGATTTGATGTACACCGAATTTATTTCTTCGGAAGGTCTTATCAGAGATGCGGCCAAGTCTGTTCAAAAACTAGATATTTTTGAATACGAACGGCCTATTGGTATTCAATTATTTGGCTCCGACATCGAAACCATGCGTGCCTGTGGCGAAATTGCGACCAAGGCTAATCCCGATTTAATAGACATCAACTACGGTTGTCCTGTAAAACAAGTGGCTTGTAAAGGTGCTGGTGCGGCTCTTTTGCAAGATATTCCTAAAATGGTAGCCATGACCAAGGCTGTGGTAGAATCGACGCACTTGCCCGTAACTGTCAAAACTCGTTTGGGCTGGGACGAATCTACCAAAAATATCCAAGACGTAGCCGAACGCCTACAAGACATTGGCATTCAAGCCTTAACGATTCATGGGCGAACCCGTGTGCAAATGTATAAAGGCGAAGCCGACTGGACGTTGATTGGCAAAATCAAAGAAAACCCACGCATTACGATTCCTATTTTTGGCAATGGCGATATTGATTCGCCTGAAAAAGCATTGGAATATAAAAATCGCTATGGCGTTGATGGCATCATGATTGGGCGTGCCAGCATTGGGTATCCGTGGATTTTCAACGAAATCAAACACTTTGTCCGTACTGGCACACACCTGCCTCCTCCGACGATTCAAGACCGTATTGATGTTTGTAAAAAACATTTAGATTTTAGCATTCAATGGAAAGGCAACCACGTAGGTATTGTAGAAATGCGACGACATTACGCCAATTATTTCAAAGGCATTTCGCATTTCAAAGAATTTAGAATACGTTTAGTTACCTCGCTCGACTATGCCGAGATACTAGGCATTTTGGAAGAAGTAGCCCAACATTATGCCCTAGCTGCCCTGTAATAGCAGCCTTCGGAAGGCAACTTTTACGCCCAATAATATGTTAGCCTTCCGAATCCACTTTATATCTTACTCAACAAACATGAAAGCATCTTCTTCTGGTGTTACGCCAAGCAGTAGCAGTTCAAACACCGCATTGGCTTGGAGTTTACTACTCATTTTAGCCCTTATTTGGGGCAGTTCTTTTATTTTAGTCAAAAAAAGTTTGGTTGTTTTTACGCCCTCGCAAGTAGGTTCGCTGCGTATTTTTGCAGCCTTTTGCTTTTTTGTACCTTTTTTTATCTATCATATCAAAAAAATTCCCTTTCGTAGATGGCCTCATTTCTTGCTTGTGGGCTGTTTGGGCAACCTCTTTCCAGCCTTTTTATTTTCGTTGGCTGGGGCAAAATTAGATAGCGGTGTATCGGGTGCTTTAAACTCTACTACACCTTTATTTACCTTAATTATTGGCGTTTTATTTTTCAAAAATACCATTACCAAACGCCAAACCATTGGCATTTTATTAGGCTTTGTTGGAGCGTTGTTGCTCGTGACAGCCGGCAAAACAGGCTTTAGCCTCAACGCTTATGCCCTATATGTGGTGCTTGCCACCTTGTTTTACGGCATCAACCTGAACCTTACCAAAAAATACCTCACCAATTTGGGCATTGACTCGTTTGTGATTACGAGTTGTATTTTCATGACCATCGGGCCAGTAGCAGCAGGCGTACTTTTTAGTACCGATTTTCTGGTAAAAATGAACCAAACAGGTGCTTATCAAGCCTTACTTTATGCCAGTTTGCTCGGCGTAATGGGTTCGGCCATTGCGATGGTGCTGTTTAATCAACTCATTCAACTTACTTCGGCGGTGTTGGCAAGTTCTGTTACCTACCTTATTCCAATAGTAGCGATTACTTGGGGCATACTCGACCACGAAGCTATACTTATTGAGCATTATTTAGGTATGGCAATCATTTTAGTTGGTGTATATTTGGTCAATAAAAGTAAGTAACAAAACAAACCATCAAGCAACCATGTTAAAAGCACAGGTAAACGATAAAACTTTTGAAATAGTCGCCAATGACAACGCTTTATTGATAGACGGACAACCTTTGTTGTGGGACATCGCCGCCGTACAAGCGGGCAAGTTTCATATTTTATACAACAATCGTTCGTACAATGCCCAAGTAATTGAGGCCGATTATCAAAGCAAAAGTTTTCAGATACAAATTAACCAAAATCAATATACCATTGCCGTAAAAGACCGTTTCGATATACTACTCGAACAATTGGGCATGGGCAATGCCAGTGCCAAAAAAGTAAACGACCTCAAAGCCCCAATGCCCGGCTTGGTGGTAGCCCTGAAAGTTCAAGTGGGCGATGTAGTAAAAAAAGGCGATACCTTACTCATTTTGGAAGCCATGAAAATGGAGAACGTATTGAAGGCAACTGGCGATGGAAAAGTGAAGAGCATCAAAGTAAATGCCAAAGAAAACGTAGAAAAAAACCAAGTTATGATTGAATTTGAATAAGATTTTTTACCGTTCAATAACAAGCCCTAAAGAAAACATCCTTAGCCCAATAGACTTTCCGTTTGTTGGGCTATTTTTGTACCCTGATAATTTATAGGTACGGGACTACACACGCAAAGCCCCCTAGCCTATTGCCCTTAGCTTAATTTTTCTTTATCTTTGCGACCGAAAAAATCAATTCTCATGGACAAACCCAAGTACAAACGTATTCTCCTCAAATTATCAGGCGAAGCACTCAGTTCGAAAAGTGAAGTACTCGAACCAAGCATCTTAGAGCAGTATGCCCTAGAAATTAAGAAAATCCACGACTTAGGCATCGAGATTGCCGTAGTTATTGGTGGAGGCAACATTTTTAGAGGAGCTACCGCTGCCAAAGCTGGTATCGACCGTGTTCAAGGTGACTACATGGGAATGCTCGCTACCGTTATCAACGGGATGGCCATTCAAGCCTCACTCGAAAAACATGGCATGATTACTCGTTTGATGACAGCCATTAAAATTGAAGCCGTTTGCGAGCCGATGATTCGCCGCAGGGCTATCAGACACCTCGAAAAAGGACGTATCATTATTTTAAGTGCTGGTACGGGCAACCCTTATTTTACGACCGATTCGGCAGCCGCCTTGAGAGCTATCGAAATCGAAGCCGACGTGGTGTTGAAAGGTACAAGAGTAGATGGCGTTTATACCGCAGACCCAGAAAAAGACCCAACTGCTACACGTTATTCGTCGCTTTCGTTTGACGAAGCCCTTGGCAAAGGTCTAAAAATCATGGATGCTACCGCCTTTACGCTTTGTCAAGAAAATAAACTCCCTATCATTGTATTCGATATGAACAAACCGGGCAATCTTACACAAATTGTGGCCGGCGAAGATGTTGGTACTTTGATTAGCTAATACCCCATTTGTAAAAAATCGGATGACACAACCGGAATCTATTCCTTTGTGCTATCCGATTTTTTTATTGGGCAATACGTATCGCTTTACTCAACTGTGAAAAAGAATCCAAAAATCACGCATAACAACCAATGGAAGAAATAGAATTTTATCTTGATGCGGCTAAAGAAACCATGGATGGTGCCCTCAAACACTTAACGATTGAGTTATCGAAAATCCGTGCTGGAAAAGCCACGCCTGCCATGCTCGATGGCTTGCAAGTAGAGTATTATGGAATGCTTACGCCCCTTACGGGTGCGGCTAGTATCTCTACGCCTGATGCTCGTACCATTGTGGTAAAGCCTTTTGAAAGAAAGATGATTAACGAAATCGAAAAGGTGATTCGTAACTCGAACGTAGGACTCGCTCCGATGAACGACGGTGAAGTGATTCGCTTGAACTTACCTCCTATGACCGAAGAGCGTCGGAAAGAATTGGTAAAAAGAGTGAAAAACGAAATCGAAACTGCCAAGGTAAACGTCAGAAAGGTGCGTCAAGAAGCCAATGATTCTATCCGTAAATTGAAAAATGAAGGGGTTTCGGAAGATGCAGTAAAAGCAGGCGAAGAACGTGTACAAAAACTCACCGATAGCTATATCACGAAAGTAGATAGCATTTTTGTTGACAAAGAAAAAGATATTATGTCGGTTTAGACGGCAGTATTAAGATATGATGTAGGATGTATGACGAGTTTGTTTTGTAATACATCCTACATCATACCTCTCTCTCACTTTTATACACTTATGACCATACACCTTGGCGTGCCGTCGGTATCGCCTTCTTTCGCTCTTGATTTATTTCAGCAAACCGCCTATTGGCAAGCCAATACCCCTCCTACCTGGGTTTTTGATTACGAGCATCCTGTTACAGGAAGCATCCAAGCACGCTTTCCTGTCTGGTGCGAAGGCACGCAGGCACTTAGCCCTCACAAAGCTACCTTTGGTGGCATTGCTTTTGCCCCCGACCTAGAAATGCCTGTTTTACAGGAATTTGTCGAAGAAATTATTCAGTTTTTACAAAATCAAGGGGTAAAGTCATTGCAGGTCAATTGTTTTGCAGCTTGCTATGATGCCCATGCCGAAGCCTATTTCCAGCTTTTTACAAGCCTTGGTTTTATTTTATTGTATGAAGAATACAACCAACATTTGGATTTGCGTAAAGATTTTCGGCAAGGACTGCATCCATCCGCACGCCGTCGCTTGGCGAAATGCAAACGTGCCGGAATGTATGCCCAGCCATTACAGGGCGTATTGCATCCCAACGTAGTGTATGAATTTATTTTGGCAGCACGCCAACGCAAAGGCTATCCGATGAGTATTTCAGCAACATCTTTTGCCGAGCTTTTCGATAAAATACCCGACGCTTATATGCAATGGGGCGTTTTCGACCAACAAACACTTGTGGCAACGTGTACGGTGGTATTGGTGCGAAAAAGCCAAATCGCCTATTATTTTCTTCCTGCCGACCACCCCAACTATCAAGCTTACAGTCCAAGTATTTTTTTGATTGATGCCATTGTGCAATACCTACAGCCTTTGGGCTTTCACCTGTTCGATTTAGGCATTTCTTCGTATCGGGGGGTACTCAATGTTGGCTTGGCACGTTTCAAAAAAAACGTAGGAGCTATTTTTAGCCCCAAGCCTTGCTTTGTATATGGTAACAATGTCGGTTAGTTGTTGTCCGTTATCGGTCGATAATGCTACAAAGATGTTACTCCTACGGAGTAAAAAACAAAATATCATGCGATGTGTGCACTACTCATGGCATGAGCAATTCATGCCGTGAGTATTCTACGGATACCCCAATGCAGGAATGAATTTATAAGGCTTTAGCAAGAAAACAATGAACTAAAATCTACTTTAAATCATTATACTTACAAATAAATAAACTTACAGGTTGATTTAATGAAAGTTTCAGCTATTTTTGTTATAAAAGAAAATGTTCTATACTCCTTAGCTTATGACAATCAAGTGCATGAGTTCAGGCGATTGTTTACATTATGGATAGAAGATTTAGCATTTTTAGATTCATTTTTTGATGATAATAGTAAGGATTTAGAAAGTGGCTATTGGGGAGCTATAACGATAGAGGAAGCCATACACCGAACTCGGTTTATGGCAATTAAGCTAAGACAAAAATTTAAAGACTTATTGGCATCCAACCAACCATTAGAAACATTATTTCGACCGTTAAACAATAATCAATATCAAGAAAAAGCATTATCCAAGGAAAAGTCAAAAGAAGGTTGGCTTAGAATCTATGCTATTCGCATCAGTACAAACACGTATGTCATTACAGGTGGTGCTATCAAACTTACGCTAAAGATGAATGAAGCAACACATCTAAAAACTGAGCTTCAAAAGCTAACAATTGCAAAATCATACTTGATAGACGAAGGGCTTACAGATGAATCGGATTTCGGCTACTTTGAATTTATATCAGACATACCATGAAAAATCAAAAATTTATTGAAAACCTCAACAAGATTGCCAAAGAAGATACTTCTTGGCAAGATGACGTTGATTTTTACGAGAATAATAAAAAATGGCTTGATTATTCTGCACAGATAGCAATTTCAATTCTGAGCAAATTAAGAGCAAACAGGAGAGAAGGAAAGTTTCCAAGCACCCAAAAAGAATTGGCTGAATTAATGAATGTTAGCCCTCAACAAATCAATAAATATGTACGAGGAACTGAAAATTTAACCATTGAAACCATCATTCGTCTATCAAAAGCCATCGGACATGAACTGGTTAGCTTTGAAGTAAATACCCAAGAATCTCCAACGCTCACTTACAATAATGCCTTTTCGACTACTTTACCATGCAATCAGCTCATTATTCCAAGTAACAACGGAGGATTTATCAATCAGGCGGCTTTTACAGTTGAAGGTAATACACAAGCAGAAACCAACGCAGTCGGAATGCTTCCATACGCAAGAGTATCATAATGAAACAGATAGAAAAAAACATAGGTTTTAGTATTATTCAAATTAGTACAGAACAGTTTGCTTTGTTGCCAGAAGCTTATCAGGTAGCAGAGCCTGCTCAGATTCAACATGAATTATCATTTGGAATCGACAAAGAAACGAAGCGGATTTATGTAAAAAAAACGGCTCGTTTTCATCATGTCGGCAATAATTACCCTTTTATTATTATAGCGGTATCATGCCAATTTCAGGTCAATCCAAACGACTGGTCGATGCTTGAAGAAGCCCATAAAATTGTGTTGCCTCAGCATTTTGGCATTCATTTAGGGATGTTGGTCGTTGGCACTTTAAGGGGCGTATTATACACTAAAACGGAAAATACCATCTTTAATCAATTCATTTTACCAACCATCGACG
The DNA here is from genome assembly GCA_013298025.1 of Cytophagales bacterium. Classification (GTDB taxonomy): domain Bacteria; phylum Bacteroidota; class Bacteroidia; order Cytophagales; family Spirosomataceae; genus Flectobacillus. Next base: position 173,722 of record JAAFJE010000004.1, on the reverse strand, counting down.
TAACGGCATTAGTCCCAAAAGATATAACTTTTGAATGATAGGCGGATTTGGTGCTGATGTACTTTTTATCGGTTATCGGTGTATCGGTTATCCGTATTGTCTTGTAGGGCAGAACATCATGCGATGAAACTTTCCTGCAAAGTGCAGGGCAAAATATCATGCCATGAAACCTTCCTGCAAGGTGCAGGGGCAAAATATCATGCCATGAAACCTTCCTGCAAGGTGCAGGGGCAAAATATCATGCCATGAAACTTTCCTGCAAGGTGCAGGGGCAAAATATCATACAATGAAACCTTCCTGCAAGGTGCAGGGGCAAAATATCATGCCATGAAACCTTCCTGCAAGGTGCATAACTATCTGTTATCGGATAACGGATACACTGTTAACAGATAACAGATACACGCATAACTGCTTTTCTTCCCCAAACGCCTATAGATGAACGGCGAGTTGGAAACTCGTGCTACGGCTACGGCACAAGAACTACACGGAAGCCATTATCGCCGTAACGAAACTCAGGGGTGTTGCCGCTCCGAAGTGCTACCCGACTATACTGAGCATCGCCGTCCCAGCCACCGCCACGCAAAATTCGATCAGTACCACTACTAGGCCCTGTAGGGTTGCTACTGGCACTACTGCTGTAAGCTCTATACCAATCGCTACACCACTCCCATACATTACCACTCATGTCATACAAACCCAACTCATTAGCCTTCAAGCCCCCTACCTCATGTGTTTTCATATCACTGTTACTATAGTTCCAACCTACACTTTCGGCACTGGCACTACCTGCATAAACATAGCCCTCACTGTTTTTACCCCCACGTGCGGCATACTCCCATTCCGCCTCGGTAGGCAAACGGTAAGTTTTGTTCGTTTTTTTATTCAGTTTGTTTAAATATGTTTGTATATCATTCCAACTTACATTTTCTACAGGACAATTAGCACAGCCTTTAAATCTACTTGGATTATCCCCTATCACTGCCTCCCATTGGGCTTGTGTCACCTCATACTTCCCTATATAATAATCGCCCAACGTTACACGATGGACTGGCTTTTCGATACTATAACCATCATTACTTCCCATGTCAAAACTGCCCCCTTGTACAAATATCATCTCTGGCTCGAAAGGCAAGAAACCTTGCTTGGAGTCGCTTACCAAAAAGTAAAAATCGCCCGTCAACTCATCATAACGACCTGGTATCTGTGCTTTGTTTGATGTCTTGCTTACCTCTATTATCGTATTGTCCATCATTGTTCGTAAACCAACATTAGCTTGGGGTAGGTTTCGCAATAAGGCTGTCGTAAACAAGCCATTTCTGCCCCCACCGTTATCGTCTGCCGTACTGCCTGCCCTCGTCGAAAACACCACAAAACTCCCCGGTGGGTTATTGGGTATCGTAAAGCCTTGTTCAACTCCTCCTCGGTTAATTGAGCGAAAGGGACTAGTACGACAAGCATCAAGAAATATCAATGATGTTTTCAGTTTTGCTCCTTCCATTTTTGCCATTGCTCTACCCAAATTCACACAGGTGTATTCTATGTCTTGGGCTACATTGATTTTGGAATCTATGGGTACTAAATAATTTTCGCCATGATACTGTATGCCGTGACCACTGTAATACAGCAAGCCAACATCGTACCGCCCAAGTTTTTCTCCAAAATCGTCTATAGCCTTCAGGAAATCAAGCCAGTTTAGGTCTTTTTTCAGGATTACATCAAAACCAAGGTTTTGTAAAACCCTCGCCATATCATCGGCATCATTATGCGGATTCTTCAACGGACCAACAGGGTAATTTTTGTTGCCTATCACCAAAGCCAAACGGCGTTCTGTACCAGCAGGCAATTTATACACCACAGGTACTGTCCCTTTCGACTGAGCCAGCATTTGTACGACACAACACAAAAGCAAAAAGAAAATATATAATCGTTTCATACAGGTTGAGATTTATCTTGGCTGTTTAAGACTCTTCAATTCTAAAATAATAAATCTGTCAGTCAATAGCACAACTTTATTGGTGTTTTTCTCCAGCGAAAGAAAAATAGAGAGGAAAAAACAAAAAAACCACCTAGTACCTTGCATCACATAGTACCTTTTTATATCTTTGAGCCATAAACCTCTTTTAGGCAAAGCCCGATGGCTAGTTTATGCTGGTTTTGCCTAAAAAAACATAAATAACAAACAACTTATAGAAAATATGCTATGGATTTAGAAAATGCAAAAGTGCAGATGCGTAAGGGAATTTTAGAGTTTTGCATCCTGCACATCATATCGAGGGGCGAAGTGTATGCTTCGGATATGCTAGAAGAATTGACTTCCGCCAAAATTATGGTCGTGGAAGGTACGTTGTACCCTTTGCTTACACGCCTCAAAAACGCCGGTTTGCTCGATTACAAATGGGTAGAGTCGTCGTCGGGACCACCCCGAAAATACTATGTGCTAACCGACAACGGGCGGGTGTTTTTAGAGCAACTAGAAAGCACTTGGACAGAACTCCAAGGCTCGGTTGAGCAAATAGTAAAAGATTCGTTTCATCATCATAATCCAGCAACCAAAGTTGACGAATAAGCAAGGGTTTTATCATTGATTTTCAAATCATTATTTATCAAAAATCATTGCAGGTTTGGCACATCATCACTAAACATTTTCCATGAAAAAGACCATTTCTATCAATATAGCAGGTATCGTATTTTACATAGAAGAAGATGGATACGAGAAACTTTCGGCTTATTTAAAGGCCATCCAAAAGCATTTTGCCACCTACGAAGGTTCTAGCGAAATCATAGCCGACATCGAAGGACGTATTGCGGAAAAATTTTGGAACAAACAAAAAAACGAAGGCACGCAAGCCATTACGCTCGAAGACGTAGAAGAACTGATTGTTTCGATGGGCACTGTTTCAGACTTTGAGGCGATACAGGAAGAAGAAGACCTCAGCAACGAAAGCAAAACGTCTAGCACCGATGATAGCTACACAGCCCCACAGCCCGAAAGCCCGAAACGCCTTTTCAGGGATATAAAACATAAGCTCCTTGCGGGTGTTTGTGCTGGTTTTGCCCATTATTTGGGCATAGATGCCCTTTGGATTCGCCTCACATTTTTGGTTTTGTTGTTTGGGCTAAGTCCCCTTACCGAATCGCCTTTGAGCGGTGCTATTATCATCATTTATATTGCCTCTTGGGTAGCGTTTCCAGCCAATGCCCAAGTAGAAGACGACGATACCATCAAGAAATTTTACCGCAATCCCGACCACAAAGTACTGGGCGGTGTCGTGAGTGGCATTGCCTCTTATACGGGCTATGACTTGGGAATGTTGCGTTTCTTCTTTGTATTGAGCATTCCGTTTTTTGGTTCGGGCTTAATTATCTATCTCATTTTGTGGATTATAGCACCAGAAGCCAAAACGCTTACCGATAAAATGCAAATGTCGGGCGAACCCATTACGCTCGAAAATATTGAGCTGAACATCAAAAAAACCATCAATGCCATTAATAAGCCCGAAAACAACATCACCAAACTCCTGCTGTTGCCGTTCAGGGTATTGTCACAAATCTTGGGGGCCTTGGTGCCATTGTTCAGTTCGATTATTGGTTTGATTGGCATTTTTACAGGTTTATTGATGCTCGGAACAGCCCTCGTAAGTATTGTGGTACTTGTATTTGCTTTGTTTGTAGCAGTGGTAGGCTTAGAGAGTACCCCAATGTATATCGACGATATTCCTTTGGGTTTACTTAGCAACGATGTATCGCCGTTGATGGTTACGTTCATTTTTATCTCATGTATTATCCCTTTGATAATCATCGGATTAGCGGGTATAACATTAATTTCTAAAAAGAAATTTTTTACGCCTGTCGTATGGCAAACCTTGTTTGGGTTGTTCTTTATTGGCTTGTTTGGAAGTATGTTTTTCAGTGTACGATATGCCAAAAATTTTGTTGCCCGTACAACTATAGAACAAACCGAAGTGATTTCTTTTAACAAAAAAACCCCGTTGTTTGATTTGAATAAAGAAGACGGCTTACACCTTCCCGTACACATCGAACTTGTTGGGTATGAAGGCAATGAAATTAAGGTAGAAAAGCTATTTTCTTCTCAAGGATTAGACAAAAAAGATGCTGAAACCAATATCAATAACATCGCCTACAAACTGGTAAAAAAAGACTCGGTATTGCTTTTCAGTGATAACCTTTCGTTTACAGAAAAAAGCCGTTTTAGAGGACAGCAGTTGGAAATCAAGCTATATATTCCTTATAACCAATCATTTAGCATGACCGAAAGCATGGCTTATTTTATCAAAAATTCTATCAAAAATAGCTACTTCGACCAACACCTTTTCAAAGGCTCGCTTTGGCAATTTACACCTGATGGCGAATTAACTTGTATCAACCGTTTTCCTATTGATGATGATAGCAATGCTTACAGTGATGACCATGAGAATGATTTCTCGTCTAATCAATACGTACAAAAATACCCCCTAAAAGACTTTGAGGGTATCGAAACCGACCTCAAAGGCGTGACTACGCTCGTCATCAGCAGGGGCGATTATTACAAGCTCGAAGTGGGTGGCTCGCAAGAAGGCGTAGCAACCATCAAATCGAAGGTTGAAAACAACAAACTATACATTGTGAGCAATGCACCAAACGATACGGTACAAGTGGAAATCCATGTTACTTTGCCTAAATTAACAAGCCTCAACTTATTGAGTGGTGTAGGCAATACCAAAATAAAAGACTTGGATGTAGAGCAATTACAGCTTGATATTCGGAGCAACAACCAAGTGAAAATTACAGGGCGTACCAATAACTTACAAGCCAAATTGGCACAAGTAGCGAGTTTAGAAGCATACGATTTGTTTGTTGATTTTGCCGAAATCAAGGCAGCCGACAAATCTCGTGCCGAAGTACAAGTAGGTCAAAGCATCGAAGCCCTTGCCGAAGGCTACGGCCGTATCAGCTACAAAGGCACCGAAAATGTGCAGAAAAACATCAAGGGCAATGGTATTATCCGCCGAGATGACGAGTAGCGTTGCGTCAATATAGTACAGTATTTGTACCAAAAACGAACATTTTATAAAATATGCCATACATACAAATATCTGATTATAAGATACTTATATGTATGGCATATTTTTTACATCTATTTATTAAAAAGAAAAGAGATACACGGATGCAACCAATCACTTTTCTTTTGCATCATAAGATAAAATCTAAAATAAAAACATTTATGAAACGCTATACATATTTGAGAGGCTCGTTGGTAGCCGTAATCGTCGCTTTATGTGCTGTAGTAGCCTCGGCACAAACACGCAGAGAACTTGCTCTTTCGGGCTTCAACGAAATCGAAATGGCGAGTGCCTTTCTTATCGACATCAATTATGGTACTACTTATAAAGTGGCGGTAGAAGCCGAAGATGCCGACGACTTAAACGACTTAGAAGTAAAAGTAACAGGCAAACGTTTGATTGGTCGTTTCAAAAATCATACCAACTGGAATTGGGGGTCAAACCACAAACGAGTGCATTTTTACATTACACTTCCCGACTTAAAAGCATTAGATTTGTCGGGTGCTACACGTACCAAAGTAGCAGGTTTTAATGATTTAGAATATTTGAAAGCTACTTTTTCGGGTGCTTCTAAAGTAGATTTAGCCATCAATGTAGATAAATTACTCTTAGATATTTCGGGGGCAAGCAATATTGTGCTAACGGGCAAAGGCAGTATTTTCAAACTTGATGCTTCGGGTGCAAGCAAACTCGATGCGATGGAATTTGCCGCCAAAGATGCCGACCTAGACGTTTCGGGTGCAACCCATGTGCGTTTATATGCCCAAAAATCGTTGAATGTAGAAGCCAGCGGTGCGTCGTCGGTGCGTTACAGAGGCACGCCTTCGGTAAGAAGTGACGCTTCGGGTGCGTCATCGGTGAAGAGCGAATAGGTTGTTTGGCTTGCAGATTTGTAAATTTCGTAGCAATAATCCCACATTTCAAGCGGTTTTAAAACCCTAAACCTTACATTAGTATTCAAAATACATAAGACATAGATATTCCTCTTTAAACATACAGAATAAATCATGTTATAAAAAGAAAGCATTTTGATAGATGCTTTTTTTTTGTATTTTTGCGAGAAGAATACTAAAACTTTTCATCTAAAAGAGATTCCATTTCTGGTGTAAAGGCTTAATATAAAAATGGTTAATTCACGAAAAAACGCCCGTTGTGCGGGCGTTTTTTGTTTTTATCATGCGTTCGTGTAAGACTGTTAAGCAATAATAATGGCATTGCCTTTTTCTACATCCTGCTCAACGGTTTTGTATTTTACATTTTCCTTGATGCTACCATCTCTGTATTGCACCGTTACACGTTGGTTGCGGTCGGCTACTTTGATGGCTTGTCGAGGAGCAATTTTTTCTCCTTTTCCAGCCGTAGGGTCGATATAGTCGGGCTCTGACTGACCACCCGCCAAGCCTCCAAGCAACGATGAGATAGCCTCTTCTTTTTGGATTTGCAATTTTGGTTGCGGTGCTTCCTGTATGGTTATTGGCTCTTCTGCTTGGCGTAGCTCTGGCATATCAGCTTTCATTAAGAAGCTAATGGTATCGGTATTGATACGGCTCAAGAAACGTTCAAACAATTTTACCGCTTCAAATTTATAAATCAACAAAGGGTCTTTTTGCTCGAATACAGCGTTTTGTACCGACTGCTTCAAATCGTCCATGTCACGGAGGTGTTCTTTCCATTCTTGGTCAATCAAATTGAGGGCAATAGATTTTTCCATTTCGGTAATCACCTTACGACCTTTCGACTCGATGGTTTCTTGTGCATCGGCAAAAATACCCGTCATCAATGTGCCGTTCGTAATAGGCACTTGAATGCCCGGATAGCCATGGGCAAGTGCTTCGGCGGCAAAATCGACAACCTTCACCGCTAATGCCTTATTCTTTTCGTGGTAATGTTTTTCGGCGGCATCGTACAAACGATTGGTGCGTTGTTGGGTATTGTAACGGCTCAATTCGTCGGATTTAAACGGCGGTTCGATGCCTAAAATTTCGATACAACGCAATTCGATTTCTTCAAACAATACATTGTTTTGAATAATATCGGCACATACATCATACAAGGTATTGGCAATGTCCAAGGAAAGACGTTCTCCAAAAAGGGCATTTTGGCGACGCTTATAAATAGCATTTCTTTGGTAGTTCATTACATCGTCGTATTCCAACAAACGCTTACGAATACCAAAGTTGTTTTCTTCTACTTTCTTTTGTGCTCTTTCTACCGACGACGTAATCATGGAGTGCTGAATCACCTCGCCTTCTTCCATGCCCAGCCTGTCCATTACCTTAGCGATACGGTCGGAACCAAACTTACGCATCAAATCGTCTTCGAGCGACAAGAAGAATTGCGAAGAACCCACATCTCCCTGGCGACCCGAACGCCCACGCAACTGGCGGTCCACCCGACGTGATTCGTGGCGTTCTGTACCAACAATGGCCAAGCCACCTGCTGTTTTTGCCTCTGGCGATAGCTTAATATCTGTACCACGACCAGCCATGTTGGTCGCAATTGTCACCTTACCCGACTGTCCTGCTTCGGCAATAATGTCGGCTTCACGGGCGTGGTGTTTGGCGTTGAGTACGTTATGGCTAATTTTGCGGATAGTCAATAAGCGGCTCAACAATTCGGAGTTTTCTACCGAAGTTGTACCCACCAACACTGGGCGACCCGCCTCTACCATTTCTTGAATTTCTTGTGCTACGGCATTGTATTTTTCACGAATCGTTTTGTAAACTTTATCTTCGTGGTCGGTACGAGAAATCTTTCTATTGGTCGGAATGGTCACAACATCAAGTTTGTAGATTGTCCAAAACTCCCCTGCTTCGGTTTCGGCAGTACCCGTCATCCCACAAAGCTTGTGGTACATACGGAAGTAGTTTTGAAGCGTAATCGTAGCATACGTTTGCGTAGCATCTTCGATATTCACATTTTCTTTTGCTTCAATCGCTTGGTGCAAACCGTCTGAATACCTGCGGCCATCCATGATACGACCCGTTTGCTCATCTACAATTTTTACTTTGCCTTCGTCGATGATGTATTCAGTATCTTTTTCAAACAAAGCATAAGCCTTGAGCAACTGGTTTACGGTGTGGATACGTTGGGTTTTAGCGGCAAAATCTTTGATAATAGCCTCTTTTTTCACCAAACGCTCGTGTTCGTTGAGCGACGCATCTTTTTCGATGGTATTCAAATCAACCGATAAATCAGGAATAACGAAGAAATTGGCATCTTCTACCATACGAGCCATAAACTCAAGCCCTTTTTCCGTCATTTCTACTTGGTTGTTTTTCTCTTCGATGGTAAACATCAAAGGAGCGTCGGCTTCGGGCATCAATTTTTGGTTTTCCGCCAAATAAATCGATTCGGTTTCTTGCAAAATTTGCTTGTTACCTGTTTCACCTAAAAACTTAATCAAAGGACGATTTTTAGGTAAACCTCTAAAAGCACGGAACAAAGCCAAGCCACCGTCTTTTTTATTACCCGCTGAAATCAACTTTTTCGCATCGACCAACTGGGCTTGTACAATTTGCTTTTGTCTTTCTACCAAACGAGCCACCAAAGGATTGAACATCTCATAGTCTTGTTCGTTGCCTCTTGCCATTGGTCCACTGATAATCAAAGGAGTACGGGCATCGTCAATCAACACCGAGTCAACCTCATCGACCATCGCAAAATGGTGCTTGCGTTGTACTTGTTCTTCGGGGCTACGAGCCATGTTGTCACGTAGGTAATCGAAGCCAAACTCATTGTTTGTTCCGTAAGTAATATCAGCTTGGTAAGCCGCTCGGCGTTCTTCTGTATTAGGCTCGTGCTTGTCGATACAATCGACGGTAATGCCATGAAATTCAAACAAAGGAGCGTTCCATTCAGAGTCACGTTTGGCAAGGTAGTCGTTTACCGTTACGATGTGTACTCCTTCGCCAGCAAGGGCATTCAAAAACGCAGGCAAGGTCGAAACCAAGGTTTTCCCTTCACCCGTAGCCATTTCGGCAATTTTACCTTGGTGCAACACCACGCCCCCAATCAACTGCACGTCGTAGTGCACCATGTTCCACTCAATCTCGTTGCCAGCGGCAATCCAGCGGTTATGCCAGATAGCGGTATCGCCTACAATTTCGACGTTTTTCTTTTTAGCAGCGATAAATTTATCATGAACGGTAGCCGTTACTTCCAATTTTTTATTTTCCGTAAAACGTCTGGCTGTTTCTTTCACAAGGGCAAAAGCCTGTGGCAGGATGTCCATGAGTATCACCTCCAATTGTTTGTTGCGTTCGAGGCGAAGTTTATCTATTTCGTTAAAAATATTTTCTTTGGCATCAACCGACATATCGGGGTTGGCTTCCACCTCCATTTTCAGGTCTGAGATGTCGGCATCTACTTTCGCCAAACGCTCTTGGATAAGGGCTTTGAGATTGGCCGATTGCTGACGCAGCTCGTCGTCGGTGAGACCTTGTAAAGTGGCATATACTTTGTTGATGTTTTCAACAATAGGCAACAATTCTTTAATATCACGCTCCGACTTTGTTCCAAAAAAAGCAGTGATTGCCTTGGTTAAATAATTTATCATTTGCTCTGTGTCGTTAATCTTTAGAAGTTCAGCAAAAGAGAGTTTGCTTGACAATTGGGCAGTGTTATGACCAAACTCTTTGCTTATTTAAAATTAAATACTTACAAATTTAGTTCATTACAACCTTTTAAAAACAATTTCGTTGTAATTAATATTGTATTTAAGTATTAATTTTGACAATCTTTACAGGTTTTTTATATAAATAATCATACATAAGTTATTGATAATCATGGAACAAACCCCTTATCGCCGCCGTCCGCCCCGTCAGAAATTAAAAATGCCTCTTATCGGTAATTTATTAGGCAATGATAGTGCATCTACGGCTCGCCCCGAACGTAACCCCCTGAGTGGCAAGCTTGCACCCTTGGCATTTCTGATTGTACTGGTGGCTTATGGCGTTGATTATGTCATGGATAAAAACAACCAAGCTCGTACATTTACTGGTGCAGACGACATCAAAGAAATGGTTTGGGAAGGTAAAATTACAAAAAAATGGGCCAATGTTATTACGCAAGATAACATCCACTTTTTACTAGAAATTACCAAAGTTGTCAACGACTCGACCGCCGAAAAGAGAGTGATAGACTTGACAGGTGAAAAAACAGATTTTTGGGACAAAGTGAGTCCCAACAACACCCTAGTAAAGCCTCAAGGTAGCTTGAACGTAACGGTAAAACGCTATTTCAAAAAAGATACGGTTATGGCTTTAAAATACGAATAGGGCTTTCTCATACAACTTGGAATCTACTAAGATTGAAAAAATACTACAATCGGCATTATTTTACCGACCATACACAAAAATCATCATGCTATTTTGGCATGATGGTTTTGAAACCAAATAAAAACTATGTTTTTTTAAATTTTTTCAGTAGATTTAATCCCTATATTGGATTTATAGCGTATAAAATTTGATTGAGTAAATGGCTACTAACTTTTTATATGACGAGAAAGAATTATTAATGCTTGCTTCTTCTGGCAGTGAAAAAGCATTCAGTATTCTTTTTCATCAGCATAAAAATAAGCTTTTTGGCTATTTATTGCGGCTCACCAATTCGCCAGAAATTACGGAAGACATTATTCAAGAAATTTTTCTCAAACTTTGGAAAGATAAAGCAGAACTTGTCAACATCATGCAATTTGATGCGTACCTGTTTCGTATGGCAAAAAACCAAGCCATTAATGCCTTCAAAACAATAGCTCGCCAAACACTTTTTTACACCGAATACATGAATAGTCAAGAGATTGACATTGATTCAACCGAACAATTAATTCAGTTTGACGAAACACAAAAGCTCCTAGAACAAATCATCGAAAGCTTGCCTCCGCAACAAAAACTAATCTTCAAACTCAGTCGAGAGCAACACCTCAAGCACGAAGAAATAGCCCAACTGTTGAGCCTATCGCCCAATACCGTAAAAAATCACCTCATTCAAGCCCTCAGCACCATCAAGCATAAGCTCAAATACCAAGCGGTGTTATCGCTATTTTATATTTTTTGGCTCACGATGAAAAAATAATTAAAAAAATTTAATTCCGACTAGTCCTATCGCTTTGCAGCGTTGTCTTCTATGTAGTCATCAGCCAAAAAGCGTTGTCAACCGCTTTACTCGTTGGCGAGACATCATCAAATTTTAAAGAGAATGGTATTCCATTGATGTGATATGCCTTCAGAAAGAATCACCTTATTGGTTGAAAAATATTTCAATAATACTTGTACGGAGGCCGAACTCGACGAACTCATGCAATGGGCAGATGTAGCCTCTGAACAAGCGTTGGAAACAGTACTACAACATTCGTGGCAACGCTACGAAAGCGGTACAACTATGCCCGAAGAGATGTCGCAACGCATTTTGACGACTGTTTTTGGAAGCACCTCAGAAGAATCGAACGGCGATACCGATGAAAGCCCCCTGCCTTTCTGGCAAGCCAATTTTAGAGTGGCGGCTTCGGTGGCAGTGGTTGTATTGGCGAGCTTGTTTGCTTGGTTTCAGTACCGCACGGTTGGAGAAAGAACCGAACAGCGATTGGTTCAAGTCAAAGAATTTGAGAAAAACGACATTGCTCCTGGTACCAACAAGGCAATTTTAACCCTCGACGACGGCTCTGAGGTTGTTTTAGATAACTCGAAAAATGGTACACTCAGCACGCAAGGGTCAACCAACATTGTAAAGCCAGCCAACGGGCAGTTGCTTTATGAAACGGCACAGGCATCAAATGCCAAACCCATGTATAATACCGTCAAAACGCCCAAAGGAGGGCAATATCAAGTGGTATTATCGGATGGCACAAAAGTATGGCTCAATGCTGCTTCAAGCTTGCGTTTTCCGTTGGTATTTGTGGGTAATGAGCGGCGGGTTGAAATGACTGGCGAGGTGTATTTTGAAGTAGCCAAAAATCCGAAAAAGCCATTTAAGGTTATTGCCGACAAACAAGAAGTGTTGGTACTGGGTACACATTTCAATGTGATGGCTTATCCCAACGAAAAATTTATCAAAACTACGCTTATTGAAGGTTCGGTAAAAATTACCAAAGACAATCGCTCGATGGTATTAGAACCCAACCAACAAGCCAAGGTAGGATTTGACAATGGCGTTTTTAGAACAGTAAACGATGCCGATATAGCCGAAGAATTGGCTTGGAAAGATGGATATTTTCAGTTTAACAATACCAGTTTAGAAACCATCATGCGACAGTTAGAACGGTGGTATGATGTTGATGTACAGTACATTGGTAAAATTCCAGACGAGCATTTTACAGGGCGATTGCCACGCAACACCAACCTCTCGAATGTTTTGAAAATTTTATCTATGAGTCAAATACAATTTAAAATAGAAGGCAAGGTGATTGTAATTGAATGATTTACCACCCCGTAGAAACGTTGCACCGCAACGTCTATGTCCACCGCAACACCTTACATGAACAAGTTGTAAATAAGCAATTTATTCATTAAAAAAATGAGGAAAGGTTGAGCAAAGAAGTTTACCTAAATCACTTACAAAATCAGCATCCGAAGTAGAAAAGCTTAAAGCAAAAACGTACATATAACATTACTTTTTTCAGTGCAAGTGGCACTTATTCCACTACCAAGGCATTAAACAACGAAAAAAGCGAAAACGTTGCAGCGTTTTCGCTCGAAGTCGGTGTTTGATTAAAACAATTTGTCGTAGTATTTTATTCAAAACCCCCAACAAAAGTATGAATCACAATCCTATTTTCCAAATTAGGCTGGGCTTGCCGTGCATTTCGGCTTCCTGTCGTGGATTAAAACCATCCACTAAATTCTTCAGGGTCATGAAACTAACCTTTATTTTATCGTTATCGGTGCTCATGCAGGTAAGTGCTACCAGTTTTTCACAGCGATTTACTTTGAATTTTAAAAACGTTTCGATGAATAAAGTTTTCAAAGAAATCGAAAAGCAAAGTGAATACACTTTTTGGTACAAAACCGAGCTTTTAGACAAAACCGACAAAGTGAGTGTAAATCTAAAAAATGCCAAACTGGAGGAAGTACTCGAAACGTGCTTTGAAAACCAGTTATTAGAATACGCCATTGTTGAAAAAACCATTGTAATAAAACCCAAAAAAGTTAATCCTAAACTAGAACTTCCTATTGAAATACTTTTACAAACCGTTAAAGGAAAAGTAACCTCTTCTGTCGATGGCAAGCCTTTGGTAGGCGTAAACATCAGCGTAAAAGGCACCAACCGAGGCACAACCACCGATAGCAATGGCGAATTTACCTTGGCTGCAACCAAAAACGAAACCCTTGTTTTTTCTTATATTGGCTTTAAAGCAAAAGAAGTACTTGTAGGGACACAAACCTATATCACTATTAGCTTACAGGAAGTTGCCACCACCATTGCCGAGGTAGCGGTGGTAGGTTATGGTAGTCAATCTCGTAAAAACCTTTCGAGTGCGGTAAGTACCATTAAAACCGAAGAACTCAACAAAGGGGCTATCACAGACGTGGGGCAATTGTTGCAAGGTAAAGTGCCAGGCCTAAACATCACAGCCAGTGGCGACCCCAACAAACCTGCGGCAGTAATCTTGAGAGGTGCTTCAACCTTGAACAGTTCGCAAGGACCATTTTATGTAATTGATGGTATTCCGGGAGCCGATATTTCGACCATTGCCCCCGACGACATCGCCTCTATCGACATCTTGAAAGATGCCGCTGCCACAGCGATTTATGGAAACCGTGCTGCCAATGGCGTAATTATGGTGACAACCAAGAAAGGTAAAAACGGACAAATGCAGGTATCTTATAGTGCATTTGTAGGCTTTGAAAAAGTATCGAGTCGTTTGAATATGATGAACGCCGACCAATTGAAAAACTTTTTGAAAAAAATTAATCTTAGTTTATCTACCGTTACCGACGACAAAGGCGCTAATACCGATTGGCAATCGGCTATTCAGAAAGAAACGGCTATTTCTACCAACCACAACGTATCTGTGAGCGGCGGAGGCGAGCATAGCAATTATAGCGTTAGCTTAAACTACGTAAAAAAAGACGGTATTTTGTTGAATAGCTCTTTGGAAAGAGTCATTGCCCGTTTGTCGGTAGAGCAATATGCCTTGAAAGACAAACTAAAATTAGGCTTCTCTATTACCAACTCTACAAGCGACGCACAAGATATTCCTTACCGTAACTCGGTATTGCTCCAGTCTGCTATATATTTACCTGTATCTCCTATTACCAACACCGATGGCAGCTATTTTGAAAATTTGCAAAATCAGAACTACTACAACCCAGTAGCTATGATTAACAATAGCCAAATGGATACCAAATACAACAACTTGATTGGTGCATTGAAAGCTGAACTACAGTTGCCTTTTGGCTTGACTTATAACTTGAACCTTTCGTATATGAACGCCAATTCGTTGCAAGGCTCGTATTACAACAAGTATTATACTACCACTTACAACAATATGTATGACAACCCAGACCCCGGTTTTGGTTTTCATAACACACAAGTATTTGGTAAAAACGGACAAGCCAGCAGAAGTTCATACCAAAATACCAATAAAATTTTAGAAACATATTTGACTTGGAATAAGACATTTGGCGACCACACCATCAATGCCGTATTGGGTTATTCTTGGCAAAACAACAAAATTGGCGAAGGATTCCAAGTAACAACCAGCAATATGCCAGTTGATAACATTGGTTACAACAACTTGGCATTGAGTAACCCTTACAGTATTTCAGGGTATCAAATTAGCTTTGGACCAGATGGCGTTTACCAAGAAACACAGTTGATTTCAGATTTTGCCCGTTTGAATTATAATTTCAAAAACAAATACCTCTTGCAAGCCTCTATCAGAAGAGATGGTAGCTCGGTATTTGGTGCTAATAACCAATGGGGTTATTTCCCATCGGTAGGTTTGGCTTGGAGACTCAGCCAAGAAAGCTTTATGGATGGACAAAGCATTTTCAACGACTTGAAACTAAGAGCTAGTTATGGTGTTACGGGTAACGCTTCGGGCTTTAATGCTTATACTTCTCAGTTTATTTCGGGTGCTTTAGGAACATACTATTACAATGGCTCATTGGTTTCTGCCAACGGCCCAACCAAAGCAGCTAACCCTGATTTGAAATGGGAAAAAACCGCTACAACCAATATTGGTTTAGACTTTACTGTAGCCAACAACAAATTAAGCGGCTCGTTGGAATTGTATGAGAAAAATACCACAGGCATGATTTACTCTTACAGCGTTGACCCAATCCTTGTACCTGCTGGTAGCATTGTTGCCAATGGTGGAAGCATCAACAACAAAGGTATAGAGCTAACATTGAACGCTAAATTACTGAATAGCAAATCGTTCACTTGGAATTCCACTTTGAATCTTGCTCATAACAGCAACACTATTACGAGCTTGACTAACCCACTTTTTGCTGGTGGTGACTCTACACTTTTGTCTTATCCAGAAGGTGGCGGACAGTCGGGGCGTTCTTTGCAAATCCTTAAATCAGGCAGACCACTCGGACAATTCTTTACATTGGAATATGCAGGTAAAAACGCCGCAGGTGTATCACAATTTGTAAGTGCAGATGGTTCGTTGACGACTACGCCAACCAATGGTAAAGATTATCATTATCTTGGCAGTGCACAACCTAAACTTTTATTAGGCTGGAACAACACCTTCACTTATGGCAATTTCGACTTGAACATCTTTATTAGAGGTGTATTTGGTAACAAAATTTTCAATGCCACTCGTGCCGATTTATTCAGACCAAACACAGCCCAATATGCTAATATTTTGGTTGATGCTGCCAACGAATCGACGGCTGACTATAATGCCTATTTCTACTCATCACGTTTTATTGAAGACGGAAGCTATATCCGTTTAGACAACGCTACGTTGGCTTATAACTTCAAAAGACTTGGTTCACTCATTAAAAACCTCAGAATTTATACTTCTGTAAACAACCTTTTTGTCATTACAAAATACACAGGCGTTGACCCAGAAGTAAACCAAGGTGGTATTGCCCCAGGAGTTGACTACAACAACTTCTATCCAAAAACCCGTACATTCTTGTTAGGTCTTAATGTTTCATTTTAATTCTTAAACAGTTGAAATCATGAAAAAATCATATTTATATATACTCCTTTCAACATTGCTTTCAAGCGTGTTGTTCTCCTGTCACGATTTAAAAGTTCCGATTACGACAGAACTAACACCCGATGTGTTCCCATCTAACAGCGAGCAATTTGTTTCGGCATCAGGGCCTGTGTATGTAGCCCTACGTGGGAATTATGCCGTAGAATACTTCCAACAACAATCATTTAGTACCGACGAAAGTATCATGCCTGCCAGAGGTGGTAACTGGTTTGATGGTGGACAAAACCAAACCATGCACTACCATACTTGGACACAAGACAACGGCTACCTCAATGGTAACTGGTATTGGCTCTCAACGATTATTGGGGTTTCTAACCAAACACTCAATATTTTGAATACAACCATGCCCACAGGTGCTGCTAAAAATACCAATTTGGCCGAAATCAAAACCGTAAGAGCATTAGCCTATTTCATGATGTTAGATAATTACGGAAATGTACCGCTCGATACTTTATATGGCGACTTTGCTCCCAAAACGAATACGCCAAGAGCAGAAGTTTTCAATTTCGTAGAAAAAGAACTCAAAGCTGCTATTCCTTACCTTAGCGACGCTTCGGGTACGTCTATGTACGGTCGCCCTAACAAATGGACAGCTTATGCACTTTTAGCAAAAATGTACTTAAATGCCGAAGAATATACAGGTACAAAACGTTATGACGATTGTATTGCCGCTTGTGATAAAGTTATTAGTTCGGGCTTGTATGCAATTGAGCCAAGAACTTCTTATTTAAAAATGTTTTATCCAGACAACGGGCCACAAATGAAGGAATTTATCTTTGCTATTCCTTATGACCCTGCGATGACTAATTCATTTCCTTTCCGTTCGGTGAATATTCATTCTCGTTATCAAGTACCTAGAAGTGCCAGAGCGCAATTTAATTTGCCATTTACACCAAGTGGTTCGGCTAGTACATTGCCTGAGTTTTATGCAAACTTCAATGACCCCAACGACATCAGAAATGGTCAATGGCTCACAGGTTTACAGTATTACAGCAATGGAACTCCTGTAACAGTTAGTACTACAAATATCGGTTATGACCAATATTATAAGGGCAGCGACCCCAATGAAAAGAAAGTTTATCAAGTAAATTTAACCCCCGATGTGGTTTTACGTCAGGATGTAGCAGCGTTTGATGCCGGAAACGACGAAGTAGCTTGGAACATGGGCTACCGCAATATCAAGTTTTATCCTGATGCTACGTCATTAAATAGAAATCAAAACAACGATATTCCAGTATTTCGTTACTCAGATATTCTTTTGATGAAAGCGGAGGCAATTGTTAGGGGTGGAGCAGCTACGTTGGGTAGTACAGCCGTTTCGTTAGTAAACCAAGTTCGCTCACAAAGAACTACCGCTGCGGCACTTACCAGCGTAGATTTGGAGTTCCTTTATGCCGAAAGAAGTAGAGAATTTGCCTTTGAAGGATGGCATAGAAACGATATGATTCGTTTTGGAAAATACGAAGGAAAATGGGGCTATAAAACCAATGCCGACAAATATCGCCGAATTTTCCCGA
The DNA here is from genome assembly GCA_013298025.1 of Cytophagales bacterium. Lineage (GTDB taxonomy): Bacteria > Bacteroidota > Bacteroidia > Cytophagales > Spirosomataceae > Flectobacillus. Next base: position 155,963 of record JAAFJE010000004.1, on the reverse strand, counting down.
TTCCAAGAAGTGCGTTCCAACTTAATCCGAATTTGAAACAGAACCCTGGCTATCCGAATTAGTGAATGAATGATTGAGTGATTGAGTGATTTTTTCCTTTTGTGTAAATAGTACGATGTTGCTATATTGTCACTCAATCACTCAATCGCCCATTCACAACTCAAAAAACCATATACTTATGACCCGATTGTCGCATTATTTTTACTTTGTTTTGGCATTTTTCGCCTTCTTACTGGTTGCCCAAGATGCAGTGGCACAACTCAACAAACCCGAAGCTTTGGCGCTGATTGGTAGGGTGATTCCTTCAAAGGCTAAGTCTTTCCTCGTAGAATCGCTTGATAATAATACGCCTAAAGATGTTTTTGAAATAGAAACAAAAAATCAAAAAGTAATATTAAGAGGAAACAACGGTGTTGCGGTGGCTTCTGCCTTGTACTATTACCTCACTGAATATTGTCATTGCCAAATTACTTGGAACGGCACAAACCTTGATTTGCCCGCCAGATTACCTCAATTACCTACAAAAATTACAAAGAAAACGCCTTACCAATACCGCTATTACCTCAATTATTGTACGTTCAATTACAGTATGTCGTGGTGGAATTGGGAAAGATGGCAAAAAGAAATCGACTGGATGGCCATGCACGGCATCAATATGCCTTTGGCAATTACGGGCGAAGAATATACTTGGCGTGAAGTCTATAACGAAATGGGCTTTTCTGACAATGATTTGAAAGATTTTTTCAGTGGTCCAGCGTATTTCTCTTGGTTTTGGATGGGAAATCTTGATGGTTGGGGCGGTCCATTGCCTGTGAGTTGGATGAAATCGCATAAAGATTTACAGGTAAAAATCTTGCAAAGAGAACGTGCTTTGGGCATGAAACCTGTGTTGCCTGCCTTTACAGGACACGTACCAGCGGCTTTTAAAAAGAAATATCCGAATGCCAAACTCAAAGCAACCAACTGGACAAACGGTTTTGGCGATACTTATATTTTAGATTCAGAAGACCCGCTTTTTGCCGAATTGGGCAAAAAATTTATCAATAAACAAACCAAACTTTTTGGTTCAGACCATTTGTATTCGGCCGATACTTTCAACGAAAACGAACCACCAACCGACGAACCTGCTTTTCTTTCAAAACTCAGTGCCAGAATTTACGAAGGAATGCGTCAGGCCGACTCCGATGCCGTTTGGGTGATGCAAGGTTGGTTGTTTTACAGTGATAGAAAATTTTGGAAAGCTCCACAAATTGAAGCTTTACTCAATGCTGTTCCGAATGATAAAATGTTGTTGTTGGATTTGGCAACCGAAATTGAGCCTGTTTGGAAACGTACTGATGCTTTTTATGGCAAACCGTGGATTTGGAATATGTTGAATAATTTCGGAGGAAATGTCAATCTTTTTGGTAGAATGGACGGCGTAGCCAGTGGCCCAGCCTTGGCTTTAAACGACCCTAATTCTAAAAATTTACAAGGAATCGGTTTAACGATGGAAGCCATCGAACAAAACCCTGTGATTTATGAATTGATGATGCAACATACTTGGCAAACTACGCCAATCGACTTGAACGAATGGTTGGTAAAATATGCTAAAAATCGTTATAAAACCGATGATAAATCCTTGGTAGAAGCTTGGCAAGTATTGCGTCAAACGGCATACAATGGCAAGGATATTCGTGATGGTGCTGAATCAATTGTGACGGGTCGCCCTACGTTTGATTCTACAACGATTTGGACAAGAACCAAGCTCAACTACAAACCAAAAGACTTGCTTCCTGCTTGGGATTTGTTCGTAGAAGCATCTAAAAAAGGCATTGATTCGGATGGTTTTCAGTACGATTTGGTTGATATAACCAGACAAGTATTGGCAAATCATGCCCTTATTTTACAGAAAAAATGGAAAAATTCATTCAAAGCTAAAGACGCTGTGCAGTTCAAAAAAGACGCTCAGGCTTTTCTTGATTTGATTGCCGATATGGATGAATTGTTGGCTACTCGCAAAGATTTTATGCTTGGCCCGTGGATTAGCTCGGCAAGAAGTTGGGGCAGTACGCCAGCCGAAAAAGCCTTGTACGAACAAAACGCTCGTGACCTTATTACGCTTTGGGGCGATGCCAATAGCCCGCTTCACGAGTACGCCAATCGCCAATGGAGTGGTTTGTTGAACGATTTTTATAAACCAAGATGGGAACAGTTTTTTGTAGAACTCAACCAAGCGTTGGCTTCAAACCGTGAGCCAGATTTAAAAACTTTCGATGAAAACATCCGTACTTGGGAATGGAAATGGGTAACAAGCCAAAAGAACTTCCCAACAACAACCAAAGGCAACAGTCACCAAGTTGCTTTGAAGATGTATCAGAAGTATAGAAAGGAGTTGTGAGTTAGTTAATTGTGAGTTGTGAATGAGCGAGTTAGTGAATTGTGCATGAGTAATTCTTTTTTACTAAGTAACAATGAAGAATTGTGAATTAATGTTTTGTTTTTCAATTACTCATGTTTTACCTTAATCAAAACAAAATAAATACTTTAATTCACTAACTCACAATTCGCCAACTCACAATTCACTAACTCATTCATTCACAATTTCATCACTCCCAAACTCAACATTACTATGAAAGACAAAAGACTTGTCTCCTTAGATGCCTTGCGAGGTTTCGATATGTTTTGGATTATGAGTGGCGAGCATATCGTTCATGCGTTGGCAGAGGCAACGCACATTCCAGCTTTTGAATGGATGTCGGAACAACTGCATCATACCGCTTGGAATGGCATCACTTTTTACGATATGATTTTCCCGCTATTCCTTTTTATTGCAGGAATGTCGATGCCTTTTTCGATGCAAAAAAAGATGAACGAAGCCTTCGTCGATAGTCCACATTTGTTGCCAACTACTGTAAAAATACCATTGTACAAATCCATGTTACGCCGAACGCTCATCCTGCTTTTACTGGGCTGTATTGTGAATGGTTTGTTCAAATGGAATGGCTACGAACACACACGCATCGCCAGTGTTTTGGGCAGAATTGGTTTAGCTTGGTTTTTTGCAGGAATTATCTTTTTGAATACCAGTACATTAAAGCAAATATACTTTTTTGTATTTATCCTTATTTCTTATTGGTTGCTCATGACTCTTGTGCCAGTACCCGGTTTTGGGGCAGGTGTTTTGACCAAAGAAGGCTCGTTGTCATCGTACATCGACCGCATTTTATTACCGGGCCGATTGCACAGTATTGTCTATGACCCCGAAGGATTGCTTTCAACCCTGCCGGCCATTGGCACAGCCATGTTGGGCGTTTTTACCGCTACTTTTTTGAAAAAAGAAGGAGAATTTTCAGTCTATCGAAAAGTATTGATGATGATGGTCGCCGCTTTGGTATTGATTGGCATTGGCTTACTTTGGGACATGGCGTTCCCTATCAACAAACGCCTTTGGACAAGTTCCTTTGTGTGTTTCGTAGGCGGTTTTTCTATCCTATTTTTTGTGGTCTTTTACGTCATTATTGACGTTTGGCAATGGCAAAAATGGGCATTACCCTTTATTTGGATAGGCACAAACTCCATTCTGATTTACATGGCATCGGAAGGTGTAGTCAACTTTGCCCACACAGCCAACTTCCTTTTTGGCGGGCTTATTTTATACGCACCAAGCCATTGGCAACCAGTATTTGTGGCCTGTTCCGTTACCCTTGTACAACTGATTTTATTGTATATTTTTTACAAGAAAAAGATTTTCTTAAAAATTTAAGGGTAAAATCCTTTATCCGAAAAGCCTCGTTCATCTTCAAGAAAGGCTTTTTTATCAAAAATAAAGCCTTTCTTAAAGTGCTATTCCTAATCAAAATATGCAGGTTTGTCGGGATTAGCATAATAATCAAACATGATTTCAATTTGATTTTTTGTAATACGTACTTCAGAAAGCGGTGGCAGTTCGTCGAGTCCAAAATAAGCAACAGCCGAGGTTTCTTGGGTATGAGCCGCCAAATGTCCTCCTACTGGTTCGCAGTAAACAAAAATCTTATACACATACCAAGGCTCAGGCGGATGCGGATGCCATTTTTTATCAAAAACACCAATCAATTTTGTGGCTTTTACTTTCAAGCCTGTTTCTTCCCAAGCCTCTTTTTCGGCTACTTCTAAAGGCGAATAGCCCACATCGGCCCAGCCACCCGGCAACGACCAGCGGCCATCGACCGTCTCTTTGACCATTAAAATTTTTCCTTCTTCGTTGAAAATTACTGAACGAATATCAACTTTAGGCGTTTGATAGCCATCTCGCTCGCTCGCAAACGACAAAGCAATACCCTCGATAGGCTGCTCCGACAATTCGGCAAGGATTTGCACACTGATGGCCGATATTTCTTCGTAGCGTTCACGGTCGTAGGGTTTTTCTTGGGCGTAGTACAAACCCGCTTGGGCAAGTGCCTGTAGGCGTTTGGCAATAGACAACAATGTAGTATTTTGCATAAGACAGTTTGTTACTGTGAAGATGTTTTTTCACAATGTTATAAGGAAAATATTATTTCTCAAAAAGTATGTGACTTTTAGCCTTTAGATTCGTCTAAAATTACACCTTGAATCTTAGAATAATGCAAGAAGCTTTTTTACACTATATATGGCAATTTCAGCACTTTAACACTCGTTCGCTGTTTACTACCCAACAAGAACCCATTCAAGTGCTACAAATAGGGTACGCCAATATTCATGCAGGGGCTGATTTTCAGCAAGCGAGGCTTATGATTGGTGCATTGGAATGGATAGGCAGCGTAGAAATCCATATCAAATCGTCTGATTGGAAAGCCCATGCCCACCAACAAGACGAAGCTTACGAAAATGTAATTTTACACGTAGTATGGCTGCACGACCAAGAGGTACATCGCAGCGATGGCACATTGATACCAACCTTGGTACTAGCACCGATTGTTGCCCCAACGCTATGGAAAACTTACGAAAACCTCTACCAAAGTACGCATCCGATGCCCTGCAAAGCCCATTTTGCCAGTATCGACAACATTTACAAACGCCAAATGCTCGACCAAGCCCTGATGCAACGCCTAGAACGCAAAGCCCAACAGGTATTAGCGATTTGGGAAGCACAAGAACACGACTGGGAAACGGTAGCCTATAGATTATTGGCACGCAATTTTGGGTTTCACCTCAATGCCGAGCCATTCGAGCGATTGGCGAGACATTTACCGTTGAAAGTAATTCAGAAGCACCGCAACAATATTTTACAAATAGAAGCCCTTTTATTTGGCATGGCAGGCTTTTTAGATTCGCCTCCGCTCGACGACTATCAGGCTCATTTACAACAAGAATACCATTTTCTAACAACAAAATATCAACTTCCTTCACAGGTAATAGCCCTGCACGAGTGGAAATTTTTACGCTTACGTCCAGCCAATTTCCCTACTGTCAGAATCGCTCAGTTGGCATCGTTGCTCCAACAGCAGACCCAACTTTTTGCTTGGTTGGTGTATCCAGATGCCTTGATTGGGCATTATACCAAGCTCAAAATACAGCCCTCCGCCTATTGGCAAGAGCATTATATGTTTGGGCGAAAGCATCAGCGTACAGCCATGCTTGGCAGTAGTGCGTTGAGTAATTTACTCATCAATACGGCTGTACCACTGATGGTTGCCTACAGCACACATCGGCAAGAAGCATGGTTATTACAACAAGCCTTGGGGGTATTAGAAAGTCTTCCAGCCGAAGAAAATGTGGTATTGAGGCGTTGGGAAATGCTCGGTATGGCTATTACAAGTGCCTTCGATTCGCAAGGGGTTTTGCAATGGGAGCAGGCGTATTGTCAGCAAAAAAAATGTTTGTCTTGTAGCGTAGGCATCCAATTGATGGGTAAAAACCAACCATGAGTTGATGCTAAAGTGTTATTTTTACTGTTTTATCTACCACCTCTTTGATTACTTGGTCGAGTTGATTGGCACTCTCTTGCATCAGGTTCAGGATGTTCTTTACGTGGTCTGGCACATCTTTTTCATCAATCAACGACAGCAGACCCATGATATTAGTTAAGGGATGCCTAATAATATGCGATTGAGTAAAAGCAATATCTTTGAAGGCCTTATTTTGTTCGAGGATAATCGCCTCTTTTTGTTTGATAGCACGCATATCCTGAATAATCGACCACACAAAAGGTCTTTTCAATTTATTGTAAAAAATACGCCCATGAAGCAATACAGGAATCAGTGTACCATCATGAGCAATATATTCTTTTTCATAAGGGCCATAAACACCCGTTTTACCCAAGCTCTCCAGTTTTTTCTTCTCCATTTCGTTGTACCATGTGGGCGTTAAATCCCAGTAGGTGCGACTCAGTAGTTCGTTTTGCGAGTAACCCGTCATGATCGACATCGCTTCGTTTACTTCTATAAATTTTCCATCTTCCGAGGTAAGGGCAATGCCTACGGGCGAAAGTTCAAACAAATCTCGGTATTTTTCTTCATTCTCAATCAGCATATCGAGCATAGCAATAGCTTGCTTGCTGAGTTCTTCGGCGTGGGTAATGTCATAGCCCATGCACACGATATGGTCTGGTTGGCGGTTTTCATCTAGTTGTAATGTAAACTCCCATTGAGTCCAGATAAAACTATTGTCATAATAAGGCTTCCGCAACACGACCCCGATGGGCGTTTCGGGCTGTGCAAAGCACGCTAATACCGTTTGATGGCATTTAGAGCGGTCTTCTTTATACACGGTTTCTATACTACTCAAGCCGACGATATTGTCACTTAAAAAGTTGAATTTTTCTAAGAAATGAGGCGACGCATAAGTAATAAAACCATCCAAATCTACGTGAATGATATAAATTTCTTTTGATTTCAAGAAATAGCTTGGAATAATTTCTGGCTTCATTTGGATGTCTATTACCTCTGTTATATTCAAAGAATCATCTTTGGATATTTATCAATCAATCTAGGAGAAAAAACGGAATTAGTAAAGTTTTTATTCAATTATTTCAAAATTTTTCGGTAATCCAAGGGTTTTTGCTTCATATTTTGAGCCATATTGGTGTACAAAAGTAAGTAGGTTGTTGAGTTTTGTATAAAAATCAAACTGCTCGTCGGGGTGCATTTTTACCACTTTTTTGAGTATAGCCTCCGTTCGTTTGGCGACATAAGCACAGAGTGTTTCGGTTTTACGGTTGAATTGTTCGATAAAAGACAGTTGCTTTTCAAAACAGTCGAGTAATAGTTTAAGCGTCAGTTCTATTTCTCCGTATTTATCTTTTGTTACTTTATAGTGTTCTGTAATCAGTGCGTTAATCGAACGCATATCCATCATCAAATACCCCGACGAAAACGGTTGCATTTTATACAGTGCATCAATGGCATCTTCGATAACCTTGCGTCTGGTCTGTAGGCTATTTTCCGATTCTATCAACTGAAACGATAATTGTTCTATCAAAATCTCATCTTTGGCAATCAGTTTTAGCAATAATTTATCCTTTATATTGAAAGGCATTGCCAAAATTGCCTCTTGTAATGCTTTGTCTATTTTAGCCATGTATTGAAAAAAGAAAACAAATTGGTTATTCTGTGGTTATTTATATAGCAAAAATACAAGTATTGTAAAAAGTTCTACTGTTTTTTGTAGATTCTTTGTGCAATCCCCACAACTTTGTTGTGATTTGAAAACCCTCAAACAATGGAATGGATACTACGAAATAAAGGCCTTTGGATTGCCCTGAGCATAATAGTACTATGGAGTGCAAGTTTGTGGCACTGGTTACATTTGTCAATTGATTGGACAAGCCCTTGGGTGTATGCGGCCATCTTATTGCAAACGCATCTTTATACAGGCATATTCATTACCGCTCACGACGCTATTCATGGCGTTGTAGCTCCACACAAACCCAAGGTCAATTACGTGATAGGCTGGTTGTGTGCCACCCTTTTTGCCTTTAACAATTACAAAAAACTCAGTAGCAAGCATCACTTGCACCATCGCCATGCGGCATCGGCACAAGACCCCGACTATTACGATGGGCCTTTTTGGCGTTGGTATCTCAAATTTGCTTTAGAGTACGTTACTTTCTGGCAAATTTTGCTCATGGCCATTACCTACAATTTGCTCAAACTGGTTTTTCCGATGGGGAATTTGATTTTATTTTGGGAACTTCCAGCCATTTTGAGTACCCTACAATTGTTTTATTTTGGTACGTATCAGCCTCATAAAGGCGAGCATCCAGCCGACGATATACACAAAGCTAGAAGTCAACGTAAAAATCACGTCATAGCGTTTGTTACTTGTTATTTCTTTGGGTACCATCACGAGCATCATGCGTTTCCGTATTTACCTTGGTGGAAACTGGCAAAAGCGAAGGAACGTAGCTAAAGCAGTATATTGGAGCGTAAAAGGGCGATTGGTTAGCTGTATTTATTTAGTACAATTTCAACAAATTTTGGATTAGTAAATAAGGTCTTCTTTCGGTCGCTCCAGTTTTCCAACTCTTTGATAATTTCGTATTGAGTTGTGACTTTCTTTTCTAAAATAAGATAGTCAACCGTTGAGAGTAACTCTAATCCAAACGATGAATAAAAACCCGTTAAAAATACTTTCGTCTTTTCTACGATACTTTTATACGCCACATTTTCTGGTTTATCTAAAAATTGATCGACTTCGATTACGGCATCATAGATTAAACCCAATTCTTCAAAAGGTTTTTTGTCTTTTGAACTATAACCCGTGATATAGCTTCCATTCAAATAGTATAAAACGTGCTTTACCTTACCAGAATAAGGCCCATAAAAATTAGGTTGAAATTCCAATTTAAAAATATTTTTTGCACCAAACCGTTGAAGGAAATAGGCAATTTTTTCTGCGGCAAACTCTGATACAAACTCTCCATTCCGAACCAAATCATACAAAACAGCAAGCAACATTGCCCTTGCTGGTGTCAATTTCACTTTTTCTTTTCTCATTACTTCTTGAATGACAGCATTCGGCTCGTAAACATAAATATCGCAGGCTACATCTGCTAGATGTTTTTCTACAATCAGTTTTACTTTGTGCCAATGTAACCCACCGTTGCCCGCACCAAGTGGAGGAATAGCAATTGATTTGATATTTTTTTCCTTAATAACTTTCGTAAGTTCGATTAATCCTGTTTCTATATATTGATATTCAGATGGTAAACGCCAGTCTGTTTTTGTAGGGAAATTAATGATGATTTTACGTCCAGATAAGAGAGACTTCTCTTCTGTAACCAATAGTTTACCAATACTCAGTTTTTTATTTTTACAAGCATTAACATACAACTTAAAATTATCGGGAAACTTATTTTTAAACTGTAAAGCAATACCTTTACCCATTACACCAACGGTATTTACGGTATTTACCAAAGCTTCTGCTTCACTTTCTAGAAGATTACCAACTATGTAGTGTATCATATTTCAAAGTAATATTCTGGTTTTACAATTACTTTTGTCGCATCTGCTCCAAAGTCAATAACTCGTTGCCTTGCCTTTTCGCTATAGGTAACATACCCTAAAATACCGAGTGGGTCTATATCACCCAAAACCAAAAATTCAGCCTCCTTTCTTCGTTTTTTATCTAAATCGTTGTCATCTCTCCAATATTTAGCGTTGATAGCATTTTTATCAAGTATATCATCAATATTTTGAATATCTGTAGCTAAGTATTGTGTACTAAAGCAATCCACAGCATGACCATTCGTAAAAATAAAATCTAGTCCCAAATCTATAATTTTTTGAACAGAACTTACGCAATAAATAATGTTATCTGCTGGGGTAGCAGCAACCATATTAAAACCATGCTGAATCACATATAACATTGGAGTTCTTTTACCGAAATAAAAAGGAATATATTCTCCTAATCTTCTTCCATTTTCCAATAAAAAGTGGCTACGTGTGGCAATCAAAGTGCTGTCGCCGATTGGAACAAAAGCCGGATTTGCATTTATCGAGTTCGAATGCGTAATACCATGTTGGAGAATATGTGAGATATTCTCAATATGCGTCATTCTAAATAAATATGTTTTGTTCAAATCGGGCATTGTACCAATGTAAATTCAACGGCAATTGTGTACGAGAATACTTATTGTTGACTTCAGTCTATTTACTCCGCTCGATAGTATATTCTACCAACCCTGCAAGGGCCTGGCGATACGACGAATTAGGAAATGATTCGAGGATGCTTAGGGCTTCTTGCACAATATTTTTCATCACCTGCGTAGCATATTGCAATCCTCCCGAATTTTTCACAAAATCAATTACTTCTGCTACTTTTTTAGGATTTTCCGATTCGTTTTTTATCATGTTGATAATCTTCCGCTTGGTTGTCCAATTGGCTTGATTGAGGGCATAAATCAAAGGCAAGGTCATTTTCTTTTCTTTGATGTCGATGCCCAACGGCTTACCAATTTCGGCATCACCATAGTCGAATAGGTCGTCTTTGATTTGGAAAGCAATCCCTACTTTTTCGCCAAATAGGCGTGCTTTTTCGGTGGTTTCGGCATCTGCCCCAGCCGAGGCTACGCCTGTTGCACAACAAGAAGCAATCAAAGCGGCTGTTTTTTGTCGGATAATTTCAAAATATACCTCCTCGGTAATATCCAATTTTCGGGCTTTTTCAATTTGTAAAAGCTCTCCTTCCGACATTTCTCTTACGGCTGTAGAAACGATTTTCAACAAGTCAAAATCTTCATGCTCAACCGAAAGCAATAAGCCTTTCGAGAGCAAATAATCGCCTACCAATACAGCGATTTTATTTTTCCATAAAGCATTTACAGAGAAAAAACCACGACGGTAATTAGAGTCGTCCACTACGTCGTCGTGTACCAATGAAGCCGTGTGCAGCAATTCGATGAGGGCGGCACCTCGGTGCGTTTTTTCGCCAATTGTACCATAGACCCCTGCCGACAAAAACACAAACATTGGTCGAAGCTGCTTGCCTTTGCGTTGCACAATATAGTTCATAATTGTGTCGAGCAGCATGACTTTGGTTTTCATAAATTGCCGAAACTTGCCTTCAAAAGCTTCCATCTCGGCAGCGATAGGAGCTTGGATTTCTTTAATTGATAATGCCATGGATATACTTAATGATACTTGGGTATAATCGAACAAAGGTTTACACAAGAAGTGCTTACATTTGCCAGTAACGAGTCAACACTTTTCTAAAATTTGAGTGCAAATTACTTCATTTACCTAAAATAACAGGTACGTTGATAAAACTTTATCATACAAAAAAAGTATTTTCGCTTCTAAGACCTACAGCAAACAACTGTACCCCGTACAGCGTTATACTATTTAACAAGCGTTTATAAATTCATATTCAGCTATTTAACTATAAAAATTACCAATAATTGTATGAGTAAAATTTTGGTTTTAGCAGGTGGCTCTGTCAAGGGTGCTTACCAAACAGGTGTGATTAGGGCGGTATTTGAAGCGGGTTTTCGTCCCGATGCCATTTATGGCGTATCGGCTGGCAGTATGAATGCTTCGTATTTAATAAACCGATTCGGACAACAAATGTTAGAAATGGGTTTGATTGATTTCCAGCAAACAGCCCTCGATTTATGTGAATTTTGGAAAAGCCATATTGTAAGCCCCGAAAGCCTTGCCTTACGTAGGGGTACGTATGAATTGGGCATGAGTGCTATTCGCCGCAATTTTGAAGGCCTGCTTGATACTACACCGCTCAAAACCCTTCTGACCGATGTAATTGATGTACGAAACCTACAGGCAAGCCCAATCAATTTGAAAGTAGGGGCTGTAGATATTATCAATGGACACATCGTATATGCCGACCCCACCTATGAGCATTTTCTGGATTATGTGATGGCATCGTCGGCTATTCCGATTTTGATGCCTGTGGTAAATATTGGCGAGCATAAAAAGATGGCGTTTTTAGATGGTGGTATGCGTGACGTTGCCCCCATCAAAAGAGCAATTCAAGACGGAGCAGATGAAGTAATTTGTATTGCTTGTCATACCAAATATCTCGATGGAGGCTATTTCCCTTATGGAAACCTCTTGGCTTTGGTTGACAGAGTGATGGATATTGCTGTAAATGAATGCCTTAATTCAGATTTAGAATGGGCAGAGTTTCGGAATGAATGCTTGCCTGAAGATGGCTCGGAAGCCCAAACGGGTGCACTCAAAGGACAAAAACGCATCAAATTGAAAATTATTCGTCCCCAACAACCACTCAACATTGATATACAATCGTTTGATAAAGACGACATCGAACGCCTCATCATGCTAGGCTACCAACAAGGTCGTGACGAAATGCAAGGAATGATTTGACGTAAAAAGTATTCCTTGGAGTATCTCTGTTTTCATTTTCTCCCATGCAGAATTGCTTACATAAAGCACAATCGTTGTAACTGTTTTATTCTTGACTTCTAAAATTATATATCAAGTTCAATTGAAAAGTCCTTGTTTGATAAGAGCCAAAAATACTTTCGTTTTGTCTAATTTGCGATAATCCCAATGAATACCTCGCTTCTAAAACAAAGGTTTTAGAAAGACTCAAGCCAAGCCCACTTGCGATAGAAAGGTCGATTTTTTTATAATTATCCTCAACACTTTCATTAAAGCTGCTATTTTTCATGCTTGCTTTAATCAAATAGTTAAATTCGGGACCAAGCTGAAGATAAAAGTTCTTCGATACGTTGTGTTCAAGTAAAATGGGAATAGAGATATAAGTCAGATTTGTGGCAGTTGTCCCTGTAGGAATTAAGATACTATTAAATCCTTTATTGGCTAAAAGCAACTCAGTATTGAGTTTAAATTTGTCTTTTAGTTTAAACTTAGCGATTACCCCTATATTAAAATTGAGCAATGCCGTAAAATCGCTCTCATTTGAATTTCTAACGTTGGCAATATCCATCCCAAACTTGAGCCCTATATCGCTTTGTCCAAAAGATTGTAGGCTAACTAAACTAAAAAAAAGTAATAGCGAAAACTTATTCATGGTCTAAAATTTTTAGTGTGTCAAACATTTTTTCTTCTAATTTTTACATCAATTATAACACAAGTTATTTCCTACGCTACCGATAACAACTTACTTAATATTGGCATATTTTTGAATGACGCTACTCAATTGCGTAGGCGTAAATGGTTTACTCAAAAAATCCTTCATACCACATTCCAAAGCACGTTCTTTTTGCGAAATGAGGGCGCCGGCCGTGAGGGCTATGATAGGCGTATTGAAGTTGGGATTGTCGGTATTCATAATCTTGATAGTCGCCTCGTAACCGTCCATTACGGGCATTTGAATATCCATCAAAATCAGGTCATATACTTTTTGTGAAGCCTTTTCTACAGCCTCCGCCCCATCTACTGCAATATCGTAGGCTATTTGCCATTTGTTCAACAACGTACCAGCATATTTGCGGTTCAATTCGTTGTCTTCTACCAACAACAACTGTAGGGTATCAAATCCTTGATTGGTCGGATTAGCCTCTATTTTTTGTGGTGCAACAGTAGCTATAGGCTCTACGGGCTTGAGGTCTTTGCGTTCTTTCGATAAGCGAAGCGTAAAGAAAATTTTTGTGCCTTTGCCTTCTACACTTTCAGCCCAAATATTGCCTCCTAAAAACTCTACAATTTGTTTGCAAATAGATAAGCCTAGCCCTGTGCCAGGAGCTTTGATTTTATTTTTATCATGAATTTGCGTAAACTTATTGAAAATCAAATCAACTTTATTGGCAGGAATCCCCATACCTGTATCAAAAACCTGAAACTCAAATACGTGTTCTAAATCGGCTTTTTCTATAAGTTTTACCTTCAATCCAATTTTCCCCGTTTCTGTAAATTTATCAGCATTGCCCAATAAGTTGAATAAAATCTGGTAAATGAGGGTTTCATCGCCATAGTACAGGTGTTCTAGGCGCATATCTATGATAAAATCTACTTGCAAATCTTTGTTTTTTACCTTCATTTGGAAAGTCTGCTGAATGGTTTTCAACAAGCCTTTCAAGTCGAAATTTTTAGGATGAGCCGTAATTTTGCCTGCATCCATTTTTGCAAAATCAAGCAAATTGGTAATCAAATTCAGTAAAAACTGCGAAGAGTTTTTAAGAATATCTAAATACTCCAATTGTTGTGGATTGGGTTTGGTATCGTACAGCAAATGCGTGATACCAATAATGGCATTGAGAGGCGTGCGAATTTCGTGACTCATATTTGCCAAGAACTGCTTTTCTGCATTATGTGCCTCTTCGAGCTTCTGTTCCGCAATTTTACGATGCGTAATATCTCTGATAATATCTCTTGAACCCTTATATACGCCATCTTCTACAATAGCCGTAGAATTGACCTCCAAATACCGCACACCACCATCGTTTTGGCGGATAATACGACCAACGTAATTTTTGTAAAAACCCTCTGTGATGAGTTTTTTTAGGTATTTATTAGAATTTTCTTGGTCGTCGGGATGCACAATGCTGGCGAGGTCGAAGGTTTGCATTTGCGTTCTTTCAATCCCTAGGGTATGTAAAAATGTATCGTTGGCTTCTTTGATAAATCCTGTTTCGCTCAAAATACCTACGCCATCATTTACATTCATAAATAGGTCTTGATAACGTTGGGTAGAGTCGAGCAATTGCTCTTTGTATTCCGCAAATTTCAACAACAAGGCCTTGGTTTGGTAGCCCAAACTTTCTACGCTATCGTCATTTATCGAGTCGGTCGAGATGCCTAATTCTTTACACAATACCTCTACTACTTCTTTTTGGCTACGGATAGAACGCAACAAGTCGCTGTGCTGATTTTGCCAATTTCTTAAAATTTGTTGATTTCTTGTATAAATTTCGGCGTACCAATGAAAAAATTGTCGCCCAACCAAAAAGAAAAAGATACTTAGGAAGAATGTTACCAAAATAGTGTCAGGCAAAATTTGGTCGAAGGCTACATGGTTGTAGTACATAACAGCCAAGTAGCCCACAAAAAACAACAGAATACATACAATGTTATAGAACAATCGCTCGAAGGTATTGAGGAAAAAACACAGGTTGAAATACGACATCGCCAATCCAATACTCGTGAGTTCGACACCATATATTTTTGCTGTAAACACAGAAACGTATTGTACAGTGGTGAGAAAATACACCGTAAACATAATCCAGCGTCTGAGTTTCTTACTTACGGTAGCATCTTCGATGTGGTCGATTGGTATTTTCTGAATTTGGTCTAAACAAAAAATCATTCCTACTTCAAACAACCCTAGGGTAAGTAAATATACGTACCAAGTTGTTGGAGCAAATTTTTCTTTCAGCATAACAATATCACCTATCGACAACAACGGCAAAGCAACCATTGCTATTTTCAGTGCAAGCTGAATAGCCTTAGCCTGAAAAGCCAAGCGTTCGGTCTCAAATGCCAAGAAATGAGACTGAGGTAAAGGAGTGGTAAACCAAGTTTTGATAGAAGTAATAGGCACTGTGTATCAAGTTTTAGTTAAGATAATAACTTATCTTAGTCGTTTAAATTTAAAATATAGCAATCGCCTAACGCAATAAATATTTCGTACAACCCACATTTTACTCATTTACCATTGTTTACGCTGTAAAGGTTCGGAAATGAATTTTACATTTATGGTCAAATATAAAAATATTTCAAAAAATATGTGACAATATAGGCACAATCTCGTAAAAAAGCAAAAAAGCATTTTACAAGAAAGCCCTATGAAAACACCTCATTTCATCGTATTTTTTCTTACAATAGTACTAAATTATACCGTTGGTGCACAGATACAACGCAGTATTTCAGTCGAACCCTACACTTTTTGCTGGAAAATCCCGATAGCTCAAACGGGCGTATATCGGCTTACTTTCGCCGACCTGAAAGGCATTCCTCCGCAAGAACAACTGAGCACCAAACAGTTTGCTATGTATCGTTTAGGACAACCAGTTGCCCTGTATTGCCAAAGTCTTGATTCTTTGTGGAACGAAGGGGATACGCTTTTGTTTTTTGCCCAAACAGCCGATGGCACAAACGATAAAGCATTGTATGCCCAACCGTCGGCACAAGCACAACCGCAGTTGAGCCTATTTTCAGATACGGCTGCTTATTTTTTGTACTATCAGCCTGCCCTAGACAACCATCGGATTTTACAGCAAAATCCTCCCATGACCAAGGGGATTTCAACAACGTATTTTTGGCAAAAAACAGTACATATCTTGCATGATTTTTATTTTTCGGGACTTACGGCAACAGGTACATTCGATAACGAACAACTCTATGAGTCGGCTTATGGTACAGGAGAAGGCTGGATGAGTACGCCCATCAAAGGACAAAAATCGTTCTCGTTGGTTTATCCTTTGCCTCGCAAACAAGGCGATAGCATTGCCATTACGCTTCGCTTGATTGGGCAACTCAAACAAGCACAAAAAGTATGGATTTATTACGATAAAAAATCTGTAGCCGACACCCTTTGGCTACAAGGCAGTGTGCCTGTTCTGTTCCAAAAACATCTTTTATTAAAAGACGATACCCTCAACATTACCTTGCAAGGAAGTTCGACAGAGGCTTCTTTTGCCCTTGCCTCTCTGAGCTATCAGTACCAAAAGACCGTCGAAGCACAAACAGGCACATGGCTTTGGGCAACAAAAGTACCTCGTCAATTGACATTTCCGCTCGGTTCAGCACCTTTACATTGCTGGGATATTAGTCAGCCGCTTACACCGAGTATTGTTCCTAGTTTTGTACAAAATAATGCACAAACACTTGTACATCAAGCAAATGCCTTGTTTTGTTTTTACCAAACTTTACCAGCTAAAGCAGTTGTTTGCCCCCCCATAACTTACGACACCTTAGCCAATTTCTACATCATTACGCATCCACGATTATTAGCCGATTCATCGCAAGTTATACAAGCCTACCATGCGTATCGACAATCGGCTCTTGGTGGAGGGCATCGCTGTGCGGTAGTCAATATAGAGCAACTGTATCAAACTTTTTCTTTTGGCGACAAATCGCCTTTGGCACTCAAACGATTCATACAAAGCGTAACCCAACACAATCCAAACGCTTTTTTCTTGCTCATAGGCAAGGGTTTCTACCCTACCCTGAGTCGTTTTAATCCGAAACTATATGCCGAAGACCTTGTGCCACCTTACGGATTTCCTTGTTCCGATACACCTTACGCACTCGACACACTAGGAAACCCACAAGGAAGTATTGGCAGAATTGCCAGTAACAATGCCTCAGAAATCAGGCAATACCTTGAAAAAGTACAAGCCTTTGAACAAATATCTAACCGAGGACTTTGGCAAAAAAGCGTTTTACATCTTGCTGGCGGTCGTTACCTAAACGAGCAACTGACGTTTAAAGGCTATTTAGATAGTTTAGCCCATATTGCTCAAGCACAAACCAATGCCATACAACTCAACACCTTGTCAAAAACCAGTGATGCACCCATTGAGCAAGTCGGCACTACAGCGTACATCAACGAAGGCCTCAGCTTGCTTACTTCCTTTGGGCATTCGGCAATTGGGCAGTTGGATTTAGATATTGGGTGGGCAAGCAATACGGCAATGGGCTACAAAAATGCCCCCAAATATCCGTTTATCTTAGTCAACGGATGCGATGCTGGCGATTCTTTTTCGGGTGTAAAAGCCCTTGGTACAGATTGGATTACCAGTGAAAAGCAAGGAGCTATTGGCTTTTTAGCCCATACACACTTGGCTTATCCGCCTTATTTGTATGGATTTTCGGCTGTTTTTTACAAACATTTTTTTCAAGATACCCTTGGGCTTTCTGTAGGAAAAATCCTACAAAAAACCTTGCAAGAACTCCAGACAAACTTTGCCAATCCGTATTGGAAAACAACAATAGAGCAATTTAGCCTACAAGGCGACCCCGCCATTAGGCTTCGACCAGCCCTAACCAAACCCGATTTGAGTATCTCAAAACTCAGCGTTCAAGTACAAGCTGATAGCATTCGGCTTACGCTGTTGATAAGCAATACGGGAAAAGTGCTTACCGAAAACAGTATGGTGCGAGTAACACATCAGTTTGAGGAAAAAACCGTGTCAAGGCTAGATTATCGGCATAATTCGGCTGTAAATTACTGCGATACTCTACGGCTTTCTCTACCCTATCGCCTGCAAGCCCAAGGCATTCATCGGCTTGTCGTACAACTCGATGCCCAAGAGCAATACGACGAATGGGACGAACAAAACAACCAACAAATCTATACTTGGCTTGAGCAAGAAGCAGCCGTAAGCGTCTTTTCTCCTGCCCTTTATAGCATTGTCGATACCACCGCTTGCCTCATCAAAGGCATCATTCGTCGTTCGTTGCCCAAGCTTTCGTTGGTTGTACAAGCCAATGCAGGCAAGCAAACCTACCAACAAACGTACCCTTTGCCCACACAAGGGTATTTTGCTATTCCTCTTACGCTTTTGACAACTGATAGTCTTACGTATTTTTGGACAATCAGGCAAGAAAATCTCATCATACAACAAGGTTCTTTTACCTACAGCACTACGCTTGGGCGAGGCTGGACACAACTGACATCTCAAGCATGGCAAAGCCTCACAACCGACAGCCTGACGTATCTTTCAAATGGTCGTTGGCAACGCAAACCCTATAAGTTAGCAGGCAAAGCCATCGTTGCAGGTGCCGACGTGAGCAGAGGTAATTACCTCACCGAAGTAAGTATTAATCAAACCCCTTACTTAAACAACGGTTTGTGCTACCCTTGGAATAGCCTCAACGCCCTGACTTTTCGCCAAAATTTACAACCCTATAGCTTATTGCCTAGTCTTTCCTGTGGCTGTAGTCCATATTTTTTCAATAATTTAGAAGAAAGTCTATTACCCAACCAAAATGCCTTAGAACAATACCTTGCACAAGTACCTTGGCAAGAATACGTTTTACTACTCAGTCATGGACGCATTAATTCCAGCAATTGGGACATGACCATACAGCAACATTTACAACACTTTGGCATCAATATCGCTACACTCAAAGCTTTACGCACAGGCACGCCTTTTTTTATTTTAGCCCAAAAAGGAGGAAAAGTATTGGTAGAACAATACGGAAAAACCAGTAAAGACACCTTACAAATAAACTTTTCGCACCAAGTTTTACCCCGTACTTCTTCTATCCAAACGCCTTGGATTGGCCCTGCTCGTACTTGGCATAGCCTGCAATCAAGTATTGTGTCGGGGGAGCATTTTGTAAAAATTTATGGAAAAAATACCCAAGGCGATAGCGTTTTATTATTGGAAAAAGCATGGTCGAAAGCATTGGATTTACACACCATTCAAGCAACAGACTACCCCTATTTGTCGGTGCAATGGTCGTTGCAACACAGCGATACCAGCACAGTACAAATCCAAGGTTGGGCCATCATAGCCGAGCCACTCGACCAAGGTTTTTTGCAAATAGTAGCTCCTGTGCAGCACGTTTTTCAAGACCAAGCACCTTTGCAATGGCAAGCCTTGTATCGCAACGTAGGACAAAAAACAAAGACTGATACGCTATTTTTGCAACAACAAATCTTAGACCAATACGGTGGGTTGGTTAATACAAAAAAAGTTTATATGCCTAATGTCCAACAAGATAGCCTTTTATTTACTATTCAAACATCTCCTCTAGCCATAGGAAAATATTGGCTACATTTGTGGGGCAATCCCAACAAGCCCTCCAGGCATACGCAAGTGCTTGTTCCGTTTCAAATAGAAGCCGACCAGCAAGCCCCTCAACTGAGCGTTACGCTGAACAACCGCTTGATAGAACAATGGCAAACCATACCAGCCACCGCCCAATTGAGCATCACTCTTACCGACGATAACCCCTTCAAACAAGCATTACGCCTGACCATTGAAGCCAAAGCTTGTGCTACTTGTGCTTGGCAAAGCCAAGAAGCGGTATTTCAACATTTGTCGGTTGAGGCAAATCAGCAAACAGCCACGTGGCAATACAAGCCCCAGTTTAGTCTGTCAGATACCACGTGGTTGCGTGTGCAAGGCTACGATGCCAGTGGCAATCGGGCGGCATTGGAAGCCTATCAAATTGCGTTGGTGCGTGCCACCGACACAGCAACGAAGGTTTTGACTTACCCCAATCCCTTAACGCAATACTTGCATTTTCTTGTTTCAAATACTACATATCCATTTTTACGCATCGAAATTTTCGATACTTTAGGAGGCTTGCAAGACACTTGGCAAGAACCACTCTATTGGGGCAAAAACGATTTGCTTTGGAATGCCCGTAAAAAAGACGGTTCGTTTTTGCCAAATGGATTGTATTTTTACAAAATATTCTTTTTGTCGGCTTCGTTAGCACAAGAAGAAGTTTATACAGGAAAAATTTCTATTTATCGCTAACCTTTACTTTTATGATTACGGTCGATTTATACAGCAAAAACACATGGTGGAAAATTGCTTTCTTGGGGTTTTGTGTCATTATTGGTGGCTTTTCTTTGTATTTCACCGATAGAATCGTTTCTAAACTCGAAGAGCGAGAAAAGCAACAAATCCAGCTTTTTGCCGAATCATTTAAGTACATGATGACCAATGACTTAGAAAAGGATGTGAATTTTTTCTTTGAAAAAATCCAAAGAATCAACCAAAATATCACCATTCCCGTCATTATGAAAGACGGCAACGGCTACCTGCAAGCTGCCAACACCATTGAAATTCCCAAGGGCTTGTCGTCGAAAGAAGAACAAATTTTTTTACAAGAAAAACTCAACGAAATTATCCAAGACGACAACACACCCATTGAATTAGACATGGGCTACCACAAAGAATATGTGTATTATGGCAACTCCAAGCTTTTAGATATGTTACGCTATTATCCTATATTTCAGCTATTTGTGGTATTGATTTTTGGTTTTGCCGCTTTTTTGTTTTTCGATGCTTCTCGACGAGCCGAACAAAATCGGGTATGGGTTGGACTCGCCAAAGAAACCGCCCACCAACTCGGTACGCCCCTGTCGTCGCTGACGGCTTGGATAGAGTTTTTCAAATCAGACCCCGCTTTTGACCCCGAAATTGTAAAAGAACTTGAGAAAGATGTAGAACGCCTCGACGTAATTACGACACGCTTCTCGAATATTGGCTCAGTGCCAGTGTTGAAACAAGAGAATATCGTAGAAACCGTTGAAACCTTCATGAACTACTTGAAACGACGCATTTCGTCGAAAGTTTCGGTGACAATCGACAACAAGCTTGGCGAAAGCCGACTGGTGTCGATGAACAAATATCTTTTTGAATGGGTCATTGAAAACATCAGTAAAAACGCCGTAGATGCCATGAATGGCGTAGGGGCTTTGAAAATTACGTTAGACGAAACCAAGCAGGGTCAAATAGCCATCGACATCAGCGATACAGGCAAGGGCATCAGCAAACAAAACATGAAAAAGGTATTTGAAGCAGGCTTTAGTACCAAAAAACGAGGCTGGGGCTTGGGACTCACACTCGCCAAACGCATCATCGAAAACTATCATGCAGGCCGATTGCTGGTCAAAAGTTCGGAAGTAGGCAAAGGCACAACTTTTAGAATTGTGATTCCAACGGGTGTTGTGTAGGTATGTTTTACTATCGGTTATGGGTTATTTGCAAGTGGATAACCCATAGCCGATAGTAAAACCTTATTCTCCGATATGATTTTTTTCGATAAACTCTCTAAACGTTTTGCGGTAGGTATCGCTAATGGGCAAATAATGGCTGCCAATTTGTACTTTTTCTTTATAAATCGCATCTATCGCCTCTATCGACACAATGTAAGAATTATGGATTCTGACAAAAATATGGGCAGGCAGTTGTTCTTCTAGCATTTTAAGTCTTTGCAACGAAACCACTTTTTGTGCTTTGGTATGAATCGTCACGTAGTCTTTTAGCCCTTCTACATACAAAATATCTTTCAGGCGAATTTTCACCAATTTTGTTCCATCCTTAACAAAAATGTACGTCGGCTCGGCTTCTGGCACGACCGTTTTTTCGACCAAGAGTTTTTCAGCCACAGGCTCGTTGCTGCCCAAACGCTGGCTTGCTTTTTCTACGGCTTTCAAAAAGCGTTCAAACGTAATAGGTTTGAGCAGATAGTCCATTACATCGAGTTCGTAGCCTTCTAAGGCATATTCAGAATAAGCCGTTGTGAGAATCACCAAGGGCTTTTTTTGCAAAATCTTCAACAACGTAATCCCTGTTATTTCAGGCATTTGCACATCTAAAAACAATAAATCGACGGTATTATTACGCAAAAACTCAATGGCTTCCAAAGGATTTGAACAAGCCTTTATCAACTGCAAATAAGGTATTTTTTTCACATATTCGGTCAACAGATTTCGAGCCAATGGTTCGTCTTCTACAATCAAACAAGAAATATTCATCAGCGAGTCAAGGTTAAGGTTACGGTATATGTTTCTTCGTCGTCTAGGATAAGTAAATCATGCTGATTCGGATAGCTCAATTCCAAACGCCTTTTTACATTTTGCAAACCAATGCCAGACTTTTCTTCGTGTTGGGTATTTCTTGGAATTTTACTATTTTCGACCCGATACACAATGCTTTTGGCATCGAGTGTAAGGGAAATTTTCACATAAGAATGTGGGGCATTGTTGCTTACGCCATGTTTGAAAGCATTTTCGAGAAACGTAATAAAAATCAGTGGCACAATCATAATCCCATTGCGTTCGCCCTGAATCTCAAACTGAATCGGAATATCGTTGTTGAGGCGTAGGGTTTCTAAGCTGATATAGTTTTCCATATACTCTATTTCCTTGGTTAGCGGCACACGAGTATGGTTGGAGTCGTAAATCATATACCGCATCATTTGCGACAGCTTGGCGATGACCTCTGTGGTATTAGGCGATTGCGTAAACGCCAAGTAGTATAAATTATTGAGTGTATTGAATAGAAAATGAGGATTTATTTGGGCTTTCAAAAATCGTAATTCAGCCATAAGGCGTTCATTTTCAAGTTCTTTTTTCTGAGATTCTAGTTCAAACCAATCCTCCACAAATTTAAGTAAGGCTACAAAAACCACAATAAATAACGTGATTACAGCCACACTTACCGAAAAGCGAGTAGAATACATATAATACATTTGGTGCGTATAGCCATCTACAATCCAGCGTTTGCCATGAATCAAGCAAAGCACCACAATAACAAAAGGAATAGCAAACGTGATGACGTACTGCATGATGTTTTTATGGACCAAAAACTTAGGTAAAAAATAAAAATAGTTCAGATACGCAATCACCATCATCGAGCTAATTTGAAAAGTAGCATCTAAAAGTGCCTTTCCCCAGTCGGGTTCTTGGCCATGTTTGGGAAAGGTAATTTGGTAATAAAAGAAGGAAAAATACACACACCAAAAGGCAATATGTATGAAGAATATCCGATGTTTTTGTATGTACGCCTGCGTATTCATTATAGTTTTGGTATAAGAGCGGTTCTGTCTTTCGTGAGAAAACCCCTGAAATTTATAGGATTAAGCCAGAATATAGGATATATCAAGGCTATTATTCTACCATCAAGGCATTCTGTCCGATAATTTACACGATTTTCTCCATAATTCCGCCCAATCGAGCCAATTCCCCAGTGGTCGAAGCAATTTGCGTAATGGTATAATATCTGTATGAAGTTCCGTTTTTCTTCTTTGTTTTGTTGGCAGAAAGTAGGAAGCAACTACCTACGACATAACTCAGACAGCTAACGAACATTGGTTTATATTATGAAAAATATTCTCATACTCTTATTGCTTTTATGGACTGGAACAGTCGCACAAGCACAAATACCCGGCAATCCGCCTGCCGACACAAAGCTACGCACCAATAACGCCTCAGCCGAAGCAGCCCCCAAAGGCAATGCCAAAATTACGGGGTACGTCATCGACTCATCGGCAACGCAAGCCGTTGAATTTGCCAATATTGTACTCATTAGTAAAGCTACCAACAAAGCTGTAGATGGCACAGTAGCCGACGAAAAAGGCAAATTTACGCTCAAAGGTTTGGCGGCAGGCAACTACAAAATACAGATTTCTTTTGTAGGTTTTACAACTAAAACCTTCGATAATGTATCTTTGAAAAAAGGCGAAGACAAAGACTTAGGCGTAGTTCGCCTGGCATCGACTACCCAGCAGTTGGCCGAAGTGACCGTTACAGGAACAAAATCGTTGATTGAAGAAAAAGTTGACCGTTTGGTTTTCAATGCTGAAAAAGACCTTACCGCTAAAGGAGGCGATGCAGCCGACGTACTCAAAAAAGTACCCATGCTTACCGTTGATTTAGATGGCAATGTGTCGTTGCGAGGAAGTTCCAACATCAGAGTGCTTATCAACAACAAGCCATCGACCATCATGGCGAGTAGCGTTGCCGATGCCCTCAAGCAAATTCCAGCCGATATGATTAAATCGGTAGAAGTGATTACATCGCCTTCTGCCAAATACGATGCCGAAGGTTCGGGAGGTATTATTAACATTATTACGAAAAAAACAACCCTCGAAGGACTTACCCTCAATATTGATTCAGGTGCAGGCAATCGTTCTTCAAACCTTGGACTCAACGGGAGCTATCGCAAAGGAAAAATGGGCTTTAGTTTAAGTGGCTTTGGTCGGGCTTTTTACAACCCTGCTTCTGGCACACTTACTCAATCGACTTTGCAAGACAATGCTGTTAATAAAACAGTACAAAAAACAGATGCTTTCGACAACGGGATGTTTGGACAATACACTTTGGGCTTTGATTACGACATCGCCAAAAACCAGTCGTTGTCGGCAAGTGCTAGATTGGGAGTACGTAATTTTAGCCGTGACCAATCGCAGTGGACGAGTCTTTACAAAAACGATATTTTACAAAGCAATACCGACAAAGACATCAGTACGTCCGATTTGTCAAACTCAATTGATTTAAACATAGACTATGTACGAACCTTCAAGCCACAACAAGAGTGGTCGGTTTCGACGCAGTATAGCCAAAATAATTTAACCAACAACTTTACCTCCGATTTGTTGGGAACAGCCAATGATATTTTGAGTCGTCAGAAAAACATAAACAATAATACCAATAAAGAGTTTACTATTCAGACCGACTACCAAACACCCATTGGCAAAAACCAATTAATAGAGTTTGGTGGTAAAGGGATTTTCAGACAAGTAAACAGCAACTATCAGTATTTATTTGCCACGGGCAGCAACGCCGATTTTAGTAGCGATGCCACTCGTCCGTCGGGTTTACTCAATTACAAACAAAGCGTAGCCGCAGCGTATTTATCTTATACTTATACAACTGCCAATAAATACACCTTCAAATTAGGCACACGCTACGAACTAACCGACATCAAGGCAAACGATGCCGAAAAAACGATTACGATTCCGAGTTACAGCAATTGGGTGCCTAGCATCAATATTTCAAAAAGTTTAGGCGAAGCCACTACGTTGAAATTTGCCTACAACCGACGCATCCAACGCCCAGGGCTACAACAGTTGAACCCCAACTTTAATGCAGCCAACAGCCAAGACATTCGAGTGGGGAATCCTAACCTCAGTCCAGAATTAACTAATAATTTTGAATTAGGTTTAAGTACAAATATTAAGAAAACTTACATAAATTTTAGTACTTTTGTACGTCAAACCAATAATTCCATCACACAAGTACGACAATTGTCTGATACCTTGGCTGGCTCGGTTATTACGACCTTCCAAAATATTGGGAAACAACAAGACTACGGTGCCAACCTTTTTGCCAACGTATTCATTACGCCTAAATGGACACTCAACGGTGGTTTAGACCTATTGCATACCTACTTAGAAGGACAGGCACAAGATATAAATGGCTTATCTTACACAACCAACAACAGTGGATGGATTTTAGGCGGTCGTTTGATGTCACAAATTCAATTACCAAGCAATTGGGCGGTTCAAGCTTTTGGGTTTTTCAGAAGCAAACAAATACAGTTGCAAGGTACGCAAACGGGATTTTATATGTACTCGTTGGGTTTGCGTAGAGATTTCAACAACAAGAAAGGAAGTATTGGTTTAGCGGCAGAAAACTTCTTGACCAACGGCTTTGTTATGGGAACTAATTTGTCGTCGGCACAGTTTCAACAAACAAATGAGAACCGCATATACAATTCTAGCGTAAAAATTACGTTTAGTTATAAGATTGGCAAAATGAGCTTTGCTGCTCCTAAAAAGACCAAATCGGTCAGCAACGACGACGTAAAAAGCGACGGTGGAAGCGACCAAAGCACTAGCAATAGCGGAGGTAACAGACCTCGTTAAGATATAAAGAAAGAGTATAAGCAGCCTCTTACACTCTTTTTATCTAGGACACACAATATATAATTGTGTTTTTTGGATAATAAACTAGAAAGGCTTATCGCTGATAAGCCTTTTCTTTCCAATCTTTTTTCAACAATCCTTTTTTCCTGAATTATACTAACCTTAGTTATAATGAGATGTGGTTTAATGCTACATCGCTTTGTAAGCGTATGTTTTCCTAGTAATATTATAGAAATAATAGAATATGTTTTTTACCGATGGAAAACCGTCACTTGCGGAGTTTTATTTCTTAAATTTTTAACCAATAAACAGTAACACAATGAAAAAGATTACCCTTTTGTCGATTGCTTTATTAGCATCTATCGCTTCTTTTGCCCAAAAATGGTCATTAGACAAAGCCCATGCCAATGTAAACTTCACGGTAGTACACATGGCACTTTCAGACGTAGATGGTTCATTCAAAAAATTCAATGCAAGTATCACTTCATCGAAAGACGATTTTTCAGATGCCGTATTTGAATTTAGTGCCGATGTAAGCAGTATCAACACCGACAATGAGATGCGTGACGGTCATTTAAAAGGTGCCGATTTCTTTGACGCAGCTCAATTTACAACTATTACTTTTAAAAGTACTTCTGTGAAAGTGAGTGGAAAAAAACTTACCATCGAAGGCGATTTAACGATGAAAGGCGTAACCAAAAAAGTAACATTTGAAGGCTCTTACAACGGCCCTGTTGAAGACCAAAGAAGTAAAAAAGCAAAAATTGGTTTAAAATTAACAAGTACCATCAAACGCACCGACTTTGGCGTTGGTAAAGTACCAGCAGTAGTTGTTTCTGAAGAAATTCAGTTGAAAGCCACAGGAGAGTTTGTGAAGGAATAATCATAGTAAAGCCCCCACTTGGGGGCTTTTTTTATTACCTACACGTACTCAAATCGTATTTAGCTGTCAACTTAACTCTTCCCGTAGCAGCATCGTAGGTCGTTTGTCCAGAAAGGACACCGCTTATATTTCCTGTAAGTGAACCTGTTTTGTTTTTACCAAATACACCTCTATTCCAATAGTAATTTCCTGCGTAATACGAGTAAATATAATATTCAGCACCATCTAACAACGTTACGGTTCCTTTTCCATTTTGGAGATATACATAACTCCAACGATTCCACCAAAGAGCATTCGGCATTTTTTCATAAAAATAAATCCATGCAGAAGGTTTGATGGTGACGTTTTTATTTAAACATTTTGCCGTAAAATCTATATCGACCGGTACATAAACAGGAGGATTGGGCACATTAATAGTTATGGGGACTTGTGAAATAGAACAAGGATTGAACGCAGCGGAAGTGCCAACTTGCGTACCTGTACGATAGCTATACACCTCAAATTGTAGGCGATAATTACCCGCTGGAGAGCCTCCACCAAATGTATTTAAAGCCCCATTCATTACATTAAAATACCCAAATCTTCCTCGATACACTCTTGTCCCGTTAGGATAAACCAAGTACATTGTTGCGTAATAGTCATAGTTATTGAAATAGCTCGACGTAATATTAGAACTCACTCTTAGGTTGAAATTAGCATAGCAATACCTAGAAAATCCATAGAACCAATCGCAATTCCAATACGACAAGTGAGCGGCCTTAAATGTAGCAACTAACTTCCCATTATTATCTTTCGTCACTACAGCTTCGCCTTCTTCTGTCCATTTATCAGTTTCGCTATCATAACTCCATGTTGGAATAATATCACCTTCTTTCACGGTTGTATTCGTTTCGGGGTTCATCAATTCTTCATTCAAGCCCACTGAAACTTCTATTGGTTTAGAAAAACTTTTCACTTTTTTCCCCCCTGCTTCCATATCAACTGCCACAAAACCAGCCGTAATAAATGCACCACTCGTAACAGCACCATTTTGCGTTGTTACACTACTTGGCGTAAAACCGCCCGGAAAGCTATTCAATGCCTCTTCCATTGTCGTACCATATTGCACTACTTGTGCTTTTACGGTACTAGCGTTTATCACATTTCCGCTGACATCTTTCACCTGAGTACCAGGCTCTATTTTGATAGCTGCTGTTTCGGGCTTACCTGTAGTGGCAGGAATTGTGAGCGTTTGTCCCGAGGTGAGTGAAAGCTCTTCCGTTTTAGCACCCGTTCCGACTGGCGGTGCAGCCACGCTCGTGAGGTTCATCGTAAACGCTTGGGGCGTTGTAGCATCGGTTATGCTGAAAGTCTGGCTTGTTGTGACATAGCCTGTAGCTGTAGCCGTAACCGTAAACACCACAGGATTAAGTGTCGAAGGGTTTGCATTTTCGGCAAGTACAAGTGTGAGTACATTGCCTGATACCACATAATTTTTATCACCCAAATCGCTTAATACCAAATCTTTACCTGCCCCCGAAACAGATACACTTACACCTTCTGGAAGTTTGGTAGCAGCCGAATTGGCATCCATGAATTGAATCGCAATAGGTGATTGATAAACGTTGGTTTGTACAATTACTTCTAATCCTTCTAATGGATTAATACTTTCGCAAGCAATAAAAACACCCACAAGACTGAGAAGAAAAAGTAATACTTTACCTAATGAAGCATAAGACGTTTTCATAAGAAATAAAAGGTTAAAATGATTGTTGGAAATAATAGCAAGAAGAAATAATCGTATCCTTATTCAATAAAAGAGGTTACACATTAAGCAATAAACGTACTACTTTATGAGCAATGAGCAACATAATACAGCTTTTTTGGAGTACGATGTACCATACACGACCCAACCAAGGCTTTGGAATAATAGCCATGATTTTTTGTAGCGTTTCACTAGCATGAAAAGAATTTTGATTTGTATGATAATGGGCAATTGAAACATTCATCATACAGATAGTACCAATAAGCAGAAGCATTGTGTTTTTCATTGAAATAAAAATTTTAAATAAAACATTAAACCCTACCAGTATTGCTAATGCAGTAGCAATTGTTTTTCCTTTCGATTCTGAGTAAGAACCTACAAGCTGGTAATTCATAAGATTTCATTTTCAATGCTTAGGAAGGTTTAGTTCCCAAGAAACAACACACAAGTGTGTAACGCATAAAAATATACGCAACTAAAAACTATTAAAAATCAGACAGTGGCTACAGTATAATTATTGAAGCGGGTGTGTATTTCTATTTTATTACACAACAACGATACAGAGATGGGCAAAAGAATTTTGATGAACTAAAATTAGTTAAAATCTACGATGTAGGCAAGTATTTGGGGAAGGAGTTATTAAACGGTAGGTTTAATATAAAAAAGGTAAGAACTAAGTTTTATCTTAGGTTCTTACCTTTCATTTAATTGGAAATAAGCTTAATTACAATTCGGAGAAATATTAGCTGTCACTGTAATTGTGTTTGTTGCCGCACTATACACACCTGCACCAGTGATACCCAATGAGTTAGTAGGTATCGTGAAATTGGCTGGTCCAATGGTAATAACAGGTGATTTGTTCAGTTTGTTATTATAATTCGTTGATAAGTAATAAGACCCCGACTCAATACTAATAAGGTATTTTGTTCCTTGTTTCTGGAAACCCACACCTGTACCAGGAATAATAGCAGCAATAACTCCATTTGCCAGTTGAATAGAAGCAGCGATTTTATTGGTTGCTGCATTTATAATATTGTACCATCCAGAAGGTAAAATTTTAACATTTTTATTAGTACATTTACCAGTTACGGTAAGTTCCATATTTACTCTAGGAGCTGGCGTAGGTGCGTTACCATACGAAAGTGTTACGGCATTTGTAGCACATGGATCAAAAATTGGTGTCGAAGCCAAAATAGGTAAACGAGGATTTAACCACAGGTTAAAGTCGCTCATAACAATTTTAACTTTGGCCAGTTTAGGTACATTAGGAAAAGTTATAACTCTCTCCGCATTGATATCGACCCAGTGGGCTGCTGCTAAATACTGGTTAGTTGGTGTAACCAATGCCACATCGTAAGTCCCTCTTTTTCCTGCACCTATATTAAGTGTTACAGTTAAAGGAGCACTACAAGTACCTATCTTGTCTGAAGGATAGAAAAACCAGTCTAAGTTGAAGCATGACAAGTGTGTTGTTGTAAAATCTGCAGTGAGTTTACCATTCGTATTTTTCAACGTCACAGTACCTTCGCTCTTCCACTGACCAGTTTGCTCATCTAAACTCCAGAGAGGCACTACATCGCCTGCTTTCAAATTATCTCCTGTTAATGGATTGGAAGTATTAGGATCTACATCCATAGATACATTGATTGGACTTGAAAATTTCTTCACTGCCGTTCCTCCTGCATCCATATTAATCGCAACAAGTCCCGCTGAAACAAACTTACCTGCTGGTAAAGCAGCACCACTTTGATCAACGATATTAGACGGCTCATATCCTCCGGGGAACGCACTGTACGAAGTAGGGTTATTAGGATTGATATGTACGACTGTTGCTGTTATCTGGCTGGCAGAAATATTATTACCACTAGCATCTTGTATTTTCGTACCCGTTGGCAAAGTCACAGTTGTAGATTGAGCCATATCTGTGTTTGTTTCCGTTTTAATCACTTGCGGTGTTGTAACCGTTCCTGATGACAAACTTGCCTGAGATGTCGTTACACCTGTACCACTCGCAGGTTTAGCCAATTCAACCACAGTAATATCAATAACTTTAACGCTATCTGCTGTAACTGTAATTAATTGTGAAACTGGAGCAAAACCTGAAATCGCTGCGTAAATATTAAACTTCACAGGATTGGCAGTCGTAGGGTGTGCATCTGTAGTTAAATACAAAGGTAGATAACCCGCTTGTGCTTTGAATGTAGTTGCACCACCATCTGATTTAACTAAGGCTGCATTTGGTCCAGAAATAGTAACATCAAAATCAGGTAAAGTAGTACCTGATGGATTTGCATTTGAAAAACGTATCAACATTGGCGATACAGCTACGTCATCAGTAACTGTTACATCAATACCCTCTAGGGGGTTAAGTTTCTGACAGGCAAACACTACGCTGACCAAGATTACAGCGAGTGCTAAAAATTTAACTAGAGAAGAAAGTTGTGTTTTCATATTTTTTTTTACTTTAAGCGTTTAAATACGATAATTAATTTAGCCTAACAGCTAATCTAAAGTTCACTATAGGGTAATATCTCCAATCATTCATATTAGACTGCACTTGAGGTTGCTGATCAGACATTGACACCAATCTTTTAGTACCAGCCAATGTTACGTTAGGGGAATTTAGATAATATATTCCTCCTTCAAAACCAAAACCAACTCTTTTCTTAGGAACAGCCCTGCCGAATCCGATACCTGCAAATGGAGCTGTTGATTTGCTATAATCTACGCCAAAATTAAATGTTCCTATATCCTCTGGTTTTATCACAATAGAACCAACAGAATAGTTTTTGGTAGGAGCCGCAACTAAATTCATTACTCCTTTTTGGATACTAGAAACCCCTGCAAAAACTTTGAAGCTACTTTTTACAGAAGGATAAAAATCAACTGCAAAACTGTATGCCTCCATTTTTAAATCTACGTTAGCACTGAGTTCTTCTCCTGAACTTGTTACTTTTTGATTGTTGGCGTTGTAATTGAAAGTAATATAGCCAGCTCTTACAGCAAAATGCTTGGAGAATTGAAAAGCTAAATCAACGCCAATTGTTGTACCAAAACTACCTCCAATAGCCAATTTACCCACATTACTTTTAGGCTTTAAATCAATTTTTTTTACGGAGGTTTTCATTGTAATACCTGCTGTGTCAATTTTTGCAGAGGTACTGTCTTGCGCTTGTACTAATGAGCTTCCCAAGAACATAGTACAGCATAGCAGAAGTAAATTTTTACATATCATACCGATTAGTTTTAAGATAAAATTATGATTAATTTGGATTTTACAGAAGTGCCTATTTGTGTGTATTATTCAATTTCTCCTCAAATAAACAAAAAAGACTTGTACAAGAAATTATATTGCCATAAAATTAATGTAATAAATTATTAAACGGCATAATTATATAATTTTTAAAATAAAAAATATAAATATTGCAATATTAAAATTTGGTACAATTTTATAATAGACTGATTCTAAACAACTTTTCATTCTAACAAATAAAAATGTATTAGGTAAATTAGTACGCCTGTTGATAAAATCAAGGTGCTACAAAAATACATCCTAAGCCTCAAGGCATACAATAGCTATTTGTAGTCATTTTTAGGTATTAAATCCAGCCATTCATAAGCCCCTTCTTGACCATTTCAGCAGAAGAACTGCAATGTAGCTTTTTTAACATATTTTTTCTATGATTTTTGATAGTATGTTCACTTAAAAATAATTCATCGGCAATTTGTTTGCTACTTTTGCCTTCGGCCATCAACACTAATACCCTTTTTTCGGCCAAAGAAATGGGAATTTCTGGAACAGGAAGCTTGGTATCGAATGGGGTTTTGATTTTTTTGATGTGATTGGCATCGCTCGTGTCTAAAATATAATGCGTAAAATTACGACTGGACTTTAGCTCGCTGATGTCTGTTAGGATGTTTAAATAATAAATGGCTTCCATGTTGTCGTTAAACAACACAGGAATGCTTTGTACTAAAACATGAAGTGGTTCTGGCGTAACCAATAGATCGATGGTATAATTGGCTTTAATGTAGGGTCTTTTGCTGGGGTCTTGCTGGTATAGATAATCAAAATAATAGGTGCCTGCTCGTACCAATTTCAATATGTCTTGCAAGCGATGATACTTTAATATGACGTTGTATCTTTTGCCAACAATGGTTGAAGGTTCTATGCCAAACATACTTTTAAAAGCTCCTCCAATGCGTTCTATCTTCATGCTGGAAGCATCGGCTAATACATAACAATAGGTGTCGAAGGCTTGATATATTTTTAAAAACTCATCGAGTTGAAATGCTTCAATTGAGTGTTTTGTACTAATTTTTCCTCGTCCTTTTTGTGAAAAAAGACTAAAATGCTGAAATGCTCGTACTAATTCTTTGAAGATTTTTATTTCCATTGCCTATATTTTTGTACTCAAATATACACATTGGGGTTTTGTTTTTTGTTGGTGTCTATCTTGTATTCGGTATTTATCCTTTTATTTGCTTATATATTTTCAAAATTTCTTCGATACTCATTCCCTTTAGGTCATGGTAGAGGCGTGTATGATAGTGGTCTATTTTACTTAAAATATGAAATAGTACTTCTCGTTCATCAGAAGGTAAATGCCCCAACAAAAGCATATCTACTTTGACCATAGCTGGCAAACAACTCATTATCCACTCGATGCCTGCTTGTGTAATTTTCACTTGCTTTGAACGTGCGTCATCAGGGTCGTTAAATTCTTCTATAAGGTTATTTTTCAACAAACGATTGATAACGTTTGTCCCCGATGTAAACTCCGAAATGTTGCGTTGAATCAACTCACTTTTACGCATCGCTCCAACAATATGCAGTTCAGCTAAATACGCAAAATCTTCAAAATTATCCACAACAGGCAAATTTTGCATGGTCTTTTTTGCGTAAAAATGTAAAAATTTATGCACCCGCACCAAGGCTTTGCCTAAACCGTCGGAAGGCCTGGGTTGGGGTAACGCCGGATGTGAAATATACCTTTCGTCGGCCTGCTGGAAACGCTTGATTTGTTGTTTCTTTAAATAATCTTGACAAAAACTTTCTATATCTCCTTCAGGATTTTCTTCTTCAAAAACCTCCCAAGCTTTCACTAATGTTACGACAGGATTGACTTGTTTTTGTGCCATTTGTTTTGTGCTTATCGTGCTATTGCTGTATATTTTTACGCATGAATGTAACATTCGGATTGCGGATTTTAAATAAAAAACTTTGTTTTACCCAAATGTTTTTGGCATAATCCGCAATCCGATAGCATAGCACCCCGTGTCTATCTGAGTCCTTTTTGTGCTTTGGCGGCATCAACAGTAGTTTGACTGATGCTCACAGCGGATGTACCAAACCAACCCGCCGCTTTTTTCGTAGAATTGGCATTGGTATTGACAACGTTGGTGGGAATATTGGCCGCAGGACGAGCAAATAGCCCTCCATTGTTAATTTCTTGTCTTGCCTGACTCCAAAAATCATAATGCCCTTCGGTGATAGAACGTAGCTCCACTTTGATGACATCTTTTTCGAGGTATAATTCTGGCGAAATCGACGAGCGAACAGGCAAGGTAAATACAATACCATCGGCAGCACCACTACTTTTTTGAATGGCTGCGTCATAAGCTATCGAAACGGTATTGTTCATTTCTAAGGCTTTGCCATTTTTGTAAGCAATGATTCGGTAGCAGTCGCCTATGCCTTCAAAATCACGGGCATAAAACTGGGCATCGTACCCCTCTTTTGGCTTTCCTTTTGCATCGTCCCGTTGATTAACTCTCGCTTCGTCAAATTGATAGGCAATCGAGTCTATCACAGGTACTCGCTTGAGTGGTGAAACAGCCTGATAGTTTTCGCCATCGGCACTGATTTTCAAGGTATAAGTTTTACCCACCACACCTATCACAGGCACTTGGGCGGTTGGCTGCCACACATACACACCGTCGCCTTTCAAATCTTTGAATTGAAATATTTTACCATCGCTATCAGTGACGGTCACGCTTGCCCCAAGTACAGGTTGGATAGTTGAATTATTGAAATAATTTTGCGACTTCGTGAGTTTGATAACCTGATTTTCTGAAAGATTTGTCACACTGCCATCTACCACCAACATACTGGTAACGGTAATGCTATCTTCAAGATTAATTACGTCTTCGCAACTTGTTAGGCTGATAACGCCTAAAAATAATACGATGATTTTGATATATTTTTTCATGATAAAAACCTAATTTTTAATGATTGTGTGTATCTGATGCTTCAATCAGCTTTAGACAACCCAAAGAATAAACATTTGTTTTACAAGTTATTAACTAAATATTTATCTATTTTCTAAAACGTGAAGTTATAGGTTACGGCTGGTACAAACGAGCCAATTATCGACAAGCGTACTGCTTCTGTTTGAGTCGGATTGTCTTCGTTCGGACGAGTGTAGATAGAGAACGGATTTCTTCTATTATACAGGTTATATACCGAAAACACCCATTCAGATGTTCCTTTGCCAAAAAGGGCTTTTTTGTTTTTCTTCGTAGCCGAAACATCTAGTCGATGATACGCTGGTACACGCAAATTGCCTCTTGTGCCTAAAGGGATATAAGGATACGCCGTGCCTTCTATCTCGAATTTTTGCTCTGGAAGGGTGTAAGGTACGCCTGTGATATAAGCAAAGTTTGCTCCAAACGACCACTTTTTGTTTAATTCATATTGTGCAATGACGTTCAATGTATGCGTGCGGTCGTAGCGATTGACGTACCATTCGCCATTATTCAGTGGCTCTACTTTGCGTTCTGAGCGTTGAAGTGTATAGCTTACCCAACCTGTCAATTTTCCTTTATTCTTTTTGGCAAAAAGCTCTAAACCATACGCTCGACCTTTGCCAAACAACAAATCTTTTTCAAAAAGTGGATTCAAGAAAAGATTAGAGCGGTCGGCGTAATCAATTTGGTTTTGCATTTCTTTGTAATACACTTCTGCCGAAGCTTCGTAGGTATTGTCATTGAAATTTTTGAAATATCCCAACGCCACTTGGTCAACAATCTGAGGCTTGATGTTGTTGGTGCTTGAGGTCCACACATCCAACGGAGTCGATGCCGCCGTATTCGACATCAAGTGAATGTACTGCGTAAGTCGGTTGTAACTGGCTTTAAAAGAGCTACTTTCTCCAGTATTGACATTCAAGGCAAAGCGTGGCTCAAAGTTGTTGTAACTTGCCAACGTTTTACCTTGGGTATTAGGCAATACTTGCAAGGTATAACCCGAAGGATTTTCGGCCGAAACGCCTGCGTATTGGCGTACATAGTACGAATCTTCTTGGCTTGAATAATCGTATTGTGAGAAACGTAAACCGATTTGCATTGATACCGCCGACGACAGTTTCAACTCTTCGCCAATATAGGCCGAGTACTCGATACTATTTTTGCGTTCTTGCCCAAATTCTCTTTTTTCTCCTTGCGAAGTTGCCGTTGCTGAACCCGGTTTGAAATGATACGTCAAGATTTGTCCACCAAAAGTAAGGGTATTGTTGGGCGAAATATAGTAGGTAAAGTCGGGCTTAAAACTGTAGTTTTCAATATTAGAAGTCCACTTAAAAGCGTTGTTTGGCCGCTTGTTGTTCAAGTCCGAATCAAGGGCATAATCATAATTGCTATAAAAAGCCGTAGCATTCAAGAATAGTTTGTCACTGAATACATGGTTCCAGCGTGCCGATAGCGTGCTGTTGCCCCAGTTAAAGCCAAAGTCCTGTCCGAATACATCTCGTCCGAAATAGCCTGATAAAAAGACAGTATTTTTGTTGTCAATTTTGTAATTAACTTTTGCCGTTAAATCGTAGAAATTGAATTGAGAATTAGCGTTATTGCCTGTTAAGAAAGGTTTTGCCAGCACGTCGATATACGAACGACGGGCGGCTACGATAAACGAAGCTTTGTCTTTGACGATAGGAGCTTCGATAGACAAGCGGCTAAAAATAGCCCCAATACCGCCATTGATTTCTAATTTTTTGGCGTTTCCTTCTTTCATTTTTACATCTAAAATAGACGAAGCTCTACCTCCATATTGAGCAGGAATACCACCCTTGATGAGTTTTACGTCTTTCACGGCATCGGGATTGAACACCGAGAAAAACCCAAATAAGTGCGAAGAGTTATACACGGGGGCATCGTCGAGCAAGATAAGGTTTTGGTCCACACCACCACCACGCACATTGAAGCCCGACGCTCCCTCTCCTACGGTGGTTACGCCTGGTAAAAACTGAATGGCCCGCACCAAATCTACTTCACCAAGCAAGGCTGGAATCTTTTTGATGGTTTTCATTTCTACCTTATTGACCGACATCTCAAGCGACTTGATATTATCATCTTCTTTTTGGGCTTTTACCACTACTTCTTCTAGCTCTTGTCCATCTTCTTGTAGCTCAACATTGATGCTCAGGGGCTTATCTGCTAGTTTGAGGTCTTTGATGCTTTTGCGGTAGCCAACCGACGAAATCACGAGGGTATAATCGCCTTTAGGCAAGGTCAACGAATAGAAACCGTAGGTATTGGTGGTTGTCCCGGTGAGTAGTTCTTTTACAAAAATAGAAGCTCCGATAAGCCCTTCTCCATTTTTGGCATCTTTCACATAACCGCTAATCGTTTGTTTGGCATTCTGACCGAGCAAGCCTAGAGGAAATAGCAGCAACACTGCCATCATACTTTTGAAAAATGTTTTCATTATGTAAAAAGTAAAATTGGTTTATATAAATTCTTGGGTATGTTGTTTTCTGTTTAACTCATAAAGCCTCTTTTTTGTTACTAAAAAGTTGTATTTTTTTATAAAAAATTTCTTTATAGTAGTTTTATATAAAATTTTAAGGTCTTTATAAGCTCATAAAACTGACAAACCACTCGGCTATTTCCCCTACGTTCAAGGAAAAAACAGTGTATTTTTAATAATCAATTCACACACCAACAAATCGGCAATATATTACTTATACATTTTTAACTATTTTTTTCAATATTTTCAAAAGCCCATATCATTGTGTTGATTTACTATAATTAGTATTTTTTTTATGTTTATTTTAACTTAAACAATCAACCAAAGTAGCCATTTTTTAAATTTTTAAAAATATTTTTAAAAATTTTCACAAATCGGAAATATATTACTTTTTAAAATTTTTTATTTAATTTTAAATCCCTACATTTGTATCATAATAAGCAATATAACTCCAATACAAACGATGAATTTTGAACAATTAGGACATATCATCAGAGAAAGAAGAAACGAACTGGCCTACAGCCAAGAAGTATTAAGTGAAAAAAGTGATGTGGCTATCAAAACCATTCATTCGATAGAATTGGGAAAAGCCAATCCTTCCTTGAAAACCTTGGATAAAATTTTAGATGTATTGGGTTTAGAACTCATAGTAGTAAGCAAAAAAGCATAATCAGTCGTATTCATTATAACTACAACCATTGGGGTTGTCTATAAAAACTATGGAACAAGCCATCAGCTACGAACGTATCCCTGCGAAAATTTACGCCAATTCAGACGAGGCATCCAGAGCGGTCGCACAAGAAATTGCAGCCATTATTCGTCAAAAAGCCCACGAAGACAAACCAGCAATATTGGGTTTGGCTACAGGCTCTTCTCCTAAAAAAGTATATGCCGAGCTTATCAGAATGCACCGTGAAGAAGGCCTTAGCTTTCAAAATGTGGTGACATACAACCTCGACGAATACTATCCGATGGAGCCCGACGCTATGCAAAGCTATGTACGTTTTATGCGTGAGCAACTCTTCGACCACGTTGATATTCCTTCGGGCAATTGGCATGTTCCAGACGGTACGCTTCCTTTAGAAAAAGTAGCCGAGTTTTGTAAAAATTATGAAGAACAAATCGAACGCTACGGCGGCCTCGATTTTCAATTACTAGGTATCGGACGAAACGGTCACATTGGTTTCAATGAGCCAGGTTCTTTGGTCAATTCCAGAACCCGTATCATGACCCTCGACCTTACCACACGCATCGATGCCACTGGCGACTTTGGAGGATTAGCAAAAGTTTCTAAAAAAGCTATCACCATGGGTATCCAGAAAATCATGGAAGCCAAAAGAGTGGTACTGCTGGCTTGGGGCGAACATAAAGCCGCCAACGTAGCCCGTGCCGTAGAAGGCTCGGTATCGGCAGATGTACCCGCTTCGTACCTCCAATTGCATAGCAACGCCTGTTTTGTCTTAGACCATTCGGCGGCTTCGCAACTGACACGCATCAGCACGCCTTGGTTGGTTGATGCCGTAACATGGGACAAAGCCATGGTGAAAAAAGCCGTTACGCACTTGGCTCTACAAGTGAAAAAACCCGTGTTGAAGCTCACCAATGCCGATTACAACGAAAATGGTTTGTCTGATTTGTTAGCTTTGTACGGACAAGCCTACGACATCAATATAGAGGTTTTCAATTATTTACAACATACCATTACGGGCTGGCCCGGCGGCAAACCCAATGCCGACGATACCAACCGTCCAGAACGGGCTTATCCTGCCAAAAAACGGGTAATTATTTTCAGCCCGCACCCCGACGACGATATTATTTCGATGGGTGGTACGTTCCAACGCTTACACGACCAAGGGCATGATGTACACGTGGCTTATCAAACTTCTGGCAATATTGCCGTAGCCGATGACGAAGCCCTTCGTTTTGCCGAATTTGTGGTTGATTTCAACGAAAAATTTGAAGCCAACAATCCTAAAGCCAATCGCATTTATCGTGAGGCGGTGAAGTTTTTGAAAAATAAAAAAGATTCAGAAATGGACACTCCCGAAGTGCGTCATATCAAAGGGTTGATTCGTAGAGGTGAAGCCAAAAATACTTGTCGTTATGTTGGTCTTCCGAAAGAAAATGTACATTTCTTAGATATGCCTTTCTACGAAACAGGCATGGTACAGAAAAAACCTATCGGCGAAGAAGATGTGCAAATTGTAATGAATTTGATTGACGAAATCAAACCGCATCAAATTTATGCCGCAGGCGATTTGGCCGACCCACACGGTACGCACAAGGTGTGCTTGGATGCCATCATGGAGGCGGTTCAACGCCTCAAACACCGTGAATACATGAGTAGCTGCTGGGTGTGGTTGTATAAAGGTGCTTGGCAAGAATGGGACATCGACCAAATCGAAATGGCTGTGCCAATGTCGCCCGACCAAGTACTCAAAAAACGCTATGGTATTTTCAAACACCAATCGCAAAAAGACGGCGTGCCTTTCCAAGGAACAGACTCAAGAGAGTTTTGGCAACGAGCCGAAGACCGCAACAGCAACACGGCACAACTATACAACCAATTGGGCTTGGCCGAATACGAAGCAATGGAAGCTTTTGTACGCTGGAAATTCTAAGATTTGATTAAGGAAAGAAAATATAAAAGGAATTGATTATAGTGTTTGATTATCAGTTAGCCGCCAGACCCTTGTTTGACGGCTACTTTGTTTTTGGTAGCTCTCTGGCGTGCCTTTTGTGGCTTATTTAGACAAAAAACCTTTGGTTATCAAATACGGAATGATAATATACAACGTAATGCCTTTGATGAGAAAAAAGAAAAAACCCGCCCAGCCTAGTCTTTTAATCCAAGCCAATATTTTGTCTTTATAGTTGTGCATGGGTTTCATAATGAATGTGATTTTGTTGTAAAACGAGAAGCTGATTCATTTTGTTCAAGCATAACGAATAAA
Source organism: Cytophagales bacterium (assembly GCA_013298025.1). Lineage (GTDB taxonomy): Bacteria > Bacteroidota > Bacteroidia > Cytophagales > Spirosomataceae > Flectobacillus. The sequence continues at coordinate 115,414 of JAAFJE010000004.1, read as the reverse complement.
GCTCGAATAAAGGTATTTTACCCCATAAAAAAGATGAAAGATGGCATGGCTCTGCCTTATATTTGTTTTCGTTCTTAAATTTAATCCAAGTAATTTGTATGTCAATCCTCAAACTTATGGCAACCACTGCGGTTGCATTAGGCCTTTCGTGGCAACTCGCTGCACAGTCAACGCCAACGCCTCCAGCACCCGTGTTGCCTGGCGTGTATGCCGACCCTCACATTGCCGTTTTCGGAAAAAAATATTACCTCTATCCTACTACCGACGGTTCGGAAGGGTGGCTCTCTGACCATTTTACTTGTTGGTCGTCGAAAGATTTAAAAAAATGGAAGCTCGAAGGCACAATTTTAGACCTTAAAAAAGACCTTACTTGGGCAAGTAATCGGGCTTGGGCACCAGCGATTGCCTTCAAAAATGGGAAATATTACTTCTATTTTTCTGCCAATACCAATATTGGCGTAGCGGTTGCCGACAAACCAACTGGGCCATTTAAAGATGCTTTAGGCAAACCACTGATAAGCAAAGGACAATACCAAGCCCAAATTATCGACCCAATGGTATTGGTAGATGACGACGGACAAGCCTATTTGTACTTCGGACAAGGCCGTTGTTATATTGTCAAACTGAACCCCGATATGGTTTCGTTCGACCCTGCCGATGTAATTTCGTACAAGCCAGAAGGCTATAACGAAGGCTCTTTTGTGTTTAAAAGAAACGGAAAATATTATTTGATGTGGTCGGAATACGATACCCGTGACCCACGCTACTCGGTGGCTTATGCCGTTGCCGATTCACCAATGGGGCCTTTTGTCAAGGCTAGTCAGAACCCTATACTCAAAGGTGCTGGCTTGGTAAAAGGTGCTGGGCATCACTCGGTTGTCAAAGCTCCGAAAAAAGACGAGTGGTACATTGCTTATCACCGTTTCAAGATTCCAGATGGCAATGGTTACAACCGTGAAACCTGTATTTCGCCGATGCGTTTCGATAAAGAAGGCAATATTTTACCTGTAGATGTCTTTGAAACCGTGAAATAGCCCTTTCGGATATTAGATTTTTGATTTCGGATTTATAACATATTTTCATAAATCCGAAAGCAAAAATTTCTCATAGCACAAGCGTTTTTGTACTAAACTTATTTGGTGAGTAATTCGGCTACTTTTCTCCCTGAAAGCATCGCTCCATTCAACGAAGGATAAGTCGTATAATCGCCACAACAATACAACGTAGCACTCAACTTGTACTGTCCTTGCAGCACTTCTCCTGCCAAAAACGGATTCAAGGCATGAGGAATATGGTATTGTTTGAGCAACTGCCAATCTTGCACCACAGGACCAAACCAAGCAGCTAATTCTTTTTGCAAATGCGAGGCTAGTTCTTCGTTGGTATAATGGTGTTGTCCCTGCGTCGATACCGACACCAACGCTTTGCCTGTTGGTGCGTAGCTTGGTGCGATGTCGCTTGGCACACATAAATTATGGATAAGTCCTCGACGGTTGGGATTTAATGCCAACATTTTGTGGCTCAAAGGCGAAGCCGGCGCTTCAAAATACGTACAAGTGGTAGCGTTGTAGCGTGCTGGTGGCGTTTTGCCTAAAAGCCTAGCAGCATTATGGCTGTCGGTAGCAATCACAATTGCTTCGGCATCAATGCACTCGCCATCTTCTAGCACCACTTGCGTAGGTTTGATGCTACTGACCTTTGCCCCCAAACGGATTTTCGAAGGCGACAAGCCACTAGCCAATTGTTTGGGTATTTCTTGCATCCCGTTGGCGGGAATAACGGCATCTCCTTTGTAAAATTTCTCGAAAATATATTGAAAAAAAGTAGCAGAAGTATCTAAATTGTTTTCCAGAAAAACACCGCCAAAAAAAGGCACTAAAAACTGATGTATAAAACGCTCGGAAAAACCATAGTTACGTAAAAAATGGATAGTAGTAGCCCCTTTTTCGGTAAGTACTTGCTCGTCGAGCGATTGGGTATCCATTACCAAACGCAAAATTCTCAATTTATCACTCAATGTACCTACATTAGCCGAAAGCGTATCAATGAACGTACTCAGTTCTTTGAAAGGGTTGGCCAGTACCTCCCAGCCATTGTTGTGGCTATTGCGAATAAGTGCCCCCGACTGAAAAGCCTTCAATTCGAGCGAAGGATACGTAAGCATACGCTGTGCCTCGGGGTACGCCGTCAATAAAATTTGAAAACCTCTATCTAAAATAAATCCATTTTCGTAGTCGGTACGAACCCGCCCGCCAATGCCGTCAGAAGCCTCCAATATCAACGCCTCAATGCCTTGCTCTTTGAGTTTTTTGGCACATGTCAAGCCAGCTATACCAGCTCCTATTATCACTATCATTGTATTGTCATTTTAGTCGTGAATCTTCACTATTATTACGAATATAAGCGTTTTGTTTAACAAAACTTCAACAAAATTAAAAACATTCCCCATAATATACCCAATGCTCCTTTATCTTTCTAAAAAAAGATGTATGATAAAATAAAGGAAAATTGTATTATTTTTATATTTATAAAATCACCTAAGCTATTGATATAAAATCTATTTGTTAAATGAATATAAAATTTACGAAAACAAGCTTTCTTGATTTTTATATTTAAGTAATTGAATAAAAGACATTTAATAAAAAATTATCTCATTTTTATGAGATAATAAAGTAAAAAAAATAGTATCCTAGTTTTTTAAAATATGAATTTTTTAGATAAATTTTGTTACTTTGCATGGACAAATAAAAAAAACAAAAATTGAACAAAACCATTTTTTATTTTGTATTCTATAAACCCAATAATGGTTTTCGTCTTGTATATCAACAGCTTCAAGTTAGCTAAGAATACCAGCAATACAAATTTTATTAATCCAGAAAAAAAGTGGAATTGTACAATATTATAGTAAAAACGAATTTCTTAACGAAAGCAAATTTTCCAGTCAAGAAGGGAAAGTCTATAAAAAATATAGATTTTATAGATAATTCTTTTGAATAGAAGATTTATCTATTTAATTTTAGCGTTCATTCAATTTAGCATTTTAATCTTTTTAGTACTATGAACTATGCAATTCACGAAGCCGACGGATATAAGTACATTGATGAAGGCAAAGGCGAAACATTACTCTTGCTTCATGGGCTTTTTGGCGCATTGAGCAATTGGGAAGGCGTGATAGAAGGTTTTAAGGAAGATTACCGTGTAATTATTCCGATGATGCCTATTTACACCATGCCCATTACCAAGGCTGGTTGTGAAGGACTCGCAGAGTTTATTGAAGGATTTGTTGAGTGGAAAGGACTAGACAACCTCACCTTACTGGGCAATTCTTTGGGCGGCCATGTAGCGTTGATTTATACCTTACGAAACCCCTCGAAGGTAAAAAGATTGGTGCTCACGGGCAGTTCGGGTTTATTTGAAAATGGCATGGGCGGCTCGTACCCCAAACGAGGCAGCTACGAGTACATCAAAGAACGTGTAGAATACACATTTTATGACCCTCGCACTGCCACAAAAGAATTGGTTGACGAAGTATTTGATATTACCAACAGTGCCCAAAAAGTTATTCGGATTATTGCCATTGCAAAATCGGCACAACGAAACAATATGGCCAAAGATGTTGTTAGAATAAATGTACCAACTTTATTGGTTTGGGGCCTCAACGACACCATTACGCCACCACAAGTTGGGCACGAATTTAATAAACTTATCAAAGGGTCGGAGCTACATTTTATTGATAAATGCTGCCACGCCCCCATGATGGAAAGACCAGCGCAATTCAACCAGATATTAAGCAATTGGCTTGAGCGTACTCCTATTGGCGTACCAGAAATGGCGTATTAGCAAGTAATTCTTTAGTATTCGTTGGGAAGTTGCTGATAAATTACTAATTTAGGTGATAGCAGAACAATAAACTGGGTTTGTTTGCTGTTCTGCTATCATAAACAACTTACCACTTTGTGACCAATGCTTGCAAAAGATTTAATCAACCATGATTTACCCGTCCTCAAAACAACTGATACGGTTGGCAAAGCACTCGATTGGATGGAAGAGTTTAAGGTCGGTCAACTAGCTATAGTGGAAAACACCGATTACAGAGGGCTAACTACACAAGATATTTTGTTTGAAGCCGACGAGCAGCAGCCCGTAAGAGCTTTACCGCCTTTGTATGCCGATGTGTTTGTAAACGAACAACAGCATTTGTACGAGGTGCTTGCTACTGCCCAACGACACGAATTAGAAGTGATAGCGGTACTCAACGAACAGCATCAATACCAAGGCACTATACAACATATAGATATTTTAAACGAGCTATCGAAACGTTTGGGTTCGCAAGAAGTAGGGGCTATCATCGAAATTTATGTTGAAAACCGCAACTACTCTTTGTCCGAAATCAGCCGCTTGGTCGAATCGAATGATACCAAAATCATCAGTAGCTTTTACAGCACGGGCGATGACAACGGCAATTTCAGGGATATACTCACCCTCAAACTCAACCGCAGAAGTATCACGCCCGTGATTGCTACCCTCGAACGATTCGGGTACGACATTGTGGGGGCTTATGCGTTTGAACCCGTTGAAACACCCGACAAAGAGCGTTTTGATTTATTGATGAGATATTTAGATTTGTGATAATGACCTATGATACATCACAAGGTATTACTAACATTGCAAAGCATACACAATGAAAGAGATAAACATACCAACTGAATATATTGAAAAATTCAAGTTTTACATTAAACTACCCAAGGAATTAAAAAATGCAGTTGAAGATTTTTTAAGCAAAATACAAATAGGGACTTCTCCTAACAAAATTATTGAACTAGGTACTAAGAATTTACCTAATCTGACGAGAGAGAGAATAGAAGACATTATTTTGATTTTTTTAAATCTTGCACATGTTAAAGAAAACTTACATCTCAGCATTGAAGAATTTCTACCAGTTTTAGAAAGAGCTTTAAAAAAGTCAGAAATTTTATCAGTGGAAGATACTCAATTGGCTTTACATGATTTCAGAAAGTTGTTGTCGAACGATTCAAATACCTCTGTCACAGCAAAGTTGCTAGATGCAATGACCGAAAATCAAAAGAATTTTTTAAAAGCCACCATAACTGAAGATATTAGAACTGCTTTTGACAGCGATGAAAACTATTTAGGAAGTGTAATTATACATAACTTAAAAATACGTTTTTCGGAAAACGGCAATACAAAAGATATTTACTTTGCGTTGGATAGTGATGATTTGGAAACCTTCATCACAACACTAAAAAAATCGCAAGAAAGAATTGCAAAAATAAAAAGTGACTTCAATGTTGATTCCATTATAGAAATCAAGTAACTGGCATGAAAACCATAGACCGTATATCGAGAAACCTATTTGAAAGAAACGATACCCTTCTTTTGGTTGACTTTGAAAAATCCAAAAGTCATATAATAGAGATGAAGTGGCATGAATCTTCACCGCTTTTTACTGATAACTCCTACGGCAAAACAGCATTAAACTACTTTTATAAAGGTGAACGGCTTGGTGTCATTCCATTTCAGCTTGAGTTTCTGCTCGCTGTATTTAAGGAATCTGAATCAATATTAAACCTTGAAAATGATTGGGATGACAACGGTAGCCCAACGTATGATATTCAAACGTGGAAAGCAGCCATACATTTTTTAATAGATTATGCTGTGACACTTTTGCATGACTTTAATAGAATCATAGACAAGCCTAAAATCTATAATGGTCCAAGAGGTAGTATTGACATTCTATGGGATTATGCTTCTTATACTTTTTTAGTAAATATAGAGAAAAATGGATTAAATGCGTCTTTTTACGCTGACAACGCAACTAATACACAAAGAATAAGAGGTGAATTTACACTTGATAATTTTAAAAAAACACTCATTCCTTTTGCTGTTCAACTCTGATTTAAGTTATGTCATTTCCAATAGAGCTCATACCTGATACAGATAAGTTATTTTATAGAATACACACCCAATATATAGATTACACTGAATCAGATGCCAAAAAGAAAATAAAACCAGGTGCATTCGACCCAATCCCTAAACCAGACGGAACAGAGATGTCGGTTGATTGGAGTAAGTATTCCACTTCGATTGAGACCCAAAATAGAGCAAGAAAACCTGAAAGAGTTGGGGTAGTTTCGTTTGTTGTTGGCGAAGTACGAAGCCAGCCAACATTACTAAAAGTTGAACATAGACCCACATTGAATCAAGCACATTCAATCATTTTTGATGTGCTTCCCAATGCAAATAACCCCGAAATACGAATTAATTTGAGGAGAATTTGCCAATGGGAAATAGAAATTTAGCCTATCTAGGCACAACGACAATACGCCACAATTGTTATTTTTTGCAAATTTAAAAACAGTTATGAATATTCGACTTGTTGCCAAAATATATACTACGAAAATCTTCAAACATAAGCCATTCAAGCAGTTTTATACAAAACCTCGCTTGAATGGCTTTTTATTTAAAGACTACTAGAAAATTAATATAGGATTTTTCTAGGAAAAACACCCTAAAATTTGTCTTTTCCAAGAGTTATCTCTTCTTTTGTCTTAATAAAATAGCACTACTACGCAAAAGCAACTCTATTTTCTAACTAAGCACACATCACAATGAAAATAGCCATTCATGGGCGAAATTTTAGTGAAGCAGTAAAACCCTTTGTACAAGCCATGTTCGATTCGCTGGCGGCAAGGCAAGCTTCTATACAAATATCTGAAACATATCACCAATTTTTATCCGAAATGGGGGTTGTGCATCATGCACAAACGTGTTATTCTTCTCCAAGTAATTTGCAAGAAGCCGATTTGGTATTAAGCCTAGGCGGCGATGGTACTTTACTCGACGCTGTGACGTACATTGGTGCAAAAGAAGTGCCTATTTTGGGTATCAATACGGGGCGTTTGGGCTTTTTAGCAACGATTTCTCCTGATTGTATTCAAGAAAGTTTGAACGAAGTTTTTGCCCAACGCTACAGCATCGACAAACGAACCTTGGTGAGTATTCAGGCAACCCTTAATGGACAACCTTTAGATTTGTTTGATGGGCTCAATTTTGGACTCAACGAACTGGGGATTATGAAAACCGATACTTCGTCGATGATTGTGGTAAAAGCTTATCTCAACGGCGAGTACCTCAATGCTTACTGGGCCGATGGCCTTATTATCTCTACGCCAACGGGTTCTACGGGCTACAACCTGAGTGTAGGTGGGCCCTTGGTGATGCCTACTTCCGACATCTTCGTGATTGCCCCGATGAGTCCGCATAACCTCAATGTGCGTCCGTTGGTCATTACAACTGATTCGGTGCTAGATTTTGAGGTAGAGAGCCGCAGTGCCAATTATTTGGTTTCTTTAGATGCCCGCTCAAAAGTTGTGGACGGAAATGTAAAAATTCGGATGGAAAGAAGTAAATTTAAAGCTCATTTGGTAAAACTTGCTGAAAACAACTTTTTGAATACCTTACGCAGTAAACTCAACTGGGGCTTGGATATTCGTAATTAGCTTGGAAAGTGATTGGCTGTTGATTGCTCATGAATTATCGAAATAGTATTTTAAAACAAGGCTGCCTATTCGTCAATTCCATATTTTGTGCATGATTTTAAGGTGAATTAAAACGATAAAAAATGCTTACGAAAGATTTTTATAGCATCATTGATACTGAACTTAACGAGTTGATTGTTAAGTTTAAAGATGATAAACTTATTAAAAAACATAAAAGTGCTATCAACAATCAAAAATCGTATGCTTTGTTGATTTGGTTTCTTGATTTTTACGGTAGAATATCTAATTACTCTAATTTTATCACAGATGGAGATAATGATAGTTCTTGTGACATTATATTCGACAGTTTGAATAACCAAGGAGATAAGGTTTTTTATGTTGTACAATCAAAGTGGAATAATGAAGATAATGCCGTAAAGGAAACAAACAAAGATGAAATTTTAAAAGCCTTAAATGATTTTGAAACCATTTTACGTGGCGAAAAGAAACAAGTTAATGATAAACTAAAAACTAAATTAGACGAACTTGATTTACACTTGAAAGCCAATGGTGAAGTAAAGTTTATTTTTTTATCATTATCTCAATACAAAGGCGGAGCAGACGAAAACATTGAAGCTTTTCGCAACAACGATGTCAAAACAAAATTTGAGGTTATTGATATTAACCGAATAAAAATAGATTATATAGATAGGAAATATAAAAAAATAGACCCTATTAACCCTCTTGAAACCTATCAAAATCCAGAAGAAAGTCCTGTAACAATCAACATAGTTCAAAAAAGTGGAAGTGTAAAAATCGACAGACCGTTTGAAGCTTATATGTTCCTGTTGCGTCCAAGAGCCATTTGGGAGCTATTCAAAACCTATGGCTTTGCCTTGTTTTATAAAAATGTTCGTAATCCATTATTGCAATCTCAGTTTAATAGCGACATAGAAAAAACGGCGATTGATAATCCTTCCTATTTTTGGTATTACAATAACGGCATCACTGCCATAACCTATTTGCTTCCTGAAATAGGGAAAAAGGCAGAACAAGTTGCATTGACAGGCCTTCAAATCATTAATGGGGCACAAACGGTATATGCCATTTATCGTGCCTATGAAAATGCTTCCCCTACCAAGCGGATTCAGATGGATAATGAAGCGATGGTTACGCTTCGTTTGCTCAAATCAGGAGGAAAAGATTTTGACCTCAATGTGACCCGATATACTAATTCTCAAAACCCCGTGCAGGATAGAGATTTTTGTGCCAATGATGATATACAAATCAAACTTCAAAATGCCTCTTATCAAACAAAGGTCTGGTATGAAAAAAGAAGGGACGAGTTTAGAGAAACGCCTAAAGATGTGGTGAAAGTACCTAATTTTGTATTTGCCAATGTTTATTTAGCGTATCATTTACAAGACCCAGTAAGTGTGTTGAAAAACCATACCCAGCGAATAAAGACACACAAGGATTTTAATTTTATTTCGCACCGAGAGCATAAAGATGGCTTATACGAAAAAATATTTAATCCTAATACATCGTTTGAAGATATGTTGTGTGCCTTTTATGTTTTTGATATAATCGATGATAATACACCTTTCTCTTATCAAGATACTTTTAAAACAAACCTTTATCATTTACTGGCTTTGTTTAAAACAGCTTTCACAAAGTACCTGAAAGCCAAATATGGAGAGGGTATCAATGTAAACAAACAGATTATTAAGATTTATGAACAAGGCGATAAAACAATAATCATCAAAACATTTAAGTTTCTTAGTCAGTTTGTTGAAAAACAAGTAGAGATAGTTGATAATGAGCGAAAAACTACCGAAAGAATGTTTAAATTTCTATTTACGCTATCGCATTATCAAAAAATAAATGATAATTTGGAAGATACCTCCATTAGTGTTACAGCTATAGAGGATATAGTTTTAGAAAAAGATGATGTAATCATTGAAAGCGAAGATAACCAAGAGCGTAATAATTTTACCGAGTGAGTAAAACGATGATATTGCCTTCACTCAATAATTTAAAATAATTAAACAAAAGGTACACAGCACGAATCCTTTTCCAAGGTTGCTGATTTGATTTTTATTGAAGTATTCATATAAAACAACTAAGTAAAATCGGTCGTTATAGCGGTTTATTGAGGAAATAGAACCCTTCTTTGAACCTGCCTAACGCCTTCATAAACTGTTATTTTCTGAATGTATGAAAAAACTTTTTTTATTTACCGCACTTATCACCACTGTTTTATGTTCGTCGGTCTTTGATGTAGATGCACAATCGGGATTTGGCAACTTGTTTGGACGCAAGTCTTGGAAAAAAAGAACCAACTTCCAACCTTATTCTTCGGTAAGCTTTGGTGTTGGAACATCAAGTTATTACGGAGATTTGTCGCCCTACAGCCGTTTTATTCCTTCTACCTTCAAAGGAATGCAATGGAACTTGGCTTTTAACTACACACGCCAATTCTCGCCAAGCTTTGGCTTGCGTTTTGGGCTAACGTGGGCTAGAATTGCTGGCGACGACAATTACATGGAAGGCGTAACTGGCTACGATACGTATTTTATCCGAAACCTGCATTTTAGAAACGACGTGAAAGAATTGTCGATATTGGGCCAACTCGACTTAGTTCCGACCTCGAAAGGCATTACTCGTCGCCCTAAAGTTGTCCCTTACTTATTCGGAGGGATTTCGATATTTGCACACGACCCTATGGCAAAAACACCCGTCGGGAATGGTTTCTCTAACGAATGGGTACGCCTGCAACCTTTGCATACCGAAGGACAAGGCTTGCCGGGGTATGCAAAGCCTTATTCGTTGATTGGCGTAGGTATTCCGTTGGGACTGGGCTTGCGTTATAAGCTCAACCAAAAATTCGATTTGGGTGTAGAAGTAGGCTACAGAGTTACTTTCACCGACTACCTCGACGACGTAGGTGGCAATTATGCCGACCCTGCCGATTTACAAGCCAGTGGCGGTGCGTTGGCCGTAGCAATGGGCAACCGTACTATGGAAAAAATAGCGGCTCGTTCGCTTAAAAGTCGTACACAAGGCGTATTAAACTATTTGGTTAGCAACAATATTTCGGTACCTGCCAACGGCGACCCTTTCTTTTTAGGCTATATCCCTGGCTTTGTCGATAGAACAGACCCAAGAGGAAATAGCAAATTAAAGGATTCTTATATGCTTACCTCGATTAAGCTAATTTATAATATTCCTCCAAAAATCAAATGTCCGCCTACACGCTAGGCAAGCATGACACGCTGGTACTGTACGAAACGCTTTTGTACAGTACCTTCATTCTATCTCTGCAATAGCATTATGAGTAAAGCATTGAGAAAAATACGAGCAGAAGAGAAACTTTTAGTAACTCATTTATTACAATTGGCTGGTTATACAACCGAACAATATCCTATTAGAGAGGAGGTTGACGAATACGAAGACGGAAAAATGGGAAGCATTAGCATGGGCAACGACCCCAATTTGTATGATGGCGACCTCATGCAAGTACAATACGAAGACATCGACGGCACAGAAGTAATCATCACCCTCACAAAAGACAAACACAATCAATTATTGGATTTAGACTTTTGGAAAGTAGATTTTTCAAAATTATTATTATACCCTACGCCCGATAAGGTAAGACCTGTAGCAACAACCTAAACGTACATTGCTGGTTATCTTTCACGCTATCGGGTTTTAAACCCGATAGCAAAAGTTTCTCTTCTATACCTTTATTTTTTAGGCTCGTTGAGTTCTATGACATAGCCATCGGGGTCGGTAACATAAATCTGATACGCCCCATCAAAGCGTTGTTGCCGATGATATGGCACACCTTTACTTTTAAGAAAAGCCTCCACTTGGTCGGCTGAGTTGCTAGGAATACTGAGTGAAAAATGTGCAGCATTTTTGTCGTTATTACTCACGGGGTCTTTGCGACCAAGCAACAAATGCAGTTCTTGCCCCGGTGCAATTTGAAACCAACGGCGAATAGCCAAGAGGTTATCTGGCACATTTACAGGACTTAACCCCAAGATTTCTCGGTAAAAAGTAGCACTTTCTTTCAAATCTTTCACCGCTAAACCCACATGGTTGTACGATACAATATTGATGCCTTTGGGTGCATTTTGTGCTTGGGCATTGTACCACAAACCAGTCAGAGCCAGCAAGGTCAAGGCACTTTTGTAAGTAATTTTCATAGATAGTATTGGACGAATAATGTGAAAAACAAAGGTAAGAAATCTGTTTGCATCACAAAATGACCTTACTAAGGTTTTCTACTAAAAGTGTAGATTTATAGGTGTAAACTACAAAAACTCACACTATTTTACATTCCATAGACCTTACAATCAATAATTTTGATTAAGGTATGAAACAAGCAATATAAGTTTATCAAGTTCTTTATCTTTAAATGACAAATCATTTTCTTTTACATATTTTGCCACAGCCTCTATTTTGCTACCTAAAATCTCTTCAAAAGTCTTTTTTCCTGAAAGTATGTAAAGCTGCTTATCAAAAGCAAGCAATGTTCTGATGTCATGAATTACCTTGGCATCTTTTGAGCCAGTATTCAAGGCGGGAGAATAATCGGGTTTCTTGATAGAGATTTGATGCCAGAGATATAAGCCATATTTGCCTGTAGTGATTACTTCAATAAAGCCTTTGTTGAGTTTTTCAAAGGTAAAATCTCGTACATTTACAAATGTTTTCTGAGGAAAAGAAACACTTTGAATCCAATCGGCATCAATGTACTTATTTTGGTTATCTACTTTAATCTCTACAAAGTGCTGTTTAAGATTGATACGGCTCATCACGCCTACAACCGAATCTAGTTTAACACTTCCTTTGAGTGTTTGGATAACACGAGGATAAAACTTAATATTGGCTTTGGTCCACTCTTCGGTTAAATAAGTTGAGCCTAATACTTCTGAGGTAGAATTATCAAAGCCATATATTGTGCCTATAGCACTGGTATTGACGTTCAGTCCTCCCGCTTCTCTGAAACGGTCTTTTAGGCTTTCTTGCATGACGGCTTGAGCAAACAAATAAGGCTGTTTGACGATGAACAGCAACAATACAATGGCAAAAATGTTCTTTTTCATGATTTATTTGAGGTATATGCTAGTGAAAATATAAAGTCTATACTAAATATATCATGATTTTCGTAAACAGTCAAAACTTAGTTATATAATCAGCCTCATACGCAACCAATGAACTTTGACCAATAATCAATTGTGGATGAAATCACTTTTCTTTTACTTCTGTATGTTTGGATGGATGCCTGCTTATACCCAAACCCCTGTTGAGGTTTTAGCTAGGCAACTGACGGCTCACCAGTCGAATGACTCGCTTAAAGTAATAGCCATTTTCGACTGGATTACCCAACATATTTATTACGATGTAAACGCCTACAACGAACGGTTGCCCACAGCTACCTTGGGCAACTCGCAAACAAGTGCCGTTGTTTTACAAGAAAGAAAAGCAATATGCGGTGGTTATGCCAATTTGTTTTATGATTTATGTAGGGCTGCTGGCATAGAAGTGTGTATTGTAGAAGGACTAGGAAAAGTACAAGCCAACGAGTTCCCACAAGATACCCGCACCAAAATAGAAGACCACGCTTGGAATGCCGTGAAAATTCATCAAACATGGTACCTTGCCGACCTCACTTGGAGTGCAGGCATAGTACTGCACGACCAATTTTATCAGAAACCCAATCGTTTCTTTTTTTTGTCGAAACCTAGTACATTTTTACAATACCATTATCCGTATGACCCCCTTTGGCAATTGAGCGATGCTATTATTACGGCAAAAGACTTTGTACAAGGTCCTCCTTTTACAACTCGTACCAAATTTGCCAAAGATAGCCTCTTGCAGGCATTCGAGCAGCTCGATTCTGTAGGCAGGTTGCTCAATACCCAACGCCGTATTTTACAGTATGATGCCCAAAATTATACCGCCAATAATACACTGGGCTTTCATTATGCCATGCGTTCTACGCAGTTGTTGCAACAATACACCCGATTGTTGCACGTTATACGCACAGAAAAAGTCATGACAGCCCAACAAAAAGTAGCCTTAACTTACCGTGACAAGCTATATGACTTATTAAAACAAGCCGAAGAGGAACTAAATATTGCTCTCACTTATTATAATCGTATAGCCCCCGAAGCACCTGTCAAGGGTGTAGAAGAAAACAAACGGGTTATTTTCTTAAATCTCGAAGGGATTCAAAAAGACCGTGCGAGAATGAACCAATATTATACGGCACTCAGTAAAGCAAAAAAATGAAGCATTACGATAGTATTATTGTGGGCGCTGGCCCTATCGGATTGGCCTGTGGCTTAGAAGCACAAGAGGCGGGCTTGTCTTATCTCATTCTTGAAAAGGGCTGTTTGGTCAACTCTTTGTACCACTACCCTGCCAACATGACTTTTTTTAGCACTTCCGAACGCTTAGAAATTGGCGATGTGCCTTTTGTTTCAAACAATGCCAAACCTACACGCAGTGAGGCACTAGAGTATTATCGGCGTGTCGCTTTACACCGAAAACTCAATATTCAGTTGTTTGAAGCCGTCGAACATATTTACCCTCAAGAAGAGCAATATGTGGTACAAACCAACAAAGCCCAATATACGGCTACGCATATCGTGATAGCGACGGGCTTTTATGACATTCCTTTCAACATGAATGTTACGGGTGAAAATTTACCCAAAGTAACGCACTATTACCAAGAACCCCATTTTTATGCCATGCAAAAAGTATTGGTCGTAGGGGCAAACAACTCTGCCGTTGATGCCGCTTTAGAAACGTGGCGTAAAGGAGCAGAAGTTACGATGGTGATTAGAGGCGAAGGTATCGGGCATCGGGTAAAATATTGGGCCAAACCCGACATCGAAAACCGCATTGCCGAGGGGTCGATAAAAGCCTTTTTTCAAAGCGAAGTAGCAGCGATTCGTCTGTATGAAGTTGATATTCAAACGCCAGAAGGCATCGTAACCATACCAAACGATTATGTAATTGCCATGACAGGCTACCAACCTAACCTTGCTTTTTTAGAGAAAATTGGCGTACAATTATCGCCAGATGCCCAACGCAAGCCACAATACGACGAATCGACACAGGAAACCAATTTGAAGAATATGTATTTGGCAGGAGTCATTTGTGGAGGCATGAATACGCACTCACTTTTTATCGAAAATTCAAGGATTCATGCTAAAAAAATCATGGCTAAAATCAAATCTATTTCATAAAACACAAGTACAAATATTGATTGCGGAGCAAAGAGGCGTTTACCCTAGCTCCGCAATTAAAAAATTGTGAGTTAATGAGTTGTGAATTAGTGAGTGAGTTTTCATCACCCATTTTCAAATCTCCACATCTTCAAATTTTCAAATCTTCAAATTACCAAATCTTCAAATTACCAAATCTTCAAATCCCCTTAAATCTCCAACGCTGTTTTTACCTTTATTTCACTCATCACAAAAGTGCTATGCGTACTACCGATATTGGCAAGCGAGGCGAGTTTGTTCATCAAAAAAGCTTGGTATTCACGCATATCTTTTACGACAATCTTTAGCATAAAGTCATATTCGCCCGAAATATTGAAGCACTCCATTACTTCATCTAATTTTACCACCTCATGCACAAACCTCGCTCCTGCTTCTTGGGCGTGTTCTTTCAAGCGAATATTACAAAAAACCATCAAATCTTTCTCTACTTTTTCTCGGTCTATCAAGGCTACATAGCCTTTGATAACGCCCTCTTTTTCTAAACGACGCACACGCTCATATACAGGCGTAGGCGATAAATTCAAGCGACTAGATAACTCCTTGGTGGTAAGATGCGCATCGGCTTGCAAATGTCTTAAAATGGCTTTGTCTATCGAATCGAGTTTCATAAATAGCAGTGTTTCATCAAAATATTTATTCAAATATACCATATTTAAGATAAAAAATCTAAAATATATATTTATAAAGATAATACATCTAATTTAATCAATAGACATAATAAATATTATCTTTTGCTTGTAACTTTGCAGGCGGAATTTTGCTACGCAGTAGCACCTCCACTTACCACGATAAAACATAACCAAGAAACTGATGCGTCCGAATATTCGTGAAATTTTAAAAGAAAGAATCCTTGTACTAGATGGAGCAATGGGTTCATTGATTCAGCAATATAAATTGACCGATGCCGATTATCGAGGCGAACAATTCAAAGATTTTCCGCACGAAGTAAAAGGCAACAACGATATGCTTTCGATTACTCGTCCCGATGTAATCAAAGAGATTCATGCCAAATATTTTGAAGCAGGTGCCGACATTGCCGAAACCAATACTTTTTCGTCCACTTCTATTGCAATGGCCGATTACCACATGGAAGAATATGTGTATGATTTGAACTACTATGCTGCCAAAATCGCCAGAGAAGTTGCCGACGAATTTACAGCCCAAAATCCTGAAAGACCCCGCTTTGTGGCAGGCTCTATTGGCCCAACCAACCGTACCCTTTCACTTTCACCCGACGTAAACGACCCCGGTTTTAGGGCAGTGACGTTTGATGAATTGGTAGAAGCCTACACCGAACAAATCAGGGGGTTGGTCGATGGCGGTGTAGATGCCTTTTTAGTAGAAACCATTTTCGATACGCTCAATGCCAAAGCAGCGTTGTTTGCGATTGATTTATTCTATAAAAACAATCCCGAAAAGCCCTATTTGCCTATCATGGTTTCGGGTACAATCACCGACGCTTCGGGGCGTACCCTTTCGGGACAAACCACCGAAGCCTTTTTGACCTCGGTTTCGCATTTGCCCTTGCTTTCGATTGGCTTAAACTGTGCTTTAGGGGCAGACTTGATGCGTCCGTATGTAAAAATTTTGGCAGAAGAAGCGCCCTTCATGGTGTCGGCTCACCCCAATGCTGGTTTGCCCAACGAAATGGGCGAATACGACCAAACACCCGAACAAATGGCGGTGATTGTAGAAGACTTTTTAACCCATAGTTTTATCAATATCATCGGGGGCTGTTGCGGAACTACGCCAGCACACATCAAAGCCATTGCCGACGTAGCCGCCCGATACAAACCAAGGGAAATTCCAGCCATAGAACCTATTCAAAAGCTTTCGGGATTAGAACCTTTGAAAATTACCCAAGCCACCAACTTCGTCAATGTGGGTGAGCGTTGTAATGTAACAGGCTCGAAAAAATTTGCCCGATTGATTCGTGAAAACAAATACGATGAAGCCATTGCCGTGGCACGTGAGCAAGTAGATGGCGGTGCACAGGTGATAGACGTAAACATGGACGAAGGAATGATTGATGGCGTGCAAGCCATGACTACCTTTTTGAATCTGTTGATGGCCGAGCCTGACATTGCCCGTTTGCCTATTATGATAGACTCGTCGAAATGGGAAGTGATTGAAGCAGGTTTGAAATGTGTGCAAGGAAAATCTATTGTCAACTCTATTTCATTAAAAGAAGGAGAAGAAAAATTTAAAGAAACAGCCGAGAAAGTAAAACGCTACGGTGCGGCGGCTGTAGTAATGGCTTTCGACGAAAAAGGCCAAGCCGATTCGTATGAACGCAGGGTTGAGATTTGTACCAGAGCCTACCGTATTTTGGTGGACGAAGTTCATTTTCCTCCGCAAGACATCATTTTCGACCCCAATATCTTGACGGTCGCTACAGGGATTGAAGAACACAACAATTACGCCATCGACTTTATCAATGCTACACGCTGGATAAAAGAAAACTTGCCTCATGCCAAAGTTTCGGGTGGGGTGTCGAATATCTCCTTTTCTTTCAGAGGAAACGAACCCGTGCGTGAAGCCATGCACACGGTGTTTTTGTACCACGCCATCAAGGCAGGTATGGACATGGGCATTGTAAACGCCAGTCAGCTTGGAGTTTACAACGATATTCCCAAAGATATGCTAGAGCTATGCGAAGATGTACTACTCAACCGCCGTGCCGACTCAACCGAACGCCTTGTTACGTTTGCCGAAACCGTAAAATCGAAAGGCAAAGAACAAGTCGTAGATAATGCGTGGCGACAATTGCCCGTAAACAAACGCCTCGAACACGCCCTTATCAAAGGTCTTACCGAGTTTATCGACCAAGACGTAGAAGAAGCACGCCAGCAAGTAGCGAAGCCATTGCACGTCATAGAAGGGCCATTGATGGACGGCATGAACGTTGTGGGCGATTTGTTTGGCGAAGGCAAAATGTTTTTACCACAAGTAGTAAAATCGGCTCGTGTGATGAAAAAAGCAGTAGCCTATTTATTGCCCTACATCGAAGCCGAAAAAGCAGGCGGCGAAAGTTCGAGTGCAGGTAAAATCTTGTTGGCTACCGTTAAAGGCGATGTGCATGACATCGGTAAAAATATTGTAGGCGTAGTATTGGGTTGCAACAACTACGAAGTGGTGGACTTGGGCGTAATGGTGGCTACCGATAAAATCTTGGCCGCCGCCAAAGAACACCAAGTAGATATTATTGGGCTTTCGGGTCTGATTACACCTTCGTTAGATGAAATGGTGGGCGTAGCCAAAGAAATGGAGCGACAAGGCTTTACCGTGCCGTTGTTGATTGGCGGTGCTACCACTTCACGCATCCATACAGCCGTAAAAATCGACCCCCATTATTCGGGGCCGGTTATCCACGTTTTAGATGCTTCTCGCTCTGTGCCTGTGGCAGGCAGATTGATGCAAAATGAGCAAACACACGAAGAGATTTACCAAGAAATCAAAACCGAATATGCACGCCTGAGAGAAGAACACGCTGGACGCAAACGAGATAAAAACTACCTCAGCATCAAGGAGGCTCGCAACAAAAAAGCACCTATTGATTGGACTATTTTTCAGGCACATAAACCAAGTTTCTTAGGAACGAAGATTTTTGAAGAGTACGATTTGGCAGAAATTGCAAAATACATCGACTGGACACCCTTCTTTTCTACTTGGCAGTTATCGGGTAAATATCCAAAGATTTTCGACAACGAAATCATTGGCTCGGAAGCACGCAAATTATATGCCGATGCCCAAGCCATGTTGGCAAAAGTTATCAAAGAGAAAACGCTCAAAGCCCGTGCCGTCATTGGCTTTTACCCTGCCAATTCGGTAGAAGACGACATCGTATTGCATCCTTTTGAGAAATACCAATACGACAAAGCAGGCCAAGGCTCGCTCAAAGGTGAAGGCTACCGCATATTGAGCCATACGGCTGTCGATAGCGAAGGTCAATTGGTAGAAAGTACGCCTACGGTGCTGCACCACTTGCGTCAACAAGGACAAAAAGCGGCCCATTTGCCCAATTTGTGTTTGTCCGACTTTGTTGCACCCGAAAGCACAGGAAAGGAAGACTATATCGGAGCGTTTGCCGTAACCGCAGGTATTGGCATCGAAGCGTTGTTGGAACAATACGAAAAAGACCACGACGACTACAACAGCATCATGCTTAAAGCCATCGCCGACCGTTTGGCGGAGGCATTTGCCGAATTGATGCACGAAAAAGTGAGAAAAGAATATTGGGGTTATGCCGCCAACGAAACTTACAGCAACGAAGAGCTAATCGACGAGGTATATCAAGGGATTCGTCCAGCACCGGGCTATCCGGCTTGTCCAGACCATACCGAAAAAGCAACCTTATTCCAATTACTTCAAGCCGAACAAATCGGCATTACGCTTACGGAAAGCTTTGCCATGTACCCAGCAAGTTCGGTTTCGGGATGGTATTTTTCAAACCCAGCAGCGAAGTATTTCGGACTAGGCAAAATCGCCAAAGACCAAGTAGAAGATTACGCCCAACGCAAAGGCATGGACTTGGCAACCGCCGAAAAATGGCTTGCCCCTGTGTTGAATTATGATGCGTAACACCCGCCAACGCCTCATGTTCTAGCTTTTGATGACATGAGGCGTTGGCAACTAACATAACTCGAAAACTTTCATACAAGACTAAATGAATATGAATGGTTTACGTAGCATTTAAACCTAAGTTTAGAACTAATTATAACAACCTTTTTATATAAGTATTTTATACTATTCCAATGATTTTTTATAATAATCTATGGATTTTACCAAAAAATTTGTTAGTACCAAAATTCAATCTTAAATTTGCCCTATATAGTCTATATACTATATAGTCTTTATAGAAATAAAACTATCAAAAAAGGCCATTCTTGCTGGAACAGGAATGGCTGGTTATAAAAAAGGCTCATTGTGGAATGATTTAGGTGTATGCAGTGCAATACGCCCAAGACCTTATTGTTAATTTAAAACCAACACAAAGTAAATGAAAAAAAAATTACTAATGCAATTTTTGCTTGGTATTTTGCTGATTCCTTATGGGGTTTTGGCTCAAAATACGAATGCAACAATTAACTCAAATCTTTCAGGAACAATAGTAGATGAAAGTTCGAGAGAACCCATCATAGGTGCTTCTATCAAAATTAAAGGAACTACTCACGGTGTTTTGTCTGACTCAGAAGGTAGGTTTTATTTTAAAACAGGGCAAAAATTGCCTTATACTTTAATCATTAGTTCGGTTGGTTATGATACCAAAGAAGTAGTAGCAAAAACGAATAACATTGACATTCAACTTAGAGCTAACAACAAAGAATTAAGTGAGATTGTCGTAGTAGGTTATGGCACGCAAGAACGTAAAAATCTGATTGGTTCAATCACAAAGGTAAATCCAAGCGAAGTAAGTAGTATTCCAGTAGGAAGTATTGATGCACAGTTACAAGGCAAAGTAGCTGGTGTACAAATTTCTTCGGCTACGGGTGTTCCGGGCGAGGCTGTTAATGTAAGGGTACGTGGGGCTACTTCTATCAACGCCGATAACGACCCGCTTTATGTGATAGATGGCGTATTTATCAACAGCAACAGTCTTCAAACCATTGGTACAGGCGGAAAGGCTACTTCACCAATTGCCGACTTAAATCCTGCTGACATTCAGAGTATTGAAGTATTGAAAGATGCCGAAGCCACAGCACTATATGGTTCAAGAGGGGCGAATGGTGTTATTTTGATTTCGACCAAAAGGGGGAATTTTGAACAAGCACCCAAAGTAAACATCAACGCCAGTTTCGGACAAGCAAAAGCCGCAAAATTGTGGGAGTTGACCACTGGACCAGAACACGCTCAATTAGTAAACGAATGGTGGATTAATACAGGAAAAGACACGCCTTCGTTGAACAGAACTGTTGCCAATCGTCCTTTCAGACCTGTTTCAGAAGGTGGTAGAGGCTTGCCAGAAGAACAAAAAACCTACGACCGCCTCAGCGAAGCTTTCCGTACAGCTACGCTTCAAAGCTATGATGTATCGCTGACGGGCGGTACGAAAACAACGAAATATTATATTGGTGGCGGGTTTAATTCACAAGAAGCCATTCTGAAACCGATTACATTCAATAGAGCAAGCTTCAAAGTAAATCTTGACCAAAAAATCAACGATAAAGTACAAATAGGCGTAAGCAATTCTTTCACAAGAACGTATCGTAATCAGGCACGTGCAGGCGATGGCCCGCAAGGAGGTTTATTACAGGCTGCCTTGCATACACCTACGTATTTATCGCCTTATAACGAACAAGGCGTTTTAGTAGGACGTGCAGGTTTTGATAACCTAACACTTTTGTTAGAAAATTACGATGTTCACTCAACCAGTTTACGTTACATTGGTAATCTTTACGCCGAGGCTTATTTATTACCAAATCTGAAATTTCGTTCAAGTTGGGGCGTTGACTACAACAATTACAACGAATCGGAGTACTGGAATACTTTCTTGTTGTTGGGTGCTCAAGGTGGTTTGGCTACTTCTTCCATTACGCAGTTTTCTTCTTTATTAAATGAACAGACGCTTACTTATCGTCAAAAAATTGGAGAAAAGCATTCCTTTGGAGCGGTAGTTGGTAATACTTTACAAAGTGATGTTCTAACAAGAACTTACGCAGAAGGTAGAGGTTTTGCTAATAATTCATTTACGATTATTTCTTCGGCAGCTACGACCACCAGTACACAAAGCTGGAGTAAAAGTAATTTAGCTTCATTTTTTGCCAAAGCAGATTATAGCTACGATAACAAATACTTATTCAATGTAAGTGTACGTGCTGATGGCTCTTCTCGCTTTGGTTCTGATAGAAAATGGGGGTATTTCCCCGCAGTAGGTGCGGCCTGGAGAGTGAAACAAGAAAGCTTTTTAAGAGATGTTGCTGTTTTATCAGACCTCAAACTCAAAGCAAGTTATGGTATTGTAGGAAACCAAAATGGCATTGGAAACTTTGCCGCACAAGGGCTTTGGACAGGCGGAGCGTCTTACCAAGGAAGTGCAGGCATTGCTCCACAACAATTGGCAAACCCTGACTTAAAATGGGAAAGAACCAATCAATTTAATGTGGGTGTAGATGCTGCTCTGTGGAATGGAAGAGTAGCGTTTGAATTGAATTACTATACGAAATATACTCGTGATGGGCTATTACAATTGGCTTTACCAAGCACAACTGGTTTTGCGAATTATTGGAGTAATGCCGCTGAAATCAGTAACAAAGGTTTTGAACTAAACATCAATACGACAAATATTCAAGGAAGAAATTTTGTTTGGACTTCAAGTTTCAATCTTGCTCAGAACATCAATAATATTGAAAAATTAGAAGCTCCGCTTAAATACGGAAGCCGTGATTTGATTTTACAGCAACAAGGCACGCCCTTGTATTCTTTCTGGGTGTATAAACAATTGTACGTTGACCCACAAACGGGCAATGCTGTGTATGAAGATGTCAACAAAGACGGACAAATTACCGTTGCCGACCGCCAGATTGTAGGCAGTATTTGGCCCAAATTCTTCGGAGGACTCACCAATAATTTTAGTTATAAAGGCTTTGAAGTATCAGCATTTTTGGCATTTCAATACGGAAACAAAATTTATAACCACAACAGATTCTTTGGTGAAGGTGGCGGAGCAAGAGATGCGGCTCGTGTCATTTTAGCCAGTAATTTGGCAAGATGGCAAAAACCAGGCGATATTACCGACGTTCCTCGTCCCGATGGCGTGAATGTCAATAACTATCGTGACGGTGGCAGCAGATGGTTGGAAGATGGTTCGTTTCTACGTCTTCGTTCGTTGAACATAGCCTATAATTTACCCAAAGCATTTGCGAAAAAATTGGGAGCAGAAGCCTTCAAGGTATATGTAAATGGCACAAATTTATTCCTAATTACCAACTACACGGGTCTTGACCCTGAATCAAGTGCAAGTAGCGACCAAAACGCACAAGGGATTGATTTAGGAACTCCACCTCAGCCACGTAGTTTCCAAGCAGGCTTTAATATTACTTTCTAAAGCAAACCGTATAAAGATTATTTGGAAAAGAATCATTTAAAATTTAGGAAAATGAGAGCATTAAAATATATATATTCAATAGGAATAGTAGCTTTATTGTCTTCATGTGCAGATTATCTGGATGTGAAGCCTTTAGAATCTATCTCCGACACACAAACGATTTACGATAAAGCTTCTTCTGAAACAGCTATCAGAGGGGTATATTCGGCACTTGCCAGTGGTAATTACTATGGTACAACCTTCCAGTCGATTGGCTATTTATCGGGTGATAATATTCAGTGGACAGGCTCGCAGTCGCAAGTACAGGAGTTTATCAATAAAAAAGTAAATGCTGATAATTCGACCATTGCAGGTGCTTGGACGGCGATTTATGTCACCATCAATAGAGCCAACAATGTATTAGCCAAAGTGCCAACCGTAACAGACCCATTATTGACAGAAACGCTTAAAAATCAAATCATTGGTGAGGCTTATTTTATTAGAGCTTTGGCGTATTTTGATTTAGCTCGTACTTGGGGAGGTGTACCAATTGTTACAAAACCAACGGCAAGTCCAACAGAAAATAGAGGCATTGGCAGAAGTACACAGGCTGAAACGTATGCACAAGTATTGAAAGACTTGGATGCGGCCGAACCTCTTTTGCCTTTAACAACCGACCGTTATAGAGCCACACGCAAAACGGTTTGGGCTTTGCGTGCTCGTTATCATTTGTATCAAAAAGAATGGGCAAAAGCCGAAGAATATGCTACTAAGTTATTGACAGACACCAACTACCGCCTTTTGAAACCTTTCAATACTTTCTTTGCCAACGATGCCAGAGGTACACAAGAATCTGTTTTTGAAATATTTTATAGTGCCAACGAACCCAACACACACCGCAACCAATGGCAACCACAAACCAACGGAGGTACTCGCCAATGGGCTCCTAACGATGCTATCGTAGCCTTGTTGAACGACCCAACGATTGGTGGTACTCGCAGTACGTTGGTAGCCAAAGACAATCAAAACCGTTGGTATGGAAACCTCTATTATCGTACTCCTGCTTCAGACCCAAGTTACATTATTCGTATTGCAGAATTGTACTTGATTCGTGCCGAAGCCAGAGCCAACCAAGATAAACTAACAGACGCTTTGGCTGATTTGAATGCCGTGCGTGACCGTGCTGGTGTTGCTGCAAGCACTGCCGCAAGTACTTCGGCAGTACTATTGGCGATTGAAAACGAAAGAAGAGTAGAGTTTGCCTTAGAACCACATCGCTGGTACGATATTGTAAGAACGGGACGGGCGGCACAGGTTTTCAACTTGACTGATGCCAATAGATTGGTGTTGCCTATTCCAGCAGGTGAATTATTGATTGATAAATCATTGGTTCAAAATCAAGGATATTAATTCTTATATACAAGGTTATCAAATAGATAGCCTTGTATAAAACCTTTAAATCAACGAATACAATGGCACAAGTACCAACGATTGAAACACAAGGGGAATGGACCAAAACCGAACAACTGGTATTTAAGTTTTTTGGTATTTATTTCTTTTTTCAAATACTCCCTTTAGATATTTCTTTTTTCAAACATCTTTTCTCTATCAATTGGTTGGGGGTGACTTATCGAGATATTTTTTATCTCTCGAAATATGCCCCTGATTTTATCGGAGAAAGTAGTTTTATTAACTGGCTTATCATAGCGGTATTGGCACTTATCGGGACGATTTTAGGCAAAACTTTTTACAAAAAAGAGCTTGATTACGATAAGTTATATTATTGGTTAAGAGTATTGGTGCGTTATCGTTTAGCGATAGGCGTGATTGCTTATGGTTTTTTGAAATTCTTCCCGATTCAGTCGCCAATTCCTTCTATCAGCAATTTGAATACAGAATATGGTGATTTTACGGCTTGGAAACTCTTTTCTTTGGGTTTGGGCGTTGTGCCAAGTTATCAATCCTTTTTAGGGTTGGTCGAAATTGTAGGCGGTTTGTTGTTACTCAACCGAAAAACCACAACCATTGCAACTTTGATAATTTTACCTTTTGCTGGAAACGTAGCCATTTCAAACATTGCTTACGAAGGCGGCGAATACGTCTATGCTTTTTATTTGGTTGCTTTGGCTCTTTACCTTTTTGCCTTTGATGCCATACGGCTTTTCAATGTACTTTCTTTAGAAAAACCCACACTTCCGAATACTTTCCAACCTGTTTTTGAGGGCAATTGGAAACAAATTCGGCTGGCAGTAAAATCTGTATTTATCCTCTTTTTTGTGGTAGTGTATGGCCTAAAAACCTACGGAGCTTACCAAGATGGAGGCTATCATTTCCCTGCCCAAAAGGGTTTAGCCAATACCGCAGGACTTTACAATGTAAGTGAATTTAAGTGGAATAACCAAACCATTCCTTATTCTAAAACAGATACTTTACGCTGGCAAAATGTGGTTTTTGAAAAATGGAATACGATAAGTATTAAATCCAATCAGCCTGTACAACTGGTGCATTTGCCAAGCGAAGAACTCTTTGAAAAGGATTCCGCTCGTATTTACGAATTGGCAGGGTCGCAGGGTCGTCATTATTATGAATATAAGATAGACACCGCACGAGCGATACTTTCGCTAAAAAATCGGAACGTCAATCATCGAAACGACCAATTTATTTTATCCTTCAAACAACTTAACGATTCAACCATCGTCTTGTCGGGTGTAAATGCCCAAAGTGATTCTGTATATGCCGTTTTGAATAAAATCAATAAAAAATACTTGACTTTTGAAGCCAAGAAATTGGGTAGAAGAAGTGTGCTAAAATTGTAATTCATCCCATAAATTCTAATCAAGATGTCTAATTCAAATCTAAACATAATACAAGAGAATTTGGGTACTGAATTGCCCGAAAACTCATCAGAAGCGTCTCAAATCGCTTCGCCAAAGGCATGGAAGCCGTGGCAAAAAATCCTTTTTAGGATAGCTTTTGTATTTTTTATTGCCATGTCTTTTCCTAATACTTTAGACTGGTACACAGAGATTTTCTCTTTCGACTGGTTGCATTTGCATTATCGAGATTTGTACGATATTGCTCGTTTTGGTTCGGGTTTAAATTTCTTTGGTAACAAAATTTTTGGCTCATCGCTCAACGGCTATGCAGTGTGGATTATTACCTTCATTTTTTCCGTAGTGGTTGGGGGAATCTGGTCGGCGATTGCCTATTTTACCAAAAAAGAAGCCCGTGAATACAACCTTTTGAATTATTGGCTAAGAGTATTGGTACGCTATCGTGCTGGTATCGGTATTATTGGTTTTGGGTTTACCAAACTCACACCCACACAATTACCTTATCCGTCATGGGGCGTTCTGAATACCAATTTTGGAGATTTGACTTTGCAGAAAATTTACTGGCTTTCTATCGGTATTGTGCCTTGGTACGAAGTATTTACGGGTGTGGTTGAAGTAGCTGCTGGAGCATTATTGTTTTTCCGAGTAACTACATTTTGGGGAGCTGTATTACTCTTCGGTGCGTTAGCCGACATTGTGTATGTAAACTTTGCCTATGATGGTGGCGTACACGTGTATAGCTCTTATTTTGTGTTGTTTTCAGCCTTTTTATTAATTGACTATATTCCAGATTTGTATAGACTTTTAATTCAAGAAAAGCTGACAATCCCTTTCCATTTTTACCCAACTTTTGACAAAGCTTGGCAACGCATTGCTCGCATCAGTCTAAAAAGCTTTGTTATCATCTTGTTTTTGCCCGTGTTTACGTATTTGGCAGTTGTCAATTTCTTGTATGACCCTTACAAACAACCTGCTCAGAAAGGCATTGCTGCTTTGCGTGGCAATTATCATGTAACGGAATTCAAATTAAACGGACAGGTTTTGCCTTATAATCCTTTGGATACCACACGTTGGCAACAGGCTACGTTTGAAAAATGGACAACCTTAACCTTCAAAGTAAATAAACCTGTGGAACTGGATTTATCAAACGGAGGCGGAGCACCCATGCGTGACATCAACCGAACGTTTGAGCTAACAGGCGTAGCAGGCGGACAAAGGGTATTTTATTACGAAGCCGATACAGTACGCAAGATTTTGTATTTGCAAGATAAAAACCGAGGTGCAAGAAATGCCGAAAACCGTGAGTTTTTAGGCAACAGAGGGGATTTCAATTTGAAAGGAAATGCACCAGAAGTATTGGCTAAAAAGAAAGCAAAAGCAGAAAAGGCAACAGACAACTGGATTCCGAAAGAATCGTTGGCTGTCATTGGCGATGAAGATGCTAAAATAGAGCCAATTGCACGCTCGGCACGAAGAACCAAAGGTATCAAAGCTGAAAGCAAACCAGTCGAACGCAAGCGTTTGATTTTAAAATATACTGTACTGAATGGCGGCAATAGAATTTTGCTTTCGGGTATCGACGAAAACAAAGATTCTATCCATGTTACTTTAGACAGATATACCAAAAAATACGCACTTTCAAGAAGTACTTTGGAAGCGGGTAAGTACAACTAAATTATATTTTTTGATTTGAGCTTGCTGTATTTCAGCAAGTTCAAATCCCTTATTTATTTAACACTTCTTATAACAAAATCGCATGAAGAACAAAAAATTACACATCATCACTTACTTTTTATTGAGTTTATCAACCTCCTTGTTTGCTCAAATAAAAAGCGTTACAGGGACAGTGAAAGACAAAGAAACTGGCGATGTACTGCCCGGTGTAACGGTTTTGGTCAAAGGCACAAATACGGGTACAGTAACTGACCAAAAAGGCTTTTATAAAATCAATGCCTCTGAAAAAGCTACTTTAGTCTTTTCTTTTATTGGTTATGGCAGTATTGAAAAAGCCGTGGGCAATCAGTCTATTATTTCCATAGATTTAGTTCAATCAAATAAAGAATTGGCAGAAGTAAGAGTAGTAGGCTATGGAACACAAACCAAAGCAGAGTTTACAGGTTCGGCAGCAAGGGTTTCGGGCGAAGCCATCAAAGAACAGCCTATCCAAAGTTTCGACCAAGCCTTGTCTGGTCGTGCGGCTGGGGTAAGTGTTGCCTCGCCCAATGGTGTATTGAACAACCCCCCAGTAATTCGGATTCGTGGGGTAAACTCTATTTCATTAAGTTCATATCCTTTGGTAGTAGTAGATGGTATTCCGATTAATACAGGAAACGTTTCTACCAGTACGGCTGTACCTAACAACCCACTTGGCGATATTAACCCTGCTGATATTGAATCAATTGACGTATTAAAAGATGCAGCATCTACGGCAATTTACGGTTCAAGAGCGGCAGCAGGTGTATTGTTAATTACTACAAAAAGAGGAAAAGCAGGAAAACCAAGAGTAAATATTGAAAGCTGGACAGGTGTTTCAGACGTAGTGCGTTTGCCCAAAGTATTGAATGCTGAACAATTTATCGCTATTAAAAATGAGGCTGTTTTGAATGCTAAAATTTTGGGTGGAAATGCCAATAACGATAACGTAGCATCAGCACTATTTTTTCCTAATTATGATGCCAACAACAATCCAATAGATACCCGTTGGTATGATTATATCTACCAAACAGGTACTTCACAAAACCACAATGTGAGTGTTTCGGGCGGAACGCCAAGTACTTCGTATTACTTTTCAGCCAATTATACCGACCAAAAAGGCTTTTTAGTAACCAACGAATTTAAGAGAAAATCTGCTCGTTTTAATATTGACCAAGAAATTACAAGTTGGTTGAAATTGAAAGGTAGCCTTTCTTATAACACAAGTTTCAACCAATCTCCGTACTCAGGGTCATTACAAAACTCTAACTTTTTCTTGGTAGGTGCAGCCCGTTTGGCTATTGCTTTGCCACCCAACGTTGCGGCGTACAATGCTGATGGGACTTATAATGTGAATCCTGCAAGCCCTAATACGATTGGTGTTGGCAACAATAAATTTGTAAGTAACTGGGGAAATCCAGTAGCCTTGCTCAACGAAAACCGCTATACTTCTGAAAACGACCGTGTGATTGCCAGCTTTGCCGCAGTAGCTAAATTGTACAAAAATTTAGACTTTACTACTACTTACGCCATCGACCGCCTCAGAACAGATACTTATAGCTATGATAGCCCAATTCAAGGCAATGGTTTTTCAAGCAGAGGAAATGCTACCAACGTTTCGGCGGTAAGAGATAACTGGAACTGGACAAGTACGCTGAATTATAACACAACTTTTGCAGATAAACACAATGTGTCGGCATTGTTGGGATATGATATTCAGAAATTTAATTATAATTCATGGGGGGCATCAAGAACCCAAAGTGCTGACCCATTCTTTGAAAATTATCAAGGAAACTGGGGTGCAATTGCTGCCAGCAACAATGACCTTAGCGAAAGAGCTTTCCTTTCGTTTTTCTCTCGTTTGACTTACGATTACAACAAAAAATACTTCCTTACTTTCAACTTCCGTCGTGATGGAAACTCTGCTTTGGGTACTGGTAAAAAGTACGGAAACTTTGGTGGTGTTTCTGGTGGTTGGGCTGTTTCAGAAGAACCATTCTTCAAAGAATCCTCAATTTCAAATGTCTTGAACAATGTAAAATTAAGAGCAAGCTGGGGTCGTGTAGGAAATGGAAATTTAAGTGATGCTTACAGTTCGCTTGAGCTATACAGTGGTTCATTGTACGGAAGTGCCGCTACTTGGGCCATTTCTCAGGCAGGCAACGCCAACTTAGGTTGGGAAACCAGTGACCAAACCAACATCGGAGCAGATTTAGCTTTATTAAACAATCGTATTCAAATAGAACTAACCTACTTCAATAACGATGTAAACGGTTTGATTTTGAGTGCTCCGCAAGCGGTATCAAAAGGTATTCCGGGCAATGCCATTCTTGGAAACGTAGGTTCAATGTACAACCGTGGTATTGAATTGGGCATTACAGCGAATGTAATTAACAAAGGAGCTTTCTCGTGGAATACTTCATTGAATTTCACCAAATTATCAAACAAAGTAACTGCTTTAGCCGAAGGAAATACCGACATTATCGGTACAACGCACGTATCGTATGAAACCACCAATATTACAAGAGTGGGTTACTCTGTGGGAAGTTTGTACGGAGCAAAAACGGCTGGCGTAAACCCTGCTAATGGGCAAAGAATTTTTATCAATGCCAAAGGCGAACAAGTACAATACAGCCAAGTTGTATTGCCGGGACAAAGCCAATGGACGTATTTAGACGGAACAAAAGCACCAGCCATTACAGGGGCAGATTATTACTTGATTGGTAACGCTCTTCCTACTTGGTACGGTGGTTTTTCTAATAATTTCAAATATGGCAATTTTGATTTAGGTATCAATTTATCTTTCTCTGGCGGTAATTATATCATGAACGGTACTCGTGCTACGCTTCTTGACCAACGTGCTTATAATAACTCAACTGAGATTTTGAATCGCTGGCAAAAACCAGGAGACATCACTGATATTCCAAGATTGGTTTACAATGACCAATTATCAAGTGGCTCTTCATTCCCTGTTTCTACCAATGCCGAAAAAGGTGACTTCTTGCGTTTACAAAACCTATCGCTTGGGTATAGATTACCTGCGGCATTGGTTAGCAAAATCGGTGCAAGCTCTATTCGTGTGTATGGACAAGGTTCAAACTTGTTCTTGTTGACAGGCTATACAGGAACAGACCCAGAATCATCTGTAAACGGTAACTCGAACACAACACCGGGTGTTGAGAAAAACTCTGTTGGACAAGCAAGAACCTTTACATTGGGCGTAAACATCGGATTTTAATTAAACACAACGTGTAAATGAACATCAACAAAAACAAATTGGGCATGAAAAAATCAATAAAACATACAAAAATCACTCGCTTCGGTAGCACACTTTGCTTAGGTTTATTATTATTAACAACGGCTTGCAACGATAAGGAATACTTGAACCCTTCGCCTGCTACGGCTATTTCTGGTGAAAATGCTTTTGATACGCCTGATAGAATTTTAGGCTTAGTCAACGGGATTTATAAATCTGTCAAAAGTGGTAATTTCTATGGCGGTAATTATTTCATCTATAGCGAAGCCCGTGGCGAAGAATTTATCAACCGTACCAGCAATACTTTTACGGCTTATGAAGCATGGAACCAGACGTTAAACTCAGGTTCAAACTTTGTGGCAGGTTTTTGGGGAGCGGCCTATACAGCCATTAATAATGCCAATATTGTTATCAAAGGATTAAATGATAATCCGACCAAAGTAAGTGCAACACTTACCAAGCAATATATTGCAGAAGCCAAGTTTTTAAGAGCCTTGAGCTATTTCAGCTTAGTGACTTTGTATGCTCGTCCTTATAACGAAAACAAAGGTGCTTCTCCGGGCTTGCCCTTGCGATTACAGGCTGAAACAAGTACAGCCAATAATGATTTGAAAAGAAGTACAGTAGCAGAAGTATATGCCCAAATCATCAAAGATTTAGACGAAGCCGAAGCAGACTTGCCAAGTACTTATTCCTCAAGTTTGTTGAATACTACAAGAGCTCACAAAAACACGGCAATTGCCTTAAAAACAAGAGTTTACCTCAATTCTGGCAATTATGCAAAAGTAATCGAAGAAGCGAAAAAGATTGTTTCAACATCAGCTCCGTTCTCAGCATCAACGGGTGTGAACCATAAATTACAAAACATTGTGGAAATTTTCACGACCAATTATACCAGTACAGAATCTATTTTATCAGTGCCAATGACTGAATTAGACAACGTAACGGGGCAGTCTTCTTTTCCTTATGTATTCAATGCCAATTCAGAGTACAACTTGAACCCAACAGGTATTTGGGGAGATACCGAATGGAAATCAACCGATTTAAGAAGAACCTTTGCTCGTACAGCTTCGGGCGTTCAATTCTTGACGAAGTACAGCAAACCTTCGCCTTTCTTGGATTATTTGCCTATCATTCGTTACTCGGAAGTATTACTAAATTACGCAGAAGCGGCGGCTCGTACAGGCGATTTAGCCAAAGCTGTGGAGTTATTAAAGGCAGTTCGCAATCGCTCGGATGCTACTTATACTTTCCCAGAAAGCAGTATCAGTACACAAACCGCTTTGGTCAATACCATTTTGAAAGAAAGACGTATCGAATTATTGGGCGAAGGCTTCCGCTCGAACGATTTACTACGCAATTTATTGACCATTCCTGCCAAAGCCAGTAGCTCGTTGACAGCTCCAGCCGTAGAGCCATCGCAAACAAATTACATTTTCCCGTTACCAAACGTAGAAATTGTTACGAATAAATTATTGCTTCAATAAGCAGTTCATTTACCCAAGTATCAATTGATACTTGGGTTTACTCAACAAAACCATCGAATGAAGTATCTAATTTTTCTTTTGTGTTTGCTAAGTTTCGGAGCGTCGTCGCAAAGAGTGCGACAAACCGAAAGTACCGACAAACACAGCCAGCATCAACACGAAGTACATGATGGAGAAAGCCATGATAACCATAGCCATCTTGAACATATTTTAGATTATCGGAAAGAAACGGCTTATGTGCCTAATTTGCCACCTGCCCAAATTTTACAAGGCATCGGCAAAGCGGATTTCAAGATAAACACGAAGTCGGCAAAAACACAGGAGTTTTTCAATCAAGGCATTGCTCTCTTGCATTGTTTTTGGGATTTTGAAGCATACCGAGCTTTCAAAGAAGCGATTCGTTACGATTCTACGGCAATAATGCCTTATTATGGTTTGTACAGTGCCATCGGAGCTATCGAAGGAGATGAATTTAAGTACGACCAAAAGCTTGCTTTGAAAAAATTGAAGCAACTCAAAGAAAAAGCCGATGACCGTGAACGCAATTATGCCGAAGCCATTTTAGCCAGAGATTCAGAAGCTGACGGAGGAAAAGCTTTGTATCAGAAAAAATTAGAGCAAATCATCGACAAGTACCCTGATGACCTTGATACTAAATTGTTTTTAGCCCTCAGTAAAATGGGCGGTTATGATGCCAAAATGGTGCCTCGTGAGGGACAATTATATGCCGAATATTTACTAAAAGATATTCTAAGAACACATCCCGACAATGCGGCAGCACATCATTATTGGATTCACTTGAAAGAAAATTGTTGTCCAGAACAAGCCCTTGAAAGTTCGGAAAAGCTACCAAAGTTGGCTAATAATTCAGGACACATGGTACACATGCCGGGCCATGTGTATTACAAATTGGGCGACTATCGTAAAGCATTCGATGCTTTTGTAGCGGCGGTGAAAGTAGATTCTATTTACATGAAGCAATTCAAAATGCCAGAAGTAGATACTTGGAATTATATCCACAATATCAATTACTTACTGTCAAATTGTGCCGAAGACGGACGCTATTCAACGGCTTTATACTATGCTGAAAAGTTACAAAATATGCCAGCAAGCAAGGAAAGAAAACGTAAATACGAAGGACGTTTCTTTTATCAAGGCGTAATTGCTCCGGCTAAAATGGAGCTTTGTTTTGGTTTTTATAAAAAAGCAGCCGACAAGTTAGCTGCCATCAAAATTGATGATGATAGCTTGTTTACGCCAAAAGCCATTGCTTACAAAGAAGGGCTTAGGTTTTTTGCATTAGGAATGGATGCCGCCAAAAACAACCGAATCGACGAAGCCAAGCAATATGCCGATGCACTGGATGCTTCACTTTGGCGAAACAGTAATCAAAACAACGCTCAGGATGTTGTTTCAGCCAAAAGACTTGCCGACTTGAATGTGGCTTCTTTAGAATTACAAGGTAATATCAAAACCGCCGAAAAGAAGTATCAAGAAGCCATTTCGATATTGGAAAAAGCTCATCAAAAAGAGGAAGATTTAGGCTACAGCGAGCCACCAACTTATGCTAGACCTGTCTTAATCAGCTTGGGCGAAACGTATCTGAAAGCAGGCAATTTTACCAAAGCCATAGAAACCTATCAGGCTTTACTCAAACGACACCCTCATACAGCCAATGCCTACTGGGGACTTTATAAAGTATATAAGCAAAAAGGCGATACTGCAAAAGCAGAAGAAAACGCCAAACATCTTGCAGAGGTGATAGCATTTGGCGACAAATCGCTCTTTCCACTCTAAAACAACAAACACTCTTCATCAATACGTTTTTTTGAATCGCATTAATCAGCAACTGAAATCTAATTATCAATAACCATGAAAAAAAACATCATTTACCTCGCTTCACTATTGATGACAATAGTGGGATTCGCTTTTAGAAGCGATACTCCTTATCAGGAAGAAATCAAAAATTGGCACCAAAAACGCATAGAAGACCTTAAAAAAGAAGAAGGTTGGCTCAATTTAGTTGGTTTACTATGGCTTGAAGAAGGCGTAAACACCATCGGTGGCGATGCCAAAAATGCTATTGCTTTTCCTTCAGACCACAGCGATGCCGTACTTGGGAAAGTAATTTTGAACAAAGGCAAAGTAACATTTGAAGCAGAAAAAAACGCTTCTGTTTACCAAGGAGAAGAATTGGTTAGCCGTGTCGAATTATTTCCATATACAGGCAAACCTACCGTTTTGAAGCACAAATCTTTGAGATGGTTTATCATTCAGCGAGGAGATAGATATGCCATTCGCTTACGTGATTTAGAAAGTCCTTCTGTAAAAAACTTTCACGGAATCGAAACCTTTCCTATCAGCGAAGACTGGAAAATCAAAGCTCAGTTTGTTCCTACTGTGGGTAAAAAACTAAAAATTACAGACATTACGGGTCGTACTTATGAGCAAGAATCTCCAGGCAAATTAGTATTCAAAGTAAATGGCAAAGAGTACAGTTTAGAAGCCGTTGGCACAAAAGAAAGATTACATTTTGTATTTGGCGATTTGACCAATAAACACGAAAGCTACGGTGGTGGCAGATTTTTGGACGTGCCAGGCCCAGATGCCGAAGGTGTAACGTACATAGATTTCAACAAATCTTATAATCCGCCTTGTGCTTTTACGCCTTTTGCTACTTGTCCTTTGCCTACGCAAGAAAACAAATTAGCCGTAGCCATTACCGCAGGCGAAAAACGCTATGGCGACCACTGATTTGTATATGATAGACAGAGTACCATGATGATAAGCCCCAAAGCCTTACGAGGAATCTCGTAAGGCTTTTTACAACATTAGCTATCAAACTGTTTTCGTTTTTCTAAGTACTCATGTAGAATCATGAATCACCAAAAGCCATAAGTTATTGATAATAAAAAGGTTAATTTCAAAAATCACTCTAGCTTATCAATTAAAGTACGCCCTCTCCTATCTCGAACTTTATTTGTTTATTCATGGCACTAGACGTGTTTTTCTCATGCCAGATGCTTTGTAAGTAAGTCGTTTTTAGCCTTAAAACATTTTTTTCAATAAAAAAAAACTTCTATTTAGTTGCATTTATGATTTTTAATAGTTTACTTTGTCTATATACTTAATAGATTAATAAAAACCACTGTTAGCCACCAACAGTGACATAATATTTGTAGAATGAAAGTTATCAATTCAATCCCTTCTGGGGTGGCGTTCGGCTATGCTCTTACAACCTGTTGTCTTTCTTGCAATGGTTGTTACGATACTCTATCTTTTTCATAACAATTAAAACAATCAAGTCAATTGCTGTTGACTGGTTCGATTCTTAGCATAATACTCAGACTCACAGAGTCATATTTTAGTCATTGTACTTGATAAATACATTTGCTAAAAGTCTATTTACCAACATTATATGATATTTCCTCACACAAGCATGAAAAACATTTTTTGCCTGTTCGTAATAATCGTCACAAGTATTAGTGTCGGTTTTACACAAGAGCCTGATGAAATCGTAAAATGGCAGTTTAAGTATGCCAAAGACAATTTGAAAGTTGGTGACGAAGTTGAGCTTATCTTTTCAGCGACACTCAGTAGTGGATGGATATTGTATTCGACAGATTTCAAAGGTGATATTGGTCCTCAGCCTACCAATATTGAGCTTGTAAAAAATAGCTCCTATTCGATTATAGGAAGCATCTCACCGATTTTACCCTTGAAAAAAATTGATAAAAACTGGGGAACAGCCTTGAGCTACTTCACTAAAAAAGCAGTATTTCGGGCGAAAATCAAAATAAAAGAGCCTGTTTATGTGGTAGAGGGAAAAATTACGGGACAACTCTGTCATGATAAAAAAGGTATTTGCATCCCATTTCAGAAGACATTTCAATTTTGATTGATTAGCATTTCACATGAAAAAATTATCATTGGTATTTCTCTTTTCTGGTGTCTTTTTGATGAATTTTCAAATAAAAACGACCGACAATGAGATACAAACAAAGGCTCAGTTGGGTGAAAAGTTATTTTTTGATCCGATTTTATCGTCGAAACGCACGCTCAGTTGTGCGTCTTGCCATAAACCTGAATTTGCTTTTGCCGATACCTCTCAGTTTAGTTTGGGTGTAGATGGTGTCCCTACCGACCGCAATACACCATCGGCAATGAATTTGGCAGGGCGTTTACAACTGTTTTGGGATGGTAGAGCCGCAACGTTAGAGGAACAGGCCCTACAACCGATTGCCGCTGTAAACGAAATGAACTTACCCATTACCGAGGCTGTTGCTCGACTCAATGCCGATGCTTTTTATGTTAAAACATTCAAGCGAATTTTTAAAGTTGCCCCCAATGAAAAAACATTAGCCGAAGCATTAGCCGCTTATGAACGTACCCTCGAAACCGCCAATACCCCCTACGATAGGTATATTAATGGCGATGACCAAGCACTTTCGGCGGAGGCAATCAGAGGGCGTTTAGTCTTTATTGGAAAAGCAAACTGTGCAAATTGCCATTCAGGAGAAGATTTTACGGCTGACAGATTTAAAAACATTGGCTTGTTTGATGGAAAGAAATTTAAAGATGCGGGTCGATTTAACATCACCAAAGACAGTTCGCATATCGGCCATTTTAAAGTTCCTGGTCTTAGAAATATAGCCGTTACTGCTCCGTATATGCACGATGGTTCATTCAAAACACTGCGTGAAGTGATTGAGTATTACAACAAACCTGATGCGGTGGTGAAAAACGCACCCAATAGAGATTTATCACTAAACACGCCTATTGGGCTTACTGAGCAAGAAATCAGCGATTTAGAAGCGTTTTTGCATAGCTTAACGGACGATAGGTTTACAAAAAAATAAGTACACATCATCAATAAACTGAAACAAAATAGTCATAAAATGAAGAAAATTTCTATCTCTCTCGGCATTGCCGCTTCTGTACTCTTGTTTTCGTTTGTGGCATCAAAAAATGACGATGCAACAGCGAAGAGTATTCACAAAAAAGCAATTACACTCGATTCGCACATTGATATTCGAGATGATTTTAATACAGCCAACAACGATGCTGGAAAAGAAACACTCGACCAAATTGATTTACCAAAATTGAAGCGAGGCGATTTAGACGTTGCTACAATTGCTCTTTTTGCCGACCCAGATAGGCCTTCGCCCGAGAATAATGAAATTGCTCGTAAAAAAGTGGAAAATAAATTTACGGCTATTCAACGATGGGTCAAAGCACATCCTGATAAACTGACGTTCGTGAAAAGCACAAGCGACATTGGCAGGCTTGAAAAAAGTGGCAAACATGGTATTTTACTCAGTTTTTTGAATGCTTTTTGGTTCAAAGATTTATCAACTATTGATAAATTTTACAAAGATGGTGTTAGAGTTTTTGGGTTTAATCACGCTGGAAATACCGATTTTTCGGGTTCTTCCCGCCCCATTGAAGCTTATGGCGATAAAGCCAACGTCGGACTTTCAGCACTAGGTGAAAAAGCAATTGCTAAAATTAACCAATTAGGCATCGTTTTAGACGTATCGCAATTATCAACTCCTGCCTTATTAAAAGCCGTCGAATTGAGCAAAGCACCAGTAGTTGCTTCACATTCGGGACTAAAAGATAGAGTAGATGTGACCAGAAATTTGAGCAGTAGCGAACTGAAAGCCATTGCCGATAAAGGCGGCGTTATACAGGTTGTTGCCTTTGCTGGCTATCTCAAAAAAGACCCTACGTTTACAGAGGCGTATCTAAATGCGGTAGCAAAGCCATTTGGACTTACGCCACTCAAAGACGACCCAAAAGCTAAATTAAGTGCCGAAGACTACAAAAAATATCAAGCGGCGTATCTTAATTTTTCACGCAATGAATGGCGGTACGCTACGCTTTCAGATTACATTGATGCGATTGATGCCGCAGTTAAAATCGTTGGAATAGACCATGTGGGTATAAGTTCTGATTTTAATCATGGAGGTGGTGTAATTGGCTTTGCCAGTGTAGCCGATGCACCCAATGTAACAGCCGAATTATTGAAGAGAAATTATTCAACGCAAGATATTGCCAAACTTTGGGGAGGAAACTTTTTGAGAGTTTTCAAAGAAGTAGAGAAGCTTGCGAAAAGATAGTCTGATTAACGTTAGCTTAAATAAATTTTATCAACATTTTCAACTTAGTAATTCAATGAGAAAAATACCGTTTCAATCTCTCTCGAAAGCCTTTATTTTATCGCTTTCCTTGGCATCGCCCACGTTGGCTTCTGAGCCCAAACCGTTCTTGAAAGAAGGCAAATGGCGTGGAGAATTCAAATTAAATGAAAAAGTACTGCCTTTCAATTTTGAGGTAAAAGGCAAAACTGCTGAAACCGCTACCTTTTCACTCATAAATGGTAGTCGCCGTGACCATTTTAAGGTAAAAGTCATCGAAGGCGATAGTATTTATGTAAAAATGAATACGTATGATGCTGCATTAGTGGGCAAAATACAAGAAGATGGCACATTCAGTGGGGTTTATAAAAGCCTTGTGCCAAACCCACGTTTCAATGGCAATCGCCTATCTTTTGTGGCAGAATATGGTAAGT
Source organism: Cytophagales bacterium (assembly GCA_013298025.1). Taxonomy (GTDB): domain Bacteria; phylum Bacteroidota; class Bacteroidia; order Cytophagales; family Spirosomataceae; genus Flectobacillus. Next base: position 76,745 of record JAAFJE010000004.1, on the reverse strand, counting down.
CGTATCGTTTCGTGCAAGACAATCACGCCGTAAAACCTGCTGGTGATATTTCGGGAAAATGGAATATCAAAATCATTAGCAAAGACCCCAACGCAGCCAACTCTGTCGCTTTATTAGAACAAAAAGGAAACAAATTGACGGGCGTTTTGATGACCGTTGTGGGCGATACCCGTGAATTAGAAGGGAATGTAGTTGGAAATGAATTTTTTCTCTCAGGATTCTCTGGGCCAAGTCCGTATTTAATTCAAGGAAAATTGGGCGAAGATAAAAAGACCATTGTGGAAGGAGAATACAATATTGGCGTTTATTTTTCCCAAAAATATGAAGGTGCGAAAGAGAAAAATGTGGAATTACCAGACCCTTATAAGCTCACTTTCCTAAAAGAAGGCTATGACCGAGTTGATTTTTCATTTCCCGATTTGAACGGAAAAACCGTTTCAATCAAGGATGAAAAGTACAAAGGAAAAGTAGTAATCGTTGAAATTATTGGTACTTGGTGTCCCAATTGCACCGACCAAACTCGTTTCTTGTCGCCTTGGTTTAGCCAAAACAAACACCGTGGCGTAGAAGCGATTGCAGTTGGTTTTGAGCAAAAAGATGACCTTGAATACGCAAAATATACCCTCGGAAAGCTCAAAGATTTCTACAAAATTGAGTATGACATACTTTTTGGCGGTATTGCTGATAAAAAAGTAGCTACCGAGAAATTCCCCGGCTTAAACCGCATGGCAGCGTTTCCAACCACTATTATCTACGACCGTTCGGGCAAAGTTCGTGAGATTTATACAGGTTATACGGGTGAAATTACAGATAAATATTACAAAAATTATGTCAAAAAATTCAATAAAGTATTAGATGAACTTATTGCTGAACCTAATCCGTTTGAAGGAAAAGAATTGGGGCAGGTAAGTGTTGGCAGATAATTCATAGATAAAATAAAGGGGTGTGTAAAAAGTTAAAAGTGTATGAGCAATCGTCGCTCAGATTAATGCTAAAAGCAGCCATTTTATTTTGAACAGGATGCTTTAATCATTCAACTCGACACTTTTTACACATCTTTATTATTTCACCTTATTAAAATACTAATTCCATAGATTATATATACTATATCTAACTATCTACTAAACAAATAGCATAATGAAACATAAATTTACTTTTATTAAACTATTGACCATCGTCTTCATTTGGATAAGTCAAGTTGCTTTTGCACAACAAATCGTTTCGGGCGTTGTCACTGATTCAGAGGAGAATAGTCCTTTACCGGGCGTTTCTGTGCGAATAAAAAATAGTAAAATCGGTACAGTAACCAATGCTGAAGGCAGTTTTAAAATTGAAGCAAAATCAGGAGATGTCCTTGTTTTTTCATTTGTGAGTTATAAATCACATGAAATAAAAATAGGAAGTCAAAGCTCATACGATGTTAAGTTATCGCCAGATAAGATTTCTCTGAGTGAAGTGGTAGTCATAGGCACGAGGGCTGGGCAGGCTCGGTCAAATATTCAGACACCCGTACCAATTGATGTTATTACATCAAAAGAAATCACTGCAACGGGGCGTGTAGATTTAACGCAGGTGTTGAACTTTGTAGCACCTTCGTTGGTATCAAATCGCCAACCAGGGGGCGATGGCACGGCCCACATCGACCCAGTGGCGTTGAGAGGTGTTGCTCCCGACCAAACGCTGGTATTGGTAAACGGTAAACGCCGCCATAGCAGTGCTTTACTGAATGTACTAGGAACACCTTCGCAGGCATCTGGGGCAGTTGATTTTAATGCTATTCCGATTGGAGCAATTGAGCGAATAGAAGTTTTGCGTGATGGCGCCGCCGCTCAATATGGTTCGGATGCCATTGCAGGGGTTATCAATATTGTGTTAAAATCAGATGTAGAAAGGGTTAGTTTAACAACAACAACGGGCGGATATATTACAAAATACCGCAACAAGCGTGATGGTTTTACCTTTCAAACTGATTTGAATTATGGATTCAAACTTGGTAAAAAAGGATTCATCAGCTTGACTGGTCAACTCAATAACCGCCAAGCCACTGATAGAGGAGGTTTCTATGAATATAAAAACCGCTTGACTGGACAAAACCAATATTGGTTTTCATATCCAACTGGCGAAAGTGAGTCTGTGATTCAAGCCAAAGAAAATTCAGTAGATAGATATAGCTCTTCTAAAAGTGGAAACGGAAGACAAGATAATGCAGGGCTATTTGTCAACGCCGTTTTACCTTTAGAAGACAACTTCGAGTTGTATGCCTTTGGTGGTATTGCGAGCAAATATAGCGTCAGCCCCAATAACGCTTATCGCTTTCCAAACGGCACAACCTCAATCAGCAATATATCAAGCCGATACATTCCTGAACTTTTCCCGAATGGTTTTTTACCCGAAAATGTGGCACGTGTTGACGATAAATCTTTGAGCATTGGTCTAAGAGGAAAGAAAAATAATTGGGATATTGACTTTAGTAATACGACGGGTAGTAACAAGGTGAGCTACACAGTGCAAAATACATTAAATGTATCGCAAGGAACAGCAAGCGGCAATAAGTTTTACAGTGGTGGGTTGTCTTTCCAACAAAATACCAGCAACTTAGGTCTTTCTCGCCGATTTGCCGAAGTTGGAAAATTACAAGCCATCAACCTAGCCTTCGGAGCAGAGTATCGTTTAGAAAACTATCAAATTTTAGCTGGAGAAGAAGAATCATATAAAAATTACGGCGATAAAACCTATATCACAACCGTAGGTGGCACTACCAAAGGCACTCGTCCTGCTGGTGCTCAGGCATTTCCAGGCTATCAACCAAGTGATGCCCAAGACCAATCACGCCATAATATAGGTTTATATACTGATGTTGAGTTTGAACTCACTCGTCGTTTATTACTCACAGGAGCAGCTCGTTATGAAAATTATAGCGATTTTGGCGACCAGCTTACATGGAAAACTTCGGGAATCGTAAAAGTTATAGATGCTCCCAATAGTAATTTTGAAGCCTTATCACTTCGTGGTGCCGTTAGTACTGGCTTTAGAGCCCCATCTTTGCAGCAACAATATTATTCAGCCACAACTTCTATTCCACAAGGCGATGGAAGTTTAATTTTGTCGCTAGTTTCAAACAATGCCAATCCTGTTACAAGAGCTTTTGGTGTGCCACAGTTAAAAGCAGAAACCTCTAAGAACTTTAGTTTGGGACTAACTTCTCGTTTCTTACGTAATTTCACGGCTACGATTGATGCCTATCAAATTGATATTAAAGACCGTGTAACACTCACAGGATTCTTTGATTTCAACTCAATCGGAAGCTCCGACCCTGTTATCAAAGGAGCGGCAACATTGGTAAAAGGACTTTTGACCAATTATCCAGATGTCAACTCGGTGCAGTTTTTCGCTAATGCAATTGATACCCGCACAAGAGGCTTGGATGTCGTTCTAAATTACCGTAACCGTATCAACAAAGGCTTATTGAACCTATCGCTTTCGGCTAACTTTACCAATACCAACGTTACTGATGTACACGTACCAAGTGGCCTTACGGCCTCCGCAACCCCAGATGTACAACAATACCTACAAGAACGTATTTTCTTTGACCGCTTGCAACGCACACGCTACGAACGAGGTACGCCACAAAGTAAAATCATTTTCTCGGGAGGTTATACGATTGGTCGCTTTACACCTAATATCGTGGTGACTCGTTTCGGAGAATATACCATTGCGGCAAGCCAAAGCCAATTGAATAGTGCAACAGGCAACCGTGACCAAACATTTAGCCCTAAGACAATCACCGATATAACACTCAACTATTTAATCAATAAATCGGTGACATTCACCTTGGGAGTAAATAATGTAGGAGATGTCTATCCAGACGAATTATCGAAGGAAAATAACCAAACGGGTACTGTGCCTTGGGGAACAAGTGGCGGGCAACAATTTGGCTTTAATGGTTCGTTTTATTACGGTAGATTGAATTTTTCATTTTAAGAATTTATCCTAGCGAAATGTTGCTTAAAACGTCGCATTATCATGAAAATTTTAAGCAATATTTAGTGATAAAACATAGCCTCAAACCTATCCATATACTGTTGGGGTTTGTCGAAAGGCAACCCCCAGTATATATAAAAGGTCGTGTGTCAATGCTGGTTGACAGGGATTTTGCAAAAATCGCCTAAGTGGTTCGAATCCATTCACGACAACCCATTCTTTATCGGTGGTTGCCTGCCTTAACGAATAAACACTTCATCCAAACGTGGGTTGGATTTCATTACAAAATGTATTTTTTCAACAATTAAAAATTCAGATGGCTGATTATAACTTAACCAACAAGCTTGACTACAAAACACTCCATGACGTTGTGATTACGTTTGACGCTCATGCAGACGTTCGGGATAATTTTAATACCCAAGAGAATAATCCCAATCTGGACACAGCCGACCAAATAGACTTACCCAAACTCGAAAAGGGGAATCTTGATATTGTCAATCTTACGCTTTATGCCAGAACCTTACCGCCGACCAAAGCCAATTTTGCAAAAGCCGAAAGGATTGTTGACCAAAAACTAAAAGCGATTAAAAAATGGGTGAAAGACAATCCAGAAAAACTGGAATTTGTCTATAATTCTCCCGATTTTGAAAGAGCTGGCTTTAGCAAACGTCATGGTATTCTTTTGAGTTTTCAAAATGCTTACTGGTTCAACGACCTGAAAGTGATTGATAAATTATACCAAGAAGGTGTAAGGATTTTTGCTTTTAACCATGTCGGAAACAACGCTTTTGCAGGTTCTTCTCGTCCTGTTCCTGCACATGGCGACAACCCCAATGAAGAACTTGGACTTACGCCACTTGGTTATGAAGCCGTAAAAAAACTCAATGATTTAGGCGTAATTATTGATGTTTCGCAATCTTCCAAGAAAGCAACTTTACAAATCATAGAAGCCAGTCGCCATCCTGTGATTGCCTCCAATTCTGCCGTAAAAGGCAAAGTAAACAATAGCCGAAACCTGAGCGATGAAGAACTAAAAGCGATTGCCAATAAGGGCGGTATTGTACACATTGTAGCTTTTGCCGCTTATTTGAATAATAATCCTCAACAAAAAGAAGATTCGTATCAGCAAGTATATAAACCTTTTGGACTAAAACCAGAAGACGGCAATCCAATTGATAAACTCAGCAAAGAGGATTACCAGAAATTTAATGAAGCGTACCAAAAATTCTCGAAAAGTGCATGGAAATATGCCAGCCTCGACGACTATCTGGACGCAGTAGATTATGCTGTAAAACTCATAGGCATCGACCACGTTGGGCTAAGTTCCGACTTTAATCATGGCGGCGGAGTAGCAGGCTATTCAAATGTAGGAGAAGCCGAAAACATCACCAGAGAATTACTGAAACGTGGTTATTCAGAAGCTGACATCAGAAAACTGTGGGGCAGAAATTTCTATTTTCTGCTGGATAAAGTAGAAAGAGATTCAAAAAATAGTCCTTGGGGAGTATCAAAATAAAAATCCAATGTGTTATGAAAAGAAGTGATTTTCTCAAAACCCTTTCGCTTTTGCCATTTGCAGGCTATGCCGCAGAGGCAAGTGTATTGAAAAAATTGAATGATGCTCCATCATCCGACCGCACTCCATTGTTGTTTTTGGGTCATGGTAGCCCAATGAATGGCATCAACGACAATGTTTACAGCAATGCTTGGAAAGAATTAGGGCAACAATTAGAAGCACCCAAAGCAATTATTTGTGTGTCGGCTCATTGGCTTACCAAAGGAACTTTTGTAACAGCATTGGAAGAACAAAGAACGATTCATTCTTTCAGTAATTTTCCAAAAGAGCTTTTCGATGTACAGTACAATCCCAAAGGTAATGTGCCATTGGCTAAAGAAACCCGTGATTTGATAAAAACGACGCAGGTGGGTTTAAGTCACGATTGGGGTTTAGACCACGGAGCTTGGACGGTCATCAGACGCTTGTATCCAGAAGCCAATATTCCTGTAATTCAGTTGAGTGTCGATTATTCAAAATCCGCAGAACACCATTATAATTTAGGGAAACAGCTTTCGGCTCTTAGAAAAAAAGGCGTGTTGATTTTGAGTAGTGGCAACATTATTCACAACCTATACACCACCACAGCCAATGGAAAACCGTATGATTGGGCATTAGAAGCAAAGGAAAAATTCAACCAATTTATCGTTGATAAAAACCATAAACCCTTGTTGAAATATCAGTCTTTGGGCGAATATGCCAATAATGCCATTCCAACGCCCGACCATTTTTTCCCTTTGCTCTATGTTTTAGGATTACAAGAAAAAGATGAAAATGTAAAAATTTTCAACGACGATATATTGTCGGGTAGCCTTTCTATGACTTCGCTTCATATTCAAAAGTAGCCCTGCTGTACAAAGGATGATAAAAATCATTGCTTTCGGAGGTTTAAAGTATCTTTTAAAAATGAAGGTGTTTTTAATAGCTCCGAAAGCGATAATTAGTTCTGTACGAAGGAGTTTTTAGCTCAACATCAACTTTATTTAACGCATAATTCTATCATCAAGTCATATACAGCAATCGACCCCAGTAAACATATTTAATCTATAGGTTTGATATATTTATAAATTTATCAATTATATTTGCCTCGTCAAAGCCCTACGAATGATTAGTAATACTTGTTTGTAGTGCCTTATTGAATGACAAAAGCCAATTTGGCTGCAACCAAATTGGCAAAAGTCTAACAAAAAAACGTTCATCGCTAAATGACTCCGGCAGGTAAGGTTTTACCTGTTCAGATTTACTATTTTACATTAAACCATTACAAAGTAATGAAAAAAAACAACTACCTGTTTATTTGGATATGTATTTTGTTATTCCCCTTGGCATCCTACGCCCAAAGTACACAAGCCATTATCAATGCCAAACTAAATGGTAGAATACTCGACCAACGAACCAACGAACCCCTTGTAGGTGCATCGGTTCAGATAAAGGGTACTACCAATGGCACAACAACAAACCAAGAAGGGGCTTTTTATATTCAAACGGGTCAAAAATTTCCCTTCTTTCTGGTGGTAAGTTCTATTGGATTTACATCCAAGGAAATAACCGTTAGTTCAAGTCCAATTTTGATTACCCTCGCAGAAGATGCCAAACAACTTTCAGAGGTAGTCGTAACGGGCTATGGCAACGAAAGCAAAAAAGCCTTTACAGGTTCGGCTGTAAAAGTTTCGGCCTCGCAATTAGAAAATCGCCCAGCACAGAGTTTAGACCAATTATTGGGCGGACAAGCCGCAGGTGTGAACATTGTTCAGCCAAGTGGGGCATTGAACAACACGCCTGTTTTTCGGATTCGAGGAATCAACTCTATTACTTCGTCGGTATATCCACTTATTCTTGTAGATGGCGTTACGGTATTTACGGGTTCGGCAGGTGGCTCGGTTGGAAACAATCCTCTTGCCGACATCAATCCCAGTGATATAGAATCAATAGATGTATTAAAAGATGCCTCAGCCGCAGCTATTTATGGTTCAAGAGCCGCCAATGGTGTGGTTGTTATTACTACAAAAAAGGGTAAAAAAGGCAAAACGAAAGTAAATTATGACACTTGGGTAAGCTGGAGCAAACCGTTCAATTTACCGCAAATTTTGAATGCTCAGGACTATGTAACTATCAAAAATGAAGCAAGAGTAAACGCAGGACTTACTCCCGGTTTTGTTCTTGGTAAAAATGCCGACGGTTCAAACATAGAAACCAATTGGTACGATGTGGCTTATCAAACTGGCGTTTCTCAAAACCATACGTTGAATATTTCGGGAGCAAATGATGCTACAAACTATTACGTTTCGGTCAACTATTCAAAACAAAATGGCATTTTAAAAACCAATACTTTTGAGCGTAAAACCGCTCGTTTGAATATCGAACATAAGCTTACTAATGCAATTGTCATCGGAACAAACTTCTCGTTTAGTAACTCTCTCAACGCAGGGCCGAACTCAGGAGCTATTGGACCCAACTCGGTTGGTGCGTCGTCGGGTAATAGTGTCAATACCCAATACATTGGGTTACAACCTTTGGCCCGTATGACCTACATTTTACCTCCTAACGTACCTGTATATAATGCCGATGGCACATACAATATCAACCTTGCCAATGGCAATATTGGCTATGGGCCCAACAGTTCGGCATTAGGGGTTTTTAATGCGTATAACTTACAAACAGTTTTAGACCTCGACAAAAACACTTCAGAAAACAATACTTTATTGAGCAGTGTTTTTGGAGAAATTGAACTTGTAAAAGGATTAAAGTTCAAAACTGTCTATGGTATCAATAATTTTGTTGTTGAAAACAAGGAATTCCGAAATTTACAAAGCGGTGACGGTTTTGCAACCAAAGGAACTGCGACGAACTCAAATACTACTTATTTCCGTTCAAACTGGACAAATACGCTTACGTTTAATACGACTTTTTCGGATGTACATAACTTAAAAGTATTGTTAGGACACGAAGAAATCTATCGGAAAGTAGATGGCTGGGGAGCAAGCCGCACGGGTTTATCCGACCCATTCTTTACCAGTTATCAAGGCGGTTTTACCAATATTACACCATCATCTACTGTTCAGTCTGAAAACGGCTTACTTTCATTTTTCAGTAGCGTTAGTTACGATTTCAACCGCAAATATTTGATAAGCTTCAATTTCCGTCGTGATGGACTTTCTGCTTTAGCCGCAGGAAACAAATGGGGGAATTTTGGCGGTGGTTCGGCAGGTTGGAACATTTCGGAAGAATCATTTTTCCAACAATCTTCTTTGTATAAATACATCAACGCTCTCAAAATCAAGGCAAGTTATGGCGTAGTAGGGAATAGCAGTTTGAGCGACTACGCTGCCCTATCACAATATAGTTCAGGCACTTATGCTGGTGTTCCAACGTTGTTTTTTGGTCAGGCAGGCAACGCTGCTTTGCGTTGGGAATCGAGCAAGAAAACAGATATTGGTCTAAGCGTTGGAATACTCAACAACCGCTTTACGCTTGAAGCCGATTATTATAAAAACACCATTGACGACTTGATTTTGTCGGCACCGCAAGCACTTTCACAAGGTATTCCGAACAACTCTATTTCAGCAAACGTTGGCTCGTTGTACAATGAAGGTATCGAATTGGGCTTAACTGCCAATATTATCAATACCCAAAAGTTTCAATGGAATGCTAATTTCAACATCGCAACCCTCAAAAACCGTGTAACATCGTTGGGTACAGGAGGCGATATTTACCCTACGGTATTAAGTACTTTTGGTATTCAAAATATCACCCGTGAAGGCTATTCTGTGGGTTCTATTTTTGCTGTGCCTACGTTAGGTATCAATCCAGCCAACGGCAATAGAATTTACCTCAATGCCAACGACCAACAAGTACAATATGATGCCCTGAAAAAGACCTTTACGACACTCGACGGAGCAGCAGCCCCAGCTATCGACAACTACCGTGATGGACGTATCCAAGGGCCTTCGTTGCCTACTTATTATGGTGGATTGAACAATAATTTTACCTATGGCAATTTTGACCTTACCATTGGTTTTATCTTCTCTGGTGGCAACAAATTGTACAACGGTACAAAAGGTACACTTTCTGACCAACGCTATTTCAACAACGGAACTTGGATAAAAGACCGCTGGACAACTCCAGGGCAAATTACAGATGTACCCAAACTTGTTTGGGGCGATAGCTTTAGTGGCGGTTTTTCTTCAACCAATACTGCTTTTGTGGAAGATGGCTCTTTTATTAAGCTAAAAAACATTGCTTTGAGCTACAATATTCCTATCAAAAAAGGCGGATTATCACAATACATTTCGTCGGCCAAGGTTTATGCACAAGCCTCTAACATCCTGACTTTCACCTCATATACAGGAGCCGACCCAGAGGTTTCAATCAACGGTAACTCTGTCAATTCGGGTAAAGACCAAAATGTGCCAGCCAATGCTTCGGTATTTACTTTGGGCTTAAATGTAGGTTTTTAAAAAAATAATCATCTGAAAATGAAAAATATCATTAGTCATAAAAATAGATTTCGCCATTCCTTGCTTGTTTCAGTAGGCCTTCTTGGCTTGCTTTCAAGCTGCCGAGATAATATTCTGGACACCGTACCAATCACCAGTATCTCAACAGATGCGGCTTATAGTACGCCTGCCAAGATTTTGGCACAAGTCAACGGCCTTTATGCTCAATTGGGTAGTCAAGCCTATTTTGGCGGTCGTCATATCATCTTCAATGAACAACGTGGCGACGAATTTAGCCAAAACGATGGCAATAACTCTACAGGGGCAAACGTCTGGAATCAGTCGATTACCTCATCGGGCGATTTCGTCAATGCCGTTTGGGGAGCAGCTTATACTACCATCAATTCTGCGAATATTCTCATTGATAATTTGAGTACATCTACAGTTTTATCCGATGAAGTACGCAAAAATTATATTGCCGAAGCCAAGTTTTTAAGAGCCTTTGCTTATTTCAGTTTGGTACAAACGTATGCAAAACCTTATCAACAAAATAGTGCCGCAACAGCGTTGCCATTGAGATTAAAACCTGAAACATCGGGTGGAAACAACGACTTTGCTTTCAGCACTGTAGCAGAGGTTTATACCCAGATTTTGAAGGATTTGAACGAGGCAGAAGCAGATTTACCTGTCACTTACGCAAGTTCCTTATTGGTTGCCTCAAGGGCTCACAAAGCAACAGCTATTGCCCTCAAAACAAGAGTGAATTTGGTAAAAGGCGACTACGCTGCCGTTGTCACCGAAGCCAAAAAAATAGTTTCTGATACAGCCCCATTCCAGTATGTTTCAGGTACATTGACCCACAAATTAGAGGCAAATATTGCTACTGTTTTTGGTGGTTCTTATGTAGGAAATGAAATTTTATTGACGATTCCTTATATCAATGCTACCGAAGCACCGGGTTTACAGGCATCTTTGGCATCAAACTATTTGACACCAGTTATTTACCTAAATCCATCAGGAATTGTTGCTGAACCAACCTTCGCTTCGGCTACCTCTGCTGATGCCCGTAAAACGTTGATAACTACGAATGCGACAGGTCAGAAATTGTTGAAGAAATTCCCCAAAAACACAGCCCCGTTTAGCGACTATGTACCTATTATTCGCTACGCAGAAGTGTTGTTGAACTATGCCGAAGCGGCTGCCGAAACAGGAAATTTAGCTACCGCCACCGAGCTTCTCAAGGCTGTTCGTAACCGTTCTGATGCAAGCTATGTCTTCACCACAGGCATTTCAACCAAAGCCGATTTAGTCGCTACCATTCTTAATGAACGTAGAATAGAATTATTGGGAGAAGGACTAAGAACGCCAGATTTATTGAGAAGAGTACAAAAGCTTCCTTCTAAAATAGGTAATGCAGGTGTTGCACCAGAGGTTTTACCAACGGCAGCCAACTATGTTTGGGCAATTCCAAGTAATGAATTGGCTTATAATAAACTTGCTCCAAAATAACATCGTATTCTATCTAATTATCATGAAAAAAACACTTTTGATATTATCATTACTTTGTGCAGGAACTACTGTTTTTGCACAAAGTAATAAGCAAGCTGATAAGATTTTTATCAATGGAAAAATCATTACGGTCGATGCCAAAAATACCATTGCTCAGGCGGTAGCCGTGCAAAATGGTAAAATTTTGGCAGTTGGCAACAACAAACAAATCGAAAAACTCAAGGGCAAAAATACCCAAGTAATAGACTTAGGTGGAAAAACGGTAACACCCGGGTTTATAGATGGACATAGCCATTTTATGAGTTTTGGAAGAGCCAATTTGGCCAACCTCAACCCGCCTCCAGTCGGAAATATTCGTAAAATAGCCGATATAGTAGCCGAATTACAGAAATTTAAAGCTCAAAAAGGGATTAAAGATGGCGAGTGGATTCAAGGGTTTGGCTATGATTTTGACCAGTTAGAAGAAAAAAGACATCCAACCAAATGGGATTTGGATGCCGCTTTTCCCAATAATCCAGTTGCCGTTACCCACGTTTCGGGACACATGTCTGTTGTGAACTCTTATGCTTTGAGAATTAGCAAAGTAGATAGCACAACAAAAGACCCCGCAGGAGGTGTAATAGAACGCAAAGAAGGGTCTAATGAACCCACAGGGCTTTTACAAGAAAAGGCAGCTTATGTGGTAAGAGGTGCTTTTGATAATCAACCCAAGACTTTTGAAGCACAGTTGGCACAACTAAAAGAACAGCAACTTTACTACGCCAGTTTTGGTATTACTACCGCACAAGACGGAAGTACCAGTTTCGAGAACCTTAAATTATTGAACGAAGCTTCCAAAAGAAACGAACTTTTAATCGACATTGAAACCTTACCTTCTTACGCTATTGTCGATAAAGTAATTGGAAACCCCGATTTCAAACATGGCGTACTTGACAAGCACTTCAAGTTGAATGGCTTCAAGTTCATGGCTGATGGCTCTCCACAAGGTAAAACGGCATTTTTTGGAAAAGCCTATTTAACAAAAGTACCGGGTTGTAACGATTCTTTGTGTAGAGGCTTTCCTGTAGTTACACAAGAGCAATTTAACGAGGCTATCATCAAAGCATTTAAACATAATATTCAGCCTTATGTACACTGCAATGGCGATGCGGCTATTGATATGTACATCACTGCCGTTGAAAATGCGAATAAAGTGTTAGGCACGACTAGCCTCAACCGCCGTCCAGTGGTCATTCACTCACAGTTTGTTCGTCCAGACCAATTGGATAAATACAAAGTCTTAGGCTTTTTACCCTCATTATTCAGTAATCACGCTTTCTTTTGGGGAGATGTTCATGAAACAAACTTAGGTTATGACCGTGCGAGATTTTTGAGTCCCCTAAAAACGGCTATCAAAAAAGGCGTTATTGCTACCAACCATACCGACTTTGGGGTAACGCCTATCAATCAGTTATTCTTGTTGTGGACATCGGTAGAACGCAAATCTCGTTCAGGCAAAGTGATTGGTCCCGAAGAACGCCTAACACCTTTGGAAGGGCTTAAAGCTATTACTATCAACGGTGCTTATGAGTACTTTGAAGAAAAAACAAAGGGTTCTATCGAAAATGGTAAACTGGCTGATTTGGTCATACTCTCCGACGATATTCTCACGATTGAACCTTCAAAAATCAAAGAAGTAGAAGTGTTAGAGACTATCAAAGAAGGAAAAACAGTGTATAAAAAGCTCTAAATAGCATTAAAAATGTCGGACGAATCTGCTCATATACCAGAAAATAGGGTACGTTTACAACGTATCCTACTAAGGGGATTCTTTTTATTTGCATTGATTACCACAGTCCCCTTTTTACCCGATTTTTACCTGAGAGATTATAGCGAAAGTTTCCAAACGAAATCGCATCCGTTCAGGATTATAGATGTAGTTAGCCAAAATAGTCCTTGGTTTTTCAATAATGCCAACGGCAAAAACTACCTCGGTTGGTTAATTACCCTATTGATAAGTTTGGTTATTGGCTTTATTTGGAACGTATTAGACAAAAAGAACCGAGATGACAGTACGCTATCTTATTGGTTTTACGTGATAGTACGTTACGGGTTGGCTTTGCGGATGTCGTGGTTTGCTATTGCCAAGGTATTTCCCGTACAAATGCCTTTCCCAACCATTAGCCAACTCAATACCAATTTGGGAGAGTTTACACCCGGAAAGCTCTATTGGCTTACTACAGGCGTATCGCCCTTATTTGAGGTGTTTGCAGGAGTGTTTGAGCTAATCGCAACGGTATTGATTCTTTTTAGAAGAACTACCACGCTTGGGGCATTGATGATGGTGGCGATTTTAGTACCAATCTGGTTTGTCAACATTGGTTACGATGCTGGCGTAGAGCTCACCAGTTTGCATATTCTTACTTTTGCCCTCATCTTATTGGCAAAAGATGTGACCCATTTTTGGGATTTGCTGATTTTGCATAAGCCTTCGGTGATTCCTACTTTTTCGGCACCCACCTTTTCGGCAAAGTGGTTGACATCAACTCGCATCGTTCTAAAGTCGGCTTTTATTTTGGTTTTCTTGGTTTATCGTGGCGTTGAATATGGCAAAGTGTATGCAGCAGAAAAAACCTTTAAACTCCCGCTAACCGATGGTATTGCCGAATTTAAAGGCTTGTATGATGTAGCAGAATTTCGACTAAATCATCAGCTTATTCCTTACAGTCCTATCGACACTACTCGTTGGCAAAATGTGGTTTTTGAAAAATTCAATACATTCAGTATCAAAGTAGCCAGCGAAACCAACCTGAATACCGACAATAAAGTAAGAACAACCGAATATTACGGAAACGTTGGACGCTTGTATTATGGCTATGAAGCCGATACCGTAAAACATACCTTTTTGCTCAAAAACCGAGCAGATACTACCCGAAAAATTTGGCTGAATTATGAACATCCCAATGCTCAAACTTTTGTATTAAAAGGTGTACTCGAAAATAAGGATTCTGTGTATGTGGTTCTCAAAAAAATCGAAAAGAAGTATCCATTAGTAGAGAAAAAAGTAAGTTTTTTCGGTAAAAAATAGACAAGTAATTAAGCAAATTTAATTTCGATTAAAACGAATTGTAAATTACTGAAAATCAAAACACTAATACACAATTGAAAATTCACAATTGTGCATTGATACTTAATAATAAATGACTCTTCAACGCATCAAAACAGCCGACATCCGAACCACCCAGCGTGTCGCTGAAATATCATGGTTCAATGATATTATTGGTGGTGATACCGAATATTTAGGTATTTTAGATAATACTCGTAGAAGTAATTTTGAGCATTGTCGTGACATTACCCTCGAAGCCGAAAAGCTCGGCTTTAGCAACATTTTATACCCAACGGCTTATACCGTTGGGCAAGATGTTTGGACAATCACTTCGGCACTTGCTCCTTTAACAGAGAAAATAACGTTTTTGGCGGCAGTCAGAACAGGCGAGGTGCATCCACCGATGTTGGCAAGAGCGATTGCTTCGCTCGACCACGCTTTAAAAGGCAGATTGATTCTTAATATCATCAATTCCGACTTGCCGGGTACTCGTGAAAATCCAGATTTTCGTTATCAGCGATGTACCGAAGTGATTGAAATTTTGAAACAAGGCTGGACGCAAGACCGCATTCAACATAAAGGCGAAATTTATCAATTTGATATGCCTTCCGACCCCGTAAAACCCTACCAAAACGGTGGCCCGCTTTTATATTTTGGCGGAACGTCCGACGGTTCACGAGAGGTTTGTGCCAAACACTGCGATGTGTTTTTGATGTGGCCAGAATCGGAAGAAGCCATGTACGCAACCATGCAAGACATGACCGCCAGAGCAGCAAAATATGGTAGAAAAATTGATTTTGGACTAAGAATACACGTAGTAGCCCGTGAAACGCAAGCAGAAGCAAGGGCTTATGCCAAAAAACTTATTTCAAAATTTGATGAAAAACGAGCAGCCGAAATCAGAGCAAGAGGCGAAGATTCACGCTCTTTGGGCGTGATTCGTCAAGATGAATTTCGCAAAACAGCCGATGAAGACGGCTATACCGAGGAAATTCTTTGGACTACCATCGGCAAAGTATTTTCTGGTTGTGGAAGTGGTTTAGTCGGTAGTGCCGACCAAATCGTAGCCAAGCTTAATCGCTATATGGATATGGGTTTTCGAGCGTTTGTCTTTTCGGGTTTTCCCTTGATTGAAGAAGCGAACTATTTTGCCAAATTGGTATTACCACATTTACCCAATGTTTCGATGCCAAGGTTGAATAATCGCATTCCTGAAGAAACGCCCGTAACACCATTGACAACCGCAATATTAGTCTAAATATGAGAAGGATATTAAAAATCGGATGGCTTTTTGTATGGATTGTATCCTGCAATTACGCCATTGCTCAGTCGAAAGATTTGAGAAAACTCGCTAAGTACTTGACTGGTTCATTTAGTAGTGAGCAACAGTATAAAGCTGACACGGTGAATTATTTTGATATTCGGTTGAAAGTAACACCCATTTGGCAAGAGCGTAAAGACGGTTTTTGGCTCTATGTAGAGCAAGCTGCTGCTAATACCCTCGACAAACCTTATCGGCAACGGATTTATCATTTAACCGAAAAAACAAAAGGCGTTTTTGAAAGCGAAATTTCTACCTTCAAAAATCCTTTGAGATTTGCCCAAAAACCAGCGTTAGCAGCCACTGTACTTAGCCCCGATTCGCTCATTTCACGAGAAGGCTGTGCCGTTATTTTACGAAAAAAAGATAAAAAAACTTTTGAAGGCAGTACCGATGGTAAAAAATGCCCAAGTGAATTACGTGGTGCGACGTATGCAACATCGACAGTTACACTCACCGATAAATCGCTGTTGAGTTGGGATAAAGGTTTTGATGCCAACGACAAGCAAGTATGGGGTGCCACCAAAGGCGGTTATGTATTTTTAAGACAAAAATAGTATGCCAGTACAAGAAAATTCATCAGAATTTAAAAGAGAATTAGGGTTAATTGATGCCGCTTTGCTTGCTACAAGCGGCATGATTGGCTCAGGAATATTTATTGTTAGTGCCGATGTCGCTCGCAATGTTGGCTCGGCAGGATGGCTCATGGTCGTGTGGGTCATTGGTGGTTTTATGACCCTAACCGCCGCCGTCAGCTATGGCGAACTTAGCGGAATGTATCCCAAAGCTGGTGGACAATACGTTTACCTCAAGGAAGCTTACGGAAGTTTGGTGGCTTTTGTCTATGGTTGGAGCCTTTTCACAGTCATCCAAACAGGCACTATTGCAGCCGTTTGCGTGTCATTTTTTAAGTTTTTGGCTTACTTTTTCCCAATTTTCAGCGAAGACTTAGTAGCATTTAGCATCGGTGATTCCTTCAAGGTTTCCCCAGCACAATTATCGTCGATAGTACTGCTTTTTATTTTGACATATCTTAATACTCAGGGCGTTAAATTAGGAAAAATCGTTCAGAATATCTTCACAAGTACCAAACTCCTTAGTTTATTGGGCTTAATTCTTTTCGGATTTATTTACCTCAAACCCGAAATTTGGCAAGCCAACTGGACTAATCCTTTTCATTTACAGAAACTCACCAAAACAGGCGAGTTTATACAATATGCCGATACGCCAGCACTTTGGGGTGCTATTGCTTCGGCCTTGGTAGGCACAGTTATTAGCTATGACGCATGGAACAATGTCACCTTTGTAGCTGGTGAAATCAAAAATCCCAAACAAAATATTGGTCTTAGTTTACTACTCGGCACAGCCGTTGTGACGTTTATTTATGTCACCCTCAATATCATGTTTACCGCCGTTTTGCCTATCGAAGCACTCGGTACTCCCGAAAAAGACCGTGTAGGCATTGTAGCAGCACAAGCAATTTTTGGAGCAAACGGCACAGCCGTCATAGCACTGTTAATTTTAATCGCTTCTTTTGGTTGTGCCAACGGCATGATTTTGGCAGGTGCAAGGGTTTATTATAGCATGGCAAAAGATGGTTTATTCTTCAAAAAAACAGGCAATTTGAACAAAAATGCTGTACCCGAATATGCCCTTTGGCTTCAGTTTGTCGTAGCTGTTATATTAAGTTTGAGCGGTCGTTATGGCGATTTGTTGGATATGATTTCGTTTGTTGTCGTTATATTTTATGTACTGACTATTGTGGCTATTTATATTCTAAGAATCAAACAGCCCAACCAAGAACGCCCTTATAAAGCATTTGGCTATCCTTTTCTTCCTGCCATTTATATTATCATGGGTTTGGCATTTTGTGTATTATTGGTTATTT
Source organism: Cytophagales bacterium (assembly GCA_013298025.1). Classification (GTDB taxonomy): domain Bacteria; phylum Bacteroidota; class Bacteroidia; order Cytophagales; family Spirosomataceae; genus Flectobacillus. The sequence continues at coordinate 58,970 of JAAFJE010000004.1, read as the reverse complement.
ACAAACCCACTTATACTTGGCCGGGATTAATCATTGCTGGTTTGGGTGTACCTATATATTTCTTGACAAGACATAACAATAAGGCTTAGTATTTTCAAGGAAATTGTAAGATTAACATAAGTATTCGTGCAAAACACTAATTTACAATTTTGCATTAATACTTAGCTTATTAATCTACAAAAACTATAGTTTATATATTGATATTGTAAATAATAAAACCTCAAAATAGATATGGCTCAAGATTCAAGCATTAACCATAAGTTATTGAAAGACATTGGGATAAGTCTTTTGATATGCGCATTACCAGTACTATCCATTCTGATTTACTATCAAGTAAATCAACAACCTATCGCTCGTTCGGTTCCTGCTCCATTGCCCAAATTTATAGAGGCATCTGTACCCTATTTTGAGTATCTTAAAACATGGGGCGTTCTTTTTTTAATGGTAGCCATTGGTCTATTAGAATTTTTTTCAGGGCTTTATGAACAAAAATGGAATGGCAACGAAAAGAAAATAGACATCGCTTCGCTTGTATTTATTATCGTAATAGCACCAGCATTTGTGTATCTTTTTAGTGCTAAAGCACTACCATTCCTATTGTCTGGTTTAGAAAACAGCTATTCGTGGATACCATTTTGGAACGGCGTTTTCTTGATAGCCATTGCTGATGATTTAACACAGTACTGGTATCATCGCTTGCATCATCAAATTCCAGCATTGTGGCGTTTTCATAGAACACACCATGCCGCTCCGTACATGGGAATCGCAATGGCAACACGGCAGAATTTTATTTATACTGTTTTTTTCTCCCAATTTTACTTGGTAGCCACATTGGTTTACTTAGGCTTAGGGTTGCCTGTTTTGTTCGTTACGGTGTTTAAAAGTATCGTTGTGTTGTCTGCTCATTCGAGTATTCCGTGGGACAAACCATTTTATAAATACAAAATACTCCATCCAATTGCTTGGGTATTAGAACGCTTGATTTCGACTCCTGCTACTCATCATGCCCACCATGCAGATACCACCGACGACGGCGTAGGTTACTACAAAGGAAATTTTGGAAATATGTTTTTTATTTGGGATTTGATTTTTGGCACAGGCATCATTACTCGCCAATACCCAGCTTCTTACGGTATCAAATCGTATAAGTCAGAAGAATGGTATGCACAACTGTTGTGGCCAATTTTAAAATCCACAAGAGAGGGCAGCGAGTTAGCCAAAAATGGGCCAGAAGTAGAAGAATAAAACAGTTTCAGGGCATTGTAGCAAATGATTTTTTAGTCCATCAAATACAATTGATTTAACGATGAATATTCATTATTTCAAGTACAAACTACTGGCTTTCGTATGCGTTGGCATTGCTCTAAGTGCTTTCCAGTCAGCGAATTATTCAGAAGAGAAAAGTACTTTGACATATCAAAGCAAAAAGGATTCTGTTCAAACCCCAGCCAATTTCGGCTTTGGAAGAAAAGCAACCCAAGCCGAAATCGACCGTTTGGATATTGATGTGCGTCCTGATGGAAAAGGATTACCAGCAGGTTCTGGCATTGTATTAAAAGGCAAAGCAATTTTTGAAACCAAATGCGTGGCTTGTCATGGCGTTGGCGGCATTGGGGGCATAAACGGTTCGTTAGTGACCAACAAAAATCCTCTGGATAAAAAGAAGGAAAAAACGATTGGAAATTATTGGCCCTACGCCACAACGGTTTTTGATTATGTCCGCCGTGCTATGCCGTTTAATGCCCCCGGTTCTCTGACGAATGAAGAAGTATATCATTTGACGGCCTACTTATTAAACGCCAATGAAATTATCGACGATAAAACCGTAATCAATGCCCAAACGCTTCCTAAAATAGTAATGCCCGCCCAAAAACTATTTGTCCCTGACGATAGAAAAGGTGGCCCAGAAATCAAATAACGATGGAAAAACTCATAGAGATAACACAGCAATTTCCTAAAAAGATTTCTCGCAGAACTTTGTTAGGAGGTGCGGCTACGGCGGCTGTGGCAATTGTTCAGTCGGCACAAGGCAAAACGATTCAGAAAGGTATTGCGGAAAATAGCATCGAAGACCCAACCAAACAAATTGGCACATTGGCAGGCGAAATCGGTACTCGTTCGCCTTTTGTAAAGTCTGTAAAAAAGCCATCGGATATTTCGTCGAGGTCGCCTTTGCAAGATTTTTATGGCATGATTACTCCGTCAGATTTGCATTTTGAACGGCATCATGCAGGTGTGCCAGCCATCGACCCTACCAAACATGAATTACTGATTCATGGCATGGTTGACAAACCGCTCATTTTCAAACTGGCTGATTTAAAGCGTTTTCCCTCTGTTTCACGCATTGCTTTTCTTGAATGTTCGGGTAATTTTAGAACAGGAAAAGAGGAAATGACTCCACAAGAAGTTTGTGGTTTGACAAGTCAAAGCGAGTGGACAGGCGTAAAACTTTCGACCTTGTTCAGAGAAGTAGGCATACAACCCAAAGCCACATGGTTTTTGGCAGAAGGCGGCGATGCTGCCGTAATGACCCGAAGTATTCCTCTACAAAAAGGTTGGGACGATGCCATTATTGCCTACGCCCAAAACGGTGAGGCTATTCGCCCAGAACAAGGCTATCCATTCAGGTTATTTCTTCCGGGTTGGGAAGGCAACACCAGTGTAAAATGGTTGCGAAGGTTAGAAATCTCCGACGCTCCTTTTTACACCCGTGAAGAAACCTCCAAATACACTGAACCCATCAAAGATGGAAAATTCAGGATTTTTAGTTTTGATATTGATGCACGTTCTATCATTACTTTTCCTTCTTTTCCGCAGCAAGTAGAAAAAGGTTGGATTGAAATTCGTGGTTTGGCATGGTCGGGAAGAGGAAAAGTGCAAAAAGTAGAAGTAAGTACCGATGCAGGAAAAAGCTGGCATTTGGCTCAACTCAATGAGCCAATTCTTGATAAAGCCCATGTGCATTTCAGGTATTTATGGCAATGGCGAGGCGAAGAAACCGAGATTTTGAGTCGAGTAACTGACGAAACAGGTTATACCCAACCAACCCTCAAACAACTTTTTGAGGCAAGAGGCAGCGAAGGCGGTTATCACATGAACCCCATTACAGCTTGGCAGATAAAAAAAGACGGAAAGGTTTTGTTTAAACCAGAATCATTCCGCTAAAAATTCAAGAGATATTTTAACCATTTTAATCCTTAAATCACCATGAAAAAGATAAGTACTTCGGTATTATTAGCCCTGTTGCTGATAGCCAATTTTTCTGTTTTTGCTCAATCGACATCAGCCAAAGATGAATCTTTCACCATCGAAGGGTATTATAAAGTAAAATGGGGGCATCAGGCTGAGTTCTTGGAATTGTACAAGAAAAATCATTATCCTTTACTGAAAAAAGCCATCGAAAAAGGCGATTTATTGAGTGTTACACTCGAAAAAACTTTACAGCATGGCACAGAAGATGGGCGTTGGGACTACCGTGTTACTTTGGTTTTCAAGAATGTACAGGCGGCATTTGACCCCAATTTGACCGAGCCTTATAAAAAAGCATTGTATCCAGACCAAGCCACCTTCAAGAAAGAAGAAGCAAGAAGGTTTGAAATTTTGGATGCTCACTGGGACGTTCAGGTTGGAAAAGAAAATTTAGACAAATAAAGCAATGCCCAAAACAGATTTTGATGCTATTGTGGTAGGCTCTGGTCCAAACGGATTAGCCGCCGCCATCAACTTACAGCAAAAAGGATTATCGGTACTTATCCTTGAAGCCAAAGATACGATTGGCGGTGGTTTACGCACGGCAGAATTGACGCTTCCGGGTTTTAAACATGATATTTGTTCGGCAATTCATCCTTTGGCGGCGGCATCTCCTTTTTTCTCAACATTGCCCCTCCGTGAGCATGGACTTTCGTTGATTCATCCACGCATCGCAGCGGCACATCCCTTGAGTGACGGTACTTCGGCAATTTTGACAAATTCAATTTTAGAAACAGCCGTTTATTTGGGAAGCGATAGAAAAAAATACCTAAAACTAATAGAACCGATTGTCAAACATTGGGACGTACTTTTAGATGATTTATTAGCTCCTCTGCATTTTCCGAAAAAACCGCTCAATTTTGCCGATTTTGGACTAAAAGCAGTTTTACCAGCAACCTTATTCGCCAATAAATTCAATACGCCAGAAGCTAAAGCTTTATGGGCAGGAATGGCGGCACATTCTATACAACCCTTGAGTAACGTAGCAACTTCTGCCATTGGGTTAGTATTGATGGGGGCAGCTCATGCCAAAGGTTGGCCCATTCCCAAAGGCGGTTCGCAGGCATTGGCAAATGCTTTGGCTTCTTATTTTGTTTCGATTGGTGGAAAAATTGAAACAGGGTTTTATGTAAAATCGCTTGACCAATTGCCTTCTGCAAAAGCCGTTTTATTTGATATTACGCCACGACAATTATTACAAATTGCAGGACATCGTTTTTCAACGATTTACAAGTGGCAGTTAGAAAAGTACCGTTACGGCATGGGCGTTTTTAAAGTAGATTGGGCCTTAGACGGGCAAGTGCCATTTATTTCCGACAAAGCAAGAGAAGCAGGAACTGTACATTTGGGAAATACCTTTGAGGAAATAGCTTCCTCAGAATTAGCCACTTCAAAAGGAAAACACCCTGAAAAACCTTTTGTACTATTAGCACAACAAAGCTTATTTGACGATACTCGTGCCCCCAAAGGGAAACATGCAGTATGGGCTTATTGTCACGTTCCGAATGGTTCGACCAAAGACGTAACAGAAGCCATTGAGCAACAAGTAGAACGTTTTGCTCCGGGTTTTAGAGAAAGGATTTTGGCAAAACATACCTTTAATACGGCTGAATTAGAAGCATATAACCCCAATTATATCGGTGGCGATATTAACGGAGGAATCATCGACATCGGGCAATTATTCACTCGTCCAGCCCTTCGGTACTCGCCTTATAGAACCTCTGAAAAAGGTTTGTATATCTGTTCTTCTTCAACACCGCCGGGCGGTGGCGTGCATGGGATGTGTGGTTTTCATGCCTCTGAAAGAGCATGGAAAGATGTATTTGAACAATAGAAAGGTGCTTATTTAAGTATCAATGTAAAATTGTGAATTGTCAGTTAGTGAATTAGTACTTTGATTTTCAACAACTTACAACAATACACTTTGATTGAGTTTAATTACTTATGAAATACCATTTACGAAAATATATTCCTCTTGTCCTTGGGCCTCTTTGCTTTGTTGGGTTGGTCTATTTGCCCATCATTCATTTAGACGAAAAAATCGTTAAAGTCATAGGTATTACTTCGTGGATGCTTATTTGGTGGATTTCGGAAGTTGTGGCATTGCCTGTTACAGCTTTTTTACCCGTGGTACTTTTTCCTGCATTAGGTATTTTGGACTTACCTACAACTTCAGCGAATTATACCAATCCTACGGTATTACTTTTTTTAGCTGGATTTGTCTTTGCCCTAAGTATAGAAAAACACCGTTTGCACGAACGTATCGCTTTGCATATTATCCATTGGGTTGGTACTTCAATCCAGAAAATTGTATTGGGCTTTATGCTTGCCACGGCTTTTATCAGTATGTGGGTAAATAACACCGCCACTACGCTACTGATGTTTCCGATTGCCAACTCGGTATTGAGTTTATTGCAAGAAAGTTTTGTTGCACAAAAACAGCAAGAAGCATTCCACAGATTATCGAAAAGCCTTTTGCTCGGCTTGGCCTTTAGTGCTTGTATTGGAGGCATAGCCACGCCTATCGGAACGCCCACCAATGCCGTATTGATTGCCTATTTTAAAGATAATTTTCAGCTTGACATTGCTTTTTTAGCATGGTTTGCCATTGGTTTTCCTTTGGCGATTATCATGCTTTCGTTTACTTATTTTGTACTCGTCAAATGGCTTTTTGTCATAGAAATCGACGATTTACCTTCCGCCAAACAAATTGTAGAAGACAAAATAGCTCATTTAGGAGCTATCACTTATCAAGAATATGCCGTTAGTAGCGTTTTTCTACTCACAACATTTACATGGATTTTTAGGGTATTTCTTATCAAAATACCTGTGCTTGCTTTCTTAAACGATACCATTATTGGCATGGCAGGAGCTTTACTTTTGTTTATTCTTCCAAATCCTACTGAAAAAGACTCCTTTATTTTTGAATGGAAAAGCATGGAAAAACTCCCTTGGGGAATTTTGTTTATGATTGGCGGTGGACTTGCCTTAGCCAAAACACTCGAAACTTCTGGTTTGGTGCAATTGATTGGAAGCAGTATCAAACATCTGGGGATTAGTCATGTTGCTTTGCTTTTAGCCATTGTTGTTGGCGTAACATTACTGTTAAAAATTATGATTGCCAATACTGCTTTGGCTACCATCCTTGTGCCAATGGTAGCGGGCATTGCGGTGGCTTCGGGCATTGAACCTATTTTGTTGGCTGCTCCAACCACATTTGCGGCAAGTTTTGCTTTTATTTTACCAATGTCCACACCACCCAATGCCATTGTGTTAAGCACTGGCTTTGTACACGTCAAGGACATGATAAAGGCTGGTTCGTGGATTGCTATTTTCGGTTTTTTACTGCTAATAAGTGTTTATAAATGTTATCTTTTCATGATTTAACCAAGACTGATATGAGAAAAATAAGTTTACTAACTTTTTGTATAATAGTAAGTATTACGAATATCCAAGTGTTCACATGGTGAAACGTCATTATGGCATCGTTACTGAAAAATATAAATTCGTTCACTTTTATTACGACATCGACGAGTGGGAACTGTACGACCGCATCAACGATAAAAACGAAATGAAAAATGTTTATAACGACCCCAAGTATGCGACGGTTAAAAAAGAATTACATCAAAAATTGGCTCAACTTCGGGTAAAGTATAAAGACTCGGAAATACTTGATAAAAAGTACATTGAAAAATACAAGGAATTGGAAGGGAGTGGCAAAATCTTTAAATAGGTTTCAAATCAGTTATTTATTGTAAGGCAATCTTTGCGTTTGCCTTACAATAAAATCGCCAAAACTTCATTTGTCTAAATCAGCTACACGGCACTGTAATTCCCTGCCCAAAATATCGGTATAAAATGGAGTTTTTCGTTAATTCCAAAAGGAGCATTTGAAAAAATAATAGCTTTAGTAATGTGCGGATGATGTTCTAATAAATAATGTAAACTTTTTAAAGAACCACTTCTCCCCGACTTTACTTCTATCGGAATAATTTGTCCTTCTCTAACAATAATAAAATCTACTTCTGCACTACTGCCCGGGCTGGTTCTTGCCCAATAACAAAGCTCATCTTTTTGATTAGCAATCATTTGCTGTGCTACAAACTGCTCTGCCAACATGCCATTAAAAGCCGCCGAAAGGTTCTTTTTCAAGTAAATATCTTGAAAAGACAATTTACTTTTTCGTAACAATAAACCTATATCAAGATGAAACAATTTGAACTGTTTGCCCGAAAGCGTAAGTGGCAAACCCGTAATCGAAACATTCTGAACGGCATTCAATAAACGAGCGGTGCGTAATACTTCAACTCCTTTTTTAATAGTCGGACTTGAAAAACGCTCTGACAAATGCGTATAAATAATCTGATTACTTATCAGCAAGGCACTTTTTTCTAAAATATCATTCAGTGCGTCGCCATCCACCGTAGGCTTATACTTTTTGAAATCCTGCTCGTAAGCGTACAATAAATTATCTTGAATCTCCTGTACTTCATTGAGGTTTTGACTATCCACAAAACATTGCACACATTCGGGCATTCCGCCAACCACGAAGTAATTATTCAGTTCATCATTTAAAATATTACTAACGATTTCGGGTAAAATACTTGGTTTTTCTTTGAGAAAATTAGCCACAGTTTCTCTTTTTCTTGCCAATAGAAACTCATAGAATGTCATGGGCGAAAGACTCATTACTTCTACCCGTCCAACAGGAAAAGGCTGATTTCTAAATTCAAAGTCTAATAATGAACCTGCCGCAATCAAATGCAAAGCGGGTTTATCTTCATAAAAATATCGCAAGCTCCCCAAAGCATCAGCACAAGCCTGAATCTCATCAAAAAAAAGTAAGTCATTTTCAGGGTCAATCTTGATTCCTAAAGCAAATTCTAACTCTAAAAGTATTCTATTGACATCAAAATTGGTTTTAAAAATGATGTGTAAATCTCTTCTTTTTTCAAAATTGATAGTGATTACTTTTCCAGAAAAAAAGCTTTCACCAAATTTTTGAACCAACCAAGATTTGCCCACTTGTCTTGCTCCGTTCAAAACGAGTGGTTTTCTGGTGGACTTCGTTTTCCAATGGGCTAACTCATTTATTTTTTCTCTAAACATATCACTAATTCTCAAACCTATTTATTCAGTAAAGATAGATAATTTTATAATTATGGGCATTATTTTAAATTAACAATATAAAATAATAACTATAAATCTATATTTAACATTCAGTATTAGTAAAAGTAGTATTTAAAAATAAACTTTATTACAGTTATTGTGGTTTCTGAAAACTTAGATTCAATAAATAAAGACCCTAAATAAATCGGGATAAGCCACACACTGTACTTTTAAACAAATATTCCCAAAAACGGTTCAATTGGTGCTTAGACCTATACGAGAGATGAAGCATTTCATCTCTCGTATAGGATTTTTTTTATCCTTTATACCAAAGCCATTTGCCTATTTCTTTCCAACTTGGCTTTTTACCGTACATTAAAATACCTACCCGATAAATCTTTCCAGCCAGCCACGTTGTTCCCATAAACCCAGCAATTAGTAGCACCAGCGAAAGGGCAATTTCCCAATTCGATACGCCAAAAGGTAGCCGCACCATCATGTCGATGGGCGAAGTGAATGGAATAATAGAAGCCCAAAAAGCAATGGAACTATCGGGTTTTTGAATGATAAATTGGGCTAAAATGAAAGATAAAATAATAGGGATGGTCACAGGAAACATAAATTGCTGTGCCTCGCTTGGACTTTCTACAGCCGAACCAATGGCAGCAAAAAGCGAGCTATAAAGCAAATAGCCTCCGATGTAAAATAAAAAGAAACACACGATAATTTTGCCGAGTGAAATATTTTCAATGGTCTGATTAATAGCCGATAAGGGGTTTTCTTGTTTGACAGCCGCTTTGTATTTTTCTATTTCTTGCTTGCTGATACCCGCTTGTGTTTTGGCCATTACTTTGGACTCTATCTGGCTGCTCATGATGGCGGTTGTAGCCGATGATGCCCCAAAAGTAAGAACGCCCCACAGCAAAAATTGTGTGATACCCACCATGCCTACACCAATGATTTTGCCCATCATCAATTGAAAAGGCCGCACCGACGATACCATCACTTCGATGATACGATTGCTTTTTTCTTCAATGACACCATTCATTACTTGAGAGCCGTAAAGAAAAGCCGAAATATAAAGTAAAAAACCAAAAAAGCCTCCTAAAATCATCGCTCCGCCAGAGCTACTGCTTTTTTCGCCACCGTCTTCGTTGAGGGTAAAGGTTTGGGCATCTACCTTGATTTTATTGTCTTCGAGTACTTGTAGGTCGATACCTGCTTTCGTCAGTTTGATGTTGCGTAATTCGTTTTGAATTTTGCCTTCAATGTCGTTTTGCACCCCAAAACCTACCGTTTTTTTGCCTATAATTTGTACGCCTTTGGGGTTCGAGATGATGTCGGCACTGATACGCACCAGTACGTCGTCTTTCGATTTGAGTAAGGCTTCTTTGGCTTGTTCAAACGATTGTTTGGTAAATACAAATGTGAGGTCGCCTTCCGATTTGAGTTTATCTTGAAACAAACCGCTTTCGTCCACAATGGTTACACGCTGCTCGTCGTCGGCGTTGACAAAAAGCAAAATAGGCACAGTATAAACGCCGGCAATCAGCAATGGAACTAAAATAGAGGCTATCCAAAATGATTTTTTCTTGACCCTCGTAAGGTATTCTCGCTGAATAATGAGTAGTATTTTGTTCATGACTTTTAGCTTTAGGATAAGGGATTTACAAAATGGTATTGGCATTTTCGCCTACAACTTTGATAAAAATATCGTTGAAAGAAGGAATATTTTCATGAAAACTGCTCAATTCAACCTGCTGAATAACAGCCGCAAGCATGGCATTGGGGAGAACGTCGGGGCGTAGCCTGAGTTGGGCTTTGGTGGTGTTGTCGTCTAAAGTAGTGTATTGCAATACCTCAAACAAATCGGTGGCAGGTAGCAATGTGCCTTGGTATTCGATGGTATAGGTATTATCTCTGAATTGGTTTTTTACGGCTTTTTTCTCCCCTGCCAACACCACTTTCGATTTATTGATAAGGGCGATGTGGTCGCAGAGTTCTTCTACCGATTCCATACGGTGCGTCGAGAAAATGATGGTAGAGCCTTCTTGCTTGAGTTGTAGGATTTCGTCTTTGAGCAAATTGGCATTGATGGGGTCGAAGCCTGAAAATGGTTCATCTAAAATGATGAGTTTGGGTTTATGCACAATGGTAGCGATAAACTGCGTTTTTTGTTGCATTCCTTTCGACAAATCCTCTACATTTTTATCCCACCATTCTTTAATATCAAATTTAATAAACCAATATTTGAGTTGCTCGATAGCTTGGTTTTTCGCCATTCCTTTCAACTGGGCCAAATAAAGCAATTGCTCGCCTACCTTCATTTTTTTGTAAAGCCCTCGTTCTTCGGGCAAATAGCCAATCCATTCGATGTGTTTGGGCTGTAGTGGCTCGCCATTGAGCAGAATGCTCCCTTCGTCGGGTGCAGTAATTTGATTGATGATACGAATAAGCGATGTTTTGCCAGCACCATTGGGCCCCAACAGCCCAAAAATAGACCCTTGTGGGACTTGGATACTCACGCCACTGAGAGCAGTATGATTGGCATAACGCTTGACCACTTGCTGGGCTTCGAGGATATAAGACATAGCATGAACGTTTTAGTTTTGGAGATAATCTGTAGGCTTAGTCGCAAAGAAAAGCCAAGAATTACAGTACAAAACAATAAGCGTCTATCAAAAAAGATATTTTTTTTTGATAGACGCTTATTTTATCAGGACAAACCTGCTATGGCTAGGATGAAAGGCAGACTACTCGTCGTCTTCGGCATCCTCTTTTGAGTTGTCGATAACCACAGGAGCCGAAGTGATAAGGGCTACTTTGGCATCGAACGTTGCTTTTTCGGCTTCTTTTGCCTTAGCTTTGGCGGCTTTTTCAGCCTTCGACTGGGCTTTTTCTAAGGCTTTTTTAGCCGCTTTTTCTTTGGCTTCTTCTTCTTCTTTTTGAAGTTTAGCGAATTTTTTTACAATTTCCTCCGCCGACTTATCGACAGTTTTAACCAATTTTTTTGCACTTTTTTCTGTTAAACCATTCAGTTTAGAGAGTACAAGGGCAGTTATGTCTTCAACTAATTGCTTTTTATCAGCTTTCATAATGTACTAATATTAAAATATTGTTAAATAATTATTAAATATGGTCGAAGGTATAAAAATGCCTAACTTTTCAAAAGTTTTTTCTGTTAAGTTTCTCATTTTAGGTCAAAATTTAACATACCTCAGTTTAAATCTTGAATTGCAAATTTCGACTTTATATTTTAAAATACTGATTTTCAATAATTTAAAACAATCAATACATCAACGCTCACTTTACACGATTACTTGATTACAAATAGTGCCACCCAACACTATCCTTGTTGCATCACCTTGCTAACATAATCCCAACAAACAATGCCTGCCGTCACCGACACATTGAGCGAATGTTTTGTACCAAACTGCGGAATTTCTAGGCAATGATTGGCTTGCTGCACCACTTTTTCGTTTACGCCAAAAACTTCATTTCCAAACACAAAAGCATATTTTTGTTGGGGTATTGCCTTAAAGTCGAGCAAGGAAACGCTCGAAGACACCTGTTCTATCGCCATAACGATATAGCCTTGGGCTTGCAGGGTTGTCACCAACGCCGTTACGTCAGAGGCATATTCCCAAGCCACCGTTTCGTCGGCACCGAGGGCAGTTTTTTGTATTTCTCGGTGGGGGGGCGTTGCCGTAATACCACACAAATATATTTTTTCGGCCTTAAAGGCATCGGCTGTTCTAAACACCGAACCCACGTTGTTCATGCTTCTGATGTCGTCTAAAACCAATACGAAAGGAAACTTTTCGCTTGTTTTGAAGTCTTCTGCCGACAAGCGATTGAGCTCGTCCATAGATAATTTACGCATATTTTTCTGATAAATCCTAATTTTTTGCAAAGGTAATTGTTAGAAACGGAAAAATGCTTGCCTTCACACCGCTTCCATGCCCTACATTGGCTTGAAAGTAAGTTTCCTTAGCTTTTTTCATGATAATTATCATTTTCGCCTGTTGACCTACACGCTAGTTTTGAAGAAATTCTCAGCAACGTATGACGCAGCAACTTATCCAAAAATATAACGTACCAGGCCCACGCTATACCAGTTATCCGACTGTTCCTTTTTGGCAAGCCGATACTTTTAGTAGCACCGCATGGCTCAGTCGCCTGCAAGATACTTTTGTTGGCAGCAATGCTACCGAAGGCATTAGTTTGTACATTCACTTACCTTACTGCGAAAGTTTGTGTACTTTTTGTGGTTGTAACAAACGCATTACTAAAAATCACCAAGTAGAAGAGCCTTATATTGAGGCAGTTTTGAAAGAATGGCAATTGTATTTGAAAGTTTTACCCGAAAAACCTCGCCTTGCCGAAATTCATTTGGGCGGTGGTACACCTAGCTTTTTTAGTCCGAAAAATCTCCAAAAGCTTATCCAAGGACTCTTGGCTTATGCCGATACAACCGACAACATAGCCTTTGGTTTTGAAGGACATCCGAGCAATACCAGTGCCATGCACCTGCAAGTATTGTACGACTTAGGTTTTAGACGGGTGAGCTATGGCGTACAAGACTACGATGCACAAGTACAAACGGCGATTCATCGTTTTCAAACTTTTCAACAAGTGGCGACTGTCACCGAACTTAGTAGAAAAATAGGTTATGAGTCGATTAGCCACGATTTAGTTTTTGGCTTGCCCTTTCAAAGCATCGACAGCATGACCGATACCATCCATAAAACCATCCAACTCAAACCCGACCGCATTGCGTTTTATTCTTATGCCCATGTTCCGTGGATTAAAGGCAGTGGTCAACGAGGTTTTAAAGACGAAGACCTGCCTAGTCCAGCACTCAAAAGAGCCCTCTACGAACACGGAAGAACCCTGTTGGAAGCCAATGGCTACCATGAAATTGGAATGGACCACTTTGCCCTCAGCAGCGATTCGATGTATCTGGCCAAAGAAACGGGGCAATTGCACCGCAATTTTATGGGCTACACCACAACCCAAACGAAAGTCTTGATTGGCTTGGGCGTATCGTCGATTAGTGATGCTTGGACAGCCTTCGCCCAAAATGTAAAAGACATAGAAAGCTATGTTGAATTACTCGCAAAAGGAGAGTTACCTTTGTTGCGAGGACATATTCTCACAGCAGAAGACCTTTTTATCAGAACGCAAATTTTAAATTTAATCTGTCGGTTTGCTACTCAATGGCAAGCAACCGACTGGACAAGCGAAGAACGAGCCGCTTTGCAGCAACGCTTACAGCCTTTTATAGACGACCAACTCATTGAAGTACAGGAGCATTCGGTTGTGGTACTTGAAGCAGGCAAAGCTTTTGTTCGGAATATTTGTATGGCATTCGACAAACGCATGATGCGAGAAAATCCGACACATCAACTATTTTCCCAAACAATTTAACGCTCGTTTGGGAAAAGTAAAAAGCCACAATGCTACCAACGTATGCGTAAGGAGCATTGTGGCTTTTTACCTTTATTTCACCAACATACTTTTTTTGATTTCTACTTTATCGGGCAAAATCATGGCCGAAGGATAGCTATCTCGGATAGTAGCACAATAGCGTTCGGCATCCATTCTATTCAAAAAATCGCCTACTTTTACCTTATATACAGGTTGCTGATACACCAAATAAGGAAATATTTCGGGGAAAGTCTGGTAGGTAAAGATTTTCGCTTCGTCGGCGGCTCGCTTGTCGTTGCCTACATAAATCTGTATGCGAAAGCCATTGGCGTATTTGATACCTTTGTTGCGTGCAGCAAGCGTATCTAAAATAGGGTCTAAACGCTTGTTAACCGCCTTCGACGCTTCTTTTTTATCAAACACAATGCTCTTGCTTGGCGAGGCAACGGTGTTTTGTGGCGTTATTGGCTCACTAAATACAGGTCGGTAAGTCGTCAAATCTTGCACAAAACTACTTTCTTTGTGTTTGTTCGTATTCGTTTTGTTAGCGTCGGTATTACTTCCTTGGCTGGTCGTCACGGCAGGGCTACATCCTTGCAACAAGACAATACACCCAAGTACGAGGCAATAAAAGGTATGTTTCATTTGATATGTGTCGGTTTGTGAAAAACGTGCTAACTTAGGCACTTGACTTAGAGATACAATTTTAATAAAAAAATGGAAAAGCCCTGCTAGGATTGTAACTTTGTTGACTCAAAATTATGTTATAAGCATTTTTATGCCCCAGTTTCGATGAATATTCAAGAAAATGTTTCTTTAAAACCCTACAATACTTTCGGATTAGAAGCCACCGCACGCTACTTTGTGGAAGTAAGTACCGTCGATGAATTAAAAAATGCACTTCAAAACCCCGCTTTTCACGCCGTGGAAAAGCTTTTTTTGGGTGGAGGAAGTAACCTTTTACTGACAAAAAACTACGAAGGATTGGTCGTAAAAATTGCATTGAAAGGCAAAGAAAAGATTTTTGAAGACGAAAACCATGTACTTATCCAAGCTGGAGCAGGCGAAATTTGGCATCAATTCGTGATGTTTTGTGTGGAGAATCATTACGCAGGCATCGAAAACCTATCGCTGATTCCGGGTACGGTTGGGGCTGCTCCTATGCAAAATATCGGGGCTTATGGTGTAGAAATCAAAGACATTTTTCACGAGTTGCAAGCCCTCAATCTGGAAACGCTTGAGATTGAAACCTTTACTTTAGCCGATTGCCAGTTTGGTTATCGTGAAAGCGTTTTCAAGCACACCTTGAAAGGAAAATATGTGATTGTTTCAGTTACTTTTCGTTTACATAAAGTACCCACTTTTAAAACGGCTTACGGCGATATTCAAAAAACCTTAGCCGAAATGAACGTAACGGAGCTTTCTATCAAAGCAATCAGCGATGCCGTGATTGCCATTCGTAAAAGTAAATTGCCAGACCCAGCCGAAATAGGTAATTCGGGAAGTTTCTTTAAAAATCCAGAAATTTCGCTTACACAATACAAAACGTTAATCGAATCTTTTCCTACGTTGCCGAGTTATCCTATCAACGAAACGACGGTAAAAGTGCCAGCAGGTTGGCTAATAGAGCAAGCAGGTTGGAAAGGATTTAGAGATGGACAAATTGGCGTTCACGCCAAGCAAGCCTTAGTGTTGGTCAATTATGGCGGTGGAAATGGTAATGAAATAAAGAAATTAGCCGAAAAAGTACAGCAATCTGTTTTGGATAAATTTGGAATAAAATTGAGTCCAGAAGTGAATTATATTTAACTTTCTATCATGAAATTAAAGCTAAAAAATATCGGTACACTCAAACAAGCAGAAATGGATTTATCGAAAGATTTAATCATTTTGGCTGGTCCCAACAACACGGGTAAAACGTATGCGGCTTATACGGTTTATGGCTTTTTTGATACGCTAAAAGACAATAGAAGGACTCTTTTAAACCTTTTCACTAAAATTGATATTGATAATACTATTTCAACGCTACTCAATGCGGAAACGAAAAACAACCCTCTTGAGTGTAAAATAAATATTGATACCCTTGTTGAGAAAATGCTGGATATAATCTGGGAACATATTAAAATAATCTTTCCAGCTCAACTTCCTCATATATTTGCTGCGGAGCAAGCCAATTTTGAAAAATCTCAGCTAGAGATTGCTGTTGATACAAAAGAATTACAAGATTTTATCAAGGGGAAAAAAATCTTTTTTCAAGAAGACACTTATTTTTCCTTTCCTTCAAAAAATAACATCAACATTTCAAAGAAAGAAAACGACGAGTTTATTTATATCAATGTTCTTACTGATGGTCATACCGATGATTTCCTTCATAATTCTTTCCTTGAACACTTAGGGATGAGTATCACAGGTTTACTCACTGAGCATATTCTTGATTTTTACATCAAAACCATTTATATCAATACTGCCGAGAGAAGTGCCATCAACATTTTTAGTAAAGAATTATCTATCAAGCGAAACACGATTATTGACAAATTATTAGAAGTAAGAGATACGAAAAACGGCAATATCAATCAATTAATTGGTAAACTTCAACGCTATCCGCTTCCCATTCGTGATAGTTTAGCCATTGCCGAAGATTTAGCCAATTTATCTCGACATAAAAGTGAATATGGTTTCTTAGCTGATAGAATCGAAGAGGTTCTTTTAGATGGAAAAATTACTACGTCCAAAGAAGGAGAAGTACAATACAGCCCTCATAAATCAAAAGCAAAAAACCTTAGCATTCACCTAACGGCTTCCATTGTGAAGTCGCTTGCTAATTTAGTGTTTTACTTTAGACATTTGGCTCAGAAAGGCGATTTTATCATTATTGATGAACCCGAATTAAACCTTCACCCTGATAACCAGCGGAAAGTAGCTCGGCTCATCGGAGAAATCATCAATCACGGCTTTAAAGTGATGATTAGTACACACAGTGATTATATTATTCGAGAAATCAATAATTTAATCATGCTAAAATCAGGCGGAGAAAAAGCAAAACCATTAATCGACAAATATGGCTATAAAGAAAGTCAATTAATTGATTATCATAGAATTGGAGCTTATCTTTTCAAAAACAACAAAAATCATACTATAGAAGTATCTGAAACTGGTTTTGAAGTAAATACGATTGACGAGGAAATTAATCATTTGAATAATGCCTCAGAAGAAATCTTTTTTACCCTTTTTGATTAACCATGATTCTACAACGTATCGAAGAAATGATATTCTCTGGATACAAGGAAAATGTATCTGGAGATGTATTTGAACTCAGAGAAGATAACAAAAAAGCCAAATGTGCTAAAGCTAAAATCCAAAAAACGGGCGATGTTTTAGTGTATAAGTTTGATAAATTTCCCAAGAAAAATGGGCAAGAAATAAAAGATAAACTTCCTTTCTTGAATGATATTTCTGGTGTAAAAAGTATGGCTGATTTTATCCTTTTTTATGTAAAAAAAGATAGGCTATTTGTCATTATCTGCAACCTTAAATCAGGCAATAAAGGCAATAGTGCAGACCAAATTGAAGCAGGAAAAATATTTGCAAATTTTATCGTAAGTACTGCCCAACGGATGTTTCAAGCGGATTTTGAAGAAGTTAAACCTGAGTTTATTCCAATATTGTACTCATCAGTTCCTTTATTTAAAGTCCCGACCAATCCCAGAAAAATTCCACAAAACAAAATACGTAATTATATCTCAAACGATTCTCAAACAGACACTTGCGATTTAGACGCAATTTGTCATTAATCAGTACCATGAACATCCCCAAATTAAAACATACCGAAAACAATAATTTCTTCCTCATGGCAGGAAGTTGTGCCATTGAAAGCCGTGATTTGGCTTTTGAAATTGCTGAAAAAATCAAAGGTATCACCGACCAATTTGGTATTCCTTATATTTTCAAAGGTTCGTACCGCAAGGCTAACCGTACAAAATTAGATTCTTTTACAGGCATCGGCGACATCGCTGCTTTGGAAATTTTACAAGAAATTGGTCATCATTACGACTTGCCAACTGTTACCGATATTCACGAATCGCAAGAGGCAGAAATGGCTGCCAAGTATGTGGACGTGCTACAAATTCCAGCGTTTTTGTGTCGCCAAACCGATTTGTTAGCTGCTGCTGCTCGTACAGGCAAGGCGGTCAATATCAAAAAAGGACAATTCATGGCAGGCGTTTCCATGAAATTTGCCGTTGAAAAAATCTTGCATGAAAACCCTTCGGCACAAGTATTTTTGACAGACCGTGGCAATTCTTTTGGCTATGGCGACTTGGTGGTTGATTATCGTAACATTCCTGAAATGCAAGCACATGGCGTGCCTGTGGTAATGGACTGTACGCACTCTTTACAAAGACCTAACCAAACTTCGGGCGTTACAGGCGGACAGCCCAAAATGATTGAAACCATTGCCAAAGCGGCGATTGCCGTAGGTGCTGATGGGCTATTTATCGAAACGCATCCAAACCCTGCCATCGCCAAATCTGACGGAGCGAATATGTTGCCTTTAGATAAATTAGAAGAATTATTAGAAAAACTCGTTCGAGTACGCCAAGCTGTTGTATAAAATAGCGTTCGTGGCTTGATGCTATATTGATTGAATTAGGGTAAAATGATTTTACCCTAATTCAATCGAAAATCTAAGGTTTAAAACACCATTTTTCACTCCAACACCTCATATATTTTTACGTCGTCTATCCATTGTCGAGATTTGGTAGAACGAATGGCAAAATAACCTCCTGCCAATGGCGAAGCATCTTGCTGTGTAAAATAAAGCTGGTTGTTTACCCACACCGCTACTTGTCCGTTGATGACTTCCAACACGATTTTGTAAACAGTATTGGCTTGAAGCAAATGGACTTTATCGTTTTTTTCCTGCCATAATACCCGTTCGCCTTTGCCATCGTATTTGCGTAAGCGAGTAGTAGTATTGTAATTGCCCCCAATACCTACATAATACAAAGCCAGCGAGTCGTATGCAGCGAAATCGCCCTTGCGTTGTTTTTCAAAAAAGGGGTTCGGACAATGCCAAAAGAAATTCAGGTCAGATAAGCGGTCGTTGGGTTTTCCGTCTAACAATACTTGGCGTGTACATTCGATTCTTACATTTTTCGGCAACGCTTTCTTCAACCATACCGACACCCCTCCTTGCGTATCGAGTAGCAACTTATCGTCTTGCAAGCCAACCGACGAGCCTTGGGCTTCGTCCCATTCTACCAGCCAGTTTTCGCCTAGTGCTTTTCTCGAAAAATCATCTTGAAAAATCAGTTTTTGCTTAGGGTCATATTGCAACCGAATGGCATCATACATGATTCCAGCCCCATGTTTGAGATTTTTCATGACAAAAGAGATAACATTATCCTGCTTTTTCAATAGACTTGCCTCAAAGTGCATTTCCCATTGTTGATAATACCCACCCAACATAGCCGAACGGTAAATACTTGCATCGTTGCCAAAGGCTTTTTGGGCGACCATTGTGCCATTGACTAAGCATTCGGGAGCGGCGTTGCGGGTAGCACCAGCAATGCCCAAGGTCAAGATACATTCGCCACGCAATTGCCGAAGGGTATCGGGCAAATCGAAATGAATATTCCAAGAGCCATTTTTCGTTTGGGCATAATACCACGCTTTTGTTGGGTTTTTACCGATATAAAAATCAAGGTTTTCAGGTGTTTCTTGAAAACTTTGATAATTCCTTTTTCTTTCGCTCATGGCAAATCCCTGCGTAGTGCGGTCGGCTTTGCCTAGTTGCCAAAGCGTTATTCCTTGTTGCTTTGTTTGCACCGATACATCACCTAAAGCAAGGCTTTGCCCTGCTTCGACCGTAATATTATCAAAGCGAAATTCTTCCATTGTGTCATCTGGCACAACGTACAACGTGTAATGCCCAGCCCGCACTTGATTGAGGCTAAATGTACCATCGGCTTGTGTACGACCGCTATACATATATCCTTGTGCTTGTGCCTGCCAGTCGTGGTGAGGTGCTGCCAATATCACACGGGCATTGGCTTGAGGCTTTTGTCCTTGTAACAATCGCCCTTTTACCTCTCCCCTATTTATTGGATAATCAGCGTGTTGCATCCAAGAATAAGGCCATTGTTTTTGTTCGGCATTGGCTTTTTGCTTGGCATCTTTCCAAAGAGCCGCTATGTTTTTTCCTTGGTTGAAATAAATCAAAAATGGGCCATTTACCTTTGTCCACTGTCCTGCAATCAGGTTATCGCCCTTGCGTTTGTCTAGTAAATAATGCCCACAATTGAACATATTCATCAAAAAAGGCGTGCTGTGTACGGTATTGTATTGCTTGGTTGGGCCACCGTTGAGGTACTCATGCGAGGCTTGGATGATAAACATTCCCAAACCCGACGACCGCCCAGCCATGCCATGCACATAACGCCCTTCTATATAGTCGCTGTAATCGTATTTGGTATAAACACTGCTGTCGGGCAGGCGGTAAGTCCAGTCTTGTATTTCTTGGGTAAGCATACGCATCGGTGGCATTGCACCTTGTATATCATCTCTAACCAAATGATAATCAAAAAGTTGTTCGTCGGCACGAATCCCAAAACGGGTTTGTCCGTAGTCACCTGTGCTGTCGCCTTTTTGATGGGTTTGTACCAAAAAGCAATAAACGCCCGGCGAATCTTGGGTCATTACATAGTGTAAATCATACTGGAAATGATTACTGGCTTCATGATAAAAAGCAATTTCTACCAATGCTGGCGTATCTCTTATTACCCGAAAGGTACTTGGTGACATCGAAAAACCTGGACCTAACAGATAAAAGCGACCATTTTTTCCTAAAATATTTTCATGATTGGCAAACGAAACGCCCGTTACATCGGCATTCTGATGATTGAACGTAAGGGCAACTTTGCCATTAGAAAGCGTAGTAGATTGTGCATTCGTCACCCGTTTGACTTGTGCCAAAGACTGCGTTAAAGAACTCAACAAGAGTCCGATAAGCCATAAGTAGAGAGGAGCTTTCATGATAATTATTGGGTAAATAGTGGTCTAATTTACCCAATAATTTCTAGGTTGCCATCCTGCTGTGAATGGGCTTTACAAGTATTTATCCAACAAATAAATCAACGATGCCATCGAAGCTGCTCCCATTTCGAGCTCACGTTGGTTCACATTTTCAAAAACATCGTTAGCAGCATGATGGTATTCAAAGTAACGCTGCGAATCGGGCTTAAAGCCTACCAGCACCGTTCCTTGGGGTGCAAGCGGCCCGATGTCAACGCCTCCACCGCCTTTTTCGATTTCGTGTAATCCATAAGGCGACAACAAAGGTTTGAATCCTTGTACCTTGGCAAGCGTTTCGGCACTAGCACCTTGCAAGCCAAAACCTCTTGGCGTAAAGCCTCCGTTGTCAGATTCGAGGGCAAAAACGTGTTTTTCACCATTTTGTTTGGCAAGTTCGGCATATTTGATGCCTCCACGGTTGCCGTTTTCCTCGTTCATAAACAACACCACCCGAATGGTTCTTTTGGGTTTTATACCCAAAGTTTTAAACAACCGCAACACTTCTATCGACTGCACAATACCCGTGCCATCGTCGTGTGCACCTTCGGCTACATCCCACGAGTCGAGGTGGCCACCCACCACAATAATTTCTTCTGGTTTTTCCGAGCCTTTCAATTCTGCTACCACATTATGCGAAGGGGCATCGTCGAAGGTTTGGCAATTTTGTTTGAAAAAAAACTGTGTTTTAGGGTTTTCTTTCAAAGTTTTACTCAACAATTCGGCAGCATTGGTACTAATAGCCCCTGCCGGAATCAGGGGTACGCCTGTGGCATACACCATCGAACCCGTGTGCGGATAATCGTTGAGCGTACTACTCAACGAACGGATGATACAGCCAATAGCCCCCAATTTACTGGCTTCATTGGCCCCACTGCGGCGTTGGTCGCCAGCCCCACCGTAGGCTTCAAAAGTATTGATTTTAGTGGCATCCATTGGGCGGTTGAAAAAGATGATTTTACCTTCGCATTTTTCTTTGCCCAAAGCCCTTAATTCTTGAAAGTTTTTCACTTCTATTACTTCTGCCTGAATGCCTTTTTTGGGCGTAGCAATAGAGCCTCCTAGTGCCAACAAAGGCACAACAATCTTTTGTTTGCCATTCAAAATATAGGCTTGTTCTTTTGCTCCACGCTCCCAATGTGGCACCATCACATCCTGCAAAAACACCTTGTCGGCTCCTTGTTGCTCAAGCAAAGCTTTGCCCCATTGTACCGCTTTGGCGGCATTGGCCGAACCAGCCAAACGTCCTCCAACGTTTTTGGTAAGCTCCCGTAGCCACTGATACGATTGTCCTTTGTCTAAAGACATATCAAAAAATTGCTTGATAATCGTCGAGTCGGTGGGGGCTTGTTGAGCAAAAAGTGAGCCTGAAAGCAAGCAACACACCAAACTGGTCGTTAGTTTTTTCATCATGTAAGAAAGGTTTGTTTAATGAAATGTATCGTTTATCATAAAAATATGATGACGAATATACGCACTTTACAGCGTTTCTGTAGTTATTTATGAAGGGAAGCATCGGATTTTTTCTTGTATTGTATTTTTTCAAAACCGATTATAGCTATTCCTGTACACAATTCGGTATTCTTATAAAAGTCTTGTCACCGCACCAACGAAAAGCTATTTCTGCTAGTCTATTATGTATTTGGGTATTATCCACAAAATGCTTGGCGAAAGAAGTTGTTTCATCTCAGGCTATTTTCATCTTTTTTATACAAACCCAGATACGTATAATTAAGCTGTTTTAAAAAAAAGATTATATTTTTTTAATCCTAAAAAATCCGCTTCTGTCATAATTATGGCGTGGAATTACTGACATCTTGATATTCTCGTAATTTTGTAACTGGGAATTATTTAAAGCTTATAATTTATGTTTAAAAAACCACAAATCTTTCAGCAGTTTCCGAATCTTGTTGCTGCCGAAAGTACCCGTCACGGGGGAATAAGTGAAAAACCTTACGCTTCATTAAATTTAGGGCTGTACTCTGGTGATAAAAAAGAGATTGTACTACAAAACCGCCGCTTATTTTTCAGTGCATTGGGCATCGGCGAGCGACGCATTGCCCACGCACATCAAACCCATAGCGACGAAGTTGTAGTAGCCACCCGAGGAAAAGCCTACGATGGATACGATGCTTTAGTAACCGAACGCAAAGGCGTATATGTATCCGTTACCGTTGCCGATTGTACACCTGTCTTAATTTATGACCCTGTGAAGGAAGCCGTAGCGGCTGTTCATGCGGGCTGGCGAGGCACTGTCAAACAAATAACCGCCAAGGCTATTCAACGAATGCAAGAAGAATTTGGGACAAACCCAGCCGACTGTTATGCCTATGTGGGCACTTGTATCGACGAACGCTCTTTTGAAGTAAGTGCCGATGTAGCCGAAGAATTTATGCCAGCGTTCAAAAGGTATGACTCCGAACGCAACAAGTTTTTCATTGATTTGAAAAAAGCCAATCAAGGTCAACTCCTTGCCTGTGGCATTCCTGAAACACAAATTGAAGTCTCTCCTTATTCTACTATTATTGATAACCACGACTATTTCTCACATCGCAAAGAAAGAGGTAAAACAGGCCGCTTTGTAGCCATCATTGGCATCCGTAGCGAAGAAGAGTCTATCTAAGCAAAATCTATGCTGAAGCCCCTTTGAAAACACAAGCAAACCAATAGTTGCTTGGTGGGCATTGCCATGCCTGAGTGATAGTTGTATCAAAAACGCCGTTGAGTTGCAATACTCCAACGGCGTTTTTTGTGTTTGTTGTGCCAAAAACAGATTCTACTTTCAATAAACTGCATTTCGATTGTTACTTATCAAAAAATCTATTATTTTTGCTTCCCAATTATTAAACGCTTTATTTGAGCATTACTGCCATGAATTTTTAATCATCATTCTCATGCTTCCGAAAGCTTACTTCTCAGTAAGCACACATTCGTTTCAATAAGCTTATTGTATTGCCTTATGATTATGAGCAGGTGATTGTGCTTATAATGGCGTGCTTTTATGCTTGGTTTCCAACAATTATTCAACCCAAACACCGCCTTTATGCTTGGCGTTGCAACTACTTTTAATGGCTATTTTTATGCACAGTACATATAAAGAAAATGAAACCGCCGTACTGGTGGCGGTACAAACACAAAAACAATCTTACGAACAAACCAACGAGTACCTTGATGAATTGGCTTTTTTGGCCGATACTTCTCGTATCAAAACCTTATATACTTTTACGCAAAAGCTCGAAAAGCCCGATACACGCACGTATGTAGGCAAAGGAAAACTGCAAGATATTATTATGTATGTGATTGATAACGATGTAGATATGGTTATTTTCGACGATGAGCTTTCACCGATTCAGGTACGAAACATCGAAGCCGAATTTACCAAATTTAATAAAGAGGTAAAAGTACTCGACCGCAGCTTGCTGATTCTCAATATCTTTGCCATGCGTGCCCAAACCGTACAAGCCAAAACGCAAGTAGAATTGGCCCAGCAACAGTACGTATTGCCACGCCTTACCCGTATGTGGACCCACCTTTCCAAGCAAAGAGGGGGCGTTGGGATGCGTGGTCCAGGTGAAAAAGAACTCGAAACCGACCGCCGTATTGCCAACGACCGTATTTCGTTTTTGAAAGAAAAATTGAAGCAAATCGACAAACAAGCCTTTACGCAACGTAAAAACCGTGACCGCATGGTGCGTGTTTCGTTGGTAGGCTATACCAACGTAGGTAAATCGACCTTGATGCGTCGCTTG
Organism: Cytophagales bacterium; assembly: GCA_013298025.1. GTDB lineage: Bacteria > Bacteroidota > Bacteroidia > Cytophagales > Spirosomataceae > Flectobacillus. The sequence goes on along the minus strand of JAAFJE010000004.1, from coordinate 34,365 downwards.
GCAAAAGCCGATGTCTTTGCCGAAAACAAACTTTTTGCCACCGTTGATGCTACCGTGCGTAAAGTGACCGTTGACGCTATCCCGTTTTTGCTGTCGGATACCGTAGGGTTTATTCGTAAACTGCCCACGATGTTGATTGAGTCGTTTAAATCGACCCTCGACGAAGTGCGAGAAGCAGATATTTTGATTCACGTAGTGGATATTTCGCATCCGAACTACGAAGAACAGATAGACGTAGTAAATACCACTTTAGCCGAAATTGGGGCAAGCGACAAACCTACGATTCTGGTATTCAACAAAATAGATTTGTTTGAACATGAAAAAGAAATGGTGACAATCGAGCAAGCCGATTGGGAGGTTACGCCAGAAGCCGAAAATACCATACAAGAGCCTGATACACAAGAAAGTAGAATAGAAAAAGTAACCAGTTTTCTGAAAAACACTTATCTTCATGAGCCCAAGCCTTTGGCTGTTTTTATTTCGGCAGAACAAAAAGAAAACCTAGACGATTTGAGAGAAAAATTGCTGGCGTTGGTCAAGGAAAAACATTTCAGGATATTCCCGAACTGGCTCGCTCCTACCGATAATATAGAAGCGAATTAGCGAATGGTGAGTTAGTTAATTGTGAATTTGTTAGCTGTAGATAAATAATCATATAAACTTACTTCAATCAGAAAAATGTATAATCATTTGATTTTCAAATATTTATACAATAATTCACTAACTCACAATTCACTAACTCACTCAATTGTTTACGAAGAATGGTCGGCGATAATCACCCATTGCCCCTTGATTTTTTTCCACGTAAGGGTAAAATGTCCTCCTATATCGCCTTTTTCTGGACGAGTCAAATGCCATTTGCCAACCACCAAACAAACCGTTGGGGCAAGAAAATTGACGTGCAGAATATCAAACTTGAGTGTTCCCATCGTGGCGGCATCGGGATAGTTTTTTTGGTAGCTCTCCAAGGTATTTTGGTAGCCATATTTTACCCCATTTTTACCTATGTACATCAACGAATCCGATTCCCAGTAGCCTTTCATAAAAGTCACTACATCGCCTTTGTTCCAAGCCTGATTTTGTCTTGCCAAAATGGACAAAATCGCTTTTCTATCGCTTGTTTTTTGAGCTAATACACTGTTTATCAAACCAAAACAGAGTAGTACTAAAAGATATTTTTTCATACAATTGAGATATGGTTAATTAGTTTTCCTCGCAACCCATGTCGGTTGTGCCAATAGGAGCACCCGGTGCGAGTTCTTTATGTACAATTACTTTTGCCGCCGATGGGTTTTTCAAACGGTCGAGGGCGTAGTCGATATGTGCTTGAAGGTCTGACTCCTTGGTATTTTTTTGGCTTTCGAGGTAAGTCTTTACTTCTTTCAATACTTTGTTGCAAATAGCCCTTACTTGGTAATTACTGGCTTCATTTACGCTCAAGGCCATCAAGTGCGTTAGGACAATCTGCTCGGTTTGCAACTGCACTTTACGAGCCAATCCAGTGGTTTTAGGTGCTTTAATTGTCTTTTCTATCAATTGCATCAACATTTCTTCTAAACCCAAACTACCATAACGTGCTTCATATTCGACCATGCGACTGGCACGTTCGGTTTGTAGTAAAAATTGTAGCGGAAAATCGGCGGCAGCTTCGGCAGCGGCCAAAGGGTCGAAGGCTCTTCCTGTCCGTTTTTTGAACAACTCTCTACTCGGCCAATAACCCGCAGGACGAGCAGGAATGAGCTTGATAATGTCTTCCGACAACGTAAGCACTTCGGGCGATAGGGTTGTCAAAACGGCATCTAAGGCTTGTTGTTGGCGTTCTTTACTTACCAACGCATTGGGCGTTTGTCCGTCGCCTCGCAAAGCATAACGATAATCGACCGAGCCGATGATTTTGGCAGCAGCCTCCACTTGGTAGCGATGGTAATTGTAAATTGGCACCAGCGCATCTTCCAAGTGTGACATTGGCACACCTTTACGAATGGTATTTTCGCCAAATTTGCTCAAAGCCTTTTGCCGAACCGCCAAGGTATTTTTTAATTCTTCTACAGGGTCTTTACCATTGTCCCACAAATGAGCATTCGGACTAAAACTGCCTGCTGGTCGTGCGTCTATATCTGTCAAAAACAAAAGCCCTTTTTGCGTAGCATCAGTCAGAATTTTGTTCAACGCTTGCTTTTCATCTATGTTTTTTGCAAAATCTTGGTAGCCAAAAGTAATCGAAACTTTGTCCCATTCGCCAATGCCATAAGCGTAAGCATCCGACAAATCGACCTCGCCTTGGGCATTCAGCTTAACGGTAGGGTGTGGGTAGTCCATGACAGATGCACGATTATTGATACTCGCCGAATAGTTGTGCATCAAGCCTAGCGTATGCCCTACTTCATGAGCCGCCAGTTGTTTCAAACGCAACAAAGCCATTTTGAGCATGGGGTCTTTGTCGGGGTCGAGTTTTTCGCCCTTTTCAAAAGGCGACAATAATCCTTGGGCAATGAGGTAATCTTGTCGTACACGCAGCGAGCCAAGCGTTACGTGACCTTTGATGATTTCGCCCGTGCGTGGGTCGATGATAGAAGCCCCATACGACCACCCCCTTGTGCTACGATGCACCCAATTGATAACGTTGTAGCGGGCATCCATCGGGTCGGCATCGTCGGGTAGTACTTTTACTTGGAAAGCATTTTTGTAGCCAGCCGCTTCAAACGCTTGGTTCCACCACAATGTACCTTCCAACAAAGCCGAGCGAATGGGTTCTGGCGTACCGTTGTCGAGGTAATACACAATAGGCTTTACCGCTTCGGAAAGTTTGGCATTGGGGTCTTTCTTTTTGAGTCGATGGCGTACAATAAAATATTTGTCGATTGGCTCAGATACTGGCGTAGCGTAGTCAAAATAGCTAAGGGCGTTGAAGCTCGAACGAGGGTCGAATACCCGTGGCGTGTAGTCGGCATCGGGCAATTGTACAAAGCTATGGTGTACTCGTAGCGTTAGGGCTTCGCTACTGGGAGCAACCGAACGCACAAAGTCACCAGCGTCGTCGCCACCAGTAAACGTAAGCGTAGCTTCAAATTCGGTATTCATCGGAAAGCTTTTGGTACGAGGCAAATACATCGCCGAGCGTGTTTTGTCGAGCGAATACGAGCCTTGTTTCATGGCTTTGATGCGTTCGCTGATGCCTTGGGCATCGTTTAATAAAAAGTCGGTGAGGTCTATCAGCACCTTGCCGTTTTCTTCGGCTTCTGCCACAAAGCCTGCAATGGTCGAAGTGGCAAACGATTGTTCGACGGCTCTTTTTTCCTTGGCATCGTTTGACACCGCACGGTATTTGAGATTGGGTTGGATGAGTAAAATTTTACGACCAATTTTCTGAAAAAAGACAACCTTTTCATCGCCCAACAAGCCTCTGTCTAGCCCAATGTCGTTAGAGCCTAAGCCTGCTGGCAACGAAGAATAATACAAAAATTCGGTATTGAATTTGTCGATTTCTAACCAAACTTTTCCTTGGTCTTCGTCCCAATAAAAAGAGAAAAAGCCTTGAAATTTCTGTAAACCCTGTGTTTTTTCGGTGATACTGGGTAGTTTTTGAGCAAAAGACGGTACTAGAATGCCTATCAGCCAAAGGCATAGCACGAGAGATAAACTTTTTTTCATGAATGATTCATTTGTTGAGAAAAACTTGTGTAGTAAAAATAAGGAGATTTATAAAAAAAGAAGCATCGGAAGGGCATTTTTAGCTGAAATACTGTTTTTATCGCTTTTTATACCAAGTAGTCAACTACTATTTTACCGAAAAAAGTTGTTTTGTCAGGCTTAGTCCTTATTTTTGTTTATGCTTATCTCTCCACACAAAGCAAGTTAACTCATGAAAAAAATGCCCTATCAATCAACAAACAAACACCTCAGAAGCCTTTTGCTAGGTATTCTGCTGAGTATAGCAGGCTTATCAATTTCACCCACAGCACAAGCTCACGTATATGAGCCTTGGGATGTGGTGTATGCCCTTGATAACCCCAAAAGAAAGCTACGCATCAAATTTGTTTTTAAAGAAGACGACAAAAGCGATACCACCAAGAAAAGCCTTTTCACCAAGGTAAAAGGTTTATTTAATACGATTCTCGATTTTTCTGATAACCCTCCTGTGCGTTTGGAGGTATCCTATACAAAGGACAAAAAAGTAAAAAACTAAGGTAGGAAGCGTGAGTTTATCTTAGCTTTTTACACGCACTCGATTGAAATGCTTGTATAATTTCTGTACCATTTTTTCCACTTCGGCATCAGAATCAATCAATACGCTGATGTTCTGTACGGCGTGGATAACGGTGCTGTGGTCACGGCCACCAAAATGATAACCAATAGATTTCAGGGGCAAATCAGTAAATTCTTTCATCAGGTACATAGCTACCTGACGAGGGAAAACCGTTTCTTTTTTACGGCTTTTTCCTTTCAAATCGGCCATCGTGACATCGAAATGCGACGTAATGGCATCGAAAATATTATCAACGCTGATTTCCTTTTCACTGTCAACAACAATGTTTTTGAGCGTAGCCCTCGCCAAATCCATGTCAATTTCTTTTCTATTGAGCGAAGCATGGGCCATCAACGAAACAATTACACCTTCTAGTTCACGCACGTTGGTATCAATGCTATGTGCCAGATACTCAATCACTTCGTCTTTTATATAAATACCATCGGCTTGTAATTTCTTCTGAATAATAGCAATTCTGGTTTCAAAATCGGGCTGTTGTAAGTCGGCGGTTAAGCCCCATTTAAAACGAGAAAGCAGACGGTCTTGCATCCCAGCCAAATCTCTAGGCGGACGGTCGGACGACATGATGATTTGTTTACCCGACTGGTGCAAATGGTTGAAAATATGGAAAAACGACTCTTGTGTTTTTTCTTTTCCTGCCAAAAACTGCACATCGTCGATAATCAACACGTCTATTTGCATATAAAAATTGGTAAATGCTTGCAGCGTATTGTTACGAATGGCGTTGATAAATTGGTTGACAAACTTTTCAGACGACACATACAGCACAAATTTATCGGTATAAGTGTTTTTGATATAGTTGCCAATGGCTTGTATCAAATGCGTTTTGCCCAACCCAACACCGCCATAAATCATAAGCGGATTAAACGACGTTACGCCCGGGCGTTGTGCCACAGCCAAGCCAGCCGAGCGACCCAAGCGGTTGCAATCACCTTCTACAAAATTGTCGAACATATAATGTGGATTCAAATAAGAATCGAGTTCGAGCGAATCTAAATCTTTCAACTGAAACGGACTTTCGTAAATCGTCGGTTCAGGGCGTTTTTGTGTAGGAGGCGGTGTAGTAGGCTTTTGATTGGGTACATTGAGGGCAATCGGTGGATTCTTGCGGTCGCCACGGTCAACAATAATTGAATACTCCAACATACCATTACGGCCCAAGGTGTAGTCGATGGCTTTGCGTAAAACATGCACATAATTTTCCTCAAGCCATTCGTAAAAAAACTGGCTTGGGACTTGTATGGTGAGTGTATTATGGACAATTTTCAGAGGAACTATGGGTTCGAACCATGTCTTGAAGCTTTGTTCGTTCACTTCTTGACGAATGATGTCGAGGCACTTAGCCCACACTTGCCTTGTTTCGGTTTGCATGGTTGGGGGTATCAATGTTATAAGATGGCTATTTGTTCAGACGTTTGAAAGGCAAACCTCTGTATGTGAATCATTTATCTTTTGGGTAAAAAAACAATGATTTAATTGGAGCCAGTTCAAGCCACAAAATTAGTAAATTTTATCATTGAGAAAAAATGAAACAAGCGACTTCCTGCAAAGATTTTAGCGAAAGGCTAAGAAAGGGAGTAGGATGTTTCTAAAAAAAATCCAATCAAAACTTAATCTTTATCAAGTTTTTGGGATTTTTTGGTAGAAAAAATCCCAGCTACTACATTTGTTTGGTATTCATTTTCTGATAGGTTGCTATCTGATTATTTCTTGATAAAAGATAGCATTTTTCAAACATAATTATTCATGTTTTAGCATTTTTTTAGCTTATGGCATCTAACCTTTTCGATGAGTTTCCAAAGACAACCAAAGAGCTTTGGAAAAAACAGGCTATCAAAGATTTAAAGGGAAAAGACTTTGAGCAAACGCTTGTGTGGCAAGCCGAAGACCAACTGGCTATCGAACCTTATTTTGTACAAGACGACCTCGCCCATGTACCCTTAGCAGCCCTACAACAAGCCCAAGATACAGCCTCGGCAAGGCAATGGCAAAACCTCGAAACGATTCTGTTGCAAGACGAAGCCAGTGCCAATGCCCAAGCCCTCGAAGCCCTTGAGCGAGGGGCAGATGCCCTTGTGTTTGATTTGCAACATCGGTTGGTCAATGAAGTCGATTATAAAAAATTACTGCATAAAATCAAATTATCCGAATCGCCCGTTTTCTTTAAAATTCAAGAAAATCCACTCCATTTATTCCAAACCCTTCAAACGCTGATTCCTTACCAAATGAAAGGCGGCATGCTGCTTGATGTATTAGGACAGTGGATGCAAACGGGAACTATTGCCCCTAACATTTGGGACGAACTCGCCCAAGTGCTCAACGAAACGGCGGGGCATCCGCAGTGGAAAGTATTGCAGGTAAGTTCCGAAGTTTTTCATCAGGCAGGTGGCAGTGCTGCACAAGAAATAGCTTTTACCTTAGCCAATGCCCTTGTGTATATCGACGAACTAACCGAACGCCAAATTGAGCTATCGACGATTCTCGCCAAATTGCATATCAGTCTTTCGGTAGGAACAGACTATTTTACTGAAATTGCCAAAATCAGGGCGTTTCGCTATGTGTGGCAACAATTGCTTATCCAAGGCTATGGCGTAGCCAATCCGCCCTTGCCTCATATCCAAGCCAATACTTCGTTTTACTACGATGCAGCCCTTACGCCCAATACCAATATGCTCAGGGCTACGACCGAAGCCATGGCAGGGATTATCGGCGGTTGCGATGCCCTACAAGTACACGCCTACAATGCCGCTTTTGAAACACCCGACCATTTTGGACAACGCATGGCACGCAATATTTCGAGTATTTTGAAAGAAGAATCGTATCTCGACAAAGTAAATGACCCTTCGGCAGGCAGTTATTTCATCGAAAACCTTACCTTTGCCTTGGCCGAAAAAGCCCTTGTTTTGCTCCAAAGCATCGAAGCACAAGGCGGTATTATGAAGGCTTTTGAGCAAGGAACGATACAAGCAATCATAGCCGACAATCATGCCCAACGAGTAAACAAACTTACTACAGGCAGTAAAATTATGGTAGGCGTTAATAAATTTAGGTTCGACGAAAAACCTTTTATGGCTACCCCAACAAGCATGGGAAACGCTACGCTTTTATCCAACAATCGACTTGCCACCGTCATAGAAAACGCTTCGTAATTGAGTAATAAGTATCCATAACAAAACAAAGCATAACCAGTTTTTTGAAATAGATGAAACCTCAACTTAGCCATATAAAATTACAGCAAACCCAAGCCGAAACGCCTGCCCAAAGCAGTGCCAACAAGCCTTGGAAATCGCCAGAAGGCATTCCCGTAAAATCTTCTTTTACAGCCCAAGACCTAGCCGATGCCGAACACCTTGCCTTTGCGGCGGGGTTGCCCCCCTATTTGCGTGGGCCGTATTCGACGATGTATGTGCAACAACCTTGGACAGTACGACAATATGCGGGCTTTTCGACCGCCGAGGAGTCTAACGCTTTTTATAGACGTAATTTGGCAGCAGGACAAAAAGGACTTTCCGTTGCCTTCGATTTAGCTACCCACCGAGGCTACGACTCTGACCACCCGAGGGTTACGGGCGATGTAGGCAAAGCTGGCGTAGCGATTGATTCGGTAGAAGATATGAAAATACTCTTCGACCAAATTCCTCTCGACCAAATGTCGGTTTCGATGACCATGAACGGAGCAGTGCTACCTATCATGGCGTTTTATATTGTAGCCGCCCAAGAACAAGGCGTAAATGCCGACAAACTTTCGGGTACAATTCAAAACGATATTTTAAAAGAATTTATGGTGCGGAATACCTACATTTATCCGCCTGCACCTTCGATGAAAATCATTGCCGATATTTTTGACTATACGGCCAAAAATATGCCCAAATTCAATTCTATTTCTATTTCGGGCTACCACATGCAAGAAGCAGGTGCTACCGCAGATTTAGAGTTGGCTTATACCCTTGCCGATGGACTAGAATACCTTCGCACGGGCGTAGCGGCTGGGCTAGACGTTGATAATTTTGCTCCAAGGTTATCATTTTTCTGGGCTATTGGCATGAATCATTTTATGGAAATTGCCAAAATGCGTGCAGGACGCTTGCTTTGGGCAAAAATAGTCAAGCAATTTAATCCTAAAAACGATAAATCCTTAGCCTTGCGTACCCACTGCCAAACCTCTGGCTGGTCGCTTACTGAACAAGACCCATTCAACAACGTCACTCGTACCTGCGTAGAAGCGATGGCTGCCGCCTTGGGGCATACCCAAAGTTTGCATACCAATTCGCTCGACGAAGCCATTGCCTTACCTACCGATTTTTCGGCAAGGATTGCCCGTAACACACAGCTTTATTTGCAACACGAAACCAATATCACCAAGGTTGTGGACCCTTGGGGCGGTTCGTATTGTGTAGAATACCTTACGAAAGAATTGGCTCGTAAAGCCTGGACATTGATAGAAGAAGTAGAAAGCCTCGGAGGCATGGCAAAAGCCATTGAAACAGGCTTGCCCAAAATGCGTATCGAAGAAGCCGCCGCACGCAAACAAGCCCGCATCGATTCGGGGAAAGATAGCATTATTGGCGTAAACAAATACAAACTTGCGGAGGAAGTACCTATCGAGATTTTAGAAGTGGACAATCAAGCCGTTAGGATTGCTCAAATACAAAGATTAGAACAAATCAAAGCCCAACGCCATACCGCCAACGTAGAAACTTGCCTGCAAAAACTTACGCAGGCTGCCCAAACAGGCGAAGGCAATTTGCTTGCATTGGCCGTTGAAGCAGCCAGAGAAAGAGCCACATTAGGCGAAATTTCGATGGCATTAGAGCAGGTTTATGGGCGACACAAAGCCATTATTCGTTCCATCTCAGGAGTTTATTCAGCAGAAGTGACAGACGACGAAAATTTCAGCATAGCCAAACAAATGGCCGATACCTTTGCCCAACAAGAAGGCCGCAGGCCTCGTATTTTAGTGGCAAAAATGGGACAAGACGGCCACGACCGTGGAGCAAAAGTAATTGCTACCAGTTTTGCCGATTTGGGCTTTGACGTGGACATTACCCCACTTTTCCAAACACCCGAAGAAGTAGCCTTGCAAGCCGCCGAAAACGACGTACACGTGGTAGGGGCATCAAGCTTGGCGGCAGGACACAAAACGCTAGTGCCTCAACTGATAGCGGAGCTAAAGAAGCTTGGCAGAGAAGATATTTTGGTCATTGCTGGAGGGGTTATTCCCGCCCAAGATTACGATTATCTGTATCAGGCAGGTGTCAAAGGCGTGTTTGGCCCTGGCACCATTATTTCGATAGCAGCACAGAAAATTTTACGAGAATTAATGTAGAGACGTGGCAATGCCACGTCTGTGGGTTGCCGCATCTCTCTATGTCCTAATTGATGCTTGTCATTACTCAAAATAAGAGTGATTTAATTTCGTACAGTGTTGTGTATGTATTTATTTTGCACATACAATATTTATTTTGCGTACACGATGAAAATTCCAAGAAAAATAGACGATAGACTTAAAAACTCAATAGTTCAAATTCAGTTTGATTCACTATTACCTTTTGGTACTATTTTAGGTTATTTTCACTCAATCTTCAAAGAAAAACTAAAGTTCTTACCACAAAGAACGCCAATATTATCAAATGGTAAGATAATTGGAGTGGAAGAATCAGCACCGATTATAATAACTGAAGATGATAACTTTACTATTGTAATTCAAGATAACTCCATCACTTTTGATTTACTCAATGGATATAAAGGTTGGGATGTATATCAAAAAAATATAATTAATTATTTAACACCGCTTTTCAATGAAAAACTCATCGAAAAAATTAACCAAATAGGGGTAAGATACATTAGTAATTTTGATGACATTTATATTTATGAACACATAAATGCGACCATTCAGTTGGGTTTTACCAATAATAGAATTAAAGGGCAGTCAAAGTTTGAATTTACAATTGATAATAAAATAGTTCTCTTGAACTTGTTAAATGGTGGGGGTGTTGTGGATTCAGAATCTACTAATACTCCAAGAGTTGGTTCTATCATAGATATAGATATTATTCAACGGCAACCAAGTGTAAACTCAATAGCTGAATTAATTAACACTATTGGGGATATTCATGAGATAGAGAAAAAGGTATTTTTTTCACTACTCAAAGACTCTTTCTTAACAACATTAAATCCTATTTATTGATATGACAGCCTCCCTACCACCTCAACCCCCAGCATATTATTACGAGTCAAAATTTCGTAAAAAAGATGCTATTGACATTCAGCAGGCAAGTAGTAATATAAAAAAGACGATTAAATACACAGAAGATTTCACCAAAATTCTTACTAAATCTGATAGTGATATTAACGTGAAGCATAAAATTGTTGGGAACTTAGTTTCCTTTCTTGTTCTCACACAATCGGATAAAATAACTTTTGAGAAAACTCCAGAAGAAAGTTATCTTATTAAGGCTAATTTCAATAACAAAAACTATTTTTTAGCAATTTATTTTGATGAGGAGCTTTCAGACGGCTATGAATGCTTTTTGAATGTTTATCAAGATAAAAGACACTTATTTAATTATCACGGAGCATTAGAAAATGCTTTTTTGAAGCTAATAAATAGCTAAAATATTTTTTACGTGGAAAGACTTAAAAAAGAAGAAAATTTTGTTGAGCAGATAGATTTATCTGTTATTCAAAAAGGCACTGGTGCATACTACCTAGTTCGAGGAACTTCATCAAAGGATATAAAAGATGAATATGGAAGATTAAAATCAGAGTTCGTCGCAAAACAATCCAGTCATATCAGAGATTATTCTACAAACCTATTAGGAAAAACATTACCAACAGATTTGCTTGAACAATTAAAATGTGAGTGGTATTTTTTCTTAAAATTAGATGATTTCAATGTTGTGACTTCTACAATCGATGATAATCAAACAATAACATCAAGAGTATTACATACTCCTATACAACAACCCGTCGAAAATTATTGGCATTGCTCTATTAGATGGTTTCTTGGAGAAAAAGACAGTGAAGAATTAACAAAAAGTAAAAGTAGAATGGTCTGGGAACATGCCCGAAGTCGAATAATAAATTTAGCTATATTTGAAGAACCATTTTTTGAGGAAATATCAGCACACTTATATACTACGAAATAGATAGAATATCTCTCATCACAGATTCAATCACGTTATATGTATTGTTGCATAACTACAGTTTTTGAACCTTACTCTTATCTTTTTAGGTAGAAATACAATTAAGAACATCCTATTGAAAAGATTGTGTTCTCCATCTTTTTAATAGGATGTTTTAGCGTTCACTTGACATTTACAGTAAGTCTAGCTTCAACACATCCTTTCGCACCATACAAGCCCCTACAATCATGACAGAAATATAAGGGTATTCTGGTACTTTTATTGACTCTTAACCCTTTAAAAGCCGTTGTTGCCTTGAGCAATGAAATTTTCGGCTATCAACCTCAATAAATACCAATACAATATGTCATTTTCAAAAATCTTGATGTACTTGGGGATACCTTTGAGCCTATACTCATTTGTCATTTCCCCCCCCAAAATCACTTCCTATGTGCCTACAAGCGTAGTAGCACCCGATACAACGAATCGGCCTGATGAAAACCGTTTTACCAAAACGCTCTTATCGAACGACCTCAACGAACCAATGGAACTTGCCGTTGCACCAGACGGACGAGTATTTTTTATCGAAAGAGCAGGCAAATGTTATGTGTATGAGCCAAAAACGAAGAAAACTCGGCTTATCCATGATTTTCCTGCCAAGGCTGTTGACAAATACCTCAACGGTTTGTTGGGTATGACTATCGACCCTAACTTCAAACAAAACCATTATTTATATTTCTTTTACACGGTTCAAGACAAAGAACAAACCAAACAACGCATCGCTCGTTTCAAGGTAAATGACGATTCTACGCTTGATTTAGCCAGTGAAAAACCTATCATTGAGTTTCCTATCGATCTCGAAGTAAGTGCACACACTGGTGGCTCGTTGGCTTGGGATGCCAAAGGCAATCTTTTTATTTCGACAGGAGATAACACCGTTCCGTTTGAATCGAACGGACACGCTCCTATCGACGAAAGAACCGGCAGACCTATCTTCGATGCTCAACGCTCGGCAGGAAACCCTAATGATTTAAGAGGAAAAATTTTGCGTATCCATGTCGAAGCCGATGGTTCTTATACCATTCCCGAAGGCAACCTTTTTCCGAAAGGCACTGCCAATACTCGTCCCGAAATCTATGTAATGGGCTGTCGTAACCCTTACCGTATTTCGGTTGACCCTGCCACTGGCTATGTGTATTGGGGCGAAATTGGCCCCGACGCTGGCAACGACGGTGTACAAGGGCCAAGAGGCTATGACGAAATCAATCAAGCGAAAAAGGCAGGCAATTATGGTTGGCCTTATTTTGTAGGCGATAGCAAGCCTTATTTTCAGTATGATTTTGCCACAAAAAAAGTAGGCGAACTTTTCAATCCTGCTGCTCCTATCAATAATTCGGTTAATAATACAGGCATCAAAAATTTACCGCCAGCCCAAAAAGCCATGATTTGGTATCCTTACAACAAATCGGAGGAATTTCCACAATTGGGCGTTGGTGGTCGTTGTGCGATGGGCGGGCCAGTGTATCATTTCGACCCTAGTGTTGCGAATAAAAGTAAATTGCCAGCGTATTACGACAAAGCTTTGTTTATCTATGATTGGATGCGTAACTGGGTGTTTGCGGTGCGTTTAGACGAAGCCTACAATTATCAATCAATGGAAGCCTTCATGTCTATTTCTGGCGATTTCCGTCGGCCTGTCGATATAGAAATTGGCCCTGATGGCTGTATGTATATGCTCGAATACGGCTCGGTGTATGGCATTGATAACGAAGATGCTCGTTTGGTAAAAATAGATTTCAACGGTGGAAACAGAGCACCCAAGGCTGTTGCTATTGCCAGTGATACCATTGGTTTAGCTCCGTTAAAAGTGGCGTTTTCTGGCGAACAAAGCGTAGATTATGATAAAAATGATAAGCTATCCTATCTCTGGAAATTTGATGGAAAAGCAACTTCTACCGAAAAAAATCCGAGTTTTACTTTTACCAAAAATGGTATTTATAAAGTAGCCCTTACCGTAAAAGACCCGTCTGGTGCAAGTAATACCAATTTTGTAACGGTAAAAGTAGGCAATACCGCTCCGAGCATAGCCATTTCTACCGACGATAACAGCACGTTCTTTAAACCTAGCGAAACGGCTTTCAATTATAAAGTAAGCGTACAAGACAAAGAGGATAAAACAATTGATGCCAAAAGATTGAAAGTGGTACTCAATTATATCCCCAAAGTGAGCCAAGAGCCACAAATGGGACACCAACAAATCAGTGCTAATTTCAACCTTGGAAAATCGTTGATTGCTGGCTCCGATTGTAAGGCTTGTCACCAACTCGATGCTCCTTCGGCTGGGCCAGCATTTAAAGAAGTAGCGAAAAAATACAGAGATGATAAAACCGCTGTGGCTAAATTGGCGAATAAAATTATCATTGGCGGAGGTGGCACTTGGGGCGACCGTGAGATGAGTGCTCACCCCCAACTTTCGAGAGAAGAAACCACCGAAATGGTCAAATACATTTTATCGCTAGGCACAGAACCTACCGAAAATCGCCTTCCTGCCCAAGGAAAAGTGAGCCTGAAAGAACACGTAGGTAAAGTACAAGAAGGACGTTATCTCATTACGGCATCTTATGCCGATAAAGGCTCGTTGGTAGCTCCACAAGGCAAAAGCCCAAGTGTGTTATCGCTGAAAAGAAACGATGTTTTGGTACTCAGACCTACCAAGGTTTGGGGCAGCGAAGCCGACGAAGTACACGACTTGCGTCGCCAAGACAAACGCTTGGGCTATGTAAATAATGGCTCGTATTTTATTTTGAAAAACATTGATTTAAAAGGAATTAGCCAATTGAAATACCGTTTCTCCTCGCTCAACAGAGCTGCAACCATAGAGGTTCATGCAGGCTCGCTCAATGGCGAAATTATCAGTTCGTTGGCGTATAATGCTACAGGCAACTGGAATAATTTTGTAGAACAAACCACACCTATCAAAACCTTGGCTGGCAAGCAAGATTTATATTTCGTTTTTGTCAAAAAAGATGCTCCAAACAAAGATTTATTTAGTTTAGAATGGATTGAGTTTTTGGAGAAATAATCAGTGCATTATGGTTATTGGTAGGTAAGCTAAAAACCTGCCAATAACCAGACTTTTATGTTTAAAAAATAGCTATTGGTCTATACTTTTCTTCTTTTTATCGAAATGCTTTTTCGTTAAAAACATCTCTAAAATGGCAAAATAAGCCATTTTTTATTGTCTTCTCTATCAAAAGTAATGTGGTATCTACAATAACCATGTTTTATTTTTATCCTAAATTGTAGAAATTGTATCCTTATGTTATAGCCAAAAAACAAGAACTTTGCCTATAAAATAAAGGCATTTTTCACCATACCCATTTGTTATAGAAACACATTTAAATCATTTCTTTTGTATTCACCACACAAGCGACCAGTCTATTTGACCTCTCTTGTTACGCTCGAATATACCCACTTTTTATTAACGGCAATCAGGAATAACTGCGTTGCATAAACCAACACGATTCTCATATAATGAAAAACAGCGTATTATTATGGCTACTGCTGCTCAGTGCAAAAGCAGTAGCACAAACTATTCCATTTTCTTTGCATTTCGACCCTACTAAGTATCAAAGTCAAACCCTGAACATAGGAGAGCAAACAGTAACGGTAAGAGCCTACGAAAACCTTGTTTACGTAGGAAATCCCGTAGATACGGCCTATCAGAAAATGAATATTTATATTCCCGAAGCCTATTTTAATGGTAAGAGTATCAATGGTTATACCGCCCAAAATGCTCCTATTTTCTTTCCTAATAAAGTAGGTGGCTATATGCCAGCCAAGCCTGCAACTACCCAAGATAAACCTATGGGAATGCGTTCGCCTAGCCCTACACCAGTACAGCCAACTGCCTTATTGGTAGCACTTTCAAAAGGCTATATTGTTGCCTCCGCAGGTGCAAGAGGCCGAGTACTCAAAGATAACAAGGGTATTTTTTCGGGTAAAGCACCTGCTGGAATCGTAGATTTGAAAGCCGCTATTCGTTTTCTAAAGTTCAACGATGCCAATATGCCCGGCGATGCCAATAAAATTATTTCTAATGGTACAAGTGCGGGCGGAGCGATGTCAACCTTGCTAGGTGCTACAGGCAATAATCCCGACTATGAGCCTTATTTGCAAGCCATCGGAGCCGCCAAGGCAAAAGACGATATTTTTGCCGTATCAGCCTATTGTCCTATTACTAATTTAGACCATGCCGATATGGCTTATGAATGGCAGTTTTATGGCATCAATACCTATAAAGGATGGTCATTTGGTGGAGGGAATGTTCCTAGTAAAAATTTGAGCGATGCTCAAATCAACGTTTCTGCTCAATTGAAAGTCTTATTCCCAGCATATCTTAATGCTTTAAAACTGAAAGATAAACAAGGGAATCTCTTGTCTTTAGACGATACAGGCAATGGTAACTTCAAAACATTGGTGGCATCATATATCATGGCATCGGCTCAGAAAGAATTGGATAAAAATACCGATTTGTCTGCCTTTACTTTCTTAACCATTCGTAATAATACCGTTGAATCCATAGATTTTGATGCGTATCTCAAACACCTTGGCCGACAAAAAACACCTCCTGCCTTTGATGCCTTAGATGGGTCGTCTCCCGAAAATAGTTTGTTTGGAACGGCTACAACCGACATGCAGCATTTTACTACCTTTGGAAAAGACAATACATTGGTCGAAGCGCAAACCGCCAATCAAGCGATTATCCGAATGATGAATCCTATGAATTATGTAGGGCAAAAAAACACCGCTACTGCAAAACATTGGCGTATCAGACATGGCTCTAAGGATAAGGATACTAGCTTGAGCATATCTGTCATGCTGGCTACCTTACTCGATAATAAAGGATATGATGTAAACCTTGCTTTTCCATGGGAACGTCCTCATAGTGGAGATTATGATATAGACGAGTTGTTTCAATGGATTGATACTTTATGTAAGAAATAGGCGTAATGATACAATTGGTTTTGCACGCATAAGAAACGATGTGTGCAAAACCAATTTTATTTAAAAAAGTCTGATTTTTAAGAACCCTCTCGCATCCTAAAAAAGCTTGACAGTATTAGGGAATTAAAACTGCATTAATTATTAAGCTTTTTAGGACAGGACATTGAAGCCCAGAAAATCTGAGTACCAATCTCTCACAAACAGTATTGAAGCTACATTTTATTGGATGTAAGCTTATTGACTCATGGCATGACTGACAGAAGGGTCTTTCAAAATAATTTGATATTCATGCCATGAGTATCATACAGCTATTTACAGATTTTTTCTCTCCTAAAACCTGCTAATTTCCATTTCAATCAAGTAAATTACAATCCGATAATTTTTAAAATCATACCAATGGAATTAATAGCACTAAAACCTACAAAGGCATTAAACAAAGCTTTTTTAAAAGTAAAACCGAATAGAGATAATATCGAAGGATTTAAAACAAATTTGATTCGCCTCATTGATAGCATGAATGAAGCTGAATCAGAAGAGTTTCATAAAAATCTGGTGATTGATTTCCTAAAGAAAACCTATTATGACCCCAACCATTTTATCAATACAAAAGGTAGAAACGACCTTGTGATTCATAACGGAAATACCGCCAACAGTACCGTAGGTGTAATTATAGAAGCCAAAAAGCCTACCAATAAGGCTGAGATGATAACCCCAAAAAAAGTAAATACAAAGGCTTTTCAAGAATTGGTACTCTATTATTTGAGAGAAAGAATTACCCACAAAAATCTTGAAGTAAAATACCTCATTGCTACCAATATTAACGAATGGTTTATTTTTGATGCTACGCTATTCGATAGATTATTTGCCCAAAACAAAAGTTTTGTAAAACAATTCAACGATTTTGAAAGTGGTCGTTTACCTGATAATAAAACAGATTTCTTTTATAAACAAATTGCCGAACCTTTTATCAGTAGTTTACAAACTTCTCTTGAATATACTTATTTTAATATTCATGAATACCAAAAAGCACTACGTAATGCCGATAAAGCCGATGATAAATCGCTGATTGGTCTCTTTAAAGTACTCTCGCCCGAACATTTGCTCAAACTTCCTTTTGCAAATGATAGCAATAGCCTCGACAAACGCTTTTATAGCGAATTGCTACACATTATCGGACTCACCGAAACAAAAGAAGGAAGCAAAAAAATTATCCAACGCAACAAAGAAGAAGAAAGAAATACTGGAACGATGCTAGAAGATGCTATCATTCAGTTGGATAGCCTCGATAAACTCAGCCGTTTAGATAAACCTTCACAATTTGGTGCTACCACAGAAGAACGTTTGTTTAATGTGGCACTTGAATTAACGATTACTTGGGTAAATAGAATCTTATTCTTAAAACTACTGGAAGCCCAATTGATTACTTATCACAAAGGCGATAAATCTTATGCTTTTTTAAGTTTAGATAAAATCAAAGATTATGACGACCTCAATTCTTTGTTTTTTCAGGTATTGGCTCGTAAACATGAGCAACGAAACCAAGACGTAAAAAAAGCTTTTGAAAAAGTACCGTATCTCAACAGTTCGCTTTTTGAACCTACCGAACTCGAACACCAAACCTTGTTTATTAGCAATCTGCGAGATGATAGAGAGATTCCTATTTTGAGCAATACAGTGTTGAAAAATGAACAAGGCAAAAAGCAAACAGGAAAATTAAGTACGCTAAAATATTTCTTTGCGTTTTTAGATGCTTACGATTTTAGTAGTGAAGGCTCTGAGGAGATTCAAGAAGATAATAAAACCTTAATTAATGCTTCTGTATTGGGTTTGATTTTTGAAAAAATCAATGGCTATAAAGATGGCTCGTTTTTTACGCCCGGCTTTATTACCATGTATATGTGCCGTGAAACCATTCGGAAAGCCGTTGTACAAAAGTTTAATGAAATCAAAAACTGGCAATGCCAAAGCATAGAAGACCTTTACGATAAAATAGATGACCGCAAAGAAGCCAACCAAATTGTAAATAGTATCAAAATTTGTGACCCTGCTGTAGGTTCTGGACATTTCTTGGTTTCGGCTCTTAATGAAATGATTGCGGTAAAAAATGATTTAAAAATTTTGCAAGACAGAACAGGCAAACGCTTGAAAGAATACCAAGTAGAAGTAGTCAATGATGAACTGATTGTAACCGAAGACGGCGAACTCTTTGAATACAATCCAAAGAATCACGAAAGCCAGCGTATTCAAGAAACGCTTTTTCATGAAAAACAAAGCATTATAGAAAATTGCCTTTTTGGCGTTGATATTAACCCCAATTCTGTAAAAATATGCCGTTTGCGTTTGTGGATAGAGTTATTAAAAAATGCCTATTACAAAAATGCTACCGAACTTGAAACCCTTCCCAACATTGATATTAATATTAAATGTGGAAACTCGCTCATTAGTCGATTTGGTATAGACGAAGATTTGAGCCAAGCCCTCAAAAAAAGTAAATGGACGATTGATAGCTACAAAATAGCCGTTGATACTTACCGAAATGCCAAAAGCAAAGAAGAAAAGCGAGAAATGGAAAGATTAATTTCGCTTATCAAATCAGATTTTAGAAGTGAAATTGCTAAAAACGACCCTAAACTAAAAAAACTCTATGCTCTCAATGGCGAATTAACCAATCTTACTACCCAACAAAGCTTGTTTGGGATAGAAAAAAAAGAGCAGATTGCCCGAGATAAAAGAGTAGCACAACTCAACGATGAAATCAAAAAGCTTGGGAGCGAAATTGAAAATATTAAAGCCAATAAAATCTATGAAAACGCTTTTGAATGGCGTTTTGAATTTCCAGAAGTATTAAATGATGAAGGTGATTTTGTGGGTTTTGATGTAGTGATTGGTAATCCGCCGTATGTTTTTGGTGGAAATGAAGGAATATTAACAACAGAAAAAAACTACTATAAAGAAAATTATGAATGTGGAAGTGGGAAAATAAATCTATTTACTCTTTTCATTGAAAAAGCATTTCGTAACTTAAAAAATTCAGCACAATTTGCTTTTATAATTCCTAATACATTTTTAAGAGTTACCTCGTATGATTCTACAAGACGTTATTTAGTAAAAAACTCTCGCATCAACTGTATTTTTGATTTTGGGGATAGAGTTTTTGAAGATGCTATTACAACAGCTATTGTAATTACAGCTACAAAAGGAAATTTTGCGGATTACAAAGTCAAATTGATGAATCCTCACAGTGTTGGAACAATTAGTAAACAAGATATTATTAACAGTGAGTTTGTTATAGCAACAAATACGAATGAAAATTCATCAAACCTTTTAAGAAAACTAAAATCTAATAAAATGTTAGGTTCAATTTGTAAAGAAATGATATTTGGCGTTGTAATTACAAAAAATAAAAATGAAGTAGTCAGTGATAAACCTCAAGAGGGATGGAAGCCATTTTTAGAAGGTAGAGAAATTGGTGCATATCATATACAAGAAGTAAAACAATGGCTAAATTACGAACCATCATTGCTTCACAGAGCTAGAACAAAAGAAGTATTTGAAACACCTGAAAAAATATTAATTCAAAGAATTACAGGTGGTTCAAAACCATTAAAAGCAGCATACGATAATCAAGGATTTTATAATAAAGAATCAATCAACAATATTATTTTGAATAAAGATAGTCCTGTTCAAACAAAGTTTGTTTTAGCATTATTAAATTCTAAGTTAATAAATTGGTTTTATGTAAATCAATTTACAAACGAATCTAATTTGACAGTAAACTTGTCAAAGTCTTATTTATCTCAAATTCCACTTGTCATTCCAAATAAAAATAATGAACTAGAAATCATTTCACTTGTAGAAACAATTTTAGCAAAGAAACAAGACAATAAAGATACTAGCTCTGAAGAAGCCCAAATTGACCAATTAGTTTATCAATTATATGAACTAACTGAGGAAGAGATACAAATCATAGAAGGAGCATAATTAGCAAAGAGGCTTTATATTTTACACGTATATTTTTGGGTTTTCGTTGGTGTTTTTCTTTCATGCAACAAGTTTAGTAGAAATAACGCCAACAAAAACCTATTTTACACTCAAGAAAAGATAGTTTACAATCAAAAAACAAGTATTTACACCGAGAAAACAGTTAATTACATTTAGGAAAAGGAAACTTGCAATAAAGAAACGATTAATTACATCTAGGAAAGACCATTTAAAACAAAGAAACAAACAATTACACCGAGGAAATGAGTAATTACAATTGCGAAACAAGCAATTAAAGTAAAGAAACGGAAATTGTAATAAAGAAACAACCATTTACAAAAAAGAAATGACAGCTAAAATGAAGAAAGAGGCAATTGTAATAAAGAAACAAGTGTTTGCAAAAAAGAAATGACAGCTAAAATGAAGAAAGAGGCAATTGTAATAAAGAAACAAGTGTTTGCAAAAAAGAAATGACAGCTACAAAAAAGAAACAAGCCATTAAAATAAAGAAATAGGCAAGTGTAATGAAGAAATGACAGCTAAAATGAAGGAATAGGCAATTTTCGTTTGCTGTTTCCTTGCTGTTTCAAGTTTAAAAACTTGGAACGCCAAATAAAAAGCAGTCTCTGACTGCGACCTAGCTTTTGCTGTTTCAAGTTTAAAAACTTGGAACGCCAAATAAAAAGCAGTCTCCGACTGCGACCTAGCTTTTGCTGTTTCAAGTTTAAAAACTTGGAACGCCAAATAAAAAGCAGTCTCCGACTGCGACCTAGCTCAAACTGAATATACTAAAGTATTCAATCTGTGCTATTGGCTGTGCTGGTGGTGCAGTCGGAGACTGCACTTGATTAATTGTTCCAAGTTGGTAAACTTGAAACAGCGAGAGACTGCACTTGATTGATTGTTCCAAGTTGGTAAACTTGAAACAGCAGGGGCTGGAAATGTATTGTTTTATGATTAATGCTACTACTACAAAGATTTAACCTCTACGAGGTTTTAAAACTCTTGCTGTTTCAAGTTTAAAAACTTGGAACGCCGAATAAAAAGCAGTCTCTGACTGCGACCTAGCTTTTGCTGTTTCAAGTTTAAAAACTTGGAACGCCAAATAAAAAGCAGTCTCCGACTGCGACCTAGCTCAAACTGAATATACTAAAGTATTCAATCTGTGCTATTGGCTGTGCTGGTGGTGCAGTCGGAGACTGCACTTGATTAATTGTTCCAAGTTGGTAAACTTGAAACAGCGGGAGACTGCACTTGATTGATTGTTCCAAGTTGGTAAACTTGAAACAGCAGGGGCTGGAAATGTATTGTTTTATGATTAATGCTACTACTACAAAGATTTAACCTTTGCTGTTTCAAGTTTACCAACTTGGAACGCCAAATAAGAAGCAGTCTCTTTGCTGTTTCAAGTTTAAAAACTTGGAACGCCAAATAAGAAGCAGTCTCCGACTGCGACCTTGCTCAAACTGAATATACTAAAGTATTCAATCTGTGCTGGTGGTGCAGTCGGAGACTGCACTTGATTAATTGTTCCAAGTTGTTAAACTTGAAACAGCGGGAGGGTGCAGTCGGAGACTGCACTTGATTGATTGTTCCAAGTTGTTAAACTTGAAACAGCTAGGGACATATTTCAAACAAAATCAATCTCCAATAATCCTTTTCTATCTGTCATATAATCTCTTGCAGACGAAAGCAAATATTCCCAAGGTTCATCTACTAAGCCAGCTTTTACGGGGTTATTATGAATATAAGCTAGTTTACTTTCCATAAACTTTGCTGAGAAGATTTCTTCTGGATGATTGTCTTGTCGCCAGAATTGAAAAAATGTATTGTTGGGATTACGCTCTCCTGCACTTCTAAACAACCACAGCATCCAGCCTTTTCTACTTTCTATTTCTTGTTCATCTTGAATAGCGTCCAAGATTTTATTAGAAGTAAATTTTTTAAGGTCTCGTAAAATATCGGATAACGTAGGTTTAGGATGAAGTGTTGAGGCAATTAAATGGACATGATTAGACATAATACACCAAGCGTGAATCCGTAAACCTTTTTCTTTTTGGCAATACTTTATACTTTCCAACACAATATCAACATAACGCTTTCTGGTAAAAGCATCAACCCATTGAACAGTAGCAAAGGTGATAAAATATGTTCCTCTTGGGTTATTTATTTTATAGGCAAAACTCATGGTTGTATTTGTTTATAGTGTATTACTTAATTTTGCAGTTATGCAGTCGGAGACTGCACTTGATTGATTGTTCCAAGTTGTTAAACTTGAAACAGTGGGGTTTTTAAGCTTGAAACAGTGGGGTATATATCTAACGAAAGAGGACTAGAATGATTGCTTTAGCCTTAGCAACCTTTGCTGTTTCAAGTTTAAAAACTTGGAACGCCAAATAAAAGCAGTCTCTGACTGCGACCTTGCTCAAACTGAATATACTAAAGTATTCAATCTGTGCTGGTGGTGCAGTCGGAGACTGCACTTGATTAATTGTTCCAAGTTATTAAACTTGAAACAGCGGGAGGGTGCAGTCGGAGACTGCACTTGATTGATTGTTCCAAGTTGGTAAACTTGGAACAGCGAGGGTCTGGAATGATTGCTTTAGCCTTAGCAACATACTGAAAATAAAACAAATACACAACAAAAAAGCCTCGCTGTTTCAAGTTTAACAACTTGGAACGCCAAATAAAAGCAGTCTCTGACTGCCCCAGCTGTTTCAAGTTTAAAAACTTGGAACGCCGAATAAAAAGCAGTCTCTGACTGCGACCTTGCTCAAACTGAATATACTAAAATATTCAATCTTTGCTATTGGTTGTACTGGTGGTGCAGTCGGAGACTGCACTTGATTTGTTGTTCCAAGTTGTTAAACTTGAAACAGCGGGGTTTTTAAGCTTGAAACAGCTAGGTATATATTTAACGAAAGAGGTCTGGAATGATTACTTCACCCTTAGCAACATACTGAAAACAAAACAAATACACAACAAAAAAGCCTTCAAGAATCCTTGAAGGCTTTTTAAGCTATCTATCCCTTTTTACTTAAACAAATGATACGAGGTATCGTCCCCAAACCATCAAACTAACTCAATAATAAGTCAATCTTAAAACACCAGAAATGTTTTTGGCTACTTTCAAAGCCTGACGAGTATAGCCAAATTCGTTGTCGTACCAAACATACAGCACAATGCTTTTGCCGTCTTGTGCTACAATCGTAGCAGGGCTATCAAAGACTACGGCTGTTTGGCTACCAATGACATCGGAAGAAACCAATTCTTCCGACATCGAATATTTGATTTGTTCAACCAAATCGCCACTGAGGGCTGCTTGGCGAATGATTTCGTTGACTTCCGTTTTACTGACGCTACGGGCTACCTGCAAGCTGAGTACGGCCAACGAGCCATTGGGCGTTGGTACTCGAATGGCGTTGCCCGTGAGTTTGCCCGCCAATTGAGGCAATACTTTGGCAACGGCTTTATCGGCACCGGTTTCTGTGATGACCAAGTTTTGTGCCGCCGAGCGTCCTCTTCTTGATTTTGGATGGTAGTTGTCGAGCAAATTTTGGTCATTGGTATAAGAATGCACCGACTCGATATGTCCCCTTTCGATGCCTATGGCTTGGTCTATCAACGACAAAATCGGTACAATGGCATTGGTGGTACACGAGGCTGCCGAGAAAATACTTTCGTCTTTTTTGTAGGCATAGTTGTTTACACCTGCCACAATGTTTGGAATATCGCCCTTGCCTGGGGCAGTAAGCAATACCCTTGCTACACCTTTGGCTTGGAGGTGTTTGCTGAGTCCTTCTCTGTCTCGTTTTACGCCTGTATTATCAATGACTAAAGCATCTTCGATGCCGTATTGGGTATAATCGATGCTTTCGGGCGAAGCCGCACTAATCATATTTACCTGTTGCCCATTGATAATCAAACATCTATTGGCGGCATCTACTTCTACTGTACCTTGAAATGGCCCATAAATCGAATCGTTTTTGAGCAATTCGGCTCTTTTATAAATATCACTTTCTTGGTGGTCACGTGTTACAATCGCTCGTAAGCGTAGTTGCTCGCCCTTGCCTGCCATCCCAATGAGCATCCGAGCAGCCAAACGCCCGATGCGTCCAAAACCATACAAGACTACATCTTTGGGCACTAAATTGAAGCGGTTGCGGCCGATAAATTTTTCGAGTTTTGTCACCACAAACTGCTTAACCGAGGCATACGCAAATTGCTCTTTGAGCCACTCGCTACCCAAGCGGCCCATGTCGATGCGGGCAGGCGAAATTTCGATTTCGCTGATGGCTTGTGCCAACGCTAAAGTTACTTCTACCGTGATGGGCTGTCCTACAATTTTTTGAGCATAGTCATGTAAACTCAACAATCCCGACGAACTTACATCGAACATTTGATTTCTAAACAACAACAGTTCTACTGATTTATCAAACCATAGTTTGCCTACTACATTGACCAGTGCTAACGCTGCTTTTTCGTCCTCAATCCAGCTACTGAGCTGTTTTTCATACGTAAGTTCTTGTACCATAAGATGTGTTTTGCGTTTTATTTTGTTATAATAAATTGTATTTTTCTTAGTTGTTGTACTGTGTGTCGTTAGCTCAAAACTAAGCTTGGTTTTTTGATGCAACAAAGGTAAAAAGGCGTAATATTTTTTCTAAGCGAAATTTCGCTAAATGAATATACCTATTTATTTTCTATTGTAAAAGTTTTTGAACGTAGCTAAAAACCTCGTATATAGCTTATTAAAGCGGTTTTTTCTATGCCTCATCCTATCTGTAGTATAAAACTAGCAAGGGCTTTGCAGGAAAAAACAAAGACGACAAATAAAGTTTTTGGTATTATTTCAATATTTTTTTAGCTATAGTTACTTACCTATTTAGTAAGATAGGATGCTTGCATACAAATTTATTTTTGTAAAATAATAATAAATGGACGAAAGCTGTCAGAACAACATCATTGTTTTCGTTGACTTCTGCTAATTTTGTTCTTCTAAAACTTTCCTAAAAAATGACGATTCAAGCAGCACAAGAAACCGTTGATAATTGGATAAAAACCATAGGGGTACGCTATTTCAACGAACTCACCAATATGGCTATGCTCACCGAAGAAGTGGGCGAAGTGGCAAGGATTATTGCCCGTCGATACGGCGAACAGTCGGAAAAAGAATCGGATAAAGCCAAAGACTTGGGCGATGAAATGGCTGATGTACTTTTCGTCTTGATTTGCTTGGCGAATCAAACAGGCGTTAATTTGACTGAAGCTTTACAAAAAAATTTAGATAAAAAGACCAAACGTGATGCGACCCGTCACCTGGAGAACGAAAAATTACAAACGCCTCAATCCTAATTTATCATGAATATTGTCATTATCGACGGCCACACGCTACATAGCCACGACATCGACAGGCATTATTTCGATAGCCTCGGTAAGGTAGTATTTTACGACCGCACTCCGCCCGAACGTATCGTAGAAAGATGCCTAGATGCCAGCATTGTTGTCACCAATAAAGTTCCTTTTAGTGCTGAAACTTTAGCCGCTTTGCCCAAGCTCAAGATGATAGCGGTGGCTGCTACGGGCTACAATATTATTGACATAACCGCCGCCAAACGCCAAGGTATTGTGGTGTGCAATGTGCCTACGTATGGTACGGCTTCGGTGGCACAACATATTTTTGCTTTGTTGCTCGAACTCACCAACCACGTGGGTCGCAATAGCCGTGCCGTACAACAAGGGGCTTGGCACAAGGCCGAAGATTGGTGTTTTTCGGAAAAACCGTTGATAGAACTCGCCGATAAAACCCTAGGCATTGTTGGCTTAGGACGCATCGGTTTGCAAACGGCTCGTATTGCTCAGGCCTTTGGCATGAAGGTATGCTATCATGCCCGTTCGCCCAAACACCACAACGATATGCAAGCCCTTTCTTTGGAAGATTTGTTTGCTACCAGCGATTTTGTGGCTTTATGCTGCCCTGCAACAGCAGAAAATAGTGGCTTTGTCAACAAGGCGTTGCTCGAAAAAATGAAGCCAACAGCCTATCTTATCAATGCTTCGAGAGGACAATTGATAGTAGAATCCGACTTGGCAACAGCCCTGCATACAGGTGTATTGGCAGGTGCGGCGTTAGACGTGCTCAGTCAAGAACCACCCTCCGCCGATAATCCATTGATACAAGCACCGAACTGTCTTATTACACCGCATAATGCTTGGATGAGCCTCGAAGCACGCCAACGCATTGCTCAAACGGTTTATCAAAACATCGAAGGCTTTTTACATGAAAAACCATTGAATCAAGTGTTATAAATACCTCATAATGAATATTTTGCAAAAAAACAGACTCGCTTAATCGGCTGATGATTTTTGCTTGCATCCTCAATACATTGGGTAAAAACACCTCATTTTTACCCAATGTACAACCAAAAAATCTGAGCAAAACATTTTTTTCACTGCTAGGAAATATAGCTAAAAGCTTATATTTTTGTCCTATTATCTATCATTCACACAACAAGCCGATGATTTTCTAAGCACACATCCCTATGTGGCGATGTACCTCTCGTTTCTTTTTACTTCATATCTTCCTTCCTCTTTTTAGGAGGAATTACGCATTTTATTCTATTTCATGAAAAAATACCTTACCTTATTCCTCGAAGCCATTCGAGGAGAAGAGCAGAATTATACACAAATGAGTATCAACCGTGCCATTTTTCTGTTATCTATTCCCATGATTTTAGAAATGATTGGGGAATCCCTTTTTGCCATTGTCGATGCCTTTTTTGTAGCTAAAATTAGCATTGAAGCCATTGCTACGGTTGGCTTAACGGAGTCGGTCTTAACGTTGATTTACTCTGTAGCCATCGGGCTAAGTTCGGCAGCCACAGCCATTGTAGCACGTCGAGTAGGCGAAGGGAATCCACAAGCTGCTAGTCATGCGGTAGCACAAGTTATTCTAATTTCGTTGGTATTGGCCGCTTTGATAGGCATTCCGGGCAGTATTTTTGCCGAAGATATTCTTCGTTTAATGGGTGGAGAATCGCATCTGATAGCCCAAGGTGTAGGTTTTACCCGTTTGATGTTTTTGAGTAGTCCGGCTATTATTTTGCTTTATACGCTCAGTGGTGCCTTGCGTGGAGCAGGCAATGCTTCTACAGCCATGCGTTCAATTATTTTAGCCAATATCATCAATATGACACTCGATGCCCTGTTGATTATGGGTTTGCATTTTGGCGTAGAAGGGGCTGCCATTGCCACAACCGTCGGGCGGAGCATTGGCGTGTTGTACCAGTTATACGGTTTGCAAAAAGGAAGTGGAAACATTCACATTCGTTGGGAATTATTCAAACCCGACCCAGCCATCCTACAAAATTTACTCAAAATTGGGGCAGGAGGTACGGGACAATTCTTGATACAATCGGCCAGTTGGATATTCCTTACCCGTATTATTTCTAGTTTCGGTAGCGATGCTGTGGCGGGCTATACCATTGCCATACGTATCATCGTTTTTACGATTCTACCTGCTTGGGGCATGGCTAATGCGGCGGCAACCTTGGTCGGACAAAACCTTGGGGCTGGCCGACCCGACAGGGCCGAAGCGTCTGTTTGGAAAACCGCCTTTTACAACATGATTTTTCTGGGTTTGGTGAGCGTATTATTCTGGACATCCTCGCCGTTTTTTATTGCACAATTCAATACCTCGCCCAAAGTCATAGAGATTGGCGTATTGTGCTTGCAGGTGATTAGTGCAGGCTATTTATTTTTTGGTTATGGCATGGTGATTGGGCAGTCGCTCAACGGGGCTGGCGATACCCGCACGCCTACTATCCTCAATTTTGTATGCTTCTGGCTCATAGAAATTCCCTTGGCTTATTACTTGGCCGTGATGCAAAACTTAGGGCCGTTGGGGGCGTTTTTATCTATTGCCATCAGCGAGTCTATTTTGGCATTGTTGGGCGTAATACTCTTTAAAAGAGGACGTTGGAAAAAAATGCAAGTGTAAAAGCGTGTAGTTGTTTGGTTGTGGATAAATCCACAACCAAACAACTCAATTCCGATATTACTGCGTAAGTCGGTAAATCAGCAAGGCGGTGCGTTTAATCAAAGCAGGTAATTCTTTGATATTAAGGGTTTCGCCAGGAGCGTGAGCCCCTTTGCCCGATGCACCGAGTCCGTCTAAACAAGCTACATATTGTGCGATATACGAAATATCGCCTGCTCCTCTGGCACCAGGGTCGCCAGCTTTTACTACGCCATAGCCTAGGTCTTGACTCACTTTGTTCAATACGCCCAATAATTGCTCGTTGGCTGGCGTTGGTTCCATCGCAGGAATGCCGTCGCTAAACGAAATTTCGGCTTTTGTGCCAGTGAGGTGTTTGGCCACAATGGCACGCATTTTGGCTCTGGCATCGTTTTTTTGTTTTTCTGTTAAAAATCTTAAATCCCCATTGACCAGTACCGCTGGCGAAATGATATTGGTTTTGCCCACGGCTGTACCACTGGCTTTGTTTTCGTTATAACTCATTTCGGCACCGCCTAGAATAATACCCGGATTGAAGGTTAGGTATTTTTCGGTACTAAGGGTTGTTCTGAAATCATTCAAAATACGAGCCGCTTCATAAATCGCCCCGTAGCCCATTTCAGGACTAAATACCCTCGACGAATGCCCCGTTTGTCCATAAGTTTTCAACTGCCAACTACTCGACCCTCTCCGAGCCGTGGCTACGCTGTGTAAGCCTGCGGCCGTTTCAAATGCCAAGGCGATGTCGTGTTGTTGGGCTTTTTCGATAAAATCTTTTCGGCTCACCGATACAGGTTTGCCTGCACTTTCCTCATCGCCTGTAAAATAAACCGTAATATGCGTATCGTTGAGCAAGCCCTGTGCTTGAAGGGCTTCTAAAGCTGCCCATACCACAATATCGCCACCTTTCATATCGTTTACGCCTTGTCCTGTTACGGTCGAATCGTCGAGATAGGTATAAGGAGCAAAAGCCATTTCTTTTTCAAAAACGGTGTCTAAATGCCCAATGAGAAAAAGTTTTTTACCTTTATTGCCTTGGCGTGTTGCCACAAAATGCCCTGCTCGTTTGAGCGAGTCGGGCAATGTTACCCACGTAGTTTGAAAGCCAATTTTATGGAAGGCTTGGGTAAAAACCGCTCCGACTTGCTTTACGCCAGCCACATTGAGCGTACCGCTATTGATGTTGACTACCTGTTTGAGGAGGCTTTCAGTTTGAGGAAAATGGCTATCAACATAGGCCACAATTTTTTGTTCGGTTGCATTAAGCCCTTGGGCTTGTCCAGTGTAAAGGGCTGTTAGCCATAATAAAGCAGTAGTTAGGATTTTTTTCATCTAAAAAAACGAGGGTTTGTTGTTGAATGTTTCCTTAAAGTTACCTTAAAATGCCATAAATTTCCGAGCATTTTTCTTAAAAAAGCTTATCTTGCATCATTCAGAAGTCTTTATTGAAACAAAACCACACGCTATCGCCGATGCGATGCGTTGTCAGCTTAATTGTCATTCAACCTTGTTGCTTATGAGAATATTATTAGTAGAAGACGAAGTAAAGACTGTTCAAATAATCCAGCAAGGGTTAGAAGAGCAGCACTATCAGGTAGATGTTGCCTACGACGGCCCGATGGGTCTGCAACTTGCCATGAGGCATCCTTATCAGTTGATTATTACCGATATTATTTTGCCAGGCTTCAATGGCTTGGAGCTTTGTAAAAAAATACGAGAAGCCAAACTTGCTACGCCCGTACTGATGCTCACAGCCTTGGGTACAACCGACGATAAAATCATCGGACTCGACGCTGGTGCCGACGATTACCTTGCCAAGCCTTTCGAGTTTAGAGAATTACTGGCACGCATCAGGGCCTTGAGCCGCCGTGGTACTACGCCACTTGTGACAAGCAACGTATTAAGAATTGCAGATTTAGAAATGGATTTATCCATGAAATCTGTTACTCGACAAGGCAAAACCATTCCGCTTACGGCCAAAGAATTTGCCCTATTAGAGTACTTTATCCGACACCAAGGAAGGGTGATTTCAAAGGTAGAATTGGCCGAAAAAATTTGGGATATTACCTTCGATACGGGTACCAATGTGATAGAAGTATATGTGAATTTTTTACGAAAAAAAATAGATAAAGATTTTAGTACCAAACTATTGCATACGCATATTGGCATGGGCTACGTGTTGAAAATTGTCAACTAAAGACCGTTTGCCTCTAAACCTTCCTGCTTTAGCTTCTCTTTTACGCTTCAATTTTGTACGCATGAATATTCGCTTAAAACTTACGTATCAGTTTACGACTATCGTATCGGCTATTTTGTTGATTTTCTCGATAGGCGTTTATTTTTTCAGCCAACTTTATCTTGAAAAAAGATTTTATAACCGTTTGCAAGACAGTGCTTTAACCACCGTTACGCTTTTGTTTGACATACAAGCATCCGACACAACGCTCGTGAAAATCTCGAAAGTATCGGAATCTGAAATCATGAAAGACGAAAGTATTTCGGTGTATAACCAAACCAAACAACGCTTTATTTTTTCTAATAATAAAAATAATCCTGTTTCTCATTCTTTGTTTATCGCAGGCTTGTTTACGTCGAAAAGTAGTGTATTTACCTCAAAAAAAGGCTACCAAATCATGGGTATTAAGGTGCGTCATGGAGGCGACGAATATTGGATTGTGACAAGTGCCTACGATGTAACGGGCAATCAGGCCCTTTCTGACCTACGAAAAATCTTGATAGTCATGTGTTTGATTGGTATTTTGGGGGTAAGTCTGAGCGGTTGGGCTTTTGCTGGCAATGCCCTTGCTCCGATGTCGGCTATAATCCAACAAGTAAATGGTATTTTTCCGAGAAATGTAGAAAAAAGAGTGCTGCATCCCAACCGTTCGGATGAAATAGGACTACTGGTAGAAACCTTTAATAAGCTACTCGACCGAGTAGAGGAAACCCTCCAAACACAAAAGATTTTTATTGCCAATGTATCGCATGAGCTGAAAAATCCGCTCACCAAAATGTACTCGCAACTAGACGTAACGCTCATGCAGCCTCGTTCGCTCGAAGTTTATACCCAATCCCTCGAATCGCTCAAAGAAGATACCCGCACGCTAACCCAACTGACCAACACCTTGCTCAACCTTGCCAACACGATTGTTGATGGACAATCGTTGCCCAAAATACCCGTAAGGATGGATGAGCTATTATGGGAAGCCAAAAATCAGGTACAAAAATGGCACCAAAACTACCAAATCACCTTGCATTTTGACGACTTTCCTGACGAGGAAGAAGCCCTGATGGTTGAAGGAAACGAAGCCGCTTTGAAGGTGTTGTGCATCAATTTGATAGACAACGCCTGTAAGTTTTCGCCCAATCATACCGTACAAGTATATTTTACAACCCAAACACCCTACCTCGAATTAGCCTTTTTCAACGAAGGGCCAGCCATTCCAAGCAAAGATTTACCCAATATTTTTGAACCTTTTTACCGAAGCGATGCCACGGCTCAGGCTGTGAAAGGACATGGCGTTGGGCTGACGATTGTGGCAAAAATCGTAGAAATTCACCAAGGGACTATCCACGTTGCATCCGATGCCACAGGTACTCGTTTTACAGTTGGTTTTCCGACCCTAAGCATTTTAAGCTAAAATTAAGCCTGATTTAACACCGCTTTAAAAGCGAATGACTTATTTTGTATCAAGCAAAAAGACCTTTTCTAATACGATTCATTATCTGTTAAAGAATTAAATAAAATTTATTCTTTCGATACAAAATCACTTTACATTTTATTAGTTAACTCATTAAAATTCTTTTAATTATGGAAACGAACAGTAATCAAAACCAAACTTTTTTCAAAATAGCTTTAGGCGTTACAGTAGGTATCATTGCTTTGTTGAGCTATTTGTTTATTGGAGCCAAAAACGAAACAGCACAATTGCAAAATGCCCTCAATACCAAGGTAGAGCAATTGTCGGATACGCAAATCAAGCTCGATTCTATTGCCAAATCGCTCGACCAAAAAATTGCAGAAACGGAGGCATTGGGAGGCGATGTAGCAGAATTGAAAAAAGTAAAAGCCCAGCTTGAATCCGACAAAAAGAAACTCAAAACCGATTTGAATACTTCAATAGAACAATACGAAGCTAAAATCAAAGAATACGAAGAGTTTTTGGCTGTAAAAGACGAAGAGTTGAATAAACTCAAAGAAGAAAACGGTATTTTGACCGAGCGTACCAAAACCCTCCAAAGCGAAAAAGAAGCTGCTTTAGCCGAAAACACTGGTTTGAAAAATGAAAAAGCTTCGTTGACTAAGACCGTACAAGATGTATCGTCGCAAAACGAAGAACTCAAACGCAAAGTGACTATGGCTTCTGCCATGAAAGCAATCAATGTGGCGGTGTATGCCGTGGCTTCAAATGGCAAAGTACGTGAGGGCGGTGTATATAAAGTATCGAAAATCGACCGTTTGAAAATTGCCTTTACCTTGGCAAGTAACCCTGTTGCCGAGAAAAACAACAAAGACATTTATGTACGCATTTTAGATGCAACGGGTGCGGTGGTTAGCGAGTCAGGTTCAGGTGTAATTACCATTGATGGCAAAGAAATTGGTTATACGACCAAACAAGGCGTACTTTTCGATAACAGCGACCAAAAAGTAGAAGTCCTCTATGCCAAAGGTTCGCCATACAAAGCAGGTAAATACAGCATTGAAATGTATTCGGAAGGCTTTAAAATTGGAGCGGGAGCATTTGAAGTAAAATAAGCAACTGAGTACAAATTTCCTATATAATCAAAACGATGTTGGGCAACCACATCGTTTTTTTTATTACGAACCCTTTGGCTATACGCAAAGGTTTCTATAGCCGTAAGTCAGACCTACAGCCGCACGATAATCCCGTATTTACCATAAGAATTGTGGGCAAAGTGTGAATCAATGATAAACTATCATCAATTCACAACATACCTAGTAAGAATTTACTAAGCGAAAGAAAACCTGAAAATTAGCGTAATTTTTTATGATACATACTTGAGGTTTATTAAGCAAAGCTTTTTCGTATTTTTCAATTTTCCTAATCGGTAAAATGGCGTAAATTCTAATCAATCGTCTGATAATAAGTTGGTTAATAAACATAACGAAGTTTACGACGCAACTGGCATTTTCTTCTACGAGAAATATTAGCTTTGAGATTATTACTCAAACAAAGCGACTCGGTATCGGCATCGTATCCTTGCAAATGCCCCCAATTGATGATGAAAGCCTTATGAATACGCTCAAAAGGATGGTCTTTGAGAATATCTTCAAATAATTTAATAGTACGAGCAAATACATATTTTTGCCCGTTGGTTAAATAGAGATGCGTATAGTTGCTGTCAGCCTTGAGCATAACTATATCGTTGATGGATATTTCAATTTTTTGGAATTTAAAATCCAACTTTCCATGCGTGATACTGCAAAAGTTTTCGATGTTCATAAGCATTCCAAGTTATAGTGTTATTGTGTATGGGGTGATTTTAGAGCTAAGTGTGTAACGACAACACTTAAAATAGTTCTATTTTGTAAAAACCATTAAAAGTCTTTCAAAGATTTAAAATTCTTGTCTAATGGTATTGACCGTCTAAGCACTAAATTAGTTGCATCAATGAAAAAAAAAATATAAAAATATGTGAAATAGGCTATTTCGTATGTAAAATGGAGATTTAAGTGTGTAAAAATGCTTTACTGAATATACTGTCATCTTCTGTTTTTCTCAGAAAAAAGGGACGTATAAAGAAATAACCTGTGGATACAAGAATCTTTATTATTTACAATTTTATAAAAATGACATAAATTATAAGTCATAATTTTTAGTGGCTCAATTATGATTTCAAGTTGCTATCAAAAGCCCAACTAAAGCAGATAGAGCGACCTGACCACGTTTTCTAATATTGTGTAAATACTCAAAGAAACCCAAATAATATGGGAGTCTTTCTTGAGA
>JAAFJE010000039.1 GCA_013298025.1 Cytophagales bacterium | reverse complement strand
ATTTTACAAAAGATAGTTCGTAAATGAGTAATAGGGGCTAACAAAGCATTTTACACATTTGACATCTGCAAGCAAAAATCCTTCTTCTTTCCATTGCTGTAAATTTATTTGTAAAAGTAAAGCTTAGGTGAGGTGTTCGGTACGTCCCCAACAGCCGAGTCTTTGGTATTTAGCACTCGATGGCAATCTATCATTGATTTGGTATAATTGATGTATTTTTACGACAGCTGTTTCAAATGTGATATGTCCAGCCAATAATAATTGGTCGAAAATAAATAATATCCCTCGTACTTCAACGCCATCGGCAGCAGATAATTTTCTTAATTTCCCATCTCCTGTGAGTAAAATTCCATTGGTGGCTTTGGCAAAATACCATGCCGAACAGTCTTGAATGCTTAGTCCATTGGTTTTGTTGAATATCGTAGAAATATTGCTCATAGCTTCTGTTTCGGCTTCGATAATGGCGAGATTACCTTTGTCGATAAAAACTTGAAGTATTGCCTGTTGCTCTTCCAGTAATTCGTCAAAAATAAAATCAGTCGTTTTTAATTCTAGATGCTCAAATTGGAAAAACGCTTCAATCATGTCAAGCCGAATCAAATCAATTAAAATATTGGCATCGCTTATGACTATCTTCATGTTGAGTTGCTTACATGGTTGTTTTTTCTAAAATATCATTGATGTTGCTATTGAGTAAGGAGGCGGCTTTGCTTGCTGAAATTAATTCTTGCGATAAAGCACGGTAAACAAGTTGTTCGTATCTATGCGATACTTCTGGGGTTGAGAATCGCTCTTGGTTTACTTTGCTTTTTAGGCTAGGATTGGAATTAAGCTTTCTATAAAAGGCTGATACTCTACTTTCGCTAATAACATCGTTTTCCAGTAATCTATACATAATAGCTTGAATACTGATGCCATATTTTTTCTGTACTTCTATTAATTCAATGAGAGAAATCCCCTCTCTCTTTGCCCCAAATTCTTTTATCACCCAATGGCTAGGAAATAAAAATTCTGAGGCAAATCTGTTGCAAACTTTCTCTTCCAATTTGATGTTTCCTACAGGTACATCCAACAGCAAATGGCCTAATTCGTGCAACAAAGTAAATCGCTTTCGCTCAACATTGAAATTTTTGTTCACCACAATCACGGGATATTGCTTATTGACTACGGTGGCTAATCCGTCGAAGTAATTTTCAGGCTCGTCAATTTCAATAATCTTTATTCCTTTATCTTCTAATAATTGAATGATATTATGAATAGGGTCTAAGCCTATTTCCCAATCATTTCTCAACGCATATACAATGGCTTCAATATCGTTGATTGATTCAACTTTCTTCTTGTATAAAGGGTTGGTATGATTAACGTTAAGAATGTTTTCAATTTCTATGTATGTTGATAACCTAATTTTGATGGCTTCTTTCAAAGCATTGATTTTGGCTACACTAAAAGTACTTTTTTTCCTAAAATTCACTTCACCCAATGCAATAGAAGAAGGTGTAAAGAAGTAATCTATGTTTACTTTTAAAGATTTTGCCAATAGAATAAGTATCTTACTAGAAGGCATTGAGTCGCCTTTTTCATACTTGGAAATCATTTGTTTTGAAACACCTGTCAAATCGGCTAAATCCTGTAATGACAAAGCATTCAGGATTCTTCCTTGCTTAATTTTTAGCGACACAATTTCTTTCATAACAATGATGATTGGTTGACATTTTTTACAAAAATATAAAATTTGTCAACTATATCAAAAGTGTATTGGAGAATTTTTGACATTGAAGTTATGCTACAAAAGTGTTTTTTGCACCGTAAAGCTACTATCTTCGGCATTTTAAAAATATTGGCACACCACCGCTTTTATTTAATTATAAAGGCATCCTTTATTTATTAAAGTCGTCTGTCTATATTTAACGTCTTGAATGAAAAATAACCGACAACTGTTGTTTTATGAGTAAAATTATTGGTATCATTCCAGCACGATATGCGTCCACTCGTTTTCCAGCTAAACCCTTGATAGACATCGCTGGCAAGTCTATGATTCAGCGGGTGTATGAACAAGCGAGCCAAGCTACAGCCTTGAGTACAGTGGTTGTGGCTACCGACGACCAACGTATTTATGACCATGTGTTGAGTTTTGGTGGGCGAGTAGTGATGACTTCAACGGAGCATCCGAGTGGCACAGACCGTTGTTTTGAAGCGTTTCTAAAAATCTCTTCGGCACAAGCCGCCGAAGAAGGAGAGGATTTTATACCGTATCGGTATGTGATAAATATTCAGGGGGATGAGCCGTTTATTCAGCCTAAACAAATCGAAATTTTAGCCGATTGCCTCAATGGTGTCACCGAAATTGCTACGTTGGTCAAGCAAATAGAAGACAGCACTACCTTGTTTAACCCAAATACGCCCAAAGTAATTTTCGATAATCATTTTAATGCATTGTATTTTTCTCGACAAACCATTCCTTTGTTGCGTGGTGTTGCTCCTGAAGAATGGCTCAAGGCTTATACGTATTACAAGCACATAGGTATTTATGCGTATCGGACTGATGTATTGGCACAAATTACCCAGTTGCCTGTGGCGGCTCTCGAAAAAGCAGAGGCATTGGAACAATTGCGTTGGCTGTCGAATGGTTTTAAAATCAAAGTAGCGATTACGCCTTATGATAGCTTTGGTATTGATGTACCAAACGATTTGGAGGAAGCGAAAAAGTGGTTGGGGTAAACAAGCGTATCCGACAGCAGCTTTACCAAGACAATTCGACAACTAAAACTACCCTCTAAAAAATACCAAAAAAGAGAAATAATCTCACTTTTTGGTGTTTTTTTGTTTTAATGCTTATTTTTACGAAATAATCTCAAAATAAAAGCAGTTATGTTACTAGAATTTAGTGTAGCCAACTTTCTTTCATTTCGTGAAAGAAAGACTTTAAACTTAGTTGCATCAAGCATAAGTGATTACAAAGAAACAAATACTATTACTTCTGAAAGGCACACACTTTTAAAAGGAGCTATCATTTATGGTGCTAATGCTAGTGGTAAATCAAATTTCATTCGTGCTATGAGTACAATGAAAAGAATAGTAACGCAATCATTTAATCAATCTTCTATCAAGACATTAGACGTTACTCCATTCTTATTGAATACTGAAACTGAAAATAGCCCATCATATTTTGAAGTTCTATTTGAAATACTAAATGTCAGATACAGATATGGATTTGAAATAACAAACAAGGAAGTAGTAAGTGAATGGTTATTTGAATCAAAGAAAAATGCCGAAAAATTATTATTCGTAAGAGAAGGTGATGGAATAGAAGTGTCGCCTTCTTTTAAAGAAGCAGAAAATCTTGAAAGTAAAACAAGAAATAATGCTTTATTTTTATCAATTATAGACCAATTTAATGGAGTTACAGCTAGAAGAATCATGAATTGGTTCGATAATTTTATTACCATTTCAGGACTCACTCACGAGAACTATGAAATGGTAACATTTAAGATGCTAGAAAAAGAAAAGACGGCAAAAACTTTAGGCGATTTTTACGGCACGTTAGATTTAGGTTTTGACGGACTTTCTGTGAATAAAGAGAAATTCAATCCTAAAAGAATTCCAGAAGATGCCCCCGAATCTTTGGTTAAGTTATTAATCAAAGATATGGAAGGTACTTTTCGCTTCAAAATAAATACATTACACAAAAAGTATAATAAGGATAACGTAAACGTAGATGATGTTGAGTTTGATATGCGTAGTCAAGAATCAGCAGGAACGAACAAAGTATTTAATATATCAGGCCCTATTTTTGATGTATTACAAAATGGTGGCGTATTGGTAATTGATGAACTCGATTCCAGTTTACATCCACTAATGACGTTAGCTATAACAAGGCTCTTTAATTCAGAAAAAGATAATTCTAAAAATGCACAATTAATTTTCACAACTCACGATACCAACTTGTTTTCCTACGGGAAGTATCGAAGAGACCAAATTTATTTTGTAGAAAAAGACAAATACGGTGCATCTGATTTATATTCATTGGTTGAGTATCGAGAAGAAGATGGCAATAAGGTTCGTAAAGACCGTTCATTTGAAAGTGATTATATACAGGGCAGATATGGTGCTGTTCCTTACATTGGCGATATTTCTAAAATTGTATCGGAATGGCAAGAAAAGTAAAAATACCCAATCATATTAAGAAAAGACACGAGCGAACAGAGTCTAAACGCTTAGAAGACACAAAGTCTAAGCGTAGGTTTTTCCTGATTGTATGTGAAGGTGAGAAAACAGAACCTAACTATTTTGAATCTCTTAAAAATGATTTGCCTAAAGGCGTGTTAGATGTTTATGATTTTAAAATCGTAGGCAATGGACATAACACCGTTTCACTGGTCAAGAGTGCAATGACTTTACGTGATAAATGGCAAGCACAAACAAATAGAACTGTTGACAAATTGTGGATAGTATTTGATAAAGATAGTTTTTCAGACCAATCTTTCAATTTAGCTATTCAAACCTGCCTCGCAAATAGTCCCAGTGTTGATTGTGCTTGGACAAATGAAGCTTTTGAACTTTGGTATCTACTGCATTTTCACTACTATAACACAGGTATAAGTAGAAAGCAATATCAAGATTTGATAGAAGACAATTTTAAGAAAAAAGGATTAAAAGATTACGTTTACCAAAAGAATAGCACGGAAATGTATTCTTTATTGGAAACTTATGCAAGTAGAGAAAATGCTATAAAAAATGCGGTGAATCTCGAAAAACTTTATGTTAGACAACAAAACTATTCCGTTCAAAACCCTTGCACAATGGTGTATAAACTTGTTACTGAACTTTTTGGACTAGAAAAAATAACTGATGAAGAAAACAACAAATGAGAACGCCAGCCACCAATAGCAGCTACATGCAAGCGGGGGTTCAGTGCTAAAAAACCGCCTGCGTGTAGCTGCAAACCGTTGTCGGCGTAACTTATTGTAGCAGAATTTTACCTACATATTTACCATCTTTATGATAAATACTGTAGAAATAAAGACCTTTGGTATATTGTGATAAATTGATAATGGTTTGTTTTTCAAAGGATTGTTCTAGTAAAGCCCTGCCTTGAAGGTCGAATAAGGCAAAGTTTGCTGTACCTTCAAAGGTTGACGTAACCGTAAGATAGTCTATTGTAGGATTAGGAAAAACTAAGTACGTGACAGGGTTTTCTACGGCTGAGGCAGGGGCTTCTATCCGTGCTTGAGCCACGCTTGTACTGCTGCTATTGCCTTTGATTGTAATGTTGCTAGGATTACTACTAACGCAATTGTTGAGGGTACAGGTGGCGGTATAATTGGTTGTCGTGCTTGGATTGACGTTGATAACGCTGCCCGTAATTGTATTATTCCACGTTACTGTTCCAGCACAGTTGGTGGCTATGAGCGTAGTAGCGTTGGTTTCTTGCAATTTAATTATCCAGAAATCTTCGCTACCTTTGGGGGCTTCGGCTTTGTCTTGGTTGGCATCCGAGTTGGAAGTTCCTGCTACGAGATAGCCACCGTCGGAGGTCAAGAGCAGGTCGCTGAGTTCGTCGTTTTGGTAGCTTCCCAAAGTTTTATCCCAAAGTTTAGTGCCGTTGGCATCGGTGCTTATGAGCCAATAATCAAACTTTTGTATGCCTATCAAATTCTCACTGCGTTCGTTTCTGTTACTTTTACGGCGTTCGGTTTTGTCGCCACTAAGGTCTGATGCCGAAGAACCCCCAAGAATAAAGCCCCCATCTT
Source organism: Cytophagales bacterium (assembly GCA_013298025.1). Lineage (GTDB taxonomy): Bacteria > Bacteroidota > Bacteroidia > Cytophagales > Spirosomataceae > Flectobacillus. Next base: position 22,518 of record JAAFJE010000039.1, on the reverse strand, counting down.
TTTTCAATATAACCTTAGCCAAACGGTCGTTATCGCTACCGCCGTAGGTTTTATCCCAGCTTTTTTTACCATTGGCATCTATTTTTACAATCCAATAATCAGATTCCCCTTGCGAAAGGGCTGATTTATCGCCACTGATACCCGACTGCGAGTAGCCAGCCAGTAAATAGCCTTTATCGGCTGTAGCTATCATGGTCGTAAGCATATCGTCGTTGCTACCGCCGTAGGTTTTATCCCAGCTTTTTTTACCGTTGGCATCAATTTTTATAATCCAATAATCATAGCTTCCCTTGCTTGCTTGGCTTTTATCGCCTCCTGTGCCAGGCGTAGCAATTCCTAATAAATAGCCTCCATCGGCAGTTGCCAAGGCACACGTGGCGTTATTGAATACGTCGTTTCCTTTTGCCCCGAACGATTTATCCCAAAGTTTTTTACCATTGTTGTCTATTTTTACAATCCAACAATCTTCCGCTCCTTTGAGGTTTTCCGATTTATCGCCACTGATGCCAGAACTAGACGTACCGATGAGTAAAAAGCCTCCATCGGTCGTAGCAAGTACCTGACGCAGGTAGTCTTGGTTGTTTCCGCCAAAAGTTTTATCCCAGATTTTTTTACCCGTAGCATCTATCCTAACCACCCAATAATCGTCGCCTCCTTTCGATACCTCCGACTTGTCGCCACCAATGCCTGCATCAGTATAACCACCGAGTAAAAACCCACCATCGGATGTGCCAACAAGGCTTGTGAAGGTATTCGAGCCTTTGCTCCCAAAGGCTTTATCCCACAGCTTTTTGCCGTTGGCATCCATTTTTGTAATCCAATAGTCGCTAATTCCTTTAAGACTTACGGTTTTGTCGGCACTTACAGCCGAGAACGAAGTACCGCCTGCCAAAAAGCCTCCGTCTTTGGTTGTGATAATATTGCTGTGGAGGTCTATGCTGTTTCCTCCGATGGTTTTGTCCCATTGGGTTGCCACATAGTTTTTTTGTGCAAGCAGCGTTGGCGAAGACGGCTGACTCGCTACAACAATACTTATGGCCGTACTGCTATCGCTTGGGATGCCGTTTTTGATACATATTACCCGATAACTTTGTGTTTTTTTAGGCGTAATTACAAGGTTGTTGCCCTTCAAACCACCTGTCCAAATCAATTCTCCAGCCTCGCAGCCCAAAGCTGTGAGGCTTACACTGCTGCCAGCACATACATAGCCATTACTTACTTGAATGACAGGTGTATTGGTTTTTGCCACTATGCTTAGGGCTTTGCTTGCTTCGCTGCTACAGCCGTTGGTGGTACAAGTAGCAGTATAGTTGCCAGTGGTGCCAGCGGAGATTTTCAAGGGATTTCCTGTAGTGCCGTTACTCCATTTCACCGTTCCGTTACAGCCTGTAGCTGTGAGGATATAGGTTATATTGGTATTTTCTTGTAGTTTGGATAAGGTAAAATTATTGTCGCCCTTATTGCCTCCGAGGATATAAGAACCATCTTGAGCCAGAGCGATGGCGTGTAAAGCTTCGTCGTCGTCACTATCAAGGTAATTATCCCACCGTTGTTGCCCAACCTTATCGGTTTTGATGAGCCAGAAATCTTTACTTCCCATGCCATACGACGAGCCACCAAGGAGGAAGCCTTCGTCTTTGGTCGTAATGATGCTAAACAAATTATCGGGGTCGAAGCCACCAAAGTTTTTATCCCAAAGTTTATTTCCTCTAGCATCAAGTTTTACAATCCAATAATCATTGTCGCTTTTGGCATTGCTTGGCCCTTGGGTTTTATCACCACTTTTGTTAGAATTAGAATTTCCACCAATCACATAGCCTCCATCGGGTGTACCAATGGCACAAGTGACTAAGTCTCTGCCATCGCCTCCGAGGGTTTTATTCCACAGGAGTTGTCCGGTGCTGTTGATTTTTACAAGCCAGTAATCGAAAGAGCCTCTACTGGCTTCGGTTTTGTCGTTGCTGATGCCTGCGTTAGAAGACCCAGCCAACAGGAAATTACCATCGGAAGTAGCCACAATTGTGCTTAGTTGCTCGTCTGTGTTTCCGCCACAAGTTTTATCCCAAAGTTTGTTTCCATTTCCATCTATCCTGATAAGCCAGTAGTCGGCAAAGCCTTTGGCTGCTTGGGTTTTGTCGCCATTGATGCCTGCATCTGATGAGCCACCCAACAAAAAGCCCCCATCGGTTGTACCGACGATACTTGATAAGAAATTGTTGGCAGAAGTGTTTGCACTGGTACTGATACCGCCAAAAGTTTTGTCCCAGATTTTTTTACCTGTAGCATCTATTTTTATAATCCAGTAGGCCACATTGCCTTTGCTGGCTTGCGATTTATCGCCTCCAATGCCCGAATACGAATAGCCAGCCAATACAAAACCCCCTTCTTTGCTTGTGGTCATACTGGTTAAGATGTCGTCTTTGTCACCGCCAAAGGTCTTATCCCAAGTTTTCTTGCCGTCTTTATCGGTTTTAATAATCCAAAAATCTTTTCCTTTTGACGTTTGTGATTTATCACCGCCTTGGTTTGCACTAGAAAATCCGCCTAATAAATAGCCACCGTCGGATGTGGGCAACATCGTTACCAAGGTAGAAGAGCCATTGCTCTTGATGCTTTGTTGCCATGGGGTAATAAAGGTTGTGGTGCTATCTTTTTGCGAAGTGATGGCAGGTGTATTGGGTTTGGCTATGACTTGTATGCCGATGGCATTACTCGAATCGCTGGCAATGCCATTGAGTGTACAAACGGCCTTGAACGTTTGTGTGGTGCTAAGGGTTACGCTCAGGCTATTGCCTGTTTTGTTACCTGTCCACGAAATTACACCTCCGTTGCATCCCGAAGCCGTGAGCGTAACGTTGCTTTCGGCACAAATCGTCGTATTGTCGGTTTTGATACTGGGGGCTGTAGGTTTGAAAAGGGAAGGTACGCTCAGGCTGTTGCTGGCTTCACTTGTACAGCCATTGATGCTGCAAGTAGCGGTAAAAGTGGTGGTTGACTGCGGGTTGATTAAAAGCGGATTGGCGGTTGAGCCATTGCTCCACGTGATATTGCCCGTGCAACCCGTAGCGGTAAGTTGGTTATAATAACTTTCGCTGGCTTTGATTTTGACAAGCCAAAAATCGTTATAACCGATATGGGGTGTTGATTTGTCGGCTCCCACATCGGCATTGTTGTAGCCACCTAGCAGATAGCTGCCATCGGTGGTATAAATCGCCTGTGTGGCGTTGTTGTAGCCAACACTGCCCAAAGATTTATCCCAAATTTTATTTCCATTGCTACTGATATTGATGCACCAATAATCGGCATCGCCTTTGAGGGCTTCCGATTTGTCGGCACTGTTGGGCGAAAGCGAAGTGCCATGCAGCAAGAAGCCTGCGCTGGCATTGCTGGTAATGTTTGCCAGGATGTCGTCTTGACTGCCCCCCAAGGTTTTATCCCACAGCTTTTTACCTGTGGCATCTATTTTAAGTACCCAGTAGTCTTGTCCTCCTTTGCTTCCTTCCGACTTGTCGGCTCCGCTATCCGAATACGAAGAACCGCCCAACAAAAAGCCTCCATCGCTACAGGGTTCGAGGTCGTTGAAAAAGTCGTCTTGATAGCCGCCGTAGGTTTTATCCCAAAGCTTTTTACCTGTGGCATCTATTTTCACAACCCAATAATCTGAATAACCTCTGGCGGCACTTGCTTTATCGCCACTGATGCCCGCCCGTGACATTCCTGCTAGTAAAAATCCTCCGTCGGTGGTGGTGGCTAAATCTATCAAATAATCATCGCCATTGCTGCCCAAGGTTTTATCCCAGAGCTTTTTGCCATTGGCATCTATTTTCACAACCCAATAATCGTTGTTGCCTTTGGTCGCTTCCGATTTATCGCCTCCGATGCCCGAAGTAGCATAGCCTCCTAATAAATACCCACCATCGGCTGTAGCCACGGCTGTGGCTAAGGTGTTTTCGGCTGTACCACCGAAAGTTTTATCCCAGAGTTTCTTGCCATTGGCATCTATTTTTACAATCCAATAATCGAAAAAGCCTTTGGTACTGGTTGTTTTATCTCCTCCAATGCCTGTGCTGTAGGTTGTGCCAACCAGTAAATAGCCTCCATCTTGACTAGGCACGATTTTACTTAAATTTTCATCGTTTTTTCCTCCAAAAGTTTTGTCCCAGAGCTTCTTCCCATTGGCATCGGTTTTTACTACCCAATAATCGTAGCGTCCTCGGCTGGCTTCCGATTTATTGGCACTGATGCCTCCGTTGGAATGTCCTCCCAATAAAAAACCGCCATCTTTCGTGGCAATCACGCTCATGAGTACGTCGTTGTTGTCGCTGCCGAAGCTTTTGTCCCATACCTTTGCTACAGTGCTGCTGCTGAGGCTTTGCATAGCAATGGTAGGAGCGGAGGGCTGTAAAATGAGTTTGCCTACATCGCTGGTGGCAACGGGATTGGTACTCACAATCCGAAGGGTGTAGGTATTGCCTTTGACAGCCGGAATACTGGTTTTGATGCTACCACTTTTGGTAGCCACAACACTGGCAAGGGTTGTGGGAACATTGGCAAAAATGCCCTTGGCATCTGAAAGCTGCAAGATAAATTTATTGCCCGTGTTGAACGTTCCATTGACGAGGTAATCCACTTGTAAAGTATTGGTATTACAAGTGACCTGAATGGGACTTTTGATCTGAATGCTGGCAGGTGCTACCGTAGTGCGTACAAGGTCGCTCGGCTTTCGGTGGGCAATGGTGTTGGCATGACTGGCGTTGCAACACAACAAACCCAGTAGGAGTAAGTAGTAGAGTTTCATATAAATTAACTTAGACGGAAATGAGTAAACTTTACACAAAACAACAAGACTTGGTTTGTTATGTCAAATAAAGTTGATGTAAATGAAATATAATTGCTGTAATCTGTTTTAAATTCTTCAATAATATATATTTTTAATCTTTTATTCATTAGACAAACTGTATTTCTTAACAAGAGATAAGGAAAAATACTGCTTCGTCAACAGAAGTCAGACAAGAAATAATCTGTAAATTGCTAAAGCCTGTAAATAGAAAGTTTTATAATGAAATCGAAAGTAAAAGAAAGTGTTTTGCTTTGTTTGTTTTCTTTTATAAAGGATTTTTCTACCTTAGAATAAATATATTTTAATTTAATAAATAAAAAGTTAAATTTTTTAAGAAATAATTTTTTCTAAAATTTCTTTTGTTTTCGTTTTGTTTCGTTTAATTTTGTTTTGTCATAAAAAATATGTTACCACATCAGCGTAGAGAAAAGATTTTAGAGCTATTGAAAGAAGATGGCTTGGCTAAAGTAACCGACTTGGCTCGGTTGTTTAAAGTAACAGAAGTGACCATTCGCCAAGATTTAGAAAAATTGGAGAAAGACGATTTGGTTATTCGAGAGCATGGCGGAGCGTATTTAAAAAATATTGAGGCACAAGTGCGAGAATTTACGGTGGCACATAATGATTTGAATGTGGATAAGAAGGAGAAAATCGCCGCCAAGTGCCTAGAGTTTATTTCGAGTGGCGATACCATTATATTAGATTCTGGTTCGACCGTAACCGAGATTGCCAAAAAACTCAAAGGCTTTCGTGACCTTACCGTAATTACGAATGCCCTCAATATTGCGATGATGCTCGGCACGCAACCAGGAATAGATGTAATCATGACGGGAGGCGAATTTAAACCGCCCACGTTGTCGCTGACAGGACAAAAAGCTGCCGATTTTTTTAAAGGCATTCATGTACAAAAATTGTTCTTGGCAACGGCTGGTATTTCGCTCAGGGCAGGCTTGACGTATCCGAGTATCAGTGATTTGGTCGTGAAAAAAGCCATGATAGAAGCCGCAGAAACCACGTACCTCGTAGCCGATTCGACCAAATTTGGCAAAAGTGCCTTTGCTAGTTTGGGAGCCTTGTCGCTGATAGATTATATCGTGACCGACAACGAGATTAGTGCGGAGGACAGAACACATTTTGAAAAAAATGAAATAGAAATACTTATTGCTGAGTAAAAAAGGCGTGGTACAGTGCCAATAGTGTTTGTATCATCGCCATTTGTGGGGGTGTTGGATTTTTGATTTTAGAAAAATCCGAAGTCAAAAAACCAACCCCAACAAACTTTTGTACAAACCTAAAGCATTCACTAGCACAATTATTACTTATGAGCAAGCCCGTTTCTCTTGGGATTATTATCGGAAACCGTGATTTTTTTCCTGATAGTTTGGTAGAAAAAGCCAGAACCGAAATCATTGATTTGTGTCAATCGCTTCATATCAATCCTATCGTATTAGACTCGAACACTACCAAACTGGGAGGTGTAGAAACCTTTCAAGAAGCACAAAAATGTGCCGCGTTGTTCAAGCAACACGCCGAAGAAATTATTGGCGTATGGGTAGTGCTTCCCAATTTTGGCGATGAAAAAGGCGTAGCGGATACCTTGAAATTAGCAAACCTCAATGTTCCTGTTTTGGTACAAGCGTATCCAGATGATTTAGATAAATTAGATGTAGCTCGTAGAAGAGATGCTTGGTGTGGTAAAATTTCGGTTTGCAACAATTTATACCAGTACGGCATCAAATATTCGCTCACAACCAAACACGTGGTACGCCCCAACGACCTCAGTTTTTTACAAGATTTAAAAGACTTTATTGCCGTTTGTAAGGTTATCAAAGGCTTGAAAAATGTACGTATAGGAGCTATCGGTGCAAGACCGGGAGCGTTCAATACGGTGCGTTATAGCGAAAAAATCCTTCAACGCAATGGTATTTCGGTGGTTACTTGCGACCTTTCTGAAATCCTTGGCAATGCCAATAAACTGACCAAAGACGATGCCATTGTAAAAGAACGTTTGGAGAAAATTTTGGCTTATACTCCTATCGGCAAAACGCCAAGTGAAGCCATGATTCAGATTGCCAAATTAGATGCCGTACTGAATAATTTTATGCTTGAACATTCTTTAGATGCTACGGCTATTCAATGTTGGACTTCTTTACAGAAAAATTATGGCTGTAATGTTTGTACAAGTATGAGTATCATGAGCGAAAATATGCTTCCGAGTGCTTGTGAAGTAGATGTAACAGGAACGCTTAGTATGTATGCCATGCAGTTGGCTTCGGGTTCGCCAAGTGCCTTGGTCGATTGGAACAACAACTACGCCGATGACGAAGAGAAATGTGTATTGTTCCATTGTGGTAACTGGGCAAAGTCGTTTTTGCCTGATATTCAGATTAGTAATGCTCCTATTTTAGGTACATCGGTAGGCGTAGAAAATACATACGGAGCTTTAGACGGCCGCACACCAGCCATGCCACTTACGTATGGTCGTATCAGTACCGACGACCCTAAAGGTATCATGAAAGTGTATGTAGGTGAAGGCGTATTGACCGACGACGAATTGAAAACTTTTGGTAATAGAGCCGTTGCCAAAATCAATAATTTACAAGGATTGATGCAGTATGTATGTCGCAATGGTTTTGAGCACCACGTAGTGATGAATGCTTCAAAAACGGCGGGTATTTTGAAAGAAGCCTTGGGCAATTATATGGGTTGGGAGGTGTATGAGCATTGCTAACCATTAAATTATTGAGCGAATGAGTGATTAGTGAAGTTTTTCATTTTCAAACACTTATGCATCAATTGACAATTGAAGCTGTGCGAAAATTTGGTTTTATCTTTCAAATAAAATTGGTGCAGGGGCAACCCTTGCGGTTGCCCTATTGCATGAGGCAACCGCAAAGGTTGCGTTAAAAAAATGCTGACGATAAGAATGCTTTTGAACAACATAAAATCCTTCGTGCAGCCCTAATTTACCATTTCGCCTAGATACACAAGTAAAATACCATTCTTATCCATCACAAGTAAACCGCTTGAAATGATGACAATCAACGAATTACAACTCAAATCTGTGGAGTATCGAAGAAAAATACTCCAGTATATTTATCACGCCAAGGCTGGTCATACGGGCGGCAGTTTGTCAATCATCGACATCTTGAATGTACTTTACAACCGTATTTTAAAAGTATCTCCTGAAAATTGGCCGTCGAAAACCCGTGATATTTATATCCAAAGTAAAGGGCATTGCGTAGAAGCACTTTATGTGGTTTTGGCAGATAAAGGCTTTTTTCCAGAAGATGATTTACTGAGTTTATGCCAATATCAATCGCCCTACATTGGTCATCCTACCAAGAAAATCAAAGGGATGGAACAAAATACTGGCGGTTTGGGTCATGGGCTATCTATTTGCTGTGGCAGTGCTTTGGCCGCCAAAAAAGATGATTCATCCGTAAAGGTTTTTACCGTATTGGGCGATGGCGAAATGGCGGAAGGCTCAAATTGGGAAGCATTTATGTTTGCGGCACATTATAAATTAGATAATTTGTGTGCGGTGCTGGATTACAACAAATTACAAATCACAGCCGCCAACGCCGACGTAATGGGCTTAGAGCCATTAGATAAAAAATTGGAAGCCTTCGGTTGGGCCGTAAAACATATCGACGGACACGACGTAGAAGCCTTAACGAATGCTTTTGAGTCGCTTCCTTTTGAAAAAGATAAACCGTCTTTTATCATCGCTCACACCGTAAAAGGCAAAGGCGTTAGCTATATGGAAAATGTGTTGAAATGGCATCATGGCGTTCCTAATGCTGAACAATTTGAAATTGCCATGAACGAATTGGTGTAGCGACAATTCTCTAAATGCTTTGAAATTAATCAACAAAAAACACGATAATGAGCCAAGAAAGTGTGAATGCCCAAGCTGGAATAAGTTTGGCTAATTTAGAAATTTTTGCTTCTACTTTAGAAACCATTGCAAAAGCCGATAAAGATATTTATGCCGTTACGAGCGATTCTCGTGGGTCTGGAAAATTGGTTTCATTCGGGCAGCAACTTCCTGAACAAATTATTGAAATTGGCATTGCCGAACAAAATCTTGTGGGAGTAGCAGCCGGTTTATCAAGCATGGGCAAAAAAGTATTTGCTGTTTCGCCGGCTTGTTTTTTAACTGCAAGGGCTTTAGAACAAATCAAAAATGATGTTTGCTATTCCAACAATCCCGTAAAATTGATTGGTATTTCGGCCGGTGTAAGCTATGGAGCTTTAGGAAGTACACACCACAGTTTACATGATTTTGCGGTGATGCGTGCCATCCATAACATTACGGTAGTTGCTCCTGCCGATAACTTTGAAACTGCCGAAGCCATTCGCCAAGCTGCTCAAGCAGCACAGCCTTTTTATATTCGTTTTGGTAAAAAAGTAATGCCCTTACTCAGCGAAGAAGATAAAACATTTGTTTTTGGTAAAGGAAGAGTCATTCGTAAAGGCCGTCATATTGCCCTCATTGGCACAGGCGAAACGGTGTATCCAGCTTTAGAAGCCGCAGGCTTGCTTCAACAAGCAGGCATCGAAGCCACCGTTGTGAGTATGCACACCATCAAGCCCCTCGACACCGCCTTACTCGCTTCGTTGGCACAACATTGCGAAGCCATACTCACCGTAGAAGAACATAGCGTAAACGGTGGTTTAGGCGAAGCAGTTGCCTCATTTTTATTACAAAATCAATGGCATAAACCTTTTAAAATTATGGGTATTCCCGACGAATATACCGTTACGGGTTCGCAAAATGAGATTTTTACTCATTATGGCATTTCGGCAAGTGGTATTGAACAGGCAACACTTCAGTTACTTCAAAAATACTAAACATTACATTGGTAGTCGTCAAATGAAATACTTTCTGACCTTCGTTTTTTCTTGTTTGATATTGGTAAAATTGCTTGCTCAACATACCGTAGAGCAATGGAATCGTTTTGAAATAACCCTTTCGCATCGCTCCAAAGCCAATGCTTTCACAGATGTACATTTCAAAGCAACCTTCACACACAAAGATACCAGCTACACGGTTACGGGTTTTTATGATGGCAACGATACCTTTCGCTTGCGTTTTATGCCCACGAAAACAGGTGTTTGGCAATTTGTTACGCAAAGCAATATAGCCGAATTGAATCAGAAACATGGAAGCTTTACTTGTATTGATGCCACTGCAAGCAACAAAGGAATGGTGAAAGTAAGCGATGGCTATGCCTTTCGATACGCCAACGGACAACCGTTTTTTCCTTTAGGTACAACGTCGTATGCTTGGGTACACATGGACGAAGCTATACAAGAACAAACCCTCCAAACCTTACAACAAACAGGTTTTAACAAACTACGGATGGGCGTTTTTCCCAAAAACTATGATTTAGTAAAAGAAGAACCTTCGCTTTTTCCTTATGAATTAAAAGAAGTAAAAAAAGATGCCAAGGGCAAAGAAATAAAGGTGTGGGATTATACCAAATTTAACCCTGCGTTTTTTCAACATTTAGAGCAACGAATAGAACAATTACAAAAGCTAGGTATAGAAGCCGACCTGATTATTTTTCACCCTTACGACAAAGGACGCTGGGGATTCGATGCCATGCCAATGGAAGCCAATTTGCGTTATGTGGCATATTTAACAGCACGCTTGTCGGCTTTTCGGAATATATGGTGGTCGCTGGCAAACGAATACGATTATGTACTAAGCAAATCGGAAGCCGACTGGCATACCTTAATCAAAGCCGTTGTGCAAAATGACCCGTATCGCCATTTATGCTCTATACATGGCAGCACAGCCCATTATTTTGACTACTGGATACCCGAAATAACCCATGTTTCAGCGCAAGACGAAGCACCTGTGATGCACTGGGGGGCTGCTTCTATTGCCAGAAATATCTATCATAAACCTGTCATTTATGACGAAGTAGGCTATGAAGGAAACCTCAAACAACGCTGGGGAAGGTACAGTGGCGAAGAAATGAACTACCTGATTTGGATGGGAATTATTGGAGGAACTTACGTTACACATGGCGAAGCCTATCTGTTTAAAGACCAACGAGATACCATTTTTTGGGCTAAAGGAGGTGCGTTGAAAGGAACAAGCTGGAAACGAGTAGGATTTCTACGAAAAATATTGGAAGAACTCAATGCCCCCGTCGAACCAGCCGACATCAGCCGTGACTATCAAACAGCTACAAACGGCAAAGGCGTTTACCTGATTTATTTAGGCAAAGCAATGGCAAACAAATGGCTTTTTAACCTGCCTCATAAAAACGCTAGTTTTCCAAGACCTACTAAGGGAAATCGTTATAAAGTTGAAATAATCGACACTTGGGAAATGAGTATAGCAAGTGTTCCAGCAACCTTTGAACTAGCAGATGTACATGATTACCGCCTCTACGATAAAGACCTAAAATATGTAAGACTTCCTCTAAAGCCTTATCTGGCTTTGAGAATAACCGAAATACATGAATAACTATGAAAAAATACCTTTTTTTGTTTTTGTGGGCATTGCTTGGCTGTCAGCAACAACAGGCTTCGCAAGGCACTAAAAAAATGGCGATTATTGTTTCAACCCTCAATAATCCTTGGTTTGTATTTCTAGCCGAAAAAGCGGCTGCCAAAGCCCAAAGCTTGGGCTATGAAACCAAGATTTTCGATTCGCAAAACAATACCGCTCTCGAAACCGACCACTTTGAAAATGCCATTGTGTCGGGGTATCAGGCGATTCTTTTCAATCCGACCGACTCCGATGGCAGTGTATCGAATGTCTTAAAAGCCAAAGACGCAGGTATTCCTGTTTTTTGCATGGACAGAGAAGTCAACAATCCAGCAGCAGCCACGGCACAAATCTTGTCTGATAGCTTTTCAGGGAGTGTTGCCATTGCTTCGTATTTTGTCAAACAATTACACAAGAAAGGCAAGTATGTAGAAATTTTGGGACTGGTTGGCGACAATAATACGTGGGCTCGCTCGAAAGGCTTTCACAGCGTAGTGGATAATTACCCCCAATTGGAGATGGTAGCCCAACAAAGTGCCGATTTCGACCGCAACAAAGCAATGGAGGTGATGGAGTCTATTTTGCAGGCACATCCAAACATCGATGCCGTTTTTTGTGGCAACGATGCTATGGCAATGGGAGCGTATCAGGCATTGGCAGGTGTCGGAAAGGCAAAGCAAGTAAAAGTATTTGGCTTCGATGGCGCCGACGACGTAGTAACGGCTATCAAAGATGGTAAAATTACCGCCACAGGAATGCAGTTTCCGCAAACAATGGCAGAAATGGCCGCCGTTTTTGCCGACCAATATTTGAAAGGTAAACGAGATTTTGCCCAAAAAATTCCTGTGGCGGTCGAGCTAGTCAACGCTGCTACCATCGAAGATTATACCGCTTTTGGTAAAAAATAAGCTTTCAACCAACAACCCCTCTATGCTGCTATGCGTATTCTTTCGGCTGTTTTATACACGGTGAGTATTGGCGTTTTAGGCTATTTTTCTGTTGAAATAAAACCTTTAGACCAAGTGCAAAAAAGTAAGGCTACGAAGGTAGATGCCCCAACTTTTGCCCGTACTTTTATACAAGAAAAACTTCCCGCAACCTTCGATAAAGCCCCTTCTTTGGGCCAATTGAGCGAAGCTTTACAACAAAATCCTACCCAAGCTTTTGCCCAGTGGAGTCACGCCGTAGCCATTGGAAATATTCGGTATTTTATGGTAAAAGGCACAGCCGTAGTCACAGCCATCAACGAAGATGAAGTGCTAGTAACCTACCAAGAAGCAGGTAAAAATATCCCTGTCCGACTGGCTACCGAGTTTGTGTATGGCAATGCCATTCGAGATGCCGCAGGTATTTTCGACATCAAGGCTTTTACCAATACCAATGACATCAATGCCATTGCGGCGGCACTCAATGCCTACGTAAAAAAAGAAGTGATAGCACCTTTCAAACAACAACTCAACAAAGGCGATACCATCGCTTTTGTAGGAGCTATCGAAATGAACCAAGCTCACGCACAAGTGCAGGATTTTACGATTTTACCGATTCAACTTCAAAAACGCTAATCAACTGTGACTCTTTCGGCTCGACATATTACCAAAAAATTTGCTGGCGTTACCGCCCTCGATGGTGTTTGCCTCGATTTACAGGCAGGAAAAGTAAATGCGATTATCGGAGAAAATGGGGCAGGAAAATCAACGCTCATGAAAATCCTGAGTGGCGTTTATACCGACTATGAGGGAAGTATTTTACTCCATAACCGTGAAGTTCGATTCAACCATACAAAAGATGCCGAGCAACAAGGCATCGTGATTATTCACCAAGAACTCAACCTAATTCCGTATTTGAGTATTAGCGAAAATATTTTTTTAGGAAAAGAAATTCGCAATAAATGGGGCTTGCTCGACAGCCAACAAATGCAACGCAAAACCACCGAATTGCTTGCCAAACTTCGCTTGTCGCTCGACCCCACCATGCTCGTAAAAGACCTGAAAGTAGGGCAACAGCAATTGATAGAAATAGCCAAAGCCCTGCTCGTAGAAGCCCAAGTGATTATCATGGACGAACCCACATCGGCCATCACGGGGGCAGAAGTGGCAGTTTTGTTTGAAATCATCGCCGACCTCAAAGCCGAAGGGAAAGCCATTGCTTATATTTCGCATAAACTTGATGAACTTTTTCAGATTGCCGATACTTTTACCGTGTTGCGAGATGGCAAAAGCATCGAGTCGGGGAGTATGCAAGGTATTACCAAAGACCAAATTGTATCGAAAATGGTAGGACGAGCCTTGGTTACTTTTCCCAAAAAAGCCTTGCCCGAAACGCCTCAAGTATTGTTAGCGGTAAGAAACTTGGGCATTCATTTGCCTGCGGCACGTGCCAAAGATTCAGTACAAAACATTTCGTTTAATTTACACAAAGGCGAAGTATTGGGCATTTTTGGTTTGATGGGAGCGGGGCGTACAGAGATGTTTGAAGCCCTTTTCGGACTAGCCCCTCGCAAAATTTCGGGCGAAGTGTATATCGAAGGCAAGCGTTTGCATATCCATTCGCCTGCCGATGCCGTAAAAGCTGGCTTGGCATTGGTAAGCGAAGACCGTAAAAAAGATGGGATTTTGCCAGAACTGAGTGTAAAACAAAATATATGTATCACCACCCTACCGCAATTGAGCCAAAATGGCTTGTTGAGTAGTAGCAAAGAAGAGGCCTTGGTACAGCAATATATCCAAGAGCTACGCATCAAAACACACTCGTCGGCACAGTTAATCAAGAACCTGAGCGGAGGCAACCAACAAAAAGCCATTATTGCCAAATGGCTGGCAACCAAGCCCAAAATTTTATTGCTTGACGAACCCACCAGAGGCATCGACATCAATGCCAAAACGGAAATTTATAAGCTCATCAATCAACTCGCCGAGCAAGGGTTGGGCATTATCATGGTGTCGTCTGAGTTACCAGAAATATTTGCTGTAAGCGACAGGGTATTGGTCTTGAGCGATGGTCGTCTTACGGGCGACTTTCCGATAAGCCAAGCAAGCGAAGAAAGCTTGCTCAAAGCGGCTATCAGCTAAATAAAAAATTGTACAACACGAAATCAACCTGCACGATTTACAACTCATAACTAAACTATGACTATTTCACTGACAAAAGAAAAACTATACAAACTTCAGTCGCTTATCGCTTTGTTGGTATTGTGTACGGCTATTAGTTTGTTATCTGATAAATTTTTAACCCTTGCCAATGGCTGGAATGTACTACGGCAAATTTCTGTAAATATTTGTATTTCAGTAGGCATGACCCTCATTGTGCTAACGGCTGGCATCGACCTATCGGTTGGCTCGGTATTGGCACTGGCAGGTGCCGTAGCCGCAGGTTTACTGAAAAATGGCATTGCTTTGGAAGGCTTAAATCTATTTGTGGGTTTTACCTTGTTAGGGGCATTATTGGCAGGTTTGTTGGTCGGTGGGCTACTCGGATGGCTCAACGGCTGGGTCGTGACCCAATGCAAAGTGCCTCCTTTTGTGGCTACCTTAGCTATGCTTACGATGGCAAGAGGCTTTACGATGTTGTGGACAAAAGGCTTTCCTATCAGCAATTTAGGTGCAAACTTTGATTACCTTGGCACAGGTTGGCTACTGGGCGTGCCAGTACCCGTGTGGATTAGTGCCTGGGTAGTAGGCATAGCGTGGTTGCTTACGAGCAAAACGCCCCTTGGAAGATACATTTATGCCATCGGGGGCAACGAAAGTGCTGCCCGTTTGTCGGGTATCAATATCCATCGTGCCAAACGCATTGTTTATACCATTGGCGGCGTTTTGGCGGCTTTGGGTGGTTTGATGGTTACGGCTCGCCTCGATTCGGCTCAACCCAATGCCGGAACAGGCTATGAGCTAGATGCCATTGCAGCGGTGGTTATCGGAGGAACGTCGCTTTCGGGAGGAAGAGGCTCTATTTGGGGAACTGTCCTCGGTGCGATTATCATTGGCGTACTCAACAATGGCTTGGTATTGCTCAACGTATCGCCTTTTTGGCAACAGGTTGTCAAAGGATTGGTGATTCTTTTAGCAGTGATGATAGACCGAATGAATGCTAAAAACGACTAAACACAAACGACATTCCTCATGCAATATATTCTTTCTATCGACCAAGGTACAAGCAGTACCAAGGCACTTATTTTCGATACCCAAGGCACGGTGCTGGCTCGTGCATCAGAGCCATTGCATACTTTTTATTTATCGGATGGTTTTGTAGAACAAAATCCACAAGAAATTTACGCAAACGCCATGACCGCCGTGCAGCATTGTTTAGCCGATTTTCAGGCAAAAGGTTATGATAGGACTTTATTGAAAGCCTGTGGTATCAGCAACCAACGAGAAACCTTTGTACTTTGGAACGAACAAGGCGAACCGCTACACAACGCCGTGGTTTGGCAATGCAAACGTTCGGTGAATGTATGTGAAAAATTGCGTAAGCAAGGAATAGAGCCAGCCATCAAAGACAAAACGGGCTTACTCGTTGACCCATATTTTTCGGGTACAAAATTGGTTTGGTTGTACCAAGAAATACCTGCCATTCGGGAAGCAATACAACAAGGAAAGGCTTTTTTCGGAACAGTTGATACGTGGTTGTTGTACAAACTAACGGGCGGTAAAGTGTATGCTACCGACTATACCAATGCTTCTCGTACCCTCTTTTTCAATATTCATACCCTGCAATGGGACACCGAGCTTATCGCCCAAATGGGACTAGTGGGGCTACAATTGCCCGAGCTTCGGCCATCGGCAGCATACTTTGGGGCGAGTACTTTTGAAGGAAATTTATCAGAAGCCCTGCCCATTACAGCCATGATTGGCGATAGCCATGCGGCGGCTTTTGGCGAAGGTTGCTTTGAAGCTGGTACGGCTAAAGCAACATTAGGAACGGGTTGTTCTATTTTAATGAATATCGGACAAAAGCCACAGGCTTCGCAACATGGCATGGTGACAACCATTTGCTGGAGTACCCCCGACCGTGTAGATTATGCCCTCGAAGGAGCGATTGTGAGTTGTGGGGCTACGATAGAATGGCTCAAAAATGAACTAGGCTTGTTTCAGCATAGCCACCAGACCGAGGCAATGGCCCAAGCCGTAGCCGACAACGGAGGCGTGTATATTATTCCTGCTTTTAGCGGTTTGGGAGCACCCTATTGGGATATGAAACGCAAAGCCTCTATCCAAGGCTTGACTTTTGGAAGTACCAAAAACCATATTGTGCGGGCCGCTTTGGAGAGTATTCCATACCAAATCAAAGACGTAGTACTGGCAATGCAAGAAGATGCAGGCGTGCCTTTACAAGAATTGATGCTCAATGGAGGCATGACCGCCAATACTTTTGTGCTAGAATCTATCGCTCATGTATTGAATACCACCGTTGTCAACCGTGGAATGCCAGATGTATCGGCTTTGGGAGCAGCGTTGCTGGCAGGCATCGGAGGTGAGCTATATTCTTCTGTCGAGGCTGTGAAAGCAACATTGCGTATGCCCCAGAAAACCTTGCCCGTAGTCACCGAAACCGCCAAGCTCCAACAAACCTATACTACTTGGAAGGGCTATATTACGGCTGTTTAGGGAAATAGGAGGGAAGTCGAACGAACGTAGTATTTATGATAAAGTGGCAGTCCTAGTGGTTGCCACTTCGATATTTAGTTGAATGAAAGAGTTTATATCCAAATACAAATCTCCCCCAGTAGCAAATCTCCAGTAGCCATACCAGCCTAATCTTCGATTTTCTTAAAAAAAGTTAAATTCTCCTACAACTTTATTGCCGTAGCAACAAAAATCTTTAGCTTCCGTTAGTACCTTTACATACTTTACCATACGCAACTATAGCCGTCAGAAATATGCAGTATCAGATACTTTGGGCCGACGATGAGATCGATTTACTAAAGCCCTACATTATGTTTTTAAGAGGAAAAGGGTACGAAGTTACGCCCGTCAATTCGGGTGCAGATGCCCTAGAGGAGGTTGAAAAAGGTAAATTCGATGTGGTGTTTTTAGACGAAAATATGCCCGGCATGACTGGCTTAGAGGTGCTACCGCACATCAAACAAATGAAGCCTAATTTGCCCGTTGTGATGATTACCAAGTCGGAAGAAGAACATATCATGGAAGAAGCCATTGGTTCTAAAATTGCCGATTATTTGATTAAGCCCCTGAATCCCAATCAAATACTTTTGTCTGTTAAGAAAATTTTAGACAAAAAACGACTAGAAGAAGAAAAAACAAACTTGTCGTATCAACAAGAATTTCGCCAGTTGTCGATGCAATACCAAGACCGCATTGATTACCAAGAATGGACGGAAATTTACAAAAAACTGCTTTTCTGGGAATTAGAAATCGACAGAACAGAAAACAAATCTATGGCCGAGGTGATGAATATGCAGAAAGCCGAAGCCAATGCCAATTTCTCTCGTTTTATCAGAGAAAACTACGAAGATTGGCTCAATAATCCCAAAGCTGATAAGCCCTTACTTTCGCACCAATTGATGCGTAAGAAGGTTTTTCCTTTGGTAAAAGAACAGTCGCCGTTGTTTTTTTTGTTGATAGACAACCTGCGTTATGACCAATGGAAAATTCTTGAAGGACTAATCCAAGATTATTTTACGGTAGAAGAAGAAGCCGCCTATTATTCGATTTTGCCCACAACCACTGCCTATGCCCGCAACGCCATTTTTGCAGGAATGATGCCTGCTGAAATAGAAAAGCAATACCCCAAGCATTGGGTACAAGACCTTGGCGACAGTGAAGACGAAGAGGGTTTCAACCAACACGAAGAGTTTTTCTTGCAAGAGCAAGTGCGTCGGAGTCGTCTTAATTGGAAGGTTTCCTACAATAAAATTATCCATAATAACCAAGGCAAACATCTGGTTGAAAATTTCAACCGATTGCTACAAAATCACCTCAATGTGATTGTGTATAATTTTGTAGATATGCTTTCTCATGCCCGCACCGACATGGCGATGATTAAAGAACTCGCTCCCGACGAATCGGGCTACAGAAGCATCACGGCAAGTTGGTTTACGCACTCGCCTTTGTTTGATTTAGTAAAAAAGATTTCGGATAAAAAAGGACGCTTGGTTATTACAACCGACCACGGGATGATTCGGGTACAAAACCCTGTGAAAATTGTGGGCGACCGCTCGGTCAATACCAATTTGCGTTATAAACAAGGCAAAAACCTCAATTGGGACTCCGACGACCACGTACTGGTTTGCCGAAAGCCAGAGCGTTTTTTCTTACCTAAAGTCAATGTATCCACTGCGTATGTATTTACGATGGAAGATTACTTTTTTGCATACCCCAACAATTACAACCATTACGTGAGCCATTACCGCAATACCTTCCAGCATGGAGGTGTTTCTTTAGAAGAATGTATTGTGCCGTTTGTGTATTTGACGGCTAAATAAAACTTGTATGGTGAAATCATGCTTAAACCTCGCTGTTTCAAGTTCTTAAACTTGAAACAGCGAGAGGGCGAAAAAACTCATGGCATGACTTATCACATAAGGCTGATAATATACATACCATTTCCGCCTTCGTTGGAGTTATCTCCAACGAAACGAGCGTAAGCAACTCGCCAACTATCAAAAAAGAAAATAGGATAGTGGTTTGTTGCTTACGCACAGCTTGTTGGAGATAACTCCAACAAGGGCGAAATCTTACCTTTATCATCCTTTTTTATGCCAAACCAACGCCTATCAGACCGCATACTCGTTTATAGAGGCATTTTTACCGATATTGTTGTTTGATTACTACACTTTTGTTAAGTTTGTTTATCACTAATAAAATAAACTCGTTTCCCATCTTTACCCTGAGTTTGTGTATCAAACACAAGCTTTTAACTTATAAAACTATGTTCGATAACGCTGCATTCGAGACCGTCATTGGTCTTATCTTTGTGTATTTGCTGTATAGCTTGCTGGGGTCGTTGTTGCAAGAAATTGTCGCTACCAATATTGGTTTGCGTGGTTATGTGCTAAAAAAAGCCATCAAACGTATGCTCGACGATGACAACAGTGTGGCTTCCTTGAGTAAGGCATTCATCAATCATCCGAGTATCAAGTACCTCAGTGCTGGTTCGTCGATGATTAGTAAATTTCCGTCTTATATTGATAAAAAGACCTTTGCCAAAGTAATCATTGATATGCTGCGTGGCGATAGCACAGAGGCGGCGGCCATCAACGAAAGCGTTAAGCAATGCCTTGATACAGGGCAAACCTTGCTCGATTCGGTGGGGATTCAACGAGAAACCTTAACACATATCAAATCGCTGTGGGTAGCGGCTGGCGAAGATGTAGAACGTTTTAGAACCGAATTAGAAGGCTGGTTCGACGAAATGATGAGCCGTTCGTCGGGCTGGTACAAACGCTATACCCAAATGATTTTGTTGAGCATTGGCTTTACCATAGCAGTAATTTTCAATGTCGATACCATCAAAATAGCCCGAAACCTTCAACAAGACCCCCAAGCTAGGGTGGCTATTTTGAATCAGGCTTCTGCTTTTGTGAAAAATAGCGAAGCTACCATGAAAGAAATCCAACGTTCTAAAGCTATCAGAAAAGATACCACAGGAGAGAACTCCGAAGCTAAATTACAAGAATTAGAGCAACTCAACCAAAGTCTTTTGAATAAAACCAAAACCTTGATTTACAGCGATATTCCTAATAGCCAGAAGATTTTAGCTGTTGGCTGGGATGGCGGTTTTGCCAAAAATTTCGATATAACAAGTGTCATCGGTTGGATACTTTCGGCCTTAGCCATTTCGATGGGAGCACCGTTTTGGTTTGATTTACTCAACAAAGTAATGAAGCTCAAAAGCTCAGTAGCCAGTGCCGATAAAGAGGAGAAAAAATAAAAACGCTAACGCTTTGCCTAGGGATTTTCTTTAGGCAAAGTGTTACATAATAGACGTTTATGAGGAATAAATTATGCTTGTTTATGGCTTTATTATTGGCTCGGATTGGCACAGCACAATCGGTATTAGCTCCAAAATTCGATAAAGCAACGATGCTATTTGAAGGAAAGACTTCAAAGCAGGCAACGTATTTATTGCGACCTGTCAAGAAATACGGACAACTAGGCAAGCCACTTGCTACTTTACCCTCATTTTTGAAAAGTATTGTTGAAAACAAAATAGCCGTCCTTACACAAGCACAGCTTACGTTTTATTTTACACAAAAACAACTTCCCAAAGAAGCCGTTGGGGGCGATTGGCAACAGGGCTTATCACGTACTACCAATGGCATAGAGGCAAGTTACTTTGTCATTCATGATGCCAGTAATTTTGTCAAAGATACCGTATTCCCATCTACCATTAATACAAAAGCATGGGCTGGCAATGATTTGACGGTCTATCAAAATTTTAAATATGCTCATGTGTTTGTCAACCGTTTGGGCGAATCGCTTACGTGTAACGATTTTGCTAGGGCAGTTTACGGTACAAAATTTGAAAAAAGCAGTAAAAATCCGCTTGTAGGAGATATTTGCGTAGGAACGTTTTTGCATATAGAACTCATTCAACCAAGAATAGCAGATGCTGGTAAGCAGAATGACGCTGTGGCGGTGTCGCCGGGGTTTACGACAGAACAATATCAAAAATTAGCCTTATTATACCTTACCGCCAGTGCCAGAAAAAAAGAGTGGCTTATTCCCACCTTTCATGCGGTATTAGACGAAGGCATTCCTGACGCACATGATGACCCTCAACATTTTGATTTAAGCTATTTTGATGCAATATTGAAAACGACTTACGAGGAGATACAACAAGCAAAGCATGAGTAAGTATCAATGCTGCATTATTACTGAAAAGCTACGTTGTTCTATCTTCCGAACAACGTAGCGTTTTTGTATGCTCCTAAAAGGCAATCGTATCAGGATTGAGTCCCGAACCCCCGATATAGGGTAACGCATCTATCGTTTGCCTATCGGCATCGCTGATGGTAAAATCAAAAACGGCTTTGTTTTCTTGCATTCTGGCAGGTGTTACCGATTTGGGCAAAGGTAATGTGCCATGTTGCAAACACCATTTGATACACAATTGTGCGGTCGAAACCTCATATTTGTTGGCGATGCTGATGAGGGTTTCGTTGCCCAACATTTTGCCCGTACCCAACGGTGCCCATGCCTGTACAAGAATATGATGGGCTGTACAAAACGCCACAACGCTTTCTTGCATAAAACCGGGATGAAATTCAATTTGGTTGACCATCGGCACTACTTGGGCTGTTTCCAACAAGGCTTCTAAATGATGTACCAAGAAGTTACTGACACCAATAGCCTTGATGCGACCTGCTTGGTACAATTCTTCTAAGGCTCGCCATGTTTCGGCGTTGAGTGCTGCCCATTGTTCAGGAAATTGCTGTGCGTTGGCTGGCCAGTGGATAAGGTACAAGTCGAGGTAGTCTGTGCCTAAATCGCTGAGGGTTTTCTCAAAAGCTTGGTGTGTTTTGTCGTAACCTCTTTCGGTATTCCATACTTTACTGGTGATAAATAGGCTTGCTCTGTCAATGCCAGCGTCTTTGATGGCCCTGCCGATGCTCTTTTCATTGCCATACACGGCTGCGGTGTCGATATGTGTGTAGCCAGCGGCAAGGGCTGCTTGTATGGCTTGGTATGCCGTTTCTCCTTCCAATGCTTGCCATGTTCCATAACCAATCACGGGTATTTGCACACCATTCGACAAAGTATAATTTTCCATAACTAGAGTTTTTGAATGTATTGGGGTTATTGTATTTACTTTCTTCTATACAAATGAACAACTTTTGTGCAAAAAAATTATAATTTGTCGAAAAATTAGTCAATAAATGGAGGAAGTGGTGGATTTGAAAATTTGGTAATTTGAAGATTTGAAAATGAGGAGGTGGTGAATTTGAAAATTTGATAATTTGAAGATTTGAAAATGAGGAGGTGGTGGATTTGAAAATTTGGTGATTTGAAGATTTGAAAATGAGGAGGTGGTGAATTTGAAAATTTGGTGATTTGAAGATTTGAAAATGAGGAGGTGGTGGATTTGAAAATTTGGTGATTTGAAGATTTGAAAATGAGGAGGTGGTGAATTTGAAAATTTGGTGATTTGAAGATTTGAAAATGAGGAGGTGGTGAATTTGAAAATTTGGTGATTTGAAGATTTGAAA
>JAAFJE010000038.1 GCA_013298025.1 Cytophagales bacterium | reverse complement strand
AAATTAATTAGACAAGCTTTCGCAATTATTAAAAACAACACTGTATTTCAAAATGATTTTCAGGCAAATAAAACAGCTCTCGCAAAATAATATTTGCCTAAAATTTTGTTTTTTAATACAGTTCATTCACAATTTACTAACTCACAATTCACACATTCACTAAATAGAAAAATGGATATTTTAAGAATAGCAACAGCCGGTTCGGTAGATGATGGTAAAAGTACCCTCATCGGACGACTTTTATACGAAACAAAATCTATTACAAAAGATAAAATAGAAGCCCTAGAAGCGGCTTCTAAACGCAAAGGACTTGATTTTCTGGACCTTTCATTACTCACAGATGGGCTTATTGCCGAGCGTGAACAAGGTATCACCATCGACGTAGCACATATTTATTTCTCGACTCCTAAGCGTAAATACATCATTGCCGATACGCCTGGTCACTTTGAATATACCCGCAACATGGTAACGGGGGCTTCTAATACCAAGGTTTCGATGATTCTGATTGATGCCCGTAATGGTGTGTTGGAACAAACCTACCGCCATTTCTTCATCGCTTCGATGTTGCGTATCCCTAAAGTGATTGTGTGTGTAAACAAAATGGACTTGGTGGGCTACAGCCAAGAGCGTTTCAACGAAATTAAGGCTAGTGTAGAAGATTTGGCTTCTAAAGTGTCTTTTGCAGGACAAGAGATTACTTTTATTCCGATGTCTTCTCTGTATGGTCAAAACCTTGCCACCAAGTCAGGCGAAATGCCTTGGTACAGTGGTTTGCCCTTGCTCGAAGAATTAGAGCAGTTTCATCCTGAAACCGCCGTGGGAGCTTCGCAAGCGGCTCGCTTCCCTGTGCAGTTTGTGGTACGTCCAAAAACCGAAGAGTTTCACGATTATAGAGGATATGCTGGAAAAATCGCTAGTGGTGCATTTGCAGTAGGAGATACCGTTGCTGTATTGCCTACGGGACAAACATCGAAAATAGCGACTATCGAAAAATTTGGTCAACACCTCAACAGTGCTGGGCCTAAAGAATCGGTTGTTATTACGCTCGAAACCGACGTGGACGTTTCTCGTGGCAATATGTTGGTGAAAGTTGATGACCAACCAGCACAATTAAAAGAAATTACGGCAAAAATTTGCTGGCTCGATTCGCAAGCCTTGACTTCGGGCAGAAATTATATGTTACAACACGGCATCAACGATTCAAAAGCCAAAGTTGTAAGTTTAAACAAAAAATACGATGTAGTAAATCACGACATCGTGGCTAATTTCTCAGAATTAAAACTCAATGAAATTGCCGAAGTGACCATCAAAACAGCCAAGCCTATCTTTGCCGATAAGTACGAAGATAACCCTGCCAATGGGGCTTTCATCTTGATTGATGAATATTCTCACGCTACGGTAGGCGTAGGTTTTGTATTATAAAACCAACATTCCACCCTAATATTTCTGAGCGGATAAGATGCCTAGCATTTTATCCGCTTTATTTTTTAGGAAAAATAAGACGCTACAGGAAGCAAATGATGCCCATTTTTGATAGGCAAAGCTTTCATGTTGTCGTCAAACAATTGCATATTTTTGAGCCATGCTTCAAATTCTGGGGCAGGTTTCAACCCTAATACATCTCTTACATACAGGGCATCGTGAAAAGAGGTACTTTGGTAATGCAGCATCACATCGTCGGCACCAGGAATCCCCATGATAAAATTACAGCCTGCCGTCGCCAAAAGCGTCAGCAAGATATCCATGTCATCTTGGTCGGCTTCGGCATGGTTGGTATAACAAATATCAACGCCCATAGGCAAGCCCAACAGTTTGCCACAAAAATGGTCTTCTAGCCCAGCTCTGATGATTTGTTTGCCATCGAACAAATATTCTGGGCCAATAAAACCAACTACCGTATTGACGAGCAAGGGATTGAAATGCCTTGCTACGGCATAAGCTCGCACTTCGCAGGTTTGTTGGTCTAAGCCATGATGAGCATTGGCCGAAAGAGCCGAGCCTTGTCCCGTTTCAAAATACATGACATTATTGCCGATTGTTCCTCTTTTCAAAGAAAGTCCTGCTTCGTAGCCCTCTTGCAAGCGTGATAAATTGACCCCAAAAGAAGCATTGGCGGCTTCCGTGCCGGCAATCGACTGAAAAACCAAATCGACAGGTGCTTGTTGCTCGATGGCTTGTATGGTTGTTGTAATATGGCTAAGGACGCAGGTTTGCGTAGGAATGGCGTATTTTTCTCGTATGGCATCGAGCATTTCTACAATGCCAATCACCGATGGCACGTTGTCGGTGGCAGGATTTACCCCAATCACGGCATCGCCACTGCCATAAAAAAGCCCGTCGATGGTGCTTGCCAGAATACCTTTGCGGTCGTCGGTTGGGTGATTGGGTTGCAGACGAGTGGCCAATCGCCCTTTTAGTCCAAGTGTATTTCTAAAACGTGTAATCACCTCACACTTATGAGCTACCGTAATCAAATCTTGGTTACGCATAATTTTTGAAAC
This sequence comes from Cytophagales bacterium, assembly GCA_013298025.1. Taxonomy (GTDB): domain Bacteria; phylum Bacteroidota; class Bacteroidia; order Cytophagales; family Spirosomataceae; genus Flectobacillus. The sequence continues at coordinate 29,080 of JAAFJE010000038.1, read as the reverse complement.
CGCCGCCGCCATTTCTGGCGTAATACCTTTGCTTATTTGTTGCAACACAGCCGTAGAAACTTGGTCTGATAGCAGCCAATTTCTGAAATCACCCACAGTTAGATGAGCAATCGCCTGAAAAGCCTTCGTATCGTGCGTATCGAAAATCAGCCTTGTGATTTCATCTTGTTCATACGGCACGAGCGGTTCTTCCAAAAAACGACGCAAAGGCACATCGGCCAAAGCCATTTGGGCAGCCACTCTTTCGGCAGCACTTTGGGCAGCCACACCAGCCAACTCATCGCCCGAACGCCTAGGCGTGGCTTTGGCGAGTAAAGTTGTAAGGTTATCAAAAATATACGTTTGTTGTCGAAGCGTGCTTTTGTACATAGCAAAACCGGATTTGTTTAAGACTCGTCTAGCAATCAACTACCCAAGTTGAAACACCACCGATGCCCATTGGTTTTTGGTATCGGTAAAGATTTTCGTCAAACCTACGGCTTGTGCCACGGTTTCGATGTCTTGAATATCGTGTTCGTAAAAACCACTTACGACCAAATAGGCTTGTGGTTTCATAAATTGTACATATTGAGGAATATCTCTCATCAAAATATTACGGTTGATATTTGCCAACACAAGGTCGTATTGGTCGAGTGGCTCGTCTTCAATTGTGCCTTGTCTTACAGCCACCACGTCTTCGCATTGGTTGAGTTGGGCATTTTCTTTGGCATTTTCGGCAGCCCATTCTTCAATATCGAAGGCCGAAACATACGATGCTCCAAGTTTGGCCGCCATAATTGCCAAAATTCCCGTGCCACTTCCTACATCTAATACCTTTTTGCCTTGGTGTTGAGCAGCCAATTGTGTTCCCTGAATCCCCAGCATCATGGCGGTGGTTTCGTGGTGTCCTGTACCAAACGACATTTTCGGATTAATCACAATATCATATTGATGCGAGGGGTCGGGTTCGTGGAAACTCGCACGCACTTGTACCAATCCATTGACACTAATCGGATGGTAGCTTTTCTCCCAAGTTTCGTTCCAGTTTTGTTTTTCGAGCGTGCTGTAGCTGTAGCTGATAGGTGTCATTCCCAAATAACGCTCCATGATTTCGTCAACGGCAGTTTCAGAAAAGAGGTCGTCGATAATATAGGCGTTTAAGCCATAGCTTTCTTCGGTAAAAGATTCAAAGCCGATTTCGCCTAATTCTGCCATGAAAATATCGGTAAAATCGGGATTGATGGTTAGTTTTAATTCTATGTAATTCATGAAAACCCTTGTTTTTAGGCTACAAAGGTAAGAGAATTACGGCATTAGTACGTGAGCTAATAGGCGATTTTTGCGATTGAATTGGCGTTTTATGCCATAGTTTTTTTGATATATTTCGTTAAAAATAGGGTCTTTTTTATGAAAAATACACGTTTGTCGGAAACCCAAACAAATTGAACGCATGAATAAACAGGATTGTTTGTTACTATTTCGCCCATGCGTTCAACCGAATGACGTTACCCATTCAACGCATCGTACTTTATTTAAACCAACCTGCATACATCAGGTAATTATTGGCGGTTCGCATGAATACCTCGGCGGCAGCAGGCGATACCGCTTTGAGCAATTTGGCAGGATTGCCCGCATAAATGCTCCCCGAAGGCACACGGGTATTTTGCGTAACAATAGCCCCAGCCGCAATAATAGAACCTTTTTCTATGACTGCCCCGTCCATCACAATCGCCCCCATGCCAATCAGCACTTCGTCTTCAATTGTACAGCCATGCACAATGGCATTGTGGGCAATAGATACATAATTGCCAATGGTGGTTTTGGTTTTTTGATAGGTACAGTGAATCACTGCACCATCTTGGATATTGGTATTGTGGCCGATACTGATGGCATTTACATCGCCTCGCACCACGGCATTGAACCACACCGTGCAGTTATCGCCCATTTGTACATCGCCTACTACCGTAGCGTTTTCGGCAAGCCAACAGTTTTGTCCCCAAGTTGGACTAACGCCATTTACAGGTTTTATGAGTGCCATAGTTGTTTTATTGTTCGAGGAATGCAATTTACAGTTAATCTCTAAAAATTAGTAAGAAATTTTAGGTTTTAGCTGTAACCTTACGGTAAGTTTTCACATCCTATTGTCAAAAATCAATCGCCGCAGGGTTTGGTTCTAGAGCAAACACCAGGCGTTACGTTCATAACATTTCACGCATAATTATACATAGCCATGATTTCCGAAAAAATAGTAGCTTTATTCATTCCTATCATTTGTTCTTTAGGAGCATTTACGATGATTGTTTTTATCCGAAAATTTGAAAACGACGAAAAAATGGCGATGATAGCCAAAGGCATTATGCCTCCGCCCAAAGGATTGAAAGTAAATCCTGCCAATTCGCTACGATGGGGCTTGCTGGCTATCGGCGTTGGACTAGGCTTATTGGTGGGTAATTTCCTTGAAACCTCTTTAGGCTTTAGCGAAGACGTGGCTTATTTTTCGATGATTTTTATCTTTGGTGGCTTGGGCTTGCTTGCTTCGTATTTTCTCCAAATGAAAATCAACCAAAAAGAAGAAAGCGAAAGCCAAGGATAAGGCTCGTTAACAAATCCTTAACAACTGTTAACAAGTCGTTAGTAAATACTTTGGCTTGGATGCACTTACTTTGTAGTGTTCGATTCCAAGACAAATGAATGTTTTACCCCACTCCTGCAAGTAATTCCTATACAGTAACACATCCTTGCTTTTTGCTATAATCAAAAGCCTTGTTCTTACGGGAACAAGGCTTTTTTATTATCTGGTAAAGTTCAATTCATTATCATTCTCGGCTCATTCTTTTGAAAAAATCAAAATGCCAACGAATCGCTCGTTGCCAATAAGCCTTGTCGTGCTTGCCCGGTTGCGAAACATACGTAGCTTTAATATGAAGGTCATCACAGCGTTTTTTCAGGTAATTGTGGCTTTCATAATGAGGGTTGTCGCTACCACAATCGAAGATAATTTCACGTTGAGCTGCCGCCAATTTATCGACCTGATTCACAAGAGAAAAATTCCTGAGATTGACATAAGGATAGTCGCTATCGCCTAAAAGTGTACGCAAACGAATATTGTCAATTTGAGATTGCAAATCAAGAATCCCCGAACAGCTTCCTGCCGACCGAAACAAATCGGGATTTCGCCAGAAAAGGTGCATCGCTCCAAAGCCTCCCATACCTATGCCCGTGATAAACACTTGGTCGGCATCTACCCGATATTTTTGTTTGATGGCAGGATGTAAGTCTTTGATAAAAAAATCTTCGTACTTACTGGTCGCTTTGCGAGGGCTATTGATGTACCAAGCATCGTTTTGTCCATCGGGACACACAATGATAAATCCGTAGGCATCGGCATATTTTTGAATACTAATGATGCCATTCCATTGCTTGTAGTTGCCACCTTGCTCATGCAAAAGATAAACCACGGGATAAGGCTTGGACGAACGGGCATAATCTTTCGGTAAAAATATCCACGTCGTATCTGTTGAAGGTAGGTACAATGGATTAAAAAACAAACTTTCCTGTGCAAAGAGCGGAGCAGTACAGGCACAAAATAAGGTAATTAACAGTACTTTTTTCATAGCGTTAGCAAAGGAGACATTACCAGTTGTCATGTATTTGTTGTAAAATTTGGGCTACTTCTTTTCTAATTTCTGCCATAGGTCGAACAAAATTATTGTTCATCAAGGTAAAAGACAGCACTTTGCCTCGTTTGGTTACAAGAAAACCACTCAGGTTATAATTATTGCTAAACGACCCCGATTTGGCAAACACAAAAGGCTTATCCGTTTTGAGCATATTTTTGAGCGTTCCAGACTGCCCAAGAGCAGGCAAGACCTTAAAAAGCTTTTCTTGCGGAATTTCGGCATACATTTTTTCTAATAAAACAAGCATATCTCTTGGCGTAAAAAGATTGTACCGTGACAAGCCAGAGCCATCAACCCACGTAGCGGCACCGGGCAAATCGCTGAGGTATTGGGTTTTAGCAGCCGTAATTCCTTTTTTTACATTCAGTTCGCCTGTCAATAGATAAGCCGTAAGCAACATCAAATGCTCGGCAATCATGTTATCGCTTACGTGGAGCATACGGGTATAAAGCGTATCGGTTTTGATGCTCCACAGCGTTTGGCTCTGTTTGGCAAGCGGCTCGTGGATAAGGTTTACTTCTTTGCCCGTGAGTTGGGCGAGCAAAGTTACCGTCATTTCAGGCGAGGTTTTGTAAGGTACATCTTGCTCAAACGAAGCGGGTACTTGTACACCTGACGGATAGCTAAACAAATTGCCTTCTCGGTCACGTTGCACCATAAAACGCTTTCCTTGCGACCAATTGTAGGTTTTGTCGGCAAAGGGTTGTGGGGCAACAGCCAAAGACGCATCTTTGTTGGCTTTGAAACGTACAATATTGCCATGAATAGGCAACGGACTAATTTCGGCGGCGTAATCGTCGTTGTAGTCGTCCCAAGCCCAACCAGGTCCATAGACATTTCCAGTAAAATTATCAGCCGAGAAATAGATTTTTTGCGAAGTATTTTTCAAGAAATCTAATACTTTCGAGGCTGGCAAATCGGGATGAAGCAACGAAGGGTCGCCCGTTCCCCAAATCACCAATGAGTCGCCACGAGAAAGGTATCGTAAAGCCGGCACCGAATCGCCCAAGGTTTTTTGGCTTACATAATAGGTATAAAGTTTGGTATTGGATGCAGGCTGGAAATACTTCGCCTCGTTTACGGCAGCCAACAGCTTTTTTTCTTTCAAATCGTACAAAGCAAAACCCGTATGATTTTGAGCAAAAACAGCATTGTGCGTCAGCCGTTTTTGCAGGCGTTGGCTAGGGCTACAAGCGCCCAAGCACCACGCTACACCACATACATAAAATAGTATTTTTGTTCTAATCATATCATACAAAGAAATTATCCATTCAACAGGTATCTGTTATGAGTGCTTACGAAAGATACTGAGAATCTTTGAAAAATGCGTAGATGCTCCTACTTTTGTCGAAATCCAAGTTTTTTTTATCCATATTTGGACTAACGAAAAACACAAATAAATACATAAAAACCAGATAATCAGGCTATTTTTATTACATAAAATCCAACAATATGCGTACTTAGTTGCGACACTATGCTGATACAAATTCAAGAAATACTCAAGCAATATTGGGGTTATGACACCTTTCGTCCTTTACAATCCGACATTATTTTATCGGTATTGGCAGGGCGTGATACCCTTGCGTTGTTGCCTACAGGTGGCGGTAAATCTATTTGTTTTCAAGTACCAGCACTGGCATTAGAAGGCATTTGCGTAGTGGTTACGCCCCTTATCGCCTTGATGCAAGACCAAGTAGCACAACTCAAACGCAGAGGCATTTCGGCCGTTGCGTTGTATGCAGGAATGCACCCCAATCAACTAGACATTGCCTTAGATAATTGTATTTATGGTGAGGTAAAGTTTCTGTATGTTTCGCCAGAACGCCTTCAATCCAAACTATTTTTGGAACGAGCCAAGCAGATGAAAATCGCCCTTGTTGCCATCGACGAAGCCCACTGTATTTCGCAATGGGGCTACGATTTTCGACCGCCCTACTTGCATATTGCCGAGTTTAAAGCCCTTTTTCCGTCGGCAAAACTCATCGCCCTCACTGCAACCGCCACAACAGAGGTAAAAACCGACATCATCGAAAAATTGATGATGCAAAACCCTGCCGTTTTTCAACAAAGTTTTGCTCGAAAAAACCTTTCTTATACTACTTTATTAGAAGAAAATAAAGAGCAAAGGTTGCTACAAATGTTGCAAAAAATTCAGGGGACTGCTATCGTTTATGTACGAAATCGACGAAAAACGCAGGAAACCGCCACTTGGCTACAGCAAAAGGGCATTACGGCTACGTTTTATCATGCCGGACTAACAACGCAAGAACGCAGTCAACGCCAACAAGCGTGGATTGACAACAGCATTCGAGTAATGGTAGCTACCAATGCCTTTGGCATGGGTATCGACAAACCAGACGTGCGTTTGGTGGTGCATTTAGACCTCCCCGAAAGCCTCGAAGCGTATTACCAAGAAGCTGGCCGTGCAGGGAGAGATGAAGCCAAGGCTTTTGCCGTGCAATTGTATCACCAAGGCGACCTCATACAGCTAGAGCAAGGCGTAACCCAACAATTTCCTAGCGTCGATTTTATCAAACAAGTGTATCAATGTTTGGGCAATTATTACCAACTAGCCGCCGGAAGTGGCGAAATGACTTGCTTCGATTTAGACTTAGCGGCTTTACAACAAAGGTTTAATTTACCCACAACCGAAACTTTTTTTGCCCTAAAAGTATTAGAAAATCAAGGGTTTATCACCTTGTCGGAAGCTGTTTTTCATCCTTCAAAAATCTGGTTACAACTCGACAACCGACAACTCTACGACTTTCAGTTGCGTAACCCAAAATATGATACATTCATCAAATTATTGCTGCGAGTATATGGCGGAGAGGTGTTTTCGGGCTATGTAGTCATCAACGAAACACAGCTTTCTAAAGCCATTTCGATGCCTGTAGCCCACGTAGAATGGATGCTAGAGCAGTTGGAGAAATTTGATATTTTAAAATACGATAAACAAAAGAATAAGCCCCAACTCACCTTTCTTACGCCTCGATTCGATGCCACACGCTTGCCCATCGACTTTGCAGCTTTGACGCAACGCAAAGCCAAAGCCCTGAGCAAAGCCAATGCCGTAAAGCATTATGTAACGCACCAAAAGCGATGCAGAACACAATTATTACTCGAATATTTCGACGAAATCACGACAGCAACGTGTGGGGTTTGCGATAGTTGTGTGCAACAAAAACGCAAGCAACACAACCAGCAACAAGTACAAGAAAAGATATTGGCCTTGCTTGCCGATGGTGCTATGCAAGTACAATTGCTTTACAAAATAGTAGGCTTGCACGACGAAAAAGCCTTTCAAGCCATCATTCGGGAAATGCTCGAACAGCAATTGCTCACCTACCAGCCTGATGGCTCGCTTGGGAAACGTTGAGGCAAATAAAGCTAGGCTTCCTCTCTTTGCAAGCGTTTATACTTACTTTTTAGGCTAAAATATTTGATAAAATATACGAAAAAAAGGAAGCCAAACAAAGCCCCCAACCCCATCACCAAGCTTTGCTTCGATTCTACAGATTCGAGCATACTGTGGTTTTCTTTCGACCAGCCTTTGTGCTTTTCGGTGAGGGCTAGTAGTTCTCGGTTTTGCTCGGTCAATTCGTTGTTTTGTTGAATCAACTCGTTGTATTTTTCCGTCAATTCTGCCTTGGCTTGAGCCTGTGTATTTTTGAGTTCCTCTAAAATTTCGTTATCTTTTTCTATAATTTTCTTGAGGGCTTCTATCGAATTTTGCATATCATCCTTGGTTCTATTGCCAAAAAAACCAGATGCTTTTTCTTCCGAAGCCAAATATTCTTGGTACATCACTGCCCGCTCTTGCGTCAGCGTATTCAATTTTTCTTGGGCATTTGCCCCCCATACTAGCCCTAGGTACAGGAAGCTACATAAAAGGTATTTTTTCATCAAGTATGTATGGTTGCGTATAAGTATCAATGTAAAATTGTGAATTGTCAATTAGTGAGTTAGTATTTTGATTTTTAACAATGTACAATACACTTTGGTTGAGTTTAAGTTTTCACGATTACTTAGTTGTACAAAACCGAAACAGGAATATGTTAAGTAATCGAAATGTAAGCCAGATTAAAACAAAACGCTAATACAATGAAAGTCAACACACTAATCCACAATTAACTAATTCACCATTTGGCATTATAAGTTATGCTCAAATTTCTTTTTCGACAAAAGTACCTGCTTTCAACTCATTTTTGATTTGTTTGATGCGTAGGTTCAAATTACTATGTTCAAAATTGATGCCGTCTAAACAAACTAGCTCAAAGAAACGCATCACTTCGGGCGGATGCACCGTTTTCTTGCCCAAACGTACATCAATGTACTTAGAGGTTGTCCACAAAACTGCTTTCAATTCTTGCTGATGCTCGTCGGTCATGACGTATTCTGTCACCAGCGTATCTTCGTTAAAATAAACAATCGACGAGATAATCGTCACCCATTCGCTTACTTTTGCCGAACTGATATAAGCAATTTGATGGTTGTACACCACCCAAGAGGTATGGTTATGCTCGAAATAATCGTTGTAATCGAACTTATAAATTTCGGCAACATGGTCTTCACGAGCATTGAAGAAATAGTCGAAATACTTGGCATTGTTTAAATGCTTGAGTGGGTCGCAATCTTGAAAACGAATCAAAGATTTTGAATGTATTTTTTTAGGATAAATTTTTCCTTCTTCTATCTGAAACATTTGTATAAACTATAAAGATGAAATACGAAAACAAGCTGCTTATCGGTCAACCTCGCCCATCACCAAATCTACCGAACCGATGATAGCCACCAAATCGGCAAGCATTGCTCCTTTGCTAATGGCAGGCACTACCGACAAATTATGAAACGAGCAAGCCCGCACTTTTACCCGTTGCGGAATATCCGATTTGCCATCAGTTTTGATAAAAAAGCCTAGTTCTCCTTTCGGATTTTCAGCCCTAAAATACCGCTCCATTGCCTGCGGACGCACTTTTTTGGGCAACATCGCTTGCGGATTAAACTCGGTGGTACGTTTATGGTTGCCCATCAATTGTATGAGGCATTGCTCAATAATTTTGATAGATTCGTCGCATTCTAATACCCGCACAAAGTTGCGGTCCCAGCAATCGCCAACGCTCCCCATTTCGCCTGTACCCACCGGAATAGCAAAGTCTAGTTCAGGATATACCGAATAGCCATCAACTTTACGCAAATCGAATTTCAGCCCCGAGCCACGCAACACTGGGCCAGTGCAGCCATAATTAATAGCCAAATCGAGCGGCAACACGCCAATGTTGGCAGTACGCTGTACGAAGATTTTATTTTCAATAATCAACTGTCTAATTTCTACCATTTTGGGCTTGAGGTACTTGACAAACTCCAAGCATCGTTCTTCAAAACCTACGGGCAAATCATAAAACAACCCTCCTATCCATATATAATTGTACAGCATTCTTGCCCCACTGAGCCATTCGAGTAAGCGTTGTATATGCTCACGGTCACGCATGAGCCATAAAAAAGAGGTATAAGCTCCAATATCAAGGCCATACGTACCAATGGCTACAAAATGCGATGCCAAGCGGTTGAGTTCGGCTACCAACACCCGAATGTACTCGATACGCTTGGGCAGTTTGCCCGTCAAATCGAGCATGGCTTCTACCGCCATTACGTAGGCGTGTTCCGAGTTCATGGCGGCCAAATAATCGAGGCGGTCCACATAAGGAATGATTTGCCCAAACGCCAAAGCCTCGGCGTGTTTTTCAAAACAACGGTGCAAATAGCCCAAATGCGGAATGGCTTCCACAATCAACTCGCCATCGGTAATCACTTCCATCCGCAACACCCCGTGCGTAGAAGGGTGCTGTGGGCCAAGCGACAAAATCATTTCTTCCGACCTCAGTTGCGACTTATCGTACTGATTGGGGTCTGATTGTCGAAAATTATCAGGATGATATTGGTATTGAATCTGGTTCATGTTGTAAAATTCGTAAATTTTATGTTAGTATAAGAACAGATGAAAGGCAAAAATTGTCTGGTTTGTTGTTTTTTTCATAAATTTCAAAAAAACCCTTCGATTTAGGGAAGTTTTTTCAAAAACATATTTGTCTAAAACTCAAACATTTACTACCTTTGCACTCCAATTCTAAGAATGGGTATTCGTTAGCAATTATCAGTAAATTGTAATTTTCTGATAATCAGACGGGTAAAATATCTTTGTAAGATTCAGAAAATTCATAAAGCATAACACAAAATGGCTAAGAAAGGCAACAGAATCCAAGTGATTTTAGAATGCACTGAGCAAAAAACCTCAGGCGTTCCTGGGATGTCTCGTTACATCACAACAAAAAACCGTAAGAACACTACAGCTCGTATCGAGTTGAAAAAATACAACCCGTTCTTGAAAAAAGTTACAGTTCACAAAGAAATCAAGTAATTCACTCGGTTATTTTTTTAGATTAACCGTTAAATTATTATACAAAATGGCAAAGAAGGTAGTTGCAACCCTGAAAAAAGAAGGTGGTGTAAAGTACGCTAAAGTAATCAAAGCTGTGAAAAATCCAGCTACTGGTGCTTACACATTCAAAGAAGAAATCGTACTTCAAGACGCAGTACAAGAGTTCTTCAAAGCATAATTTCTTGTAAAAGATTTCATGTTAAAAAGTCCCTTTTCGGGACTTTTTTTATTATACCTTTGTCATACTTTCCTGAAAAGCTTATATTTATATGCTTTTATCAAAGCACAGCCGTGCTTTGTAGGAATTTGTGGGATGCCCTGTGCATTCGGAGTAACCAATTAACCAAGACAACAATGGGTCTGTTTGATTTTTTTAAGAAAAAAGAAACACTTAATACCGAAGAAAAAGAATCGCTTGATAAGGGATTGGAAAAAACCAAAGAGGGTTTTTTCTCGAAGCTGAGTCGTGCCTTCGTCGGTAAATCGAAAGTGGATGACGAAGTGCTAGACGAATTAGAAGAAATTTTGATTTCGTCGGATGTAGGCGTTGAAACCACCGTCAAGATTATTCATCGCATCGAAGAGCGTGTGGCAAGAGATAAATTTATCACGACCAACGAACTCGACAAACTCTTACGAGAAGAAATAGCCGCACTTTTGTCGGAAAATAAGTCAGAAGACCTCCACAATGCCTTCCAAAAATCGAGTATCAAGCCTTATGTAATTATGGTTGTTGGTGTCAATGGCGTAGGTAAAACCACCACCATCGGCAAACTGGCATCGCAATTTCACAAAGCAGGCAACAAAGTGATTTTGGGGGCTGGCGATACCTTTAGGGCTGCTGCCGTGGACCAGCTCAAACTTTGGGGCCAACGGGTAGGCATTCCTGTAATAGACCACGGCATGAATACCGACCCTGCCTCTGTAGCTTATGACGCTGTAAAACAAGCAGTTGAACAAGAAGCAGACGTAGTAATTATCGACACCGCTGGGCGTTTGCACAACAAAGTAAACCTCATGAACGAGTTGTCGAAAATCAAACGTGTGATGCAAAAATTCTTGCCCGAAGCGCCGCATGAAGTGCTGTTGGTGTTGGATGGTTCTACAGGACAAAATGCGTTTATTCAGGCACAAGAATTTACCAAAGCAACCGACGTTACGGCTTTGGCAATTACCAAACTCGACGGCACAGCCAAAGGTGGCGTAGTGATTGGTATTTCGGACCAATTCAAAATTCCAGTAAAATATATTGGCGTTGGCGAAAAAATTGAAGATTTGCAGGTATTTAATAAAAAAGAATTTGTCGATTCGCTGTTTAAGCGTCATTAAAAATATTTTCGTTTTTTACTCGTTACATCCTAAATTGTGCTTTCACATTTTAGGATGTTTTTTTATGAAAAATCGTTGGCTTTATGCCCTTTCCTTCTTAACGCTTTTGTCTTGTGCCTCCTCACAATCAAGGCAACAAACAGGACAACTCTGCGGTACTATTGCATGGCAATCGGGCAACCGAATGCCTTCGCCCGACCAGCCTCCTGCACAGCCTGTGGGCATAGCAAGGGACATCCGTATTTACGAACTTACGCAACTCAGCCAAGTCCAACGCCAAAATGGCTTTATACATAGCATTCCTTCTAAGCTCGTTGCTACGGCTCAAAGCGACGCAGCAGGACATTTTTGTGTAAAGCTGCCTGTAGGCAAATATTCGGTATTTGTCGATGAAAAAGACAAAGGTTTGTGGAGCAATTTATTCGATGGAGAAGGGCATATTTTTCCCGTAGAAATCAAGACAGGAGCTGTTACCCATATTGAATTTTTGGTAAATTATAAAGCAAGTTATTGAGGTAGCTTATTCTGTTATCCGTGTATCAGTTGTGTGTAAAACCATGCTACAGACAACAGCTATACGGATAACAGATAACCTATTTATTTCGCTTTCTCTTTCGCCCAAGTGTCTTTCAAGCCTACGGTACGATTAAAGACCAATTTTTCTGGGGTGCTATCTTTGTCTAAACAGAAATAGCCCTTGCGGATAAATTGGTAATTTGTTCCTAAAACAGCTTCTTTCAAACTTGGTTCGAGTAATACATTGTCGAGTACAGTCAACGAATCGGGATTAATGAATTTCTTGAAATCATCACCCACTTGCGACGAGTCTTCGATAATCAACAGACGGTCGTACAAGCGTACTTCTGCTGCTACAGCGTGCTGGGCCGACACCCAGTGGATTGTACCTTTTACATGAATGCCCGAAGTATCTGAACCAGAGCGACTTTCAGGAATATAAGTACAATAAATTTCGGTAATGTTACCAAATTCATCTTTCTTAAAATCTTGGCATTCAACAATATAAGCCCCTTTCAAACGCACTTTCAAGCCAGGTCCCAAGCGGAAGAATTTCTTCGGAGGCACTTCCATAAAATCTTCTCTTTCGATAAACACCTCACGAGAAAAAGGCACAGAACGGAAGCCTGCTTCGGTATCTTCTGGATTGTTTTCTACCGAAACCATTTCGGTTTGCTCTTCTGGATAATTGGTAATAACCAGTTTTACGGGGTCTAGCACCGCCATTACACGGGTAGCACTTTTGTTGAGGTCTTCACGTACACAAAATTCGAGTACGCCTACATCAATCAAGTTATCTCTTTTGGCTACGCCAATTTTATCACAAAAATTACGAATCGACGCAGGCGTGTAACCTCTTCTACGCAAGCCCGAAATAGTTGGCATACGAGGGTCGTCCCAGCCAGAAACCACCTTTTCTTGCACCAATTGCAACAATTTACGCTTACTCATCACGGTATGCGTAAGATTGAGGCGGGCAAATTCGTATTGATGCGAAGGGAATATATCTAATTTTTCGATAAACCAATCGTACAAAGGCCGATGCACATCGAACTCCAGCGTACAAATCGAATGGGTAATTTCTTCAATCGAATCGGATTGTCCGTGGGCAAAATCATACATCGGATAAATGCACCATTTGTCGCCAGTGCGGTGATGCGTAGCGTGTTTGATGCGGTACATCAAAGGGTCACGCATGTGCATATTGGGGTGAGCCATGTCAACTTTGGCACGCAACACCTTTGCTCCGTCGGGAAATTCGCCATTTTTCATTCTTTCAAACAAAGACAAATTTTCTTGTACAGAGCGATAACGATAAGGGCTTTCTTCGCCGGGCAAATTCGGATTTCCTTTTTGGGCAGCAATCGTTTCTGACGACTGGTCATCGACATAAGCCAAGCCTTTTTTAATAAGCTTTACGGCTAATTCGTACAATTGGTCGAAATAATCAGAAGCATACAACTCATTTTCCCAATCGAAACCCAACCAACGCACATCGGCCTTAATCGATTCTACGTATTCGGTTTCTTCTGTAACGGGGTTGGTGTCGTCGAAACGAAGATTGGTTTTACCGCCGTACTTGTCGGCTAACCCAAAGTTGAGGCAAATAGATTTGGCATGACCAATGTGCAAATAACCATTAGGCTCTGGCGGAAAACGGGTATGTACACGTCCTGCATTTTTACCAGTTTTAATGTCCTCTTCAACAATTTGTTCGAGAAAGTTGGCGGGCATCCGCTCTTGTGTTTTTTCTTTTTCTTCTGCCATAATACCTAATTATTCTGTATAGAAGTGCTTAGTGGGAATGTATTTTGATGTACTCAGGCGTTTAAAACCTTCCGACCCAATAGATAAACTTCAATTTGATGATAATTAATAAATACGAATTTACACAATTTTATCAAACAGGGGTAATAAAAAAGCAGTATCCGTAAAAAACCTTATGGAATCTTTTATTTTTTATAGTAAGCACCCAACAAATCGGGCGTTCTAAAGTTCTGATAATAGTAGCATTAGGCAAGGTTTTTTGTGGCATCCGAAAAATAGCCATGAAAGCTTTTTTTCTCTAAAACCAAGCATTTATCCATAATTTTAGCTGAATATGTCAGATTTATCATTGAGTGCAAGCGACATCGACCGCATCGTAGAAATGGCGTGGGAAGACCGTACCCCTTTCGATGCCATTAAGGCCCAGTTTGGCTTGAGTGAAGCCCAAGTAATTGACTTGATGCGTAGCCAAATGAAACGTTCTTCTTGGGAGCTTTGGCGTAAACGTGTACACGGCAGGGCAACAAAACATCGTGCTAAAAGTACAATTTTACCGACACGCTTCAAATGTTCATTACAACGCCCTATTAGTATGAACAAAATTTCCAAAAGAAAGTAATATTCCTGTATTTTGCCAAGCAAGCAGGGGCATTTTGTACCTGCTTGTATTTCGTATTAGCAAAATTTTATAAGTTTTTAATAATTAATATACTGTTTAATAAAAATTTTATTCTACAAAAATGGTTTTTTATAAAATTTCTTCTAATTTTAAGAGAAAGTCTTTACCTTTGTACTTTATTTTTCACCCTAGTAGTAAAAAGGTGTAATAAAATCAGTTAGATTTTGAAAAAAGACGGGTTGATTATCTAGTAATAATTCAAAAACCGTCATGCTAAACTCCCAATCAGATGAGTACAATCAAACTAGACCAAATTGATCATAAGGTTCTGGAAATTCTTCAGCAAAACGCCAAAATTACCAATGCCCAGTTGTCTAAAGAAATAGGGCTGTCGCCTGCACCTACCCTCGAACGTGTAAAAAAATTAGAAACATCGGGGATTATTCAGAGTTATCATGCACAATTGAATCGGGACAAAGTAGGTTTGGGAGTTACTACGTTTGTGACTGTTTCGTTGACGGGGCATAAAAAGCAAGTGACCGAGTCGTTTGTAGAGCAAATCAATCAGATTCCGGAGGTCATCGAATGTCACCACGTAACAGGTTCTGGAGACTTTTTATTGAAAATCATTGCTAAAGATATTTCTTCGTATCAAAAACTGATGCTAGAAAAAATCAACGAAATCGAAGAAGTGGCAGGCACACAAACCATGGTAATTCTGTCAACCTTCAAGGAGAGCAAAGTATTGCCTATTCCTTGAATAAAAAAACCGTTAATCTAAGCCGATTAACGGTTTTTTTATGAGGTTTTACTCCTACCATTTTCTCTCGCCATTGGCTATTTCCCAAGCCGTAAAAAAAATCAATTTTGCTCGTTTTTCTAATAAAGGAAAGTCTATCTTTTCGGTATCGTCGGTGCTTCTGTGGTAATCTTCATGCTCGCCGTTGGTAAAAAACACCACGGGAATTTGGTGTTTGGCAAAGTTATAATGGTCTGAACGATAGTACAATTGCAAAGGATGTGTATCCGAATTATAGCTATAGTCTAAGGTAAGGTGCGTATAAGTTTGGTTGGCGTGGTTGAGTATTTGGTCGAGGGTCATCGAAATTTTATCAGAGCCAATCACATATACATAATTCGACTGCTTATCGTTGGCATAAAAAGGGTCAATACGCCCTACCATATCAATGTTGAGGTTACACTTTATGCCCGATAGCGGAATAATGGGTTTTTCGGTAAAATACTCAGAACCAAGCAAGCCCATTTCTTCGCCTGTGACGGTCATAAATAAGAGGCTTTTTTTAGGTTTGAAGCCTGCTTTTTGGGCTTGGGCGAAAGCCTCCGCCAAGGCCAATACACAACTCGTACCAGAAGCGTCATCGTCGGCACCGTTAAACACCACACCATTTTGTGTACCTAGATGGTCGTAATGAGCCGAAATCACGATGTATTCTTGGGGTTGCTCGCTTCCTTCTATCAAGCCTATAATGTTTTCGGTACGAATAATATTTTTACTCTTCAAATCTTTGCGAGAAGGCTGCAAAACAACGCTGTATTGGTGGCCAAAATAGCGTTTAATCAAAAACGGTTGTTGATAACGCTTTACCCCAAAACTATCGGCAACCAATGGCAATAAGCCTATTTGTTGGAAATGATTAGAGATGTACATCGCTGCTTTTTTTTGCCCTTTAGTTCCTGTTTGCCTTCCTTGTAGTTCATCAGATGCCAAAAAGTGTAAATGTTTGTATAAATTAGTTTGGTTGATAAATTGTGCAAAATGCAAAGCCGTTGTGTCTTGGGCATACGAAAGGCTTGTCCACAGACAAAAAAGAAAGAGGAGATTTTTTTTCATGTAATACGGTTCATGGTTAATGGAAACAATGCGTGTTGCCTAAGCCTTACTTCGACTTAGGCAACACGCACATTGGTTTACTGTAAAAACTTAGGGCTTGTTAGAATCTACGGCAATGCGTTTATCTCTATTGGCCAATTCCCAAGCCATGTAGAACACCAATTTTGCTCGTTTTTCCATTTTATCGAACTGTATTTTCTCTACGTCGTCGGTAGGTTGGTGGTAGTCGTCGTGTACCCCATTGAAGAAAAACGCTACAGGAATTTTGTTTTTGGCAAAATTATAATGGTCTGAACGATAGTAAAAACGATTGGGGTCGTTGGGGTCGTTGTAGCGATAATCTAAATCAAGCTGGGTATATTGCTTGTTGTTTGCTTCCATAATGGCGTGTAGCTCCGACGACAGTTTATCCGAACCAATCACATACACATAATCGGGCTTTCCTTGGTGTGCATCGTCGGTGCGGCCCACCATGTCGATGTTCAAATCACAAACGGTATTTTCGAGTGGCAATATCGGATGACGGGTATAAAATTCAGAACCAAGCAACCCTTTTTCTTCGCCCGTAACGGTCATAAACAAAATACTTCTGCGTGTTTTTTTGCCTGCTTTGGCGGCTTTGCCAAAGGCTTGGGCTATTTCTAGTACCGATACCGTACCCGAACCGTCGTCGTCGGCACCGTTGTAAATTTTCCCTCCATTTACACCTACGTGGTCGTAATGGGCTGTTACTACCACAATTTCGGCTTTTTTGTCTGTACCTTCCAAAAACCCTAACACATTCGCCGTTTCTACTGGCACAGTGATACGTTCGATACGCATAGCCGCCTTGGCTGTTAAGGACAATGCCACAGGGCTTTTGCTTTGTGCCACATTCTTTTTATACGTTTCTAAGACCTGAGCCGACGTTTGCAACAAATCGAATGCCATTGCATTGCTGATATTGATAACGGCAAAACTAGCTGACTGCGGTTCGCCATCTTCGGCAAAACCCATGCGTGCACTACCGTAGCGTTTCATCATAGCTTGGCGTTGCTTCACGAAATTTTGGAAGTCTTCGTCGCTGTACTTCGTAATTATTAGCAAGGCTTTTGCACCCTTGGCTTTGGCGGCAGCCATTTTTTCTTTCCAAGCATCGGTTTTACTCCATTTAGAAATTTCGCTTGAACCCGACAATAAAAAAGTACCATCGTCGAGCTTGGGTTCTCCTTCTAAGACCACCACCACTTTGTTTTGTACATTGGCATTGGCAAAATCATCATATTTAGCGTCACTAATGCCATAGCCTGCAAAAACCAACTCAACACTTTCTTCGTTATTGATGGGAGCATTGCTCGATGCCATAAAATCTTCGAGGTATTGATAGGTTTTGTTCGCCGACTTGAGGTAGTACGTTCCCCAGTCACGCTTGACCAGTGCTACCGACTGAAAATGCGATTTGGTATCGCCCACAATGCCTTTCAAGCCACAGGCATCGAAATGGTTGGCAATGTATTGAGCGGCAACTTTCTGTTCGGGAGAACCCGTATCTCGGCCTTTGAGGCTATCGGAAGCTAGAAAGGTAAGATGTTTTTTTAAGTCGTTGGCCGTGATAGAATTGGCAAATTTGCTTGCCACTCCTTTCTGACCAAGCCCCATGCTCGTGGTCGCTAATAGCAAGGCAAAAGGAAAATAGATTTTTTTCATAGACAGTTTTTGTTGAATGAAGCTACTAAGATAAAATTTTTTTTTGATAACGCAGTCCTTTGTTCAGTACGCTACTTTGGCAACAAGCTATGTCAAAATTAAAATTTATTGCTTTTATTGTTTATATCCTGTTTATTTGTTTCAACAATACTTTTAACGAATCCTCTTCTTATCATGCGAACCTTCTACCCAAAAGTAACCGCAACGCTTAGTTTTATTCTAATTCTATTTTTGACAGCATCATCTTGGGCATTTCATCAACCAGATACGCCACTTACCCAAGCATGGACAGCCTTTGCTCAGAACAAAAGAGCCGAAGCCAAAGAAGCTTTTACCAAATCCAGCAAACAGCCCGATACTAAGGCTGAGGCATTTTTAGGTTTGGCACTATTGGCTTGGGGCGAAGAAAACAATGCCGTTGCTTTCGACTACGTAACTAAGTTTTACGATGCGTCGAGCAATCCTTTTCCTCATTTGTATGCCCTTTGGAATACCTCGGCGATGTTTGATGGCTATAGAGGTAAAAAAACGGCGTATCAACTCGCTTTTTTACAAAAATTACTAGAAGACAAACGTCTCCACGGCACTATGCGGGCTATGGTGTATTCGGCTTTGGGTAATCACTATCAGTATGGTATGCAAGGCGATTTGGCACAAAAAGCCTACAACAAAATTGGGAGTATCGACAACTGGACAGTAGTGGGTTCGTTTGAAAATACATCAGGAAGTGGCTTCAAGAAAAATTGGGGCGTACTAGAGCATCCCGAAGCTACGGCTACATTCAAAAATAAAGTTCAAACCGACGTAACGTGGTTTAAGCCACCTGTAGAACGCCTCGACAAATGGTTTGACTTCGACCAATCGTTCGATATTCATAATTCGGTGATGTTTGCCCAAACCTTCGTGTCGAGTCCGAGCGACCAAACGGTTTACCTGCGAGCAGGCTGTTCGGGTTCGCTTAAAATATGGCTCAACGACCAAATCGTTACGAGAGAATCGGTAGAACGCAACTGCGATTTAGACATTTATATTCACAGCGTTAGCCTCAAAAAAGGGTACAATCGCCTGTTGGTACAAATTGGCGAAAGCGAAGCCGGCAGTGCCAATTTCTTGATTCGCCTGACCGATGCCGAGGCCAATCCGATTGCTGGCCTTAGCTCTACCACTACGCCACAGCCTTATACCAAGGCTAGTGCAATGACATTGACCCCACAACCTTTGTTTGCCGAGCAGTTTTTTAGCCAAGCTTTAGAAAAAGAGCCAAACTCTTTGCTTTACCAGATTCTTTTGTCGCAAACCTATTTACGCAACGACAAGGTATATGAAGCCAAAAAAATCCTGAAAAAAGCCCGTGCCTTAGCTCCTGAATCAAGCTTTTTGAGTGGCGTAATGATAGAGGCATTCAGAAGAGATGGCAACAAAACCGAATTGACCAAGGAAAGCGAATTTATCAAAAGTAAAGACCCTCAATCGTATTGGGGCCTACAATTGCAATTGAACGAATCCGTTGAAAAAC
This sequence comes from Cytophagales bacterium, assembly GCA_013298025.1. Taxonomy (GTDB): domain Bacteria; phylum Bacteroidota; class Bacteroidia; order Cytophagales; family Spirosomataceae; genus Flectobacillus. Next base: position 9,700 of record JAAFJE010000038.1, on the reverse strand, counting down.
AAGACTTTTTAGAAGCCGAAAGCCTCCTTAAAAAAATAGTGGAGCTTTATGGCGGTTCGCAATATACTGATTTTACGGAGTTGAACATTCTGGCAAAACAAAACAAATACGAACAAATGATTCAATTGGTGGACAAGCTATACAAAGCGTATCCACATCTTTATCAGGCAGTTAATTTGCAGGCGATTATTCAGCGAGATGTCAATAAAAACAACAAAGCAGCCTTGGCTACGCTCAAAGCTTTTGTAAGCGAGAATTATCATCATACTGCGATGGAAGCTTTGGCGAAACTTTATTACCAAAATGGCGATAAAGAGCAAGCCTTAGAATTATTTAAGAACAACATCAAGGCCTTTCCTCATGCCATTGGTCGCTACCAAGATTTAGCCGACCAATACTATGAGCTAACCGACTACAACAATGCCTTGATTTATCGGAAAAAAGTCTTGGAATTTGCTCCTTATGAAGGCATTTATTGGCAACGATTGGCAACGGTTTACCGTGATATGAACCAAACAGACCAAGCCATTGCGGCTTACCAAAAGGCCATTCAACTTGACCCTACGCTTTTTGCTTCGCACAAAGCATTGAGGGCTTTAGAAAAGAAAGCCGATTTGTTTGAAAATTTCCCTAAAACCAATGCCGAAGAAATCTTTAAAAATGCCCCCAAAGCCCAAGATTATCCGAACGACAACAGCATTATTCTGATTAATCAAACCCAGCGTGTGGTATATCCACAAGGTACAACCGAGGAAAAAGACGAACTATTGGTAAAAATTCTTACCCAGCAGGGCATTCCAGTATGGAAAGAATACAGCGTACCTTTTTACTCAAATTCTCAATCGTACAGCATTGAAAAGGCCGAAGTATTGAAAGCCGATGGCAATAAAGTAAAAGCCGAAGTAAACGACAACGACATTGTGTTTACGGGTTTGCAGCCTGGCGATGCCATTCACGTGGTGTATCGCCTCGAAGATTATTCATCGGGTATGTTGGCACGCCATTTCAACGACCGCTTCTATTTTTCTTTGGGCTATCCGATACTACACGCCAATTATAGCTTATTGATACATAACAGTCGCTCGTTTCAGCACAAAACCATGCACAGCAACTTGCAGCCATCGGTAAAAAACATCGACGACTTTAAGCTTTATACGTGGGAACAACACAACCAACCCAGCATGGAAGGTGAGCCATATACACCACCTTTGGGCGACATCGCTCAATTGTTGGAAGTATCGACCATGCCCAATTGGCAATTTATAGGCAACTGGTACAGCGATTTGGTTTCGACCAAAGCCAATTCAGATGTAGAAGTGCAAGATGCCATTGAGGAGATTTTTCAAAATAAACCTAAAAATTTGAGTGACCTACAAAAGGCTAAACTTATCTATAATTATATTGAGCAAAACATCAATTATCTGAGCGTAGCTTTTCTTCAAAGTGGGCTAGTACCTCAAAAAGCTTCTAAAACCCTCAGCACCAAGCTAGGCGATTGCAAAGACTTATCCACTTTGTTTGTGGCTTTGTGCAACCAAGTAGGCGTAAAAGCCAATTTGGTTTTAGTATCGACCCGTGACAATGGCAACAACAATATGCTTTTACCGAGCATCAATTTCAACCATTGTATTGCACGTTTAGAGGTGCAAGGTAAAACCTATTACATAGAACTCACCGATAACAAAAACCCTTTTGGGGCGACTTCGTATTTGCTCAATGGAGCAAACATTTTGGTGATACCACGAGAAGACACACCTTTGCAAACGACTCTGATTCACTTAGAAAATCCGCAAAAACTAGCCAATGTGGTGGTTCGTAAAACCAATTTGAGCTTCAACATACGTGATTTACAAGCCAATACCACTTCTATCAAAACGGGAAGTTTGGCAAGTGAAGTACGCCAAAACAACGTTGATTTGAGCCAAGAAGACCGAGAAAAAGAAGTTACTAGCTCGTTGGCATCAGACTTTACCAACGTAGTAAAAGTATCAAACCTTCGTTTTGTCAACCTCGACAACCTCAGCGATACGGTAAAAACAAGCTATGATTATACCGTAAAAAATGAGTTGAACGAAGTAGCCAATATGAAAATCTTCCGTTTGCCTTGGTCAGAAAAAGTAAGTTCCTTTGAATTTATTGCAGCCGAAAAAAGAGTGTATGCTTTTGAGCTTTGGCGTTTGATGGGTACATCTTATATGGAAGAAGAAATTTCGTTGAATATCCCAACAGGCAAAAAACTTATCGAAATACCAGCCGCCATACACCTCAGCAGTGCCTTTGCCGACTACGATTTAAGCATGACAATGGTACAAGGCAAATTGGTAGCTAAACGAAAATTAGTTTTGAAAAAAGACTTAATTCAGCCAGAAGAATATACCGAGTTTCGTAATTTCTTCCAAAAAGTCATAGAAGCCGATACCAAGCAATTGGCGTTGAATTAACATCTTCCTCGTTAAAGTAAAAGGAGTAGCACCAGACGCTACTCCTTTTTTATGTTTTTACCATTCAAAAACAGTCATTCTTACTACTTTCTAGCCTCAGTTGCTATCTTTGCAGGCATCTCATCACGATAGACTATCATGGTTATAACACTCATTTCTTTTTTTGTCATAGGTTATCTTGCCATTGCCTTTGAACATCCTATCAAAATCAACAAAACCGCTACGGCTTTACTCACAGGAGTAGCCTGCTGGACTACCTATATTCTTGCCAAGTCATCTGAGGCACCATCTGTCCTTGGCGAATTATCGCATCATTTAGCGAGTATTTCTGAAATACTCTTTTTCTTACTTGGGGCAATGACCATCGTAGAGCTAGTTGATGCCCACCAAGGATTCAAACTCATCACCGACCGCATCGCTACGCAAAATAGGGTACGCCTGCTTTGGATTATCAGCTTGATTACCTTTTTCCTTTCGGCGGCCCTCGACAACCTCACTACGGCTATTGTGATGGTATCGGTTGTGAGAAAATTAGTCAAAGACAACGAAACCCGTAAGCTCTTTGCTGGTGTTGTAATCATTGCCGCCAACGCAGGCGGGGCGTGGTCGCCTATTGGCGATGTGACGACCACCATGCTGTGGATTGGCGGACAAATCACGCCAATCAATATCATGAAAAACTTGTTTTTGCCAAGCTTGGTGTCGTTGTTGGTACCAGTCATCTATTTATCCACCAAACTCAAAGGAACAGTCAAAAGCAGTCCTAGCGAAGTAGCTACCCAAGACGTACACCAATTGATTGTTTCTACACAAAACGCCACGATTATGCTATTGGTTGGGTTGGGCTGTTTATTGGGTGTGCCTTTCTTCAAAACATTCACCCATTTACCTCCTTATATGGGTATTTTGCTAGGCTTGGGCATTGTGTGGGTGGTTTCAGAAATATTGCATCGTGGCAAAGACGAAGAAGAACGTAAACCCTTTTCAGTGGCTCACGCCCTGAGCAAAATCGACACCGCCAGTATTCTGTTTTTCTTGGGTATTCTCATGGCCATTGGGGCTTTAGAATCAACGCATTTACTCAGTGATTTAGCTCATCTCATGGATGAGACCATTGGAAATCAAGACATTATTGTCGTTACAATAGGATTAGCCTCAGCTATCATCGACAACGTTCCCTTGGTAGCCGCCTCTATGGGTATGTACGATTTGGCCCATTATCCGACAGATGCCAAACTTTGGGAATTTTTGGCGTACTGTGCTGGTACAGGAGGCAGTATTTTAATTATCGGCTCTGCGGCAGGTGTAGCTGTGATGGGTATGGAAAAAATAGATTTTATTTGGTATGTACGTAAAATCAGCTTAATGGCATTGCTCGGCTATTTTGCTGGCGTAACACTATACCTTGTTTTGTCGTAAATCAAGTATAATACACTGAAAAGCAAAAACTTAACTTATGAAAATTTTACATACTGCCGATTGGCATTTAGGAAAAAAATTAGATAATATCAGTCGATTAGACGAACAAAAAGCTGTTTTAGCAGAAATTTGTACCTTAGCCGATACGCACCAAGTAGATGCGGTATTGATTGCAGGCGATTTATTCGACAATTTTAATCCATCTGCTGAGGCCACCGAACTCTTGTATTCGACCTTACATCGCCTATCGAACAACGGCACAAGGGCAGTGGTAGCCATTGCAGGCAACCACGATTCGCCCGAAAGAATCGAAGTGCCTGATGCCCTTGCAAGGGCCTGTGGGATTATCTTTGTGGGGTATCCCAACACCCAAGCCAAGCCTTTCACCACCCAAGGAGGCATACAAGTAACCCATACCGACGAAGGATTTATAGCATTGGCATTGCCTCAAACCAGCGTACCATTGCGACTTATTCTTACGCCTTATGCCAACGAAATACGGCTCAAAAGCTATTTGGGTATCACCGATACCGAAGCGTCTTTACGAGAACATTTGCAACAACATTGGCAAAAACTAGCCGATAAGTATTTTGATGACAAAGGGATAAATATCCTCATGACGCATCTTTTTATGATGCAAAAAGACGGCATACAACCCGAAGAACCCGACGACGAAAAGCCCATTTTGCACATTGGTGGGGCTTCTGCCATTTATTCCGAAAACATTCCAACGCAAACCCAATACGTAGCCCTCGGTCATTTGCACCGTTATCAGACGGTCGATACAAAGCCTTGTCCGATGATTTATGCCAGTAGCCCTTTGGCTTACAGTTTTTCAGAAGCCAATCAAACCAAGTATGTGGTATTGCTAGAAGCCCAACCACAACAGCCCATTGCTTATACCGCCTTACCGCTATCGGCAGGGAAAAGACTCTTGCGTGCCAAATTTGAAGCCGTTGACGATGCCCTCGCATGGCTTGAAGCACACCAAGATGCCATTGTACAAATTACGATGGTGACGAACAATTATTTAGAATCGGCTGATAAAAAACGCCTGATGGAGGCACATCCAGCCATGATGTCCATTATTCCAGAAGTAAAAAACCAAAGCACACAGCAAGGCACACAAGGCATTGTATCGTTAGATGGCAAGTCGTTGGAGGAGCTTTTTATAGAATATTTTAGAAATAGCAAGGAAGGAAAAGGGCAAAATCCAAGCGAATCATTGTTAAATTTATTTAAAGAGGTCACGTCCATAGAAATTTCTGAATAATTTTTTGTAATAAAGGCAACGTTCTGAGTAGAAGTACAGGTCATGTAGTTGTAATTATCATTAGTTCGTTAAAACAAAATCAAAAAGAATTATGAAAAAACAACTTTTGTTATGGATGATGGCCATTGCTGGTCTTTTTGTAATCAGTTGCCAATCGCAAGAAGTAAGTCCTTCTTCTACAGATGGAGCTTTAGAAGCTGTACAAGTGTCGGCAGCCCGCACTGCTGCTACAACAGATACCGTAACTAAGCAAAGATGTAAAGGACAACTTACACCCGTTGATTCAACGGCTTTGCCTGCGGCTATTATTACGTACTTAAAAACCAACTATGCTGGTGCATTAGTAAAGTTTGCTGGTACAGACCCCTCTGGACAGTATGTTGTGGGTATCGTTTTGAACAACGTTCACACAGGTTTATTGTTTGATGCGAGTGGCAACTTTGTTCAATTGCTTAAACAATATGCTAAAAAAGCCAAATTAACGCCAGTAGATGCCGCTAGTCTGCCAAGTGCTATTACGACTTATATTAGCAGTAACTTCTCGGGTTATACGGTTAAACGTGCTGGTACAGATGCCGACGGCAACTATTATGTAGCCATCTCTAATAGCACAGAAATAAGGGTATTGGTGTTTGCTGCTGACGGTACTTTCACTAAGGAAGCAGATATTCCGCCAATCAATGGTGGTCGTGAAGGAAAAGGTCCAAAACCAAGAAAAGGCTCTGGTCATTAATCTTTATACAACACCCAATTTTATCTTTATCATCATAAAGCATACCTTGCAAGGTATGCTTTTTTTGTATCTTTCGTTGAAGGCATAACAAAAAAATTAGGCTGATTACAAAAGGCTATTTTTATCCATCTAAAGCTATGGTATCTTTGTTGGCGTTTTAATCCCCTTCTTTCATAACCTTTTACAAATGAAAAAAATATTCTTGACCTTCGGCATGATTGTATGCCTGATGCTACATACGTTAGCTCAAAAAAATACCAAAGCTTTTTATCTATTGGTCGGTACTTACACCACCAAAACCAGTAAAGGGGTTTATGTGTATAAGTTCGATACCCAAACTGGCGACTTAAAATATATCAGTGAAGCCAGTGGCGTAAAAAACCCGTCCTTTGTCACCATCAGCAAAGATAAAAAATACGTGTATTCGGTGGGCGAAACCGACGGCGGTGGAGCGGTAAACTCCTTTGCTTTTAATGCCAGTACAGGACAAATCACCCTCAAAAATACCCAATCGGCTGGCGGTGCAGGACCCTGCCATATCACAATTGATAAAACCAATAAATGGGTCATTGTGGGGAATTATGGGGCAGGTAGCCTCAGTGTTTTGCCCGTACTAGCCGATGGCTCGCTAGGAACAGCAACGCAAACCATTCAGCATACGGGTAGCTCTATCAATACCGAACGCCAAAAGGTCCCACACGTGCATTCTATCAATATTGCACCCAACAACAAAGATGTGTTTGTGCCAGATTTGGGAACGGATAAAATTTTCACTTACCAACTCAACGCCCTCAATGGCAATCTCACGCCAGGCAATCCGCCTTTTACGGCTGTGATTCCTGGCTCTGGCCCACGCCATTTTACTTTCCATCCGAAAGGAAGATTTGCTTATGTGATAGAAGAATTGTCGGCTACCGTAACGGCTTTTCACTACAGCACAGGCAAGTTAAAAGCCTTCCAAACCATCAATACCTTGCCTGCCGACTACACAGGACGTAAATGGTGTGCCGATATTCATGTGTCGCCCGATGGAAAGTTTTTATATGCCTCCAACAGAGCACACGAAAGTATCACGGTGTATGCCATTAATCCTCGTACAGGTGCATTGACTTGGGTTGAAAACACCCCAGTAGAAGGCAAAACGCCTCGTAATTTTATGATAGACCCTACAGGAAAGTACGTCTTGGTTGCCAACCAAGATTCCGACAACATCAATGTATTCAAAAGAGATGTAAACACGGGAAAATTGACATTCACAGGAAAATCGGCTACCGTTTCGATGCCTGTTTGTTTGAAAGCTGTAGAATAAGCAAAAGCTTGGATTTTGGCGTAAACTTTCCAAAATCCAAGCTTTTTTTATACATAAAAATTGTGAGTTAGTTAATTGTGAATTAGTGTTTTGATTTTGCAGAATAATTCATGATATTATTTTTTTATTCAAAAATTACATAAAAACGGTAGTTCAACGCATCGAAATGCCCTTGCATTTGGCTCAAAAAATCGGGATTATTGAGCCAGAAATTGAGCACATTTTCTACTCTTTCTTGTGGAGTACCACCAGGGAAAAGCTTGTGTTTCAAGGCTAATAGCTGATTTACCTCGGTTTCGTGGTTGCGTTCTTCGGCTTTTTTCAAGCGTTTTTCCAAATGTTCGAGACTATTGAAAAGCTTTTGCTGCTCGCCTTTTACTGCTCCTTCGAGGGTCTTGTCAATTTTGATGGCTTTGGCTAAAATTTCTTCAAAAATACTTCCAAATGCCAATACATTTTCGGCAAGACTTAGTTGGTTTTCTGAGTTTTTCTCAATAAAATTTTTCTTGAGTTGAATTTCATCCAAAAATAATTCTTCTACCGTCAAGCCCAATTTTTCGATTTTCTTTTGCGTTGCTTTATTGATAACTAAGGCAAAATTGCGTGGTAAAAGCAAGGGGAAACTTTCTTGGTATGCCTCAAAAACGCCTTTCAATTGCAACCAATAAGGTACTTCCGAGGGACCACCGATATAGGCCAAATTGGGTAAAATAACTTCTTCGTACAAAGGCCGCAACACGACATTCGGGCTAAAATATTCGGGGTTCGTTTCTACAAGTGAAAGGATTTCCGCTTGCGTAAATTGTATATCGGTATGCAATACTTTATACAGCCCGTCTTCTACAACCAAGCGTTCACGCAGCCCATTTTGTAGGTAAAAAAAGTTGATTTCACGGGGAGAAATTTGGTTTTTATAGCCCAAAGCTTCGAGTTGCTGCGTTGTGGTATTTACTTGTTTCCAAGCGGTATGATGCAATAAATCGTCTTTGATAACAGGCTTAAATAAGGCTTTTAGTTGGGCATCGTCGGCATCGATACACAGTAAACCTGCTGCCCCAAACCATTCGTGGATATAACATCGCACGGCATCGGCTAAGGTTTTTTCTTGCAAATAAGCCTTTTTAAATACCGCTGGGCAATCGGGCATTTGTTCGATAAGCGTAGCCAACTCCTGTGGATTCATGCGACCAACAGCCCCTTTTTGCTCAGTTTCCCACGAATACGTTTGTCCGAAAAGCGTAAAATGATTGATTTCGGCAAAATCGTGGTCTTCAGTTGCCATCCAATACATCGGCACAAAGCGATAATTCGGATAAGCCTGCTGAAGTGCTTTTGCCAGATTGATGGTTGTAATGAGTTTATAAATAATGTAAAGTGGCCCCGTGAAAATGTTTAGTTGGTGTCCGGTAGTTACGGTAAAGGTATTGTCAGCCAATAATACCGAAAAATCAGGTACATCGGGAATATGAGCGTATTGTTTACGCAAAACTTCAACCAAAATTTGGCGTTTTTCATTTGAAAAACTTTTCTCTTTGAGTTGTGCTTCAAATCCTGCAAGGTCGGGATAATGCCCATAAAAACCTGTAAGTGAGGGCGATTGCTGGATATAATCGAGGAATAAAGAAGAAAACTGACCTGTAGTTGCTAAGGGCAAAGTTTGTACCTGCATGACGCTGACGATATGCCCGAAGGCATTGCTAAGATTGAAGAAAATGGTTTTTCGTTTTTAAAACAAAACTATAGAACAAACGCACAAAGACAAAAGTTTGTTCTTTTCGAGCCATGTTTTAGATGAAAAACGCAATTATGCCTACTAACGTCCGTACTTTTGGTTGATTTTGTCGTACAACTGCTTTGGCACAGGCGACTCGTAAGACGGTTGTTTAGTTTCGGGTTTTATCCATTCTAAATGCCCTTTTACCCAAGCATACGCCAAGCCCAACACAAGGATGCCGATAAAAATAAGCATTTCTACAATGGCAAACCAACCCCAAATGCCATCGGTATCTTGCATGAGTTGTTCGTTGCCAAAAACCGTAGCCCAAGGGAAAATAAAAATGAGTTCTACTTCAAAAAGTACAAACAAGAGTGCAATCACATAAAACTGAATATTGAACCGCACATTGGCATTGCCGTCGGGTTCTTCGCCCGATTCATACGTAGAAAGCTTTTCTTCGTTTGGACGATTGGGGCGTAATAGTTTTCCTGTAAACAGCAATACCGCCGTAAAAGCAATGGCCGTAATAATAAACAACAGTATATAACCAAAATCTGTAAGCATGCTTCAAATAAATGATATATAGGGCTTCCGCACCAAAATTTATACATTCGATAAAAGGTTGATTAAGAACTCATTATCTCTTGCAGCCTTTTTTCTTTTTCGTTTAAGGCTCATCTTATCTTGGTTTTTGTTTAAAATAAAAAGAGCCAATTTTCTAACAATATTCATATTTTGGGGTGCATTACCAGTTCTTATTCTGGAACTATCTTCGTTAAAAGTCAAATCTAAATGCCAGTGAAGGTCA
>JAAFJE010000037.1 GCA_013298025.1 Cytophagales bacterium | reverse complement strand
CATACTGGTATGCGGGCCCTGGTAAGTCAGCCTTAACAGTCAAACTGTACAAAAGGGTCAGTATGAATATTGTTGGTCGTGTCATTCTATGGTTGTGCATAACGGACGAGGCTTGTGGCTGTGGCGATTTCTCAGCAACTCCGCCCAAACCTAATCCAAAAGTTAATTTAAAATTCTGTCGTTCAATTTATTCCAAAACCGCCATAGCGACAAGCCTATGTTATGTGCAGGCTTTCTCTTAGCAAAAGTCGCCCAACTTGTCAAAACACGTCTTTGTCAATACGTCGAAAGATTGGTCAACAAGTTATAAATCAACACCTTATTTTCAAAATATTCTTGTACGAAAATTCCTTATTGTCAAGTTCCTGTCCAAGGAAAATATGTTTCTTGTCCGCCAATTCTTCTTCGACTTGTCAAAGTTTGTCCTGTTTTGAGTCGTCGAATGTCACCAAGTCAACTTACAAAAACCGCAGTTTTTAAATCATTTTCTACGAAAATTCCTTTGCTAAACTTCGTATCCAACGCCAAAAAAGCGTGGCTTTTCCAAAATTATCAACGCAAATTTCCCCAAAATCGCTACCGTTTGCTCCATCTCCAAATGCCTGAGAAAACCGTTTTTCGTGTCCTAAGAGAAATTGCTTTTGCTACAAGTTTGTATCAATTCGCCAGTTTCGCTACCATTCCTTCCAAATTAAATTGAAAATCCCAACTTCGTTTCTTGTAGCAAATTTTCTTTCGTCCGTCAGGTTTTTCATAAGCTTGCACATAACGGACGAGGCTTGTGGCTGTGGCGTTTTCTCAGCAACTCCGCCCAAACCTGTTCCAAAAGTTAATTTATAATTCTGTCGTTCAATTCTTCCCCAAACCGCCATAGCGACAAGCCTATGTTATGTGCAGGCTTTCTTTTATCAAAAGTCGTCCAACTCGTCAAAACACGTCTTTGTCAATACGTCGAAAGATTGGTCTGTAAGTTAAAAATCAATGTGTTACTTTCAAAATATTCTTGGACGAAAATTCCTTTTGTCAAATTACTGTCCAACGAAAGTGCGTTTCTTGTTTGCCAATTTTTCTTCGACTTGTCAACAATTGTCCTGTTTTGAGTCGTCGAATGTCACCAATTCAACTTGGGAAAACCGCAATTTTTAAATCATCTTCTACGAAAATTCCTTTTCTAAAATTCGTATCCAACGCCCAAAAATCTAGCTTTTCCAACAATTTTCAACGTAAGTTTTTCCAAAAACGCTACCGATTGCTCCATTTCCAAATGCCTAAGAAAACCGCTTTTCGTGTCCTGCGAGAAAATGCTTTTGATTCAAATTTGTATCAATTTGCTAGTTTTTCTACCATTCTTTCCATATCAAATCGAAAATCCCAACTTCGTTTCTTGTAGCAAATTTTCTCTCGCCCGTCAGGTTTCTCATAAGCTTGCACATAACGGACGAGGCTTGTGGCTGTGGCGATTTCTCAGCAACTCCGCCCAAACCTAATCCAAAAGTTAATTTAAAATTCTGTCGTTCAATTCATTCCAAAACCGCCATAGCGACAAGCCAATGTTATAGGGCGTTTTTCTCATTCGGTTCATAGTTTTCTCTTATTTGGTCAGCCCAAACTGCAACGTAATTGTCAGCCCAATTTTCTCTTTTTTGTTCTGTAGCTTTACTCCAATATCTTTCGTAAAAACTGTCAATTGAGTGTCCGATTTCATGAAGTAATAAGTTTTCCAAATAATACCGACTAATCTTTTCTTCAGTCCATTTTAAATACCATCCGTCTTCGTCTTCATTCAAGTCTGTCGTAAAGTCTTTGTAATAGTTTAAGATTTTCGTTAGTGGCTTGTTCTTTCCTAATCTCATTTTGTTGTCAGTCGGGAATGGATTGAGAATGATTGAATACACTCCACTTCCACAAACAAAAGAACCTTGAAATGCTTTTCCATCCAAATAATCAGTCTTTTTAATTTTTTGAAACCAAATGTGGGTTAAATGGTCGGTATGGGCTTTGGGTAATCGTCCTAGTATTTCTTTTACTTCATCCACTGTCACAGGGAAATAAAAGTCACGTGAAGGATTCTCAACAATAAAAATCGGAGTTGTTTGTCCATCGTGTGGGGCGGTCAAGTTATGTTGTCTATTGAAAATCTTGTCCGCAAGTTTGGGGCTTTTTCGTCCACCCATTACGTCACCAAATTTTCTGTTTTTCTTCCAAGCCGTATGTTTTTTTGTTTGCACTATCTCGTCTTTTAAAATGCCCTATAACGAGCAGGGCTTGTGGCAGGTGGGGAATTTTAGCACCCAAATTGAGCCTTAGCACTCTATTCGATTTTGTTCTAATGTTCAATTACTTTCATCTGCCCCACTTGCCACAAACCCATGTTGGTGGCAGTATTTATTTTGCAGTATCTAATTTTTTAAATAGTTCTACAAATTCTGGTAAAATGTCGCTACTTTTTCCCGTCAATGTATAGCCGTTCTTTTTCTTGTCTGCAACTTCGGAAAAATAATTTTCTTTGAGGTTGATGTCAATAATAATTCCCTGTCTGCTCAACACACTTTCAACTATTCTTTGAGGTAAGTTTGTCGCACCTGATGTGCCAACAATTAGTAATAACCCTGTTTCTTTCGCTGTTCGCATTGAACTGTCTAACTTGAAATATTTTTCATTATATCTCTCGTCGAACCAAAGTACGTGAGGTCTTAAAAAATGTCCGCATTTCTTACATTTTAAGATTTCAATTTGGTCTTTTGTTAATTCTTGTCCTTTATCGAGAAAAATCTCAGGGTACGAATAAAGTTCGTTGCTGCACTCTTTTCCACATCGAGCTTTTTCAAGTGTCCCATGAATTAAGTATGTCTTTTCTCTTGAAGTGCCTGCTTTGAAATGTAAGCCATCTACGTTTTGGGTAATCAATTTAAATCTGATTGGGGGGTATAACGAACTTTCACAAAACTTACCTTTGAAAAAAAAGTATAAATCATTGATAATAAGATAGTTGATTACATTTTATAAGAAAATAATATGCAAAACGAAACTTCACAAATTAGAATATTGGTTGTTTTGATAGGGAATCTGTTTAAAAAAGCTTAATAAAATTAGATTTTATGTATAAAATGCTTTAAATCAATTAGAAAAGGGCTGAAAATATAGAATTTCAGCCCTTTTCTAATTGATTTAATATTGTATGACCTTGGACTGTTTTTAAGGGTATATGCAAAACGAAACTTCACAAAGTAACTTAAAAAAATACAATTTATGTATTTGTCGTAAAATTAGGAGGATATTTCTCTGGACAATAACTTTTCTTGAAGTGCGATAATTTTATCTTGAAGGGATTGTATTTTTTCTCTCAAACTCATATTTACCTTTGTGAGTTCTATATTTTCTTTGAAAAGAGCCTGACTTTGTTCTAATATTTTCTTATCTGTATCTTTTGGAGCGTAAATCCCTCGTTGTTCAAATATTGCTGAATGTGATAATGAAGGATTGTCTCTGTCAATAATTGGCACGCCTATACCTTTAATATGGTATAATGGATTGTAGCTGTACTCATCAAATAGTTTCTTCATGATGTCTAAAGACATCGACGAATTATCATTTTCAATAGCAGATAAATGCGATTGCTTAATTCCTATGCTGCTTGCAAATTCTGTTTGATTCATTCCCAAGTCTTCTCGTAACTGGCGTAATCGTTGGCCCTCTGTACTAAGTGTCATGTGTAATATTTTTAGTTGAATAAAAAATATTATTAAAAACAATAAATAATATTGCCAATGATTTGCTTATATTGTTTTTAGCGTTAATATTTGTATTGTCTTAACAATTTAAGACAAAATTATAAAACAAAACAATAGGTTGTATGCGTAAAAACACGGGAATTGAATACGGAGATATACGTAAAATCGCAAGAATTACAGGATATTCTTACGATTACGTGCGACGAGTACTGATATATGGATCTCGTCGGAATGATAAAATATCAAAAGCGGCTGAAACTATTGTGGAAAGCAATAAAATACTTGGTTTGACTAAGTAATGAAAAATATGGATTGTAATTAAAATAGTACAACTGATGTCAGATATTTCATATTACATATTACATGCTTACAAAAATGATTATAGCTATTATTTACAAGCTATTTCGGCTAGTAATCAAAATGTCAGCTATGAAAAAAGGGTTGAGGTTGCTAAGAATACAGCAGTGATAGCTAAAATATTGAATTTATTGGATGATGGTGTGAAGACTGGTTGTATATATAAAGACATAGAGCGTCTGATTGTTGAAGGCAAGATAAAGGTGAGCTTCATTAAAACCCTAAACTATGACAATTTTCGGCGTTTGCTAACGGACTGGAAAAAAAAGGGGGTCGATGGCGTTAAAAAAGTAAGAGGTACAGGAAATCAAAATGCGGCAAAGTATAAAAACGATGTAGAACTAGATGCTTGGATATTGTATTTTCGGTTGGACAGACGAAATCTATCAGGTGAGCATATTAAACGTATTGTAAAGCATAATTGTAAGCTCACAGGTAAGGATATACCTTCTGATAGTTGGTTTTCGCATCGGTTGGCTGATGGACACCTAAAATCGCTCGCAAGCGATAAACGATTTGACAAAGGCAATAGATATAAGCAAGGTTTTGAAAGTGTACTGCATGGACTCCGATGCCCACAGGCAAACGACCGTTGGGAGGTAGATGGTACCAGAATTAATTTGCTCCCTTTTGAACATTTTGGCAAGAGTGTATTCCTATACTGCGTATTTGTGTATGATAATCACAGTGGGGATATTGTCGGGTGGTGTTTTTCAACGTCTGATTCGCCAGAAAATAGATGGGTATATACAGATGCCCTAAAGATGGCTGTGAATCGTACTAGCTCGTTGCCAAAGGAGATTGTATTTGACCGCTTCCCTGGTCATAGTACACCTGAATTTCAGGCTATTTTTAAAAAGTTCGAGGAATTTGGGACAAGAATTACAATAACTCACAGAGCAGAAGGTAAACAACATCTTGAGCGTACTATTGGTACGTTTCAAACGGTGTTCTTGACCCAATCTGATTATTATTATGGACAAGGTGTAAAATCTACTCGTGAGGCTGCACACGTGACTACGGATTGGCAAAAACAACAGGCTAAAATTATCAGCGAAAAGGGTATAGGACTGAGCCAAATGGCTGCCGAAGCAGAGCGTTTCATTGAGCAATATCGCTCTACAAAAATTACTGACTATGGCCGACAAAACAAACATCGTATGCCTTACTCACCATCCGAACTCTGGAGAATTTCAGTCAATATGATGAATGATGATTTGATTAAGGTTGAAACATGGCAAATAGCAGATTTATTCTGGCTTCAAAAATCGCTTACTATGCGCAATCGACAGTTCAACACTGAAATAAATCACGAGCGTTGTACCTATATGGTAGAGAACTACGAAATGCTAGTACGGCTTGAGCGTGAAGGTTCGGTGATTATGAAGTATGATGATAAAGACTTGAATGAGGTTTTTCTTTTTTCAGAAAAAGACGGTGATTTTATAGGGAGTTTAAAGCGTTTTGAAGCAAATGTGACACGAGGGACAAATGCAAATGGTGAGGCCATTGGGAAATACAAACGAATTAATAAAGCTATTGATGAAGCGAAAATGGACGAGATAAAGACTAAAATTGAGGCGATTGACGAAAGTAAACTTATTGGCTATTGGGGCAAAGAGGCTTCATATAAGCAAGAGGAAGCGTATGTAGGTAAGAGTTCACGTAAGGAAGATATTTATGATAAGGACTGGGATAATTAACCTATTCAAACCGGATGAGAAACAAATAATCAAACAAATATGGATACTTCAACTAAAAATGCCATCGTATCGGCACTCAGTAAAAAAATGGTCAATACTGATACATCGGCCAATAAAGCGTCTAAGATGATTGGTATATCGAATGCAACTTTGAGCAATATGCTCAACGGGAAATGGACAAATATATCTGACGACCTTTGGCGTGTTGCTCAAAACTGGACAGGCTATAAAATCGCTTGGAAATTGAGCATAACAAGTAACGTAAAGCGGCTACATAATATTTGTAGAGATGCTCAGATGAACCATAAGAGTATAGGCATCGCAGATGAGGCTGGGTGTGGTAAAAGCTGTTCATTGCGATGGTATGCCAGTGAAAATAAAAATGTGATGTATGTAGAATGTGAAGAGTATTGGACAAAAAAGGTTTTTCTTTCAAAAATATTACAGGCTATGGGTGAAGAGTATTATGGCAGTGTGGCTGAAATGGTGGATGTGATTTTAAAAAGACTCAATGAAATGGATAATCCTTTAATCATTTTTGATGAGTTTGACAAGCTAAAGGAAGGGGTTATACAACTGTATAAAACGCTATACAATAAAACCGAAGACAGTGCAGGGTTTGTAGTTGCTGGAGCTCCGTTTCTTCGTCAAAGACTTACAAAAGGGTGTAATAAAAACAAGCAAGCATACAAGGAGATTAACAGCCGCTTGGGAGGTAATTTGTTGTATGTTTTGCCCAGTAAAAATGAGGTGTTTGAGGCTGACGTAAGAAAGATTGCGATTGAGAATGGACTGAATGACAATGAAGCAACTTTAGTAGTTAAAGAGGCTGGTAAATCGAAGGATTTGAGGGTGGTAAGAAGAATTGTTGAAATGTATTTGCTCGAAAAAAACTACAAAAAGGCATCTTAATTGAATATGCAAACTGATAAAGTATATATTCTGATGAATGAGCCAGCGCTTGATTCATGGGTCAATGAAAGGCTTGAAAATGGTATAAAATACTCGGAGCATAAAGAAACATTGGGGGCTATTACTCGAACGGTTAGATTGGTAGATGAAAATAATGTAACGTTTGAATTGGCTTGGAAGTTGATTGGACGGACTACTTATGTACAGGCACTTTTACCTCAGATTTGCAAGGCATTGACCCAACACATTGATGTTTTGACAAATGTGTATGGCTGCGAAGGTTTCTTTTTTGGTGTTAAAATACCTCATATCAACTCCGATAATGAGCTTGAAACAGCCTACAGTATGTATGTTGAAAATATTGAACCAGAAGATTTTTTGGCATTCCAACTAAACTACCAAGAACATGAGCAATAATAGATTTTCGAGGCTTTTTGCCATCGCAAAACAGAAAAGTATTGACAAGGAGCAAATAGAAAGCATCGTTAAGGACAGATTCCATAAAAAAAGCCTGACAGAGCTTACCGATAATGAGCTTGGAATGCTTGAAAAATGGGTAAAGCAAGAAGAGAAAGGTGGCCCACAAAAAATGAGGCGTAAAGTTATTTACTTGCTTGCTTCAATGGGTGAATATGTAACACAGGATGGCCGTACATACAAGTTTGTGAAGGACAAAAAGCCAAATATGTATGGTATTTATGAGTTTATTAAGCACGTTGGGTATTTGAAGAAAGATTTGAACTTGTACACGACTGATGAACTAATAAAACTGGTAAATCAGGTTGAAAGATTTAGAAAAAACACCTACGAACAAGAAGCAAATAAAGCTGTAAAAGACCTACTTGCATGAGAAAATACAAAATAGTACTTGATAAAACTCAGCAATTTATGCTCAAGCAGATATTGGCTGATTTGCTTGATAAAAACAATAAATTTAAACTTTTGAATGTCGCAGAACATGCTTATGCTATCGCTGAAAGTGAAAAATTGATGAGGCAAATGTGGGCTATTCCTGATGTTAAAACGTATCATTTTCAGTTTTACCAGCTTGTATTAATGTATCAAATTATAGACAGCTATCCTGTAAATACTCAAAACATTGATGCAATACGATACTTGATTGCTCCTTTTCATAAACACTACCTAACGGTAAAACAACTGTTGGACTTTTAACCAAAACCATTGAATGAAAGACCTAAAAGATATACTATTATGGCGAGACAAATGGGATGTTTGTTTTATGGCCTACTCAATAATTTTTGCAATTGTATTTGTTATTTTTTACTCAATTTTACCATATTTTTTTGGCTATGACTTTAGATAATTTAACCCCCGAACAAAAAAGAGCTTTACTTGACCAACTTCAAAAAGAAGAGGCAGAAAAGAAAGAGAGAATAAAAACTGAGAGAGCAACCTATAAGGCACTCGTAACCGAAACCGTAGAGAAGGCCTTCCCTTTGCTCCAGCAGGTTTCGGCACAATTAAGTGAGGTGAAGACAAGGGTTTTTAATGATTTTAAAACGCTTGTTGAGGCAAAAAAGGAACTGTTTGAGTGTAACACTGATTTGCAAAACTCGCATACATTTTCGTCGGAAGATGGTTCAATTACCATTAGCCTTGGGTATAATGTGAATGACGGCTGGGACGACACCGTAAACGTAGGCATTGAAAAGGTAAAAGAGTACCTTGAGAGCTTGGTAAAAGATGAGTCTTCAAAAGCACTTGTAAGTGCGGTGATGAGATTGCTCGTAAAGGATACCAAGGGCAACTTGAAGGCAAGTAGGGTACTGATGCTGAAACAACTGGCGGAACAGCAGGGGGACAAGAACTTTTTGGATGCCATAGGCATCATTCAGAATGCCTATAAACCTGTACGCTCGAAGGAATACATTAGGTGTGAGTACAAAGGGAAAGATGGCGAGAAGCTGATTTTGCCTTTGTCGATAACCGAAGCAAAATTTTTAGTTGAATAAAATCATTATCGCCGTTGGTATTGCTGGCGGCGATTCTTAAAAGCTAAGATGATGGGAACTACAGAGTTGATTTTTGGGGCGAGGCTACGAGAAGATACCCCAACAGAGGTAATAGATACCCTAAAGTACATGATTGGCGAGCTAGAAGAAAAGCCGAAAATTGCCATTGAGATTGATAAAAATGTTTTGTGTGGTGCCAACTATTTTTTGGGGAAAAATCGTTCTGTATGTAGGTTGTACTACGATAAGCAACGACGTACCTGGGCATTGTACAGTAGAGCCAAGGCAAATAACGAACACATAGAGCAGTTTCTGGAATGGATTAAACCTTATATTTGTAGTGGTAGTGGCACACGTGATATGTATGCCGTTGTGATACCAGACCCAACGGTTTACTATTTGGATTGACCCCAAACGCCCTCTGAGCATAACGCCAGAGGGCGTTTTTTATGCGTAAAAACCCCTGTTGTATGCGGTAGAATTACCGATATTGAATTGGCTGATTTGATAATTATTGTTTTTAATAATATCTTTGTTGATGTAAACAATAAAGCAAAAAATATTTAAAGTTTTTCTTGCTTTTCTGATTGACGACCGCTTGGTGATGGGTTTTACTGGCAAAGAAGCGGCAAAGTTTAAGGAGGAGTATATCAATGCCTTCGATGCAATGGAGCAAGAACTTGCCAAGCAAAGGGCTGGGGCTTTGATGCTCGCCACAACTGACTTGATTGAGATAATTGATAAAGCTGCCGTTATGATGGGGTCTTATAATAAACTATCTCGGCGTATTGGGGTGAGTAATGCAAGCCTAAGCATTTTGAGAAAATACGGCTTGATGGGAAAGTCTAACCATGTGCAGTCGGAGGCTCTGATACAGCGTATTGAAGCTCAATGCAAACGGATTGTTGAGGGGCATCTAGGCTATAATCCTGAGCTAATGGATATTATACTGGATATTACAAATAAGCGTGCCAGGATTATGATAACCGATTATTTGAAACGTGGTGATGCGCATTTATGAGCATACACCGTATTGACCCCAAACGCCCTCTGAGCATAACGCCAGAGGGCGTTTGTATTATATAAGTAGTTAGATTACATTGTTTAAAACAATAAATACTATATTTACATTGTTTTAAATGATTTTTTGTATGAAAATGAAAACACTAATTAAAGGTGGCGAATCGCTAACGCTTGGTATAAGCATTGTGACAGCTCTAACAATCAGAAGTGTTGTAGTTAGGATTGGAGAGAAGATATTTTCTTCTGACGACGACACACTACTACAAGATGGTAATGTGTATAAAATTGCCCTAAAAAGCTCCGACACCATGCAAATGATAGGCTCACAGTCTATCATTGTTGCGATTGATACAGAGGAAGCTGGGGTGAAAAAGACAGATGAAAACGCATATATTCTTCAGGTAGTTGAATCGTCAAATGGTTTTTCAAATGCGGCTACCAGCGAGGTTGTGAATGCTACTCTTGAGATTGAAATTACATCAAACTCGATTAGTTCAAATTTAGTTCTTGCAAACATTTATCGTGGGTTTAGTGCTTATGAGTTGGCTGTAATAGGTGGATTTGAAGGCACATTGGAAGATTGGCTTAATAAGCAAAATGAGGCAGTTGAAGCAGCAACACAGGCAAACGCATCGAGAGCCGAGGCAGTTGAAGCAGCAACACAGGCAAACGCATCAAGAGCCGAGGCAGTTGAAGCAGCTACTACAATAACAAATTTGGCTATTTGTTTTACGCTTTTTACGGGTACACCACTGCCAACACAGGGCAACGCACAAACGCTATATCTAACAAATAATTCGCTACAGAAATGGTCTGGTAATGGGTATGCTGCAGTTGATTTTGCAGAGGACTTGAACGCATATTACGTGCTAAATTATGCTAAACTACAACAATGCCTTGAGGGTGGTTTTTTTACAAGGATGAAGCAAATAATTGTTTTTTTTGACGAAACGTGGGGAGGAGCAAATATGTATTTTTTTAACGGAATCGAAGTTGTTCAAAATTTTACATTTTAAATTATGAGTATTTTAGATGATAAATTACGTGGCAAATTCGGGCAAGGTTTAAGTGCAAATGATTTTTCTAATAAACACAAATCGCTAGTAGAAAATATTGAGCGCTTAAACCCGTTTGAGATTCAGATTGCCAATTTTTTTTACTATTTGGGAAATGGTACTATTACTGGAAATTCATCACGTTGCTATGCTATTATAGTTAACGATACCGCAACAACACAACATTTTATCACTACTACAATCGGGGGCGAGGCAATGTTTGCCGTAATTTTTTTTAACAACGATAACTCAGTTATTGGAAGACTGTTTCAGGGTCGGAATGGTTACACTGACCCTTTGGTGAATCAACAAATTATCCCCCCACAAAGTTGTGCATATTATGTAGTGAATGGGTTAATTAATTTCGGGGGTATAATCCTAAGAAAAAAACAAAATATGTTTGATTATCTACAAAACATATTAAGTGAATTTCTTATTCAGACCCCTACATTAGCAGAAAATGATAAATATTATTTTGCAAACGGAACAATACAAAACAATAGCAAAAGAAAATATGCAATATACAATATTGCAAATACTGACAATCTTAGAGTTTCGACAGTAATCGGAGGCTCTGCTATGCCTGCAATAGTATATCTTAATGCAAGTAATCAAGCGGTTGGCTGGGAAAGAGTCGTTCCCGATGGAGTAGTTGACTACGTAAGCAACTTTATGCTTACAATTCCTAGTACAGCTACAAAGATGATTCTTAACTGCCTGAAGGTAAATAACTATAGTGTATATAAGATTGGAACATTCACAAAGGCTGTATCTATACAGCAATTAGAAGTAGAGCGACAAAGAATAACTAATATAGAAAACCAACTTAAAATATTATTAGGATTAACAGTTCTGCACTTAGGCACGTCTATCCCTGAAGGGAGCTTGTACCCAACCGTAGGGCCGGCTCGACTTGGGGGTACTGGCATTAATCTTGCCGTAGGCTCGTCCATGATGAGGATTTCACGGCAAGATGGCACAATAGATGGTTTAGCGTGGGAAAACGTAGCATATTCATTAATGCACACTGATAGTGAAAAGAGAAACATGATTAGCAATTGGGCAAACCTGAACTTAGCTAATAAACCTGTAAGCCTAACTCAAGCCCAGATCGACAAGATTATATCTTGTAGCTTTGAAAACAAAGTTTTACCTTACCTAGATGGCAGGCTACCAGAACCAAATTATTGGGCTATAGACCACGGCAGAAACGATAATTTATCTAGTGATACAGATGCTCAATTTTTAGCTAATCCTGTTGTTAGAAACGATAGACGTACTTACATAGGTGCAATGAACTATTTGATAGATTTGATTCTTTCATACAAGCCTTATGCGAAAATTTTTATTGTAGGGCACTATGAAAACACTCTTTTTAGGCGTGTTACGATTGCACAACAATCAATCGCAGACCGCTACAATATTCCAATTTTGGATATGTGGAATTATACAGGTTTTTCTCAAGAAAAAATATTAGGAAGTAACGCAAAATGGAATCAATCACCTTGGAACTTGTATATTCCAAGCGGTCAAAACCTTAATGAAGATATGACTAGGCTAAGATATTATTGCCCTGACGGCATTCACCCCTTTACGGACACGTCGGGCAAAACACTTACCCGCCTATGTGACATATATACGAAACTTTTAAGTCAAAAAATAGTATAAGTCTAAAAAAAGCCTCTGAAATTTCAGAGGCTTTTTTTAGTATTTTCCTGTGTCGAATGGGTCGTAATCAAAAATTTCTTTACCTGTTTTTAAATTGACTATTTGAGCAATTACTTTGTTTTGGATCGTTTCATTTCCAAATGTTAGGCCATTTTTGGGTGGGTCAAAGTCAATATTGTCTAAGTAGTTGACACAAATAGCTGTTTTGAAAATAGCTTTCTTTGTTTTGAAGTGTTCATACATGGCTTGCTTACAGGTAGAATCATTTTTGTTATAATTGCTCACTTTTACATATAAGTACTTTAAGCCTTCTCCTTCTCCCCTAATGGCAAAATCATCAAATTGTATATTACAGTTTGATGATTTTGCTTTGGGCGATTCTTGTGTTCCTTCAATGAGTTGTCCGATATACCCCAATACACCAACAGCCAAAACGGCTACAATTATTTTACTTTTTAGATTCATAACACCAAGGTTCTATGTGAGCCGTAAAACTAATAAAATTGTATATACAAAAATAGCGTAAAAACCCCTGTTTTATTACCAAAATTTCCACCAAGGTTTTTTTGCAACAACTTCAACACTTATGGCTTTTATGATTTCCGCCTCAAGCCTTTTATCAAGCTCAGGGCTATCACCCATAAATTGCCTTTGTGGAATTTTAATAGCTGTTTTCTTCAAAGCTAAATTTTTATAGAAATTGCTTTCGTCTTCTTTGCTGCCTTTTAGCTTATAGTGCATGGCCCAAAAGTATTTACGCATCTTATCTGTTATTTCTATTGTGGCGCCTTCGTTATGTGCCTCTGCGTATGGTACTTCATCGTCATTTATTCCGACAATAATCTCATTAGGTGTTATGCTCAAAATCTTGATTGAGTCATATAGATTGTGTCGGTCTTTTAAGATTTTTTTTGGGGCTTGTTTGGCTGTTGTAAAACGGCGACCTTCATACGGCTTTCCGTGTATATCGGTTTGTTTGTCTATATTTTCTTTGAAAAAATCGACTGTTTCATTGCCTAAAATACGGGGCAATTGAGCGATATTTCTTTTCAAAACCTCAAGGTCTTCTATTATGAATCTGCTACGGCTCATCTCTTAAAATTTAAAATGCCTTTTCTGTATTGTTCAATTGTATCGTAGCTCATGGCTTCGAGTGCAAGGGTATTACCTTCGAGGTCGGTAATTATCACCAAAACATCGGTTTTGTAAAACTTTGCATAAATCTTTTGGTCATTGTTTGTCCAAACTTCGTCAGGGCTTTGAACCGTCTCATCAAAGTATTTAAGGAGGGTTTTATTGGTGTTAAAAGGCTTTTTAATGACTTTTAAACCATCGTAATCGGTTAGTGTGCTTATTCGGCTTTGCTCCTCAACGCTCACGGCTTCGGCGGTAAGTTCGGGTAAATTGGCACGCTTGGCGATTCGGCTCGCTGGCTGCATACCATAGTCGGCAACGGCTTCGAGCGGTCGTTTCGGGAAGTTGTCGAAGTAGGTTGTATTTTTTTTGTCGAAAATATCACTTATCCCTACGTTTTTTTTCCAATAATCAGGCGTTGATTCATCGGCTATTTTCATTATTGCATCAAGATCACTTATCTCATCGGTTTGCTTGAGCTTTTTTACCGTACAACGGCAAAGCCAGCCGTTGGGTGGATAGTATAACTTCCAAAAGGGCGAATCTACAGGAAATACTTTACCATCTAGTTGTTGATGACTAAGGCGTACACGGTCGTCGCCAGCAGTAACGTATTTTAAGTATGGGTAAATATCTTTATCTCTTTCGATGTCGAGCCATTGCCGAGCCATTATTGTAGAGCGAACAACAGCCTGATACTCTGTTTCGAGCCAAAGCTCATTGTATTTATCAAGTATTTTACTTGCCGACTCACGAAATTCTGTAAAGCTTTTTGTTTTGCCGTTGACATCGAACACAGCATTGCGAAGCTCAAGCAACTGAGCGTGAGATTTTGCAGCAGAAAAGGCATAAATGTTGCGATGTACGCCAGACAGCCATTTGTCGGAATCGGAAGCATAAGTTGTGTTTTCCGTTTTACCCCATTCGGCTTGTGCCGACTGCCACAATGTTGTGGCTGTTTCTATCATTGTTTCTGGTATAATTATGCGTTTTTCTTTGCCCGAAAATATTCTACCCAGGAGGCTGGTTGCAAAGTCAACAATACCCTTTCCAATGCCTTTTTTTACGTCATATCCATGCGTACAACATGTATCAATCATGCTTTGTGCGTATGAATAGACTTTTTTTTTACAATTGTGTTTTGATTTGTTTTTGGTTTGGGAATCCCTGCAAGGTCATAGAAATAATCATCATCAATTTGTAAGCCAATATCTATAAGTGTTTTTGCAATGTCGATTTGCTCTTTTACAGGTAATTTTTTGTTTGGTAGATACTCAAAATCACAATCTTCTATTTTAATTCCAAGGCCTATTAGTTTTGGCTTTACTACTTCGTTGAGGAAATAGATTACTCGCTTCATGTCATCTTTAGTTACCTCATCTTGCTCCTCTAGGTGTACCTCGCCTTGCGAGCGGCTTGAGCCGTCTTTGGTTGTCATGGTTTGACCGAGCACTAAAATAGTAAGTTCATCTTTGAGCATATCGACAAACCCACCGTGCAAGTTTCCAGAATTGCCGTCTGCTCCCTTATGAAGTGTAAGCTCTACACTGTCTTTTGGTAATGATACAGCAGAGCTATTACCTTGTTTTTCGGCAAGCTGGTCAGCTTCTTCCTTTGCCCCCATGATTTTATTGTCGTATCGAAACTCTCGGATAGGCGAACCAAATATCTCAACGAAATTAGCATAGTCTATTACACCATATTTTTTGTATATGGTGTTTGCGGCTGCAATATTCATCAATCCCAGGTCCCAATTAACCTCTACAAGATACGGTGCAATATCTCCTTCTCTGTATGGTATTCCGTCGTTATCATAGATTGATGATTTGCAAATGATTCCAAGCTCGGGTCGAACGTAATGACGAGGGATAAGTTTTACACTTTTAATGTTATATCCATCAGTATCGAATTGTATAAGTGAATGCCCCCAAAATAGACCTTCCATAATCAAATTGATAAGGTCATAAAACCACATGGTTTCAATTTGCTTATTGACTAGAGGGTCTATCTCTTTATTAGACGATCGTAGGATAATCTTCTTGTTTTTTACGTTGCGAATACGCTTTTGTATGATTGCATGCAAATGAGCATCAAGCCAGAGTTCTTGATACACTCGATAGAGATCTGCACGAAATGGCATAAACAGCGTTTCGGCCATTTCTAAAGCATTTCGCCAAGTTTTTATCTCTACCTTTGTGCGATTAAGATTCATTACTCTAATGTTGTGAGTAAGAATGTTTAATTGGTCTGGTTGTTTTTTTGTATTCTTGGCCATTTTAGTAATTATTTGAGCGTTTTGGAAATGTAGAAATTTTAACTTGAGCATAAGTATCACTCACCCCATCCCCATCGTTGTCATCTTCTTTTTTGGGTAATGTAGTTACAATAATGCCTTTAGATAGCCCTTCAAGCCACTTTTTAGCAGATTCGTACCTGACGTAACGAAGTTCGGGGATTTGCCTTGGATTGATTCGGCTGTGTAAATGATATAGCATAATATCAACACAGTACATGACCAATAACCTATTCCTACTTTTTCCCTTTTGATTGAAAATTTTGTCTATATCGTACCGGTATAGATATGATTTCATCTCCTCAATGGCTGCTAGTTCCATCTCAAATAGTAGTGAACTATCAGAGTCTGTTACCTTTGCCAGCACATCTAATTTTATTTGTGTTTCAAAGTCTGTTGTTATTAAAAATGCCATAGTGCTGTGAGGTTTAATAATCATTTTTTCGGGTACGCTTCACAAATTTTGTTTTTTGCTCATGAGGGTTACGAGTCTGCTCATGTGCGATGTAAACCGCTCCTTCGAGTGCATCGGGGAAGTCGTCGGCAGTTGAGCTGCCTTTTTCGATTGCCAGCATTTGCTCCATAGCTGTTTTTTCGTCGGGGTCGTTTTGTCTGCTTTCGTTCCAGTAAAAGTCACCACGCTCAAAATAAGCTGATAATGATTCGATACGAAGAAACTTGTCGGGTTTTGCTCTTGTGTCGGGTCTAAGCGGTAATTGTCTTTTTCGCGCAAGGCCTTCGTGCTGAAAGGCATCAAAAAGTAAATCATGCTGCATAAAAACGCCTTCAATCCAGTAGGATGCAACCGCTCCTTTTTCCGTCACCCAATCCCACAAGTCGAAGTACCATTTCACCATCTCACTAACGGAGCATTGTCGAGCAAAACAACGGATAATATGAAACTCGGTTCGGGTTCTGCCAATCAATACAATTGCTTTGTAATCGTTCTTTGAAGAGCCTTTGAAAGATGGGTCACAATACGCTACGAGGGTTTCGTATCCTTGTAGGCGTGCCATTGGCTTGTATTTCATCCAAGCGTTTTTAAAGACTGTACCCTCTTGTATCGGGTTATTCATGTATTCCTTCTGGAATGAGATATAGCCTTGAAAGCGTTCTACATCGTCAAGTTCTTCTTTGGTGTATTTTTCGCTCCAAGTTGGGTTGCCATCCTTATCTCGTGCATTAATTTGGCTTACTTTCATTGCAGTATTGGCCATCATTGCAGCCATTACTGAATTTTTACTTATCAAATTACCAACGATAACAAAACGGCCACGCCCCATGTCCATTGTTGGAAATAGGGCTTCGAGAATCCACTTGACGAGCTTACGAACACGCTTAGGGTTTTCGCAAAGTTCGTCGTCGTCGATGTCGTCACAAACGATATAGTCAGGGCGAAATTGCTTTTTGCGAAGTCCACGAGGCGATTGACCACGCCCACGAGCAAAAAAAGCAATTTCGTCTTTTGTCGTAAATTTACCTTCTTGCCAATCTCCAAAGTTGAATTGCTCGCCAAAGTCAGCAATATAGCGGTGATTGCTCATTAATTCCGCTTGTAAGTCGCTGATAAGTTCTTTTGCATTGTCCTCACTTTTGCCCACTAATACCATTGTGCGAAGCTCACCTTTGGCTTTAAGCCACATCGGTATTAATATATTGAAGGTTACGGATTTTGCATGACCCCTTGCCCAGACTTCTGCACCACGATATTTTTTGTCATTCAAAACACGCTTGGCAGCATCTTTATGAAACTTTGCTGGCTTGGTGGTTGCATAGTGCGGAAAATAATACTCAACGAAATCGGCGTAGTTAGTAAGGAGCTTCTTAATACGAGCTTGTTTGTCGTTTTCGTTTTTGTCCTTGGGCACATACGTCGATTGCCTAATACTTTCACAAAGACGATGAAACTCATCAAGCTGTTTGGCTATTTGCTTTTTATCTTGTTGTGATAGCATTTTTTACAAGGTTTTCAATAAATGTTTCAGACAATTTTTTGTCAGCGATTAACTTTGAAATTGGATAGTCAGTTTCTTGTAGGAATGACATAAATTGCTTGATGCTCATGATTTGTCCCGAAATGGAAATTTTATTCGGGCTAAAATAGTCAATTGATTTTGTAGCCTTTAAGACTTCATCAAATGTGTAGTTGTCTTTTTCTGTCAACTCACTTAACTTCTTTAACAAGTTTGCAAGGATTTTGCCCCTTCCTGACTCTCTAGCCCCTCTGAGTGTTTTCCATTCATATTTGTCAATCCATGATTTTAAAGTGTTTTCATTTATGCCCACAAGGTTAGCAATCTCACGCTGAGTCATGATATTTTCAATGTAAAGAGCCTTCGCTATTTCTATCTGATTTATCTTACTTACTCCTTTTTCTTTCGTTGCCATACTATTGTTCATTATGATTTTTAATTGCCTAAAAAACTGTTTTTAAGGATGTTTTTTTTAATAGGTATATAATTTATCCATTCTTGTGTGAAAGTCGCTCATTTTCGAGTTTTAAAAGGTATTTAAAAGTGTATTAGAATAACGCTAGTTGGCTACTAGCGCTTTGTTTGCTAGTTCGCTGTTTTAGCTCTATTATTTTTCTTGATAACTCTTCCTGCTCCTCTTTAAATTTTATTGCTAATGACAATAAGGCAAGCTCAACTTGCTTGTCTATTTGTTCTCCATAGCGAACTTTATAGACCCGTTTTGTGGGTACTTTTAGCTGTGATGCGACAAAATCGGCATAGCCTCTAGGCATTTTAGCCGTTCGGAGATTGAAGTTCTCCTGTAGGTTTATATCTGTGTTTTGCATAATAACCGCCAAGAAATTATTGCTAAGAATGATGTTTTTATCAAATATCTTAATAATAGAGTGAAATAAGCTAATGATGAGCAAAAAAAGGTATTTAAGGGCAGTAATTCTATTTTACAGTTAGTGTTTTAAGCAATAATTTCACAATTGAAATTAACAAAAAATCAATGAAGGCAATATTTTCAACCGAACGGATAGATGCAGCTAATGAAATTATGAAGCTTGATGGGGGGGACTTTTCACGCTTTAATACCAACCCAGTTTTATTGTTTGTGCATAATGATGAAAGTTTTCCGGTTGGTACTGTAATTAATTTGCGTATTGAAAATTCGCAGCTTGTTGGTGAGATACAGTGGGATGAGTTAGACGAGGTAGCCCTTAAAATCAAAGGTAAGTATGATCGTGGTGTCATGCGTGGGTTTTCAATAAGAGCAAGAGTCCTAAAGTTTCATGAAGAGGGAAGTGTGCGAGTGATTACAGAATGGGAGCTTCTTGAGATCAGCTGCGTGTCGATTCCATCAAATAAAGACTGCCTAGTTATTGAGAAGTCTATTAAATCGAAAATCGAAGGACAAGAGCAAGAATCTGAATTGCCAGAGATTGTCAGAATTGATTTTTTTAGCAACCAATTTTTAAAGAAAAATATGGAACAAGTGTTCAAAAGGCTTGGTCTTGTTGCGAAGGAGCAACAAACCGAAGATTTAGTGATGAAAAAAATCAGCGAGCTTGAGCAGCGTGCCAACAATGCAGAAGCAGAGGTAAGTAAAAAGCTGACCGAGGTAAGTGTTCTGAAATCTGAAAATGAAGCACTCAAATCAGAGGCTGAAACACAGAAGATAAACACGCTTATTGATGGTGCAGTACAAGCCAAAAAGATTACGCCTGGCGAAGCAGATAGCTACAAAAAACTGGCTAAATCGGATTTCGATGCTGTCAAAAGCCTTATTGATGCCAAAAAAGGTGTGCAGTTGCCCAGAGATACTCAAGCTCAAGGTGAAGAAAACGAAACATTGAAAGCTTACAATGAGCATCGTTCAAAAGGTTATATGTGGTTTATGAAGCATAAACCAGATGTACTTGCCGACTTGAAGAAAAACTATCCTACAACGTTCAAGCAATTTCAGGATAGCGTTTCATAAGAAATAACCGCCCAGAAGTCCAGCCGAAAGTTTAGGCAAGTAGGCTGGCATTACATCAAAAAACTTAAATTTTTATTGATATGCCTTTAAATTTAGCGATTTGGCGAAAGTACATTGAAGGGAATCTCTTCAAAGACAACGAATTTATCAACTATGCTCGTATTGCAGATGATAATGTTCAGAATGGTAAAATTGTGGTGTTGCCACAAGCTGGCTCAAAGCCTACGGTCGTGAAAAACCGGACTAATTTGCCAGCGACTGTCAACAAACGTGTAGATACCGATATTGTGTATGTGATTGACGAGTTTACGACCGAGCCTACAGTTATTCCGAATGCTGAGAACTATGAGTTGTCTTACTCCAAAATGGACTCTGTACTTGGCGAACACATAGAGGCTTTACGTGAAGCAGCAAGCGATAATTTACTGTACGAATGGGTACGTGAATTTGCTTACGCTGGTGCTGGAACTACTGCCGCTGCTGCTGTTATTCGTACCACAGGTAATAGCGTTTTAAGTCATTTAGACGGTACAACAGGTAATCGGAAGCTGTTTATCAAGGAGGATTTGAAGGCCATGCAAAAATTATTTAACAAGCAAAAGGTGTCTAAAAACGAGCGTTATGCTTTGCTTTCAACAGAGATGCACTCTCAACTTTTGGATGACCCAGACTTGAAGGTAAGAGATGGTGCTTTTGGCGGAGAGATTTCAATTAAGGAAGGTAAGATTGAAAAGCTATACGGTTTTATTATTCTTGAAAGATCTTCAACATTATCTTACACCACCGCAGGGGTTGTAAAAGCTCCCGAAGCCGTTGCGGTCAGCAGTGACTGTGATTCAGTGATTTGTTGGCAAAAAAACTGCGTTGAGCGGGCTATTGGTGAAATCAAGCTGTTTCAAGATCCCGACAACCCTCTGTACTATGGAGATATTTATTCGGCATTAGTCAGAATGGGAGGACGAAAAGCAAGAGCAAACGCTGAGGGTATTGGTGCTATTGTACAAGCTCCTGCGGTCTAGTAATCATAAGTAAGAAACCAACCTTTTTTATCATGTCAGGAAAAAGTAACAAAACTTTGGTGGCTAAAGAGGCCACCAAAGAAACCACAGAGCAAGCACCATCGGCAGAGCAAGTACCATCGGATGAGCAAGCACCATCGGATGAGCAAGTACCATCGGCAGAGCAAGCACCATCGGATGATTGGGATTTAGCTCGTTCGGTTGCACGAGCTATTTTTGAACAGTACAAAGATAAAAATGATGTATTTGTAACATTTGATGGCAATGGTTTTTGGACTGAGGATTTGGCCGCCTCTCACAGCAGCAAATACAAACAATTTAAGCGGTCTTTGGCGTGAAAGAATTGTATAATTATATCGCTACGCTTTTAGGCTCAATAACTTCTTTTGAGCTTGTAGATGTTTGGAATAATCAAGTAAAAAATTCTGATGAGTTTCCTTTATTTGCGCCGTCTGTGTATTACACAGCATCGGTGATTTGGACCTCAATGTCATCGGGCGTAAGAAAGGGTGAAGCGACTGTCAATGTTTACATTGTTACAGAGGTGTATGAAACACAGCCAGGTAATGTAAGTAACTCAACTGCTTACTTGTTGTTTGTAGATGAGGTGTATCAGAAACTATCTAGCGCTGGCTTTGTGTCAGTGAGTGACATACCTGACACTAATCATAGTAATGTTGTCACTCACGTAAGTACATATCGTTATGAATTTATTGACAACTCAATGAAACGTACTAATGATGCGGCAAAAATTAAAATAGAACCAGATTTAACCTTAAAAAAATGAGTGGTTTAGCTAAAGTTACTATTGAGAAAAAAAACGGGGCATTGGGCGGTATCACTCCATCTAACGATGGGGAATCTTTACTAATTATTGCCACTTATGGTATTTATGCGATTTCAAATAGTGGGCAAAATGCACAGACATCTATTGAAGCCAATGAGCTATTTCAATCGTTTACAGGCTATGATGATTTCTTGTTGAATTATGCAGATTATGACACCGAACATGGTATTCTTTTTCAACATCACGTTGAAAAGTTTTTTCTTGCCTCAAGTAGTAAGTTGCATGTGATGCACGTAAATCTTACAACAACGTTCGATAATCTATTTACCGTTGGTAGTAGCCTTTACACTGCTTTAAAAGGATATTTGCAGCAACAAAACGGAGCAATTAAGCTTATTGGCGTAGCTCTAAATCCAAATTTTGTTGAAACAAAAGCCAATGGCGTAGCTACAAGTTTATCATCAGATATTACTAAAGCACAAGCTTTAGTAGATAGTGAATTTGTAGCAGGACGACCCGTTCACCTCTTCCTTGAAGGAAGAGGTGTTGATTTGACGCATAATACGTTGTTCAATTTACGTACAAAATCAGCCCCGGGTGTAAGTGTAGTAGCCTTTCAGAAAAATGATATACCAACGGCTATCCCAAGTACGGTGTCGATTACAAATGCTACCTACACATTTTTGGTTAATGTAGCCAACTATGCAGATGTTGGGTACGTGCTAGGTTTGTGCTCTGCAATTCCAGTACAGCGTAATATTGGGCGTGTTAAAAACGGTGCCTTGGCATACACAGATAATTTAGCATCGTCGTCGGGTCAACTGATTACAGATTTGAATCAGGTTGTCATAGACTCGGTAGTGGACAAAGGATATATTATTGCGGTAAAGCATCCACAATTATCTGGATTTTATCTTTCGGATGACCCAACTTGTACGGCTATTACAGATGATTATGCTTGGATTTCTCGTAACAGGACGGTTAATAAGGCGGCTACCATTACCCGACGAGTTTTTGCTGAAAATATGCTTGATGAGGTATATGTTGACCCAGACACAGGTAAATTGTCAGTCTTGACAATCAAAAATTTTGAGGCTCAAGTAGAGAGTGCAATTGATTTAGAAATGGTTCGTGCAGGAGAAATTACGGCTATTGAGGCGTATGTTAATCCTGAGCAAGATGTGCTTACAACTAATGAAATTGTGGTTGAACTCCGTATCGTTTCCGTTGGTGTTGCTCGCTATATTGTGGCAAAAATTGGTTTTTCAAAAGTTATCTAAAACCCCAACTAAAATGGCAATTAATGGCAAAGAATATAGCTATGAGTCGATAGAGATTACACTCAATGGTAAACTCATTGAAGCTACTTCTATCAATTATAGTATCAAGCGAGATGTTCAGCAAAAGTACGTACTGGGTCGCTCTAAGCCAGCGGCAATAATCAAAGGTTCAAAATCGTATGATGGGGAATTGATGATCACACATAATGAAATTATCCGATTGCAAAAGGCGATTCCAAAACGCTCAGACCTTACCGATATTTCAGATATGACAATCATTGTGAAGTACCAAGACGAGGATAATATTATTTATGTAGATAGGCTTACAGGGTGTTGTTTTAGTGAGCATAAAAAGGAGTTTAAAAGTGAAAATCCCCACTTTGAATACACCCTTCCTATCACAATAGGCGATATTTCTTATCAAGATTGACGTTTTTTATTTTTTCAACTAATCAATTTACGCAATGAACAACCATGATGTGTCAGAACAGCAAATTGCTGACTGGAAAGCTAAACATAGTGCTGTATTCTGTATTGAAGCAGAGGACGGAGCAAAGTGTTATTTGCATGCACCAAATAAAGCTACGCTTGAAGCATTTTTATCCAACACTAAAAATACGCTAAAAGCAATTGAAACGATCGTAAAAAACTGTTGGCTGGGAGGTGACGAAAGCTTTAAAACTGATACAGGTAAACTGCTGTCTATCGGTGA
The DNA here is from genome assembly GCA_013298025.1 of Cytophagales bacterium. Classification (GTDB taxonomy): domain Bacteria; phylum Bacteroidota; class Bacteroidia; order Cytophagales; family Spirosomataceae; genus Flectobacillus. Next base: position 9,927 of record JAAFJE010000037.1, on the reverse strand, counting down.
ACATATCGAAGCCATTGTTGATGTAAAAAAAAGCAGTTGCAAGAGCTTGTAGATGATACGATTTTTCGGCCAGAAGGCGAGCATTGGATATTTTACATTAACACATTGATACGTTATCATTTGGGAATTAACCCCGAAGACCTAGATGATGAACGTTGGGTACTAACATTTAAAGCTTTGGCTTACATTCGGGAGCAAGAATCAAAACCAAAATGAAAGGACTTCACTACCTTATATCGTTACAAGACAAGGTTTCTGCCGTTGCCGACCGTATAGGCGGTAAAGTTAGGAATCTTGTTAGTAAACTCGACGGTCTTACTGCTGTACAAGATAGAGTAGAATCGGCTGCGGGCAGGGCATCTCGTGGGCTTGACGGCATGAGTGGCTCATTTAACAACTTTATGAAAGTTGGTACACTAGCCGCTAGTATGAGCATTGGCTCAACATTGATGTCGTTTGGTCAACAAGCTATTAATGTAGGGAAGGATTTTGTTGATGCAGCCCTAAATGTAGATGGGGCTATGAGAGTAATTAAATTTGCATCAGGAAAGGATGCGGCTGAGAATTTTTCATTTTTGTACAGAACTATTGACAAATTAAACTTACCACTTGCCGAAACTCGATCAGCATTTACATCTGTTGCAGGAGCGTTTAAAGACACTGCACTACAGGGACAACCTATGCGAGATATTTTTGAAGGGGTATCAATGGCAACATCAGCTATGAACCTTTCGTCTGATACCACAGAGGGCGTTTTTCTTGCTCTTAGTCAGATTATGTCGAAAGGCAAAGTAAGTGCAGAAGAGTTGACAGGTCAATTGGGTGAACGATTACCCGGAGCATTAAGTATAGCTGCGAGGAGCATGGGCGTATCAACTGGCAAACTCATGGAAATGATGCAAAATGGAGAACTGTTGGCCGTTGATTTTTTGCCCAAATTTGCCAATGAATTAAAGAAGACATTTGGAGATGAAGCGGTAAAAGCAGTTCAATCTCCACAGTCACAATTGACACGGTTGAGTAATAAATTTCAAATGTTGAAGGAAGGTATAGGACAACAATTGTTACCTACTGTTATTCAAATCGGTGTTGTTTTCATGGAAATGATAGAGAAGGTACTTCCTTATATTGATATTATTGCCACATTTATTCGTGACCGATTCGCAAAACTCTCACCAGCTCTTGGTGCATTAGTGAGTAATTTAAGTCAAGCAATAGAACCATTTAAGGCATACATGCAAACTTTATTTAGTTGGTGGGATTTACTATCATCTATTACAATAGATGTTATCACTATGCTTGTGGGGGCTGTTGACTGGGGGAATATGCTATCAAGAATTTTTTCTTTGGGTAGTAGTGTTTTGCAAAGTTTGACTACAATTCTTGGCGTTATTTGGAAGATTCTTGGTCCGGTAGTCGGTTTAGTGATAAAACTGGCTGGATGGATATTAGAAAAGCTTGGAGGTTTAGGTTTACGAGTGCTTGAGGAAGTTGCTTGGGCTTTTAGTAAAATTGCAAAAGGTGTTGAGTGGGTTTATGATAAAATTGTGGCATTGCTCGAAGCTGTTGGCTTGCTCGACAAGAAAAGCGTAAGCATAGATGTAAAAGAAAAACTTGAAAAAGTTGGCTCTGGTGGTATTGGCACTACACTTGGAAGTTTGAGTAATTCTACTGGCGGACTTGGTGGTACTGGTATGTCTGCACCACCAGAAGCGAAAAAAGATGCAAAAAAGATAAATGAGGGCGGTAGCCGACCAATCAATATAAATATCAAATATGATGCAATGAATAAAGGTGGTATTACTATTCATACAACATCTTTGAAGGAAGGTACAAGAGATATTGAGCGGTTTTTGGAAGAAATGCTACTAAGAACCTTGAATGGTGCAACCCAACTTGCTACACGATGATAATAATTGATGTTTTTTCGGGTATGTCGCAACTTGACTTACCCAAAAAAGCCTTGCAAAAGCTGCAGCGTTTTAATCGGTTAAATGCGGAGCATTCTGATAAAGGGTATGTCGAGCAATCAGTTTATGATTTTGAGGTAAGTCAAAATCAAGATAGTTCATTTTGGCTCGACAAGTTGACAACTATCTATGACCTGAAACTAAACGGCATGATTATTCCAGCCGCAATAATGAAGGTTTCGGGTCGTAAGAATATCGTTACTACAGCACTTGCTGGGCAAGACAATGCTGTTCATGAAATTATTGGATTTCAATATTACGAAGTACAAGTAGCAGGCCTAATTATTGATGAGTTGGGCTTACCTCAATATCAGGTAGCTGACCTGAATCGCTTATTTAGACTCAATGAAGCACTTGAGGTTGAATGTGAGTTTTTACTGATGTTCGATATTCATTTTATAGTTATTGAAAGCTTTGATTTTATGCCAACAGAAGGCGTAGAAAATGTGATACCATTTGAGTTTAACTCATATTCTGATAAACCCATTGAACTCGAATTAAAAGATGGCATTTTACCTGTGTTGTAGAATTACAGTCGATAATAATAAGGTTATTCGCTCTGCTCATTCAATTGAAATAGAGTCAACTTGGAAAAGCCTTTCAGACCATTGTACGATTGAGTTGCCCACAAGGGGCGTTTTAAAATCAGAATCAGTACTTGAGCGTACAGCCATAAAACTTGATAACTATTTTAAGACTGGAATGAGTATTAGGGTGGAACTTGGCTATAATTCAAAATTTCAAACGGAGTTTGTTGGATATATTGCTGAAATTAAAACAGGTGTAAAAATTACGCTTGAGTGCGAAGATGAAATATACAAACTTAAACGACAAGGTAATATTTCAAAAAGCTACAAAAAAACGGATTTGAAAACACTTTTAAAAGACCTTTTACCCGATATTAAAACGATTGATTTACCTGATATTTCTATCGAGAATTACATCATTCGTAGGGCAACTAAGGCTAGTGTATTGCAGGAGCTTGTTGACAAATATGGTCTTGCTATCTATTTTAGAAAGGGAGTATTATATGCTGGATTACCATTCGCTGACAGGATTACAAACGGTACTAAATATGAGATTTTTCGCAACGTAATCGAAGAAGATTTAAAGTATTTAAAGACCAGTGATGTGCGTTTGAAAGTAAGAGCTGTGAGTCGCCTACCTAATAATAAAAAAATTGAGATTGAGGTTGGTGATGCCGATGGAGAGGAGAGAACGCTTCATTACTATAATGTAGATTCAGAATCATCATTACGTAAAATAGCGATGTCTGACTTGCAACGATATAAGTATGAGGGCTATAGAGGTTCAATAACAACATTTGGTGTCCCATACGTGCAACATGGTGAAACAGTGGAAATTTTCGACCCAAGATACAGAGAAAGACAAGGTTTATATTTTGTCGATAAAGTAACTACAACTTATAATACTTCTGGTTTTCGCCGGGAGCTTGACATTTCAATAAAGTTATGACACATGTAAGAAGAGCTATAGTTGAATTATTGAAATCAGAAATGCTGAAAGTTGAGGAAGGTGTTGTCTTGAGTATTTCAGAAAATAATCGAACATTTTCGGCAAAAATAGATGATGACTTAGAAGTGTCTAATATACGTCTGACGGCTATTATTGATGATAATGCTGAAAATTTTATTGTGAATTATCCGAAAGTTGGCTCAGATGTATTGATTGCCGAATATTTTCAAGGTGCTTGGATTGTAATTTTAATGTCTGAGATACAAAAAATTCATATCAAGAATAGCGATTTTGAGCTTGTAATAGAGAACGGTGTTACTAAAATGATAACTCAAGAACTCCAAATTAATGGGGGAAAAAACAAAGGTCTTGTAAAGGTTGAGCCTTTGGAGCAGCTACTCACAGATATGATAAACTGGATGAAAAGTATTGATACAGTTATTCGCAACAATCAGGTTTCAACTAGTGCAATGGGGTCGCCTGATTTACTTCAAATTGCTCTTAAAGCCGCCGTTACAACTAATAAAGTTCCATCCATAACAAACCTTGAAAACGATAAAATTAAGCATTAAATTAATGAAAGACTTTTTTTTTGATAATGATCTAAAAATTGTTGGAGGTGACTTTCAAATTACTAATTCTGATAACCAACACGTCGCCCTACTTGCATCTACAGCCGCAGGAGATTGGAAGCAAAACCCTGCGGCTGGAATGGGTTTGAATCGGTTTTTAAAATCTGATATATCGGACATTACAAAGATGCTACATATTGTAAATATTCAACTTATGGCTGATGGGGTTTTGAAAAAAACTGTTAAGTATATCAACTCTCAACTTTCTATTGATGCAAGCTATAATAGTTAAAGAAGGACAAAATATATTCGATATAGCTCTACAATACTACGGAGCAGCAGAGGGAGTAGTTAAATTACTCGAAGATAACCAATCTTTGAGCCTTGAGAGTGTACTTGTTTCAGGTATGGTATTGATGATTAATCAAGAACCCGATAAGCAAGCAATAGTTGATTATTACGAAAAATTTAAACATTCGGTTATCAGTGGCAAGAACAGTTAATCAAATATATGATGAGATTTTACAAAATAAACTCACTCGTAGAGAATTGGATGATTTAGATTCAACAAGCCAAACGGCAATTTGGAAGCTGTTTGCATACATTGTAGCGCTATCAATTCATTTACATGAGAGGATATTTGATACTCATAAAGATGAAATCAATCAATTGATTTTGTCTTCAAGAGTTCATTCAGGGAAGTGGTATCAGCAAATAGCCCTTGCATTTCAATACTCAGTAGATTCCCCTCAAAACTTGATAGTAACAGATACCTTTGTACCTCGATATGAAGTAATCGATGATACCAAAAAAATCATTACACGTGCGACTGTAAGAGAGTCGCCAAGGAGATTATACATTAAAGTTAATAAAGGCATTGTCCCTAATTTGCAGGTACTTACACCTCAAGAAATAGCTGCATTTACGAGTTATATTCAAAGTATGCGTGATGCTGGTACTCAAATTGTTGTCCAGTCGTTTCCGGCTGAAAAATTAATATTTAAAGCTCAAGTTGATTATACTCCCAAAATGGGTCAAATTACAAAGGAACAGGTATTTGATATTGTGGATAATTATCTAAAAAATCTCAATTGGGATGGTGTTATTCATGTACAAGATATTGAAGCGGCACTATTGAAGGATGTTAGAGTTGTCGATATTAAACTCATTTATATGCTTGCTACACAATACAACGATTTGCCAATATTTGAGATTTACAATCTACCTCAAGGTATTAATAATAAATCGTATGCTACTGTTGCTGGTCATATAGTTTTAAATCGTTTAAAATCAGAAATAACACTCAATGCAGTATAAATTCAACACATCTAAGCTAGTCGATTTCATTGTACCTCGTGTGCTTAGTAAGCCTGTATTACTCGCTTATCTTAAAGTACTTATAAGTCCTATACAAACGCTTTTCGCATTGTTTTTAGACTATCGTTTATATAGTATTCAGGAGAAAAATAAGAATGGTCAAGCTATCTTATTACGTGCAGCATTAGGACTATACATTGTTGAGGATAATGAAGCTCCTGAGCATACAATACCTGTACCGACTGGTATCTTGGTTGAAGATTATGAATATAATGTTGATTTGCCTATAACTACTTTAATCGAAGAAAAACTGATAGCGGAAGATATGCTATCTGTTGGTTTAATTTCAGAAGATGCCACAACTTCACTAGCTACCATTGAAGAAACTATTACTCCTTACGACTTTCAAGTTAAGATTAGTAGTTCATTATACATAAACGACAACACGATTAAAACAGTCAAGGCTGTTGTTGATGCTTATCGTAATGCTGGTAGAACTTACACTATAAAAATTATTGACTGATGGAAAAATTAATTGGGCATACAGCTACTACGTTACTGACGGGGCGTAGAAGATTTGCTAATGATGATCTTCAAGTTTTGCAGTCACATTTTGAAGCTTTTGAACGCCAGTTTCAAGGCAAAGGTGCATTTGTAATTTCTGGAGGAGCTATTTCGGGTACAACTGGTGCATACAATATATCTTCGGCTCTTGTGTTTTTAAACGGAAAAGTGATAGCTTATCAAGGGGCTAGTAACATTTCTATTACTGCAAATACAAAGCTTGTTGAGGATTCGCCAGAGTTGCTAGGTGAACGCACATTTGATCTAATTTCAGAAGAAAGAGCAGGTATTATTAAATACCGAGCTAAAATAACTGACGAAGTCGCTATTGGCGATTCTATACCCCTAACTACTATCGGCTTTACTAATACTTACGAAAACGTATATGCTGAGTTGCTATATCCAGCGATTTACAATAGAGCTTCACTCAATATTTTACCCCTTGGTGTAATACTTATGTGGTCTGGAAGTATTGAGCAATTCGATGAAACTGGCAGAGGAAAAGATAACCTTGATGGTTGGGCTCTATGCAACGGAATCAATGGTACTCCCGATATGCGAGGAAGATTCATGGTTGGTTATGACCCTAATGTACTTGACTATAATTCTCCCGCCAAAACAGGTGGCCTCAAAGAAGTTCGCTTAACGGTTGAACAGTTGCCATCGCATCGGCATACAGAAGAGCTTTTGCCTGGTAAGGGTGGATTAATAAAACGCTCACAGTTAGGTAGTGTAACGACCGCTCTAACTGCTGATGCTGTTGGCTCTGGTGTAGAGCCAGACGTTCTATCCACTCCAATAAATGATGAATATATTGGGTCTGATTCTCCGCACGAAAATAGACCCCCATATTTTGTTGTTTGTTATATCATGAAAACTAAGATTGCAAGTATTATACCTTCTCAAATAACAATCCCTTCTTCATCTTATTGCAATTTACAAAACGAACAAATCATAGGTGTCTGGACTACGACAGGAAATGACTTGATTACAAAATATTTCAATGGTTCTTGGTGGTTGTTTGAGGTATTTAGTTACTCGCCTCTGCAGCTTATTCCACGAGGTAGAAATATGGCTCTACGAAGTGATGTAACTCCTATTAATGTACTGCCTCTACAATCATGTTTTGCGGCCGAAGATACAAGTAATAATGGGCTATCCTACCCTAGTAGTTTTGTTACGCCAGAAGGATGGGAAACCTTTATGGTAGGTGATACAAAATTGATTAGAAGAACTGCTCAACTACAAACAGAGGAAATAATAACTTTTGAAATTAATGTTATTTAATAATGGCTAAAACGGTTCAAATATCAAATATTCAGGGTGGTTCTCCGCCCTATACTATTGAGCTTATTCCGATAGGCTCACAAACACCAACGTCGTTTAATGACGTTCCTAATGGTATTTTTAGAGTGAAGGTCACTGATAGTGTAGGTATAACTACACTGCCAAAGATTGTCAAAATTGATGATTCATTGCACGTGACAGACCGTAAAATAAATTGGGATAAAATCCCATCATTTACATTACCTAGTGGTTTAGAGGCTGTTTGGGGGGCTGGAGCTCCAAGATGGCTTGATGAAGGTAGCCCAACCGATGCAATGCTTCACGGTTGGACAGCCACAGATAATAATGCTATTGATGGTAACGAACTAATGGACGCTAAAAGGCAAAAGTCTGTGTATTTATCAGGTTTTTCTTCTTTATTAGTCACTGCTATCAATTCGGTAAAAACGGCTCATCCAAGTGCTGTTTATGCAGCAATTATTCAAGAATATACGCTTTTCAATCAAACCAGTTCAGCTATTGAATATTCTTACACAAACTATCTTGGGGTGAATGTCAATGATATTGTACCTTCTCCAGAGGGTTCTTTTGTAGAAGAAAGAACAATAGCTTGTTTATTTGGTACAGAACCAACTGATTTTACGTATTCGTATAATCCTGGTGTAATAAGAATGTATGACCCTAATTCTGTCACAGAAGATGCGTATGTCGCTATAGGTCGTGCGTATTATAATTTGGATAAATTTGCATCTGACGGTATTACTGGTAATCCTACTTTACGAAAGGCTGGCATTCTTTTTTTCAACGAAGAGTTTATAGAGAACTCTGGTTTAGCAAATCAGCTAATTTTTAAAGGCATGGGATTAGAGGCATTGGCACAAGGTAATCCTCTCAGAATTATTTACTGTGGCAAACAATTTGTAAACTGGGGTGGTGGTATATATTCGGGGCGGCAAAATGAAAACGTTTCATGGAAATTGAAATATTTTCCCAGATTATCGGATAGTATTCGTGCATCAGCCGAACAACTTAGTCAATATGCTGATCTCAATGCTCTAGGTGATGCAAATTGCGTTATTTTAAACGCAGGCATCAACTTCAATATTCCGTATCCAAGTGGAGTGAAGTATGAAAAACAAGGCAATAATATCATTATCGACCAAGATGGTGAACGAAAATGGCGTTTAAGTCAATTTTCTGAGCAAATTAGAGGTAGAAATGTTACATTTTTAATAGACACCCAAAATGGTGGATGGATAGAAACAGATCCAAGTTATGGCTATACCAATAATCGTGTGCCAGAAGTATTTTGGGCTGTTGTACAAATGTATTCGTCCATTTCCTATACGATATTCGTTAATATTGCTCTCGCTAAAAAATATCGTGGTAATTCAGATATTTACACACCTTTATCTGATATACCAGTAAAGACTGGAGTTGTCTTGAAAGACCAAGCAGAGGGTGCGTTTCCAGCGTATTCAAATACTGCTCGACCACTGACTCCATATCAAATTGAATTTTCTGTCTTGACTTCTTTTGCTCTTACTGAATTTTATGAAGTTTTTACAAACTACTTAAATGTTAGGCATCCAAATGAAGGTGCTGCACCAGTAGCCACCAATAAAGGTAGTGGTTATGGTAGTCAGTTTTTTCAAATGTCACAATTTGAGGATATGACATGGGCATTATGTCATATCAAATACATTAGTGACGTAGGTGATGTATTTGGGGTTGGAAATAAACGTTTTGTGGCCTATAAGCCTGCCGATACTTCAAATGAGATCATCGTTATGGGTAGGATAAAATCAAACAAAATTTGGGTATTTGCTTCTGAGCCACGACTCGACCCCAGTGAGTCTATTGTTGTTACGTTGAGCACAAATAAAAATGGCTTTAAAAAAACGTTTAAAGTGTTCCACAATGAAAACTTTTCAAACGTATTTACGCTTCCCACAGGTTCTTATGAACCTTCCGACATCGTATTTACATATAAGGATGTTTATGGCATTGAACATAAAGTTTCTGGCGATTTGCGTAGTCATTATGTATTATAAACTTATCCATATACTAAACTAAAATGAGCAAGATGAGTAATAAAATTATTGGTATGACGATTGATTTAATTATCTGCTTATTTCAAATAAGCAGATTGTTTGCATTAGGGGTTGAATACCCACACATTGTAGCTGGGTTTAGTGGGGCTTTATTAGTTACTACGCAGCTAAAAGATAGAACCTTAATTGATAAATTTTGGTACGCCACGGGTGGATTTTCATTTGCCTGCTATGTAGCTCCATACATTTGTGAATTAAAGGGTTGTGATTTACAAAGCTCATATTGTTTGGGTGTATATTTTTTTTCTGGCATAGCTGGAATGGGATTTGTAGAGCTTATTCTTTCCATCATGAAGGAAACTAAAGGTTATGTCCCCAAACTTATACTTGAACTATTTAGACTGTTGATAGTCAAAATTAAAAGTATATTTAATATTAATGACACCGCAAATAACAATACTGGAAATGATAATTTGTAATATAATGGCAGATTTTAAACAAGCATTGGCATTAATCTTGGCAAATGAAGGAGGTTATGTTTTTGACAAAGACGACCCCGGAGGCGAAACCTACAAAGGCATAGCCAGAAACATGAACAGCAAGTGGAGAGGATGGGTAAGCATAGACATGATGAAAAAACAGGCGGGATTTCCCAAAAATCTCGAACAAAACCTTGATTTGCAAGAA
>JAAFJE010000036.1 GCA_013298025.1 Cytophagales bacterium | reverse complement strand
GTATATCTGATAGCTTATGTTTACACTTTAGAACCGCTCGGGGGTCTTCAATTTTTGAAAAATAGTCTCGTATATTTGTCATTATGTAGCAAAGATACGTCTATTATTACTTTTTTGTAAATCTCATTAGGGCAAACGCATGATAGAATTTTATTTGGCAGTCCTACAAAATTCTGTCGTTTTTTGATACATTATCAGACAGTTACGAAAAGTGTACCGAAGTAAATTTGGCTAAACAACCTTATATATAGCAAAAATTTTGAACATGCGTTTGCCCTGAAATCTCATGCGTTTGACCTAAAAATCCTTAGCGATTGACAAGAGGCATTTCTCATTTTTTAGGATGAAATTTTTAGGCTAAAATAAATATAAAATAGAATTTTTATTAGAAAAACCATATAAAAATTAAAATTCTATCACTTTTTTTAGTAAAATATTAAACTAAAATGATACATTGTGGTCGAAGTGAGAAATATTACTTTTTGTTATGAACTTTTGTATGGCAAAGTACTGCAAAATTCTTTTGATTGTATTCTTCGCAAGTTTGAAGATTGTTGCCTTGGGTCACAATCCTACAACCTGTGAGTCAACTACAAGCAAAAAGTTTTGGATACACGCCAACAATGATATACACAAAGGTTTTTATGGCGAAGAGTCGCTCAAAGAATCTGAAGAATCAGAAGAAGACAGTCAAAACGACCTTCGTGCTACTTGGGTTCTTTGTACACATCCCTCGCTTTTTATTTCTACTTTCCAGCCATCCCTCAATAATTTCATTCATCCATTTACCACGTCTTTGTTTCATTTTGCGAAACAACTTTGTGTGCTTTATCTAAACTTCCGACTATGAGCCTAGGCATTTTTGCATAGGAATCTTATCCGTTTTCACTATCACATACAAACAACATTTTGAACAACAGGCACAAAGCCAGTGCTATAGCTTTATTATACTCCTGTCGCTTAGTGCCCAGTAATTTTTGTTGATGAACATTGCCACGGGAGTCCACTTTGCCTCCTACAACAATCTCATATTCCGATTTTTTGACATACATCCGTAGCGTAAAAGACAAAGAATGAAAATGCAACATGCCTTGTTCGATGAACACCACGTGCTTCACGACATCAAGCACTATTTACCTGCACAAGCACCACTCAAAGACTTTGTGCATCACAACACACTTCATGCTTTCCAGCATTTCAAATTTTTTGAAGCCATCCGTCATGCTTCCGAAATATTTGGCTACAAAGTATCCTTGGGCTTAGACGATTTTCGCTCACTTTATGCCCAAAACCGTGTACGAGCCGACATCCTCGAACACGTGATTCGCAACCATAAAGGTGAAGCAAGCCTAGCCGTTTGGAAAGACAAACTATTACACAAACATTACGACGAACACGCCCTACCACGCATCGGGTATGTGCGTTCTTATTGGAAAAAATCGTATCATATCGACCTCGATTCTATTGTACATCCTCGTTTGTTTAGGCTTTTGTGTAGTTATCTCGACCAAGGAATTTCTATTTGGAGCTTTCCTGTTCGCAACAAAGGCTTGCTCGAAGCAGTACGTATGATGGAACAATCGAGTTTAGTGAGTTTCTTTAAAAGTAAAAAAGGAAAAAATTTACTGCTCGATTCTTCACAAACCATTGAAAGTTTATTGAAAATATTGGTCGGAACAGAAGGCTTATTCGAGCATTATCTATACGACCAACAATTTGCCCATCAAGGTTGGTCGGGCATGGTATCGACGGTTGAGAGCAGTCCAGAAACCCTCCTCGATAGCAAGCAGGTGAGTTTGCAAGACCTCATTCACCTAGAACTTATCATGGAAATAGATGCTGTTGAAGCCCATTTCAAAGGCAATTGGACACCACTAGGAGCTAAAATTGGGCATGAACCCGTAGCACTATTTGCCGATGTAAAGGAAAAAGAATTGCACGAAGTGCTACGCTTATGGCAAGAAGCCTTTGAATGGACATACTACGACCAAGTATTGGCAGGCTTACAACAGGAAAAAGTGCAAAGTAAAAGCATTACGCAAAAGACTTTCCAAGCACTTTTCTGCATCGACGACCGAGAATGCTCTATTCGCAGGCATTTAGAAACCCTCGACCCGCATTGCGAAACCTTCGGCACACCCGGTTTCTTTGGCGTAGAATTTTACTACCAACCAGAAGAAGGAAAATTTTATACAAAAGTTTGCCCGGCACCAGTCAAGCCTAAATTTTTGGTCAAAGAACTAGGCTCTACGGCCAAACGCCCAAAAGATGCCCATTTTACCAAGCATTCGCATACATTTTATGGCGGTTGGTTGATTTCTCAAACCTTGGGCTTTTGGTCGGCTTTCAAACTTTTCATCAATATTCTACGTCCTTCGATGAGCCCTGCAACAGCCTCCTCGCTGAAGCACATGGACAAATTTTCTAAGTTAACTGTTGATTTTGAAGCCCTCAAGCAGCAAGAAAATGGACTTCAGATTGGCTTTAATTTAGAAGAAAAAGTACAACGAGTACAAGGCTTGCTCAATAGTATTGGCTTGGTGAAAGACTTTGCCCCCTTGGTATATGCCATTGGGCATGGTTCTAGTAGCGTAAACAACCCTCATTATGCCGCTTACGATTGCGGTGCTTGCAGCGGTAGAGCGGGCTCGGTGAATGCAAGAGTGGTGGCCTCGATGGCAAACAACCCAGAAGTAAGAGCAATTTTGCGTACCAAAGGCATTGATATTCCTGATACAACGCAATTCTTGGGCGGCTTGCACGATACCACCCGAGACGATGTAGTTTTTTTCGACGAAGACCTTCTTTCGGCAGAAAATTGGGCCTTGCATCGGCAAAACATGGCTATCATGGAAAAAGCCCTCGACCTCAATGCCAAAGAGCGTTCTCGCAGATTTATGTCGATTGATACAACACAATCGCCAGCCCAAATCCATGAGTTGATTCGTCAACGCTCGGTATCATTGTTTGAGCCTCGTCCAGAACTAAACCACGCCACCAACGCCTTGTGTATTGTAGGAAGAAGGGCGTTATCGAAAGGCGTATTCCTCGACCGTCGTTCGTTTCTCAATTCGTATGATTACAGTATTGACCCACAAGGGAACGCCTTATTTAATATTTTGAAAGCGGCGGCACCTGTCTGTGGCGGTATCAATTTAGAATACTATTTTTCTAGGGTTGACAACCAAAAACTTGGTGCAGGCACAAAATTACCTCACAACGTGATGGGACTTATTGGTGTAGCCAATGGTATTGACGGCGATTTACGGCCCGGCTTACCTAGCCAGATGATTGAAATACACGACCCTGTACGTATTCTGATTATTGTAGAACACTTCAGCGAAGTAGTGCTAGACGTGATTCAAAGAGATGCCAGTACGTATGAATGGTTTGCCAACGAGTGGGTTAATTTGGTGGTGATTCATCCAGAAACAAAGGCGTTGTCGTTGTTGAAAGAGGAGGTATTTATCCCTTATCAGCCCCTTACGCAAAAGCTTGAAGTAGTAACAGATGTGATGCGTTTATTAGAAAGTTCGCAAGAAAACTTTCCAGTTTACCTTGTTCAATAAAACCTTGAACAAGTTTTAATACTATATTTTCAAACAAAACAGCACGGTGTTCAATGCCATTTGATGCCTTGTTTGATACCATTATTCGGGATAATAAAACAATTGAATACATACCTTGTAAAAGGTACACTTATAACTATTATGGATTCACTCATCAATTTTTTTGTCGTATTCCCCCTCATAGGCTTTTTCATAAGCTTGGGCATACCCGACAAGCGAGAGCGTTTGCTTTCTGGTATTACATTTAGCCTTGTGGGCTTTCATTTATTGGTTTCGTTAGGTTTTGTTGGGTATTGGTTATGGGATGGGCCAAGGGTTTTGAATGTAAAAGATATTGTCATTTTCAAAACCCTTGGTTATGAGTTTTTTGTCGATATTTTTTTCGATAGAATTACGGCAACGTATCTATTGGTAGGCTCGTTGATGACCTTTCTCGTGACGCTGTATAGTCGGTATTATTTACACCGAGAAAGTGGTTACAAGCGTTTTTTCAATACGATATGGTTTTTTTATGTAGGATATAACATTGCCATTTTTGCAGGAAATTTAGAAACGCTTTTTATTGGTTGGGAAATTTTGGGTATATCTTCATTTCTACTTATTGCTTTTTACAGAGAACGTTATATTCCTGTAAAAAATGCGGTGAAGGTCTTTTCCATTTATCGTATTGCCGATGTGGGCATCATTTTAGCCATGTGGGCGAGTCACCATTTATGGCATGAAAATATTACTTTTCTCAAACTCAACAACTTCGAGTTGGTACACGAGCATTTGCAATCGCACAGCGTAATAGGCGTATTTATTTCGCTGATGTTTTTGATTTCGGCGGCAGCCAAATCGGCTCAATTGCCCTTTTCGTCTTGGCTTCCTAGAGCAATGGAAGGGCCAACGCCTTCCTCTGCTATTTTTTACGGCTCGTTATCGGTACATTTAGGCGTATTTATTTTACTCAGAACTTTCCCTTTCTGGGAACACCAGTTATCGGTACGCATATTGATTGGTTTGATGGGCTTGGTTTCGAGTCTTGTGAGTACGGGTATTGCAAGGGTACAGTCGTCGGTTAAGAGCCAAATTGCTTATGCTTCTATTTCGCAGATTGGACTCATTTTTATAGAAGTAGCTTTGGGTTGGGAAGACCTTGCCTTGTTCCATTTTGCAGGAAATGCTTTTTTACGTACTTATCAATTGTTGGTATCGCCATCGGTGGTAAGTTATTTAATCAGAGAGCAATTTTACAATTTTACGCCTCGCCAGCGTTCGGTAGAAGATTCTTTTCCACAAAAAATAGCTTACACGTTTTATATATTATGCTTAAATGAGTGGAATTTAGATGGTTTCATGTACCAATACCTTTGGAATCCCTTGAAACTCGTTGGTACAAAACTGAACTTCTTGACACTCAATCGTATTGTGATATTCTTTGTCATAAGCTACGTGTTGGGTATTATCAGTCTTTTTGCTAGAGATGCCATGCCCGCAGGCTTACAAGTGTTTTTACCTATTTTATTTTCGTTTTTAGGTTTATTGATGGTTTTAAAATCATTTACCGAACGAAGAAAAACACAAATGAGTTGGGTTATGGTAGTGATGAACCACTTTTGGGTGGCTTTATCTATCTCGTTCAACGAACACTTTACTTACGACCACGTCGTATTGTATTTGAGTGGTATTGTAGTGGCTGGAATCGTAGGTTTTGTATGTTTGAATCGTTTGAAAAAGCTCGAACACAACATAGACTTGAACCGTTTTCACGGACACGTACATAAGCATAGAACCTTGGCATTTGTATTTTTGGGGGCTTGTTTGGGCGTTTCGGGTTTTCCTATTACGCCAACGTTTGTCGGAGAAGATTTGATTTTTACGCATATTCATGAAGACCAAATCATTTTGGCATCATTTACCGCCTTGAGTTTCATTGTAGATGGCTTGGCTATTATGCGTATTTATGCGAGGGTATTTTTGGGTCCACACGCCAAATCGCCTTACGAAATGGCTTATCGCTCATCATAGTAGAGATGCGTACTAGTTGAAATCAACTAGCGCGCATCTGAAAAATACTTATTAGTTGGATTTATTACGGATTCGTTAAAGCTATCAGCTAGTTGCTGATAGCTTTTTTTATGAAAACAACCTTTAGCTCCTAATATTCGTGTGGTAAAGCTACATTGACAAGCTCGTTCCAAGGCAAGCCATGCACATTGAGCATCGCCATGAATGGGTCTGGGTTCATCTCTTCACAGTTCCAAACACCAGGTTTAAACCATTCGCCCGTAATCATCATCATTGCACCAAGCATAGCTGGCACACCTGTGGTATAACTTACGCCTTGTGCTTGCACTTCTTTCCAACAATCTTGGTGCTTGCAGTTATTCCATACATAATACGTTTTGTCTTCTCCGTCTTTGATGCCTTTGATTTGGCAACCGATAGACGTTTCGCCTGTATAGTTTTCGCCCAAAGTACCCGGTTCTGGCAATACCGCTTTCAAGAACTCTAACGGAACGATGTCCATGCCTTGAAACTTGATAGGCTCGATAGAAGTCATGCCTACATTTTGAAGCACATTCAGGTGGGTAATGTATTGTTGACCAAACGTCATCCAGAATCTTGCACGCTTCAAGGTTGGGAAATTTTTCACCAACGATTCCAATTCTTCGTGGTACAACACATACGATTCTTTCGGACCAATGCCAGGGTAATCAATGGGTTTATGAATAGACATTGCAGGAATTTCTACCCATTCGCCATTTTCCCAATAACGACCATTCTGTGTAATTTCACGAATATTAATTTCAGGGTTAAAATTCGTTGCAAAGGCTTTTCCGTGGTCGCCAGCATTACAGTCGATAATATCGAGGTAGTGCATTTCGTCGAAATGGTGTTTTTGGGCATACGCCGTAAACACCTGCGTAACGCCCGGGTCGAAGCCACAGCCCAACAAAGCCATCAAACCAGCCTGCTCGAAACGTTCTTTATAAGCCCATTGCCAAGAATATTCAAATTTGGCTACATCTTTAGGCTCATAATTGGCGGTATCCATGTAATGCACCCCTGTTTCAAGACACGCATCCATGATGGTTAAGTCTTGATAAGGCAATGCCACGTTGATAATCATCCAAGGCTTTACCTCGTTGATAAGTTCTACCAATGCAGGTACATTATCGGCATCTACTTGTGCGGTTTGTACGGGAGTTGGTAAACCAATTTTAGCACATTCTTCTGCGATGGCATCGCATTTTCTCTTGGTACGGCTGGCCAACACGACCTCCGAAAACACCTCGGGATTCATGGCACATTTTTTCGCAACCACATTGCCTACTCCTCCTGCACCAATGATTAAAACTTTCTTGCCCATTCCTAATTGTTATGATTGAGTTATGAATGTAAATACTGTCGCAAAATTAATGAATTTAAAATAAGGTTTTATCATTCGTATGTTAAAAGTAACTTTGCAGCGTAGAATGCTTTCTACCTTATATCGCCTTTCGGGCGAAACACTATCCAATCGACTAGCATTATGAATCAAACCAATGCTGTTTTTATTACAGCTCTTTCTATTATTTCTTTGGGTTATTTTCTCAAACACAAAAATATTGTTACGGAAAAAGAAGGCAAAATTATTACCAAGTTATTGGTACATACCACTTTCCCCAGTTTGGTCTTTGTGACGGTCATGCGGGTGCACATCCAACTCAACTTGCTTTTATTACCCCTGATTTACATTATTTTTAGTGCCATTTCTATGCTTATTGGCACTTATATGTTCAGCGACTTACCCAAACGTTTGCGAGGTTTGCTCACCATGAGTTGCGGAGGCTTCAACCTAGGCTTGTTTGCCTTTCCGCTCATCGAGGGCATTTGGGGCAGTGCAGGCATGGTTTACGCCGCCTTGTTTGATGTGGGCAATTCGATAGTGGTCTTTTGTATGGTGTATGGCACTGGGGTGATTTTTGCGGCTGGAAGCGAAGACGCAGGCGAACGCAAGCGGGTAAAACTCAAAAAAGCTTTTTTCAAAATATTTACGCTTTTGCCCTTTCAAGCAATGCTCTTGGGGTTGTTTGTCAATTTATCGCATTTCCCGATGCCTACTTTATTGGTCGATATTATTGACATCATGGCCAAAGGCAACAAAGTGCTAGTCTTGTTGATTATGGGTATTTACCTCAATCTTTCCATGAGCAAAGAAGTGTTTCAGAAAGTAGCCAAAGTGCTGTTGGTACGCTATGCTTTGGGCTTGGCGATGGGGCTAACGCTGTATTATACTTTACCTTTCGAGCCACTTTACCGAAGCATTGTGTTGATTTGCTTGATTTTACCCGTAGGCATGACGCTCCTGCCTTTCTCCGACGAACTGGGCTACGATTCTCGCATTGCTGGCGTATTGGTCAATCTCTCTATGATTATCAGCTTTGCCCTGATGTGGGGCTTGGTGCTGGGCATGGAACTGGGATAAAACGAGTGAATCGCTCCGTTCGCTGTAGAAACGACGCTTTCAAAAACCAATTTGATAAACTTAGAAGGGAACTGGTTCTGTAAACTACATTTTTGTACTATTTATGGATAAAACCCTTCTACATAAGCCAACAAAATTCTTTATTTTTGTATTTTTACCTTGAAAGCCATGTGTATTTGTGATGCTATACATTCCGATAAGAAACATTTTGGCGTATCAAAACCTCTTTTTTGTACTACTATCATCTTTACTTTCAATGGGAAAAAATACGTTTAGAAATATACCAACCGAAACTGTGACTGAAACAGCCGCTTCCACGCCTCCGCTTACTTGGTGGCAACGCTACAAATTGTATCGTGAACAATACCATTTCTTAGCTATTATACATA
The DNA here is from genome assembly GCA_013298025.1 of Cytophagales bacterium. Classification (GTDB taxonomy): domain Bacteria; phylum Bacteroidota; class Bacteroidia; order Cytophagales; family Spirosomataceae; genus Flectobacillus. Next base: position 25,858 of record JAAFJE010000036.1, on the reverse strand, counting down.
AAGTAATTGTACGGGGAATTATCGCCTTTTTTGCCTTGTCTATCGCCTCTGTGCTGCTCTTTAAATTTGTACCAGTATGGTTTACGCCAACCATGCTCGACCGCAAACTAGCCGCTATGGCCGACGACAACGACGCTACGATTTACAACGATTGGCAACCTTACGAAAATATTTCAAAAGAAGTGGCATTGGCAGTAGTGGCTTCGGAAGACCAACTTTTTCCGACACACCACGGCTTCGACTTCTCGGCGATGTGGGGAGCTTTTCAACATAATTTTAAAGGGAAAAAAATCAAAGGTGCAAGTACCATTTCGCAACAAGTAGCCAAAAATGTGTTTCTATGGCAAGGAAGAAGTTATATTCGGAAGGTACTAGAAGCCTATTTTACGGTACTAATTGAGTTGATTTGGGGCAAAGAACGCATCTTAGAGGTGTATCTGAACATAGCCGAAATGGGGAAAATGACCTTCGGCGTAGAAGCCGCTTCTTTGCGTTACTACGGCCACTCGGCCAATCAACTGAGCCGTGCCGAAGCCGCCCGCATCGCCGCTGTATTGCCCAGTCCTTTGCGGTTTTCTATCAAAAATCCTTCGGGCTATATACAACGACGAACCAATACCATCATGAAACAGATGCGTCGCTTGGGCGGTCGCTCGTATGTGAAAGGATTATAAGAATTGTGCATGGGTGAATTGTATATTAGTGAATTAGTGTTTTGATTTCCAGAAGATTAAACTTTAGTTTAATCAAAACAATAACTCACAATTATAGATATAAACAGCAATTCTCTTTTTACCTTATAGTAGCATTTTTTCTTAAAATAATAATATAAAAAATCTTTATAGCATCTAATTCTGAGCTTAATTTTTCAAAGTGGGAATTACTGATTCAAGCAGACGAGTGCCAAATCTTCCTCCTTACCACAAGGCGATACATTTTATAAATATCACATATACAGCTAAATGAATTTATATAGTGCCGATTTTTCTACTGAATTAAACAAACATATTATGACACGATTTTTGATAGTTTCGATTTTTTTTCTAATTTATATAAATAAGAATATAGCACAAATAAAGGGAAATGCTATTGTTCAAAGACAAGACCGGCGGATACAGAAACCAATTTGTGTAAAAGCAATGACAAATGAGATTACTGAGGAAGATACCGTAAAAAGCATTATTGGAGATATACAGTACACATTATATCCTAATGGAAAGATAGCTGTTTTGGAAATAAAGACGAACAAAACAAAGACTTTTCACTTAAAAACAAAATTGATTATTTCAACTGCATATTTTCTTCACTACAAGGATAATTTGATTATCTATTATGTCGATACTGATTATGATGGAGGTGCAAGCTTCATTGAATGTTACAATAGGAAAACACTAAAAATGGAGTGGAGGAATAAAATCGGAGGATTCAATCTGAAAAGCCCAATCGTCATAGATTCAATTACATACATGGCAACTATTGGTTTTGTTGGAAAGTTGAATCTCAATAATGGTAAATATATATGGAAACATGACAACCTATACGAATCGACTAAGTTTGATTTTTTTGATTCAATATCAATAGAAGGCACAAATGTTTGTTTTACAAAAGATTCGACAGGTACATTATATCAGAAATACGGAAAGGTTATTGTAAACAATGTAACTGGAAAAATTAAACAAATAATAAAAAACAATTGAAATTCAAAAAATAACCAAGTCTAATTTAAAATTTGAATTTTAGCATTCGATTGAGCAATAACAATGAATATTGCACGAAAGTTTAACTTTGTCTTTAAAATAAAAATTCCAGTAGTGGCAACCGCAAGGGTTGCCACTACTGGAAAAATGCTAATGATAAAAACGCTTTTTAACAAAATAAAATCTTTCGTACAGTTGTAATTCACAATTCAGCATTATCACCGCCTATATTTTCAGCTTCAGCACTTCTGTCATGTATTGCTTACTCATCGTAGCCGACTCTAGGGCTGTGCGGTTGGGTTCGGGAACGCCGTCTAGTTCAACCACAGCCCATTGATGAAACTTCACTTTTTGTAATGCCTTAAAAATAGCAGGAAAATCGACTTTCCCTTGACCAATCTCTACAAATTTATAAGCCTTGGGGTCGTTGGGCTTGTCGGGCAATGGCGACTTTACATCTTTGATATGCAAGGCAAAAAGGCGGTCTTTGTACTGCTCAATGGCCTTGGCTGGATTGCCTCCGCCTTGGTGATAATGGGCTACATCGAGCAATAATTGTACATACTTTGGATTGGTTTCTTGCAACAACACATCCACCTCTTCGGGGGTTTCGCCCCACTGGTGCATGTGGTTGTGATAAGCCGCTTGAATGCCCAAATCGGCGGTTTGCTCACCAATTTGATTCATCACTTTTGCCAACGCTTTTAGTTCGTCGGTCGTGGGAATTTGGTTGTTTTTACGCAAACTGTTGGTCAACTGAATGGCGTTTCCTCCCAAAGCTTTCACAAAACTGGCATGGGCCACGTGGTAGTCGATATTGCTTGGCACACGTGCTGGGTCCACTTCGACATTGCCACTCGAAAACATAGCCAACGACAAATTATTTTCTGCTAAAACGCCTTTCAATTCTTGTACCTTGGTCTTATACGCATCGTAGGCATTGGCCCTCAACTGAATGCCTTTAAAGCCCAAAGAAGCAATTTGCTTGATGGCATCGAGGTCTTTTCCGCCCCAAGTAATAGCAGAATAAGCAAAAGAGATGGATTGTTTTTTGGCAAATAAATCCGTAGAAAAAAGCGTAGCGGCACTGGCAAGCCCTACTTGTGCCAAGAAATCACGGCGGTTGATGGTTGTCATAGTTCGATAAGTTTTTGATAAAAGCCCCAAGCTCGTCAATTTTACTGAAAAGTATATCCCGATAAACCCTATTTTAGTTTTGGCATACTAGCCCAAGGCAAGTATCTTTGCCGTTCAAACTTTTATATCGTTTTTATGATTGCTCTTCATACCGTACATCGTCATCGTTTTTCTTTTACACAAGACGACGTGATTTTATTCGCCCAAGTATCTGGCGACAACAACCCTTTGCATTTAGACCCCGCTTTTGCTGCCACCACGCCCTTCAAACGCCCAATTATTCATGGAGCGTTGGCATCGAGTATTTTTTCAAAAGTAATGGGAACAGAATTTCCGGGCTTTGGAAGTGTGTATTTGAAACAAGTATCAGAATACAAAAGACCGATGTTTGTGGACACCGAATATGAAGGCGTATTTACGGTTATCAGCATAGACCCCAACAAACACGTAGCCGAAATCAAATGTGAAATCATCGACGTAGCTACAGGCAAAAAAACAACCGAAGGCGTAGCTACGATTATGAATAAGGAAGAGTTTTAATTAGTTGTGAGTTAGTGAGTTAGTGAGTTAGTGAGTTAGTGAGTTAGTGAGTTAGTGAGTTAGTGAGTTAGTGAGTTAGTGAGTTAGTGAGTTAGTGAGTGACAGAATCACAGATATATGAGTTCCAATATTTGCATATTTTTATCATAAATAATTCACTAACTCAATCATTCACAATTCACTAACTCAATCATTCACAATTCACTAACTCAATCATTCACAATTCACTAACTCAATCATTCACAATTCACTAACTCAATCATTCACAATTCACTAACTCATGCAATGGATCAAAGCCTTCCTTGGTCTAGTTGGAGTAAGTTGTATTTTTCGATGATTTTCATGGTTTTAGTGGCGTAATATTTACCGCCCAAATGGTTATAGCCACGCTCGCCGAGCATGAAAGCAAAGTCGTAGGCGGCATTAGATTTTGAAACACCACTTTGGATTTGTCGCTGATAATTTCGCACTACATTCGAGTAGTCACGTTTCCATTGCCCTGTTTTGTGTAAAAATACTTCTTCTACTAAAAATTTGATACATTCTTCCTTAGAAGCAAACTTTTTATACCAATTATCTTTGCGTACATTTTCTTCGTAAATAAACTGCCCCGTAGTAGTCTTTTTCATGATTTTCAGGTAGCCTTTATCTTCGTTGGGTTGCCCTTTGAGTTGATAGGCATCACTGCCTTTTTTCCATTGTTTGATACCGAAAAAATTATTAGCAAAAATGGCAGTTCGGCTATAGCCGTAGCCACTTTCGAGGATAGCCATTGCTATAATCACACTGGCAGGCAGGTTGTATTTACGAGCAAACCTCAGCACAGTTGGCTCCATTTCTTTCATGAATGTATTGATTTCACTGCTGCTGGGATGTCCTACGGCGGTAGCATACACGTTTTGGTTAAGACCATTGACGGGGTCTTCGTCGGGCGTCGGGGGGAAATAGTATTTCGACGCATTCTTGTTGCCTACGGGCGTATTGGCATCGGCGACAAAAATAGATTTGTCGTTATTTTCATCCTTGGCAGGTTCTAGCTCTTCCTTGCTTTTTTCTTCTTTGGGCTTATCGTCTTTATCGTTGACGAGCTCTAATAATTCTGTAGGAATTTTGTTGTTGTGTACCAAATTGACAAAGTTTTTGTTGTTAATCGTAATTTCGCCCGATAAGCCAAACGATTCTTTTTGGGCATTTAAGCCTACAAAAGTCAATTTTTTGATGCTCGCATAAGCAAATTTAAAGCGAAACATCGCTTTTTGATTTTCTACATTGACGCTCCCAAGACGGCTGCCATTGACAAACACCTGAATACGGCGGATGTCTTTTTTGGTGGTAAACGAAAAAATCACCTCTTGCCCCGTATATGCCATACGAGGATAAAACACCGAAAGCCCAGAAGAAGCATCGCTATTATCGGCTTTGCTTGTTAGCGTAATACAGGAGATACAAATGATAAAGCATAAAATTGACGAAAATACGGAATAATGGTTCTTTGCATTCATTTTTAAATTAGTGACCAAGTTTTAATATAAGTAAAGGATATAAAGTAATGCTACAGCGTAAAAGGTTGCCGCACACACTACAAGATTACAGGATAATTGTTACGTTTTGGTTGGGATTCAAATAAACAAGTTGATTTATCATAGCATTATAACTTTTAAATATAGCAATTTGTTAGTGGTTGAAATTTATGTTTGTTAGCTTATAAGGAAATATAAACATACAAAGATTACCTTAGATGTAAGATGTATTTTTTATCAATTCGCCAATTCTCTATTTAATTGCAGATAATGGGTTATAACTACAAGTTATCAAGCATTGGCTGTAGTTGTATGAATTTAGCACTTTATTCGGCCGTGCTAAAATTACGAAAGTTTTCATTATACGGGTTTTCTATAGGTAATTATTTTTTTCTATAAGCCATCATGAAACTGCTATTTTTTATATGAAAAAGTCTATTTATTGTTAAAAAAACTTTTTTTATGTAAACTTTTTTTAACTGTTTAGAGTTATTCTAAATAAAGTATAGTATTTGATTCATGCAATAAGTAATTTTGTGGCATATTTCTAGCATTCAGTTCTTTCAGTAGTATGTTAGGCTATAATGCACTTTTTTAAAAACGTCAACAAAGTACCATTTTACTGAAAGCAAATTGTACAAAAGCTCAAATTTCATTACAAAGACAATGTTAACAATCAATAACTTACAAGCCAAAATTGGGGAAAAGGAAATCCTGAAGGGAATCAATTTAGAAATAAAAGCAGGTGAAGTACACGCCATTATGGGTCCCAACGGCTCGGGCAAAAGTACCCTTGCTTCGGTATTGGCTGGTCGTGAAGATTACGAAGTAACAGGTGGCTCTGTTGACTTTGAAGGCAAAGACTTATTAGACCTTGCCCCCGAAGAGCGTGCCGCAGAAGGTATTTTCTTGGCATTTCAATACCCTGTAGAGATTCCGGGCGTTTCGACAACCAACTTTTTGAAAACGGCTGTCAACGAAATTCGCAAGTATCGTGGCGAAGAGCCTATGGATGCGGTGCAGTTCTTGAAGATGTTTAAGCAAAAAATGGCTTATGTAAATATTGACCAATCGCTGCTCAACCGTGCCTTGAACGAAGGCTTTTCGGGCGGAGAGAAAAAACGCAATGAGATTTTCCAAATGGCAGTTTTAGAACCCAAATTGGCTATTTTGGATGAAACAGATTCAGGACTAGACATCGATGCCCTTCGTATTGTAGCCGAAGGTGTAAACAAACTTAAATCGTCAGAAAACGCTACTATCGTTGTAACACACTACCAACGATTGTTGGACTACATCGTGCCAGATTACGTACACGTACTTTACAAAGGACGTATCGTGAAATCGGGTACGAAAGAATTGGCTTTAGAACTCGAAGAAAGAGGATACGATTGGATTAAGGCAGAAGTGGATGCCCAAGAAAATTCAATTGCTTAGTGGATAAGCTAGTCTGTTTCCAACATCAAACTATTTTGACAAAATGACTACTGATAAACAAGATTTGAAGGCGCAACTGATTGCCGATTTTCAGCTTGCCGAAGGCAAACTCAATGGGGCTGCCAAAAGTGCTATCCATGTTACTCGCCAAAAAGCGTTGCAAACCTTCAATCAATTAGGATTCCCTACCACCAAACACGAAGAATGGAAATATTCTAACGTGCGTGGACTGGTTAACCAAACGTATGAATTTCAAGCAGATTCTTCGCTTACAGCCGAAGATTTAGCCCAATTGTCGATTCCAAATTTAGAAGGCAATATTTTGTATTTTATCAATGGCGTGTACAACGAAGCCCTTTCAAGCATTGTTAGTCCTGCCAGTGAATTGGTGCTTTTGCCCCTTGCCGAGGCTATCAAGCAATATCCTGCGGTGGTTGAAAAACACTTTAACCAATATACCGACCAACACGAAAATGCCTTCACGGCACTCAATACAGCGTTTTCGTTTGACGGTGTATTTATTTATGTTCCAGCGAAAAAAGTGGTAGAAAAACCTATCATTTTACGCTTTATTACCGATGCTCGCCAAGCCAATGTAGCGGCACAGCCCCGCAATTTGATTGTGGTTGAAAAAAGAGCCGAAGTTCAAATTGCCGAAGCGTATCGCTCGATAGGCGAACACAGCACTTTTACCAATGCCGTGACAGAAATTTATGTAGCCGAAGAAGCCAACGTAGATTATTACAAAGTACAAAACGAATCAGACCAAGCCTATCATATCGGTAGCACTGCCGTTTACCAAGAAGGTCGCTCGGTATTTACAGCCAATACGGTTACGGCCAACGGTGGCTTTGTTCGCAACAACTTACAAATCAAAATTGATGGCGAGTTTGCCGAAGCCAATATGTTTGGTTTGTATATTCCTAATGCCAAACAGCATATCGACAACCATACTGCCGTTGACCACGCCAAACCCAATGCCAATTCAAACGAATTGTACAAAGGTATTTTGAAAGATAAATCAACGGGTGTTTTCAATGGTAAAATTTTTGTTCGACAAGATGCCCAAAAAACAAATGCCTTTCAGTCGTGCAAAAATGTATTGGTATCGGACGAAGCAAGCATGAATACCAAGCCTCAATTAGAGATTTGGGCCGACGACGTGAAATGTTCGCATGGTACTACTACAGGGCAACTCAACCACGATGCCTTGTTTTATATGCAGGCTAGAGGGATTTCTAAAGACGCTGCCAAAGCCTTATTGATGTTGGCGTTTGCACAAGAAGTAATTGATAAAATGCGTATTCCTTCTATCAAAGAATATTTGGAAGGATTGATTATCGAAAAAATATACCAAGCCTAATTGCACCATGCAAATCAAGTTGGTTGAATCAACCACAGACCTTGCCTTGTGTTTTGAGGCAATCCAAGCCCTTCGGCCGCATTTGACGCTGGCTTCTTGTGAAGCTCTTTTTGCCCAAATGCGGCCCGAAAGCTATAGAATGGCCTTTGTGCAAGAACCTTCGGGCGAAGTGTATGCCGTTGTGGGGTTCAGAACCATGACCATGTTTTACACGGGTAAAATCATTTATATCGACGATTTATCAACCCTACCAGCCGCCAGAGGCAAAGGAAGAGCCAGTGCCTTGCTCGATTTTGTCATTGATTTAGCACAAAAAGAGGGTTGCCAAGCCGTCCATCTCGATTCAGGACACCATCGGTATGAGGCACATCGCTTGTATTTACAAAAAAGATTCAGGATTGCCAGTCACCATTTTATTTTAGATTTTCCGCAAAAGTAAGCACGGCTATGATACTTACAGACACATTAGATATACAGAAAATACGGGCAGATTTCCCGATTCTCGACCAAGAAATCAATGGCCGAAAACTGGTTTATTTCGACAACGCTGCTACCACCCAAAAGCCCCAACAAGTAATAGACGTAATTACGCACTATTATCAGCACGACAACGCCAATATTCACCGAGGTATCCATACGCTTGCCGAAAGGGCTACCCGTGACTTTGAGGCTTCTCGTGAGGCTATCAGAGCATTCTTGGGTGCGTCTTCTATCGAAGAAATCATTTTTACGTCGGGCACAACGCAGGGTATCAACTTGGTGGCAAGTACCTTCGGGCGTAAATTTATTCAGGCTGGCGACGAAATCATTATTTCTGGACTCGAACACCACTCTAATATTGTGCCTTGGCAAATGCTTTGCGAAGAAAAGGGATGTATCTTAAAAGTGATTCCTGTCAATGACCTCGGCGAACTCGACCTTGAAGCATATCAGCAATTGCTTTCGGAAAAAGTAAAATTGGTGTCGGTCAATCATGTATCCAACTCGCTTGGCACTATTAACCCTGTTGCCGAAATCATTCGTTTGGCTCATGGCGTTGGGGCAAAAGTATTGATAGATGGTGCACAGGCAACTTCGCACCTAAACATCGACGTGCAGGCTTTAGATGTCGATTTTTATGTGTTCTCGGCACATAAATTATACGGGCCTACAGGTATTGGAGCATTGTATGGCAAAAAAGCCTTGCTCGAAGCCATGCCGCCTTATATGGGTGGAGGAGAAATGATTAAAGAGGTGAGTTTTGAAAAAACTACCTACAACGACCTTCCCTATAAATTTGAAGCAGGTACGCCTAACATCGCCGATGTTGTTGCGATGAAAACTGCTTTAGAATATACGCAAAATATTGGTCGTGAGCGTATTGCGGCTTACGAAGACGAGCTTTTACAATATGCTACAGCCCAACTTTCGACTATCGAAGGCTTGCGTATTGTAGGACAAGCAGCTCAGAAAGTATCGGTAGTAAGCTTTGTTATCGAAGGAATACATCACCAAGATATTGGCGTATTGCTCGACAACCAAGGCATTGCTGTAAGAACTGGGCATCATTGTACGCAGCCATTGATGAAGCGTTTTGGACTGTTGGGTACTTCTCGTGCGTCGTTTGCTATGTACAATACACTCGAAGAAATTGACCGCCTCGTGGCTGGTTTACAGCGTGTAAAGAAAATGTTGAGCTAGGTACTAATGCCGCATTGTGAATGAGTGAGTTGTGAATTATTTTCAGTCAAAACAAATGATAAGTAATTGAAAATTAAAAACTTAATTCACAATTCACTAATTCACTACTTATAATATATTAATACCCTTGTCAAAGGACTGATTATTTATGACTATCAACGAAACTCAAGACGAAATTATCGAAGAATTTGCACTTTTCGACGATTGGGCAGATAAATACGAATATATTATTGATTTAGGTAAAAAGTTAAAAGGTTTGCCTGAAGAGCAAAAAACCGAAGATAACATCATCAAAGGTTGCCAAAGTAGAGTATGGCTCAATGCCAAACTTGAAAATGGCAAACTCATTTTTGAAGCCGATTCAGAAGCTGTGATTGTCAAAGGCTTGGTAAATATGCTCATTCGTGTGTTGTCGGCTCATACGCCGCAAGAAATTGCACAGGCTGATTTGTATTTTATCGACCGCATCGGCATGAGCCAACACTTAGCCCAAACCCGTTCAAACGGACTGGCTTCGATGGTGAAGCAAATGAAAAATTATGCCATTGCTTATCAACTCAAAGCATAATCCTTAAATCGACTACTACCATGAGCGAAGAAGAATTAAAAGAAGAAGTTATCAGGGCTCTCAAGTCTGTCTATGACCCCGAAATACCAGTAGATGTATATGAATTAGGTTTGATTTATGACATCAAAATTTTTCCTATCAACAATGTATATGTACTCATGACGCTTACTTCTCCTTCTTGCCCTTCTGCCGAACAGATTCCGGGCGAAGTAGAGAAAAAAATCCGTGAGATTGAAGGGGTTTCTGACGTAAGTGTAGAGCTTACTTTTGACCCGCCTTATTCGCAAGATATGATGTCGGAAGTAGCAAAATTGGAACTTGGATTTATGTAATTTTGTTGTGAAAATAGGGCTTGTGGTATTGCCCAAGCATTGCGTCGCTCAATTACTTGTTGTTACAAAATATTTTAATTTTACCCATTATGTATCCAGAACATTTGGTAGCTCCGATGAGAGCTGATATTGTTGAAGGTGGTTTCAAAGAACTTAAAACCCCTGCCGAAGTAGAAGAAGTATTAGCCAAAGAAGGTACTACGCTGTTGTTTATCAACTCTGTTTGTGGCTGTTCGGCTCGTACTGCTCGCCCAGGCGTAAAAGAAGCCGTTTGGAACTCGGCTAAAAAACCTAATAATCTCGTAACGGTATTTGCTGGTGTTGACCAACTTGCTACGCAAAAAGCACGTGAATTTACGTTGCCTTATCCGCCTTCTTCGCCTTCGATTGCCTTGTTTAAAGACGGCGAATTGGTTCATTTTGTAGAGCGTCATCACATTGAAGGCCGTTCGGCTGAGATGATTTCATCGCACCTCGAAATGGTATTCGACGAATTTTGTGCTTAGTTTTTTGACAAGTACTTCTAACAAAAAGGTGGTCATAAATTAATTTTGACCACCTTTTTGTTGTTTTATTTCAAACCTATTTTGCCTTCAATATCACTGCTCCCAAAGGAGGTAAAGTCAAAGATAAAGAATAGGCTTTTCCTTGCCAAGCAATTTGGTCGGCAAACAGTGCTCCTGCATTGACTTTATTGCTTCCGCCAAAAGCTTGGGCATCGGTATTGACCACTTCTTCCCAAACGCCTTGCAAAGGCACACCAATACGATAATCTATGCGAGGAATGGGCGTAAGGTTTAATACCACAAGCAATTGGTCTTTGTAATCGTTGCCTTTGCGTAAATAGCTCACAACAGCATTTTCACGGTCGCTGGTGTCAACCCATTCAAAACCCTCTGGCGAGAATTGTTTGTCGAACAATGCTCCTTCGCTGCGGTATAGCTGGTTGAGTTTTTTCACCAAGCTTTGTACTCCTTTGTGATAGCCGTGGTCTAGCAACCACCACTCTAGTCCTTTGGCATAATTCCATTCGCTGGTTTGTCCAAATTCGCCCCCCATAAAGAGCAAATTAGTACCCGGATGCGTAAACATATAAGCAAACAACAAGCGTAAATTCGCAAAGCGTTGCCACTCGTCGCCAGGCATTTTGCCTACTAAAGCTTGCTTGCCATACACTACCTCATCGTGCGAAAGAGGCAACATGAAATTTTCAGAAAACGCATACACCGTCGAGAAAGTCAACTGCTCTTGGTGATATTTACGATACATGGGGTCTTTTTCAAAATACTTTAAAGTATCGTTCATCCAACCCATCATCCATTTTTGTCCGAAACCTAAACCACCCGTATAAACTGGACGAGAAACGCCTGTAAAGGAAGTAGATTCTTCGGCAATGGTTTGTACATCGGGGAATTGCAAATAAATCACTTCGTTTAATTCTCTGAATAAAGAGATAGCTTCGAGGTGATGATTACCGCCAAACATATTGGGTTCCCATTCGCCAGCTTTTCTCGAATAATCGAGATACAGCATCGAAGCCACGGCATCTACTCGAAGCCCATCGGCATGGAAGCGTTCTAGCCAATACACCGCATTAGAAATCAAGAAGCTACGCACTTCAAAACGACCATAGTTGAAAATATACGATTTCCAGTCAGGATGATACCCTTTACGCATATCTGGATGCTCATATAAATGTGTGCCATCGTAGTTATACAAGCCATGTGCATCGCCCGGAAAATGCGAAGGAACCCAGTCGAGTAGTACGCCAATATCGTTTTTATGACATTGTTCTACCAAATACATAAAGTCTTGTGGCGTACCAAAACGTGACGAAGGAGCAAAATAACCTAGTACCTGATAGCCCCAAGATGGCTCGAAGGGGTGTTCCATCACAGGCATAAATTCGATGTGCGTAAAGCCCATTTCTTTGACGTACTGTACCAAATCGTCGGCAAGATCTACGTAGGTAAGTTTTTCGTCGTCGGCCTTGCGTTTCCACGAGCCAATATGTACTTCATAAACCGACATGGGTGCGTTAAGGCTATTTTTTGCCTTTCTGTTTTCCATCCATTCGGTGTCGCTCCACTCGTACCAGTTATCCCAAACAATAGAAGCCGTGCGTGGTGGTACTTCAAAATAGTGGGCATAAGGGTCTATTTTTTCTAAATGATGCCCTTCTTGTGTTTCAATACAGTATTTGTAGGTTTCGCCCTTGCCTACGTGCGGCACGAAGCCTTCCCAAATACCCGAAGAATCCCAACGAACAAACAATTGATGACTGAATTTATCCCAACCATTGAAATTTCCTATGACCGATACGCTTTTAGCCGAAGGTGCCCAAACGGCAAAATACGTACCTGCTACACCTTGGTACTCGGTCAAATGCGAACCCAATTTTTCAAAAAGACGGTAATGCTTGCCCGATTTAAAAAGATGAATATCGAAATCGGTAAAACGGCTGAACGTTTCTACATTCTTGAGCGTTGGCAGCACTATGGGTTCTTGGGCAAGGGGCGTTTCTACGACGGTTTCATCGACGGTTGCCTTTGCTTTTTTTCTTGTGGTTTCTTTTTTCACAGTTGTTTCTTCTGATTGATTTTTTACCTTGCTGGTCTTAGCCATAATTTAAAAATGGTTAATGGATGGTCATAATTTGAATACTAAATGGTCTATTTTCATGGATGTTTTTCTAGCAATACACGTTTATTTGTGTTGAGTATTTACTTCAAAACTAAAGAGATACACTTGTTTTTAGCTTTTTTTACGGTTTATTTCTTCGTAAAAAGATATTTTTGTACAAGTAAATATAGTGTTTTCTGTACAAAAACTCTAAGGAAAGTTCTTGGTTTAGCCGTTATTTCTTTGTTACATTTTTAGTTTTTCAATCTCTCGAATCACATTGACAATGCCTTTGAGTGGAATTTTCACCCAATCGGGGCGATAGCTAATTTCGTAACCCAACTCATACACCGCTTTTTCTAACAAATAAATCAACAGCAAAAAGTTAATTTCGTTGTTGTTTTTGAAAAGCGGATGCGGGTGTCCAAAGGTGTCTAAATACTTTTCCATGAAAGTTTGAAGCATCAATTTATACCATCGGTCGGCGGCGGTTTGCACTCTTGATGCCTCTAGCCCAATGGTAGAAGGGTCATTAAACATCTTTGCCGAAATGGCGTAATGATAGCTTCGTATCATGCCAGCCACATCTTTGAGGGGCGAATGTTTGATTTTACGGTCTGTAATACTGCTTTCTGGCTCGCCTTCAAAATCAATGATGATGTAATCATTTCCCGTGGCAAGTACTTGTCCCAAATGATAATCTCCATGAATACGCACCCGCAACGATTGTAGTTCTTTGGTCAAAATTTGTCCCGCAAACTCATCTATCAATTCTTTGGCTTCCATAAAATCCCAAGCCAATTTTCTTGTTACAGGGTCGGTAATGCTCGTGTATTTATCTATCAACAAATGATAGCGGCTATCGAGCAGATGGCTCAAACGCTTGTGCAAAAAGCTGCGGTACGCTGGCGTAAACACTTCCGAGGCAAACAAAGGCCTAGCTTCGGGGGCATACAAAGCCAAGTGCATTTCGGCGGTACGCTGTGCCAATAGTTCTACTTGGTCGAATACTTGCTCTTCGATGGCAAAGGTTTTTTGGGTGAATGCTGCCACAAAATCGTTGAGTTCTTTCCCTATCTTTTCCCAGCTATCCGATTGGTTATCAACTACCCGTTGCATCATGCCAAGCGTAATTTCGGGCATCCCTTCGGGTCGCCAAGTGAGGCTTCCAGCAAAGGCAGGAATAAAGGCAAACTCGGAATATTCGGTTAAAAACTCTATCATTTCTACCTCGGGGTTGGCTTCATGAAACAATTTTCGATACAATTTCATGAAATATTTCTCCCCAAAAATCATCGCCGAGTTCGACGACGCAAGCGTAAGGGCTTTTGAAGTGATGGGCGTATTGATGTCTTCGCCAGCTAATCCTTTGCCCCGCGCAAAGTCGAGTTTTCCGTTTGTTTGGGCAATGCCTTCGGCATGAGCAATATGGTAAAACAAAGCCTGTTGAAAGCTTGTGTCATAAAGGGCATCTATCAGAAAGCCTCGTTTTCCTTGCAAATACGCCAAGGCAATAATGCCTATGGGCGTAATTTCTTGTGCCTGTGTTGCTTCAATAAAAGACAAAGGCAACAAATACGTTTCGGTTGCTTGGTCGTCGTACAATACCTCTACCATGCCAAGCAAGGCGTTTGTTTCTTTGGTAGGGATTTCTAGCACGGTCTGCAACCTGAAATGCCGTTGCGTTCGGGCTTTGCCAGCAAACCAACGGCAATTATTGAAATAAGGCGGTAGCACAGCCGTTTCGAGTGTATCAAAAAAGGCTTTATCTTGTTTGATACGTTCCCAAGGGTAGTCGGAATGCAATGATACCTGTATGGTTTGATTCATAAATAATTGTTTATTAAAATGGTATTTTGGGTATTTAAAATTAGAATTTATTTAGTAGAAAAGATAGCGAAGCCTTAAAATTTTATCAAAAAAGTAGAAAAAACTATAGATACACATCATTTTATTAGGACAAATCGGTCATTGTATAAAATGATAAAAGCAAGTAAAAAAACCTTTTCAAAACATCCTCATATACAAGCATTTATAAATTATTTTATTTTTTTACTCAAAAAAACTTGGAGTGTATTACTCAAACTACTAATTTTGCACCACGAAAAACGACAAGGACATTATTTCTTACCGTTTTTCTCCCCGAAGGTCCGTTCGTCTAGGGGTTAGGACACGTCCCTTTCACGGATGAAACACGGGTTCGATTCCCGTACGGACTACCAAGCTTTCATGCTTTAATACACATTTTTAATGGCCCCACGGTCCGTTCGTCTAGGGGTTAGGACACGTCCCTTTCACGGATGAAACACGGGTTCGATTCCCGTACGGACTACTAAGCATCTTCTTTTCAGAGGGTGCTTTTTTTGTTTATATTCCTCGTCAATACATACATTTATTATACTTTGCAGCACTTCTATCAGTTTGTATTATTCGTTTTTTCCTGACTACTCATGTTATTAATTTCGTATAGTAAAATACTATACGATACGTATAGTAATAAAGTTAAACACTTATTTTAATGTAAAAATATTTTGAATTTTTATAAGGATAAATTTTGAAAAAAAAAGATAAACGAATAAATTCATATCATTTATTAACCATTTTTAACTTAAACAATCATATTATGAAAATCTACATTCAATTACTTGTATTATGTTTATTTGTGAATTTACACAAGGTTTTATCACAAGAAATCATTACGGCTCACTCAGTGGAAATAAACCACTTACAGAAAAAAAAATTAGATGAAAAAATCAGGAAGTATCAGTTGGTAAGTCTTTCAAAAATCCCGACCCAAAGTCAAAGCGAGATTTTACAATTTCAAATTTTATTTTCTAACGAAACTTGGAATGTTGAGTTATTCTCTAACGAGATAAGAAGCAAAAACCTCGTTGATGAAATGAAAAGAAATGCTACACTAAAAGGAGCGACAGCTCAATGTGCTACTTATACTAGCACGGTTAATAATGAAGAAGCTAACTTTTACGTCGACCGAAAAACGCTGGTAGGTAAAATCTACAAAAAAAATGATGCTTTAGTCCTAGAACCTTTAGCTTGGCTTATAGGTAAGCAAAGTACTCAAAATGACATTTGGGTTTTATATTATGATGACGATGTTATTTCTCAACCAGCCATCTGTGGCGTAAAAAATACGCAAACTACTAGAAAGCCTAATGGAGGTCGAATAGCAAACAATCTTCCCTCTGAATGTAAAATATTAAATATTGCAATAGACTATGATGAAGAATTTGCTAACAGGATAGCGGGAGGCAATCCTGTAGCAAAAGCATTATCCATCATGCAAGAAGTAGATAGAATTTACTTTCGGGATTTTAAAACTAAAGTGAATGTTTGTTGGATAGCTTCGTCACCCTTTGTTTTTTCAAATACTAACAATGCCATAATACTTGTCCCTGAATTCTGGAACTATTGGAATAATAACAGAGGTAATGTAATTAGAGACGCAGCCCACATGTTAACAGGCAAAAGATTAGTAGCAATTAATGGTTCTATTGAGTCAAATGGAGAAGCAAACCAAGTATTAGTTGGTTCAACAGCAAAATCTTACTCAATGTCTGATGGTGGCGATGAAACAAATAGTGATTGGGCTTCATGTGCTTCACATGAAATAGCTCACAATTTGAATGCTATTCATGATTCTGATTGTACCTCAAAATACATAATGTGTGAAGGAAAAGCTAAGAACGGGCAGTTTTCGCCTACATCTATATCTATGGTAGTCAATTTTCTAAATTCTAACAATTCACTGAGTATTAGAACACCTTCTATTCAGCCAAGGTTAAATAACATTAATATTATCTCAACACCTACCTATATGCCTACAAGTGGACAAACATTTAGTATAATTAGTAATGACACTTATGTAACCAATAACACATTTGTGTACTCTGCTAATAACACAAATGTTAGTTACATACAAGGAGCTAACCCTACTTTTTTGTTTCCTAATAGTGCTCCATATTTTACATTCACTATCCAATATAGTAATATTTGTGGAACATTCTACCGTTCTATTCCCTTAATTGCTCGCAGCGGAGCAAGGCTGGCTATTATTCCAGATTCTACAACGGATAATTTAACTATATATCCCAATCCGACCACTGAAAATATGAATATAAAAATAGAAACAAGCGATTCAGGAAAAAAAATACCTATAGAAATCAAGATACATGACGAAAATCAAAATTTAGTTTATCAGAAAGAAACGTTAAGCGAAACAGAAGGGATTTATCAGATTAATTTAAGCGATAAAACAAAAGGTAGATATTTTGTGCATATTCTTTTTTCAGACGGCTCAATCCATAAGCAAACTATAACTCTTATAAAATAATGAAAACAGCTATGTGCATTTTGATGATGCTCCTTGGGCTATCATCATGCAAAAACTCAGATGTATTTAAGCCTACTTGTACCAACGTAGCATTGACAAAAGTTGATTGGACTTATTGTAGCCTTTTTCAGGATAATGTTCCTATCAAGTGTAATGATAAAAATGATACCCTAACATGGCGAATAGTAAAAACGTTTAATCGTGTTAACGCTACTGTAGTTAGTAGCATCGAGCCTGATGGATACGTTTTTTACTACATTTCTTTAGATGAGGTCTTCTGGGGAGATAGAGGCATTGGTAGGACAGAAGCATTTAGGTTACTAGCTCCATTAAATTTTCCAGTATGTTTTAAAAAAGAGAACCTGAAGGTCATCATCAGTGGAACGCTAAGAGCTACTTATAAACAAAGCGTTGGCCCAGCAGAACCATTTGAATTAACATACATAGAAGAAGTTCCTTAATCTATGAAAAGTCCGTATTGGTATTAAGACACGTCCCTTTCACGGATGAAACACGGGTTCGATTCCCGTACGGACTACTAAGCTTTCATGCTTTTCTATTCAATTATTCCTAGCATTTCCCTTCAATTTCCAGTATTTTACATTGTAGTACACCGTACTATTATGTATCTTTTTCTCCTTTTGCTTGGGCAAAAAATCTTTCATCGCATAGAGTATAATTTCGAGATGTATCACTTATCAAATGGAAACCATTGCTGTTGCATACCAACTTTTCGGCAATTGTTTGAAGCTCCCAACTTAGATACTTTCGTTTTTGAAATCCGTGAAAAGAACTTTTTTGCAAATCAATCCAACCGACAACGTGTTGGTAGCACTCACCGACCTTTCCAAAGGTACAAGTGTGGTGTTTGAAGGACAAACCATCGTATTGCAGGACAACATTCCTGCCAAACATAAATTTACTATCCACCACGTGCCACAAGGAGAGCCTATTACCATGTACGGTGTGTTGGTAGGAAAAGCCCAACAGGACATTCCAGCAGGCGGTTTGATTCATACCTTCAATCTCAAACACGCTTCTGAGCCGTTTCAAGGAAAGCTCAAAGATTATACTTGGACAGCCCCAGATGTATCGAAATGGGCCAATCGTAGCTTTATGGGCTATCACCGTTCTGATGGACAAGTGGGTACACAAAATTACTGGTTGGTGATACCTTTGGTATTTTGCGAAAACCGCAATATCAATGTTATGAAGCAAGCCTTTTTGAAAGCATTGGGCTATGCACAACCCGATATTTACCAAGACCAAGTACAAAACTTGCTATCGGCCTACCAAACGGGTGCTTCTTTAGACGACCTAGCAACCATTCCGTTTACACAACAAAAAGCTGATTATCGTCAAAATCGTATTTTCAAAAATGTGGATGGCATCAAGTTTTTAACTCATGAAAGTGGCTGTGGCGAAAACAAAGATGATTCCGAAAACCTTTGTCGCTTATTGGCTGGCTACTGTGTCAATCCAAACGTAGGCGGTATTACGGTTCTTAGTTTGGGATGCCAACACTCACAAGCCAAAATCTTACAAGATGCCATCAACGCCATTTCACCTAATTTCGACAAACCGTTCTATTTATTTGAACAACAGCAAGATACAGGCTTTGGCGAATCGAAATTACTCGCAGATGCTATTCGTCAAACGTTCATTGGCATTGCCCAAATCAACCATGATACACGCCAACCAGCCCCTTTGAGTAAGTTGAAAGTAGGGGTAAAATGTGGAGGTTCGGATGGTTTTTCAGGCATTTCAGCCAATCCTGCCATCGGTCATACAGCCGATTTGTTGGTAGGTTTAGGGGCTCAAGTCATGATTGCCGAATTTCCAGAATTGTGTGGCGTAGAGCAAGAATTACAAAACCGCTCGGTTACGCCAGAAGTGGCCGAAAAATTTGGTTATCTAATGACCGAATACGCACGCAGAGCCGCCGCCGTTGGAGCAGGTTTCGACATGAACCCTTCGCCGGGCAATATCAAAGATGGCTTGATTACCGATGCTATTAAGTCGGCAGGAGCCGCCAAAAAAGCAGGTACTTCGCCCGTGGTAGATGCCTTGGGATATGGGCAATACGCAACCCAACAAGGACTCAACTTGGTGTGTACGCCCGGCAATGATGTACTCGCTACGACAGGCATGGCTGGTGCTGGTGCTACCATTCAATTATTTACGACAGGACTTGGCACGCCCACAGGCAACGCCATTTGTCCGATGGTAAAACTCGCTACCAATACAATACTGGCTAAAAAACTGCCAGAAATCATTGATATTGACTGCGGAGCAATAATCGAAGGAGAAAAATCAGTAGAAGAAGTAGGCGAAGAGGTTTTAGAATACATCATCGGATTAGCTTCTGGCGAATACCAAACCAAAGCCATGCAATTGGGACAAGACGATTTTATGTTCTGGAGAAGAGGCGTGAGTTTATAGCAAGCCTCCTCTTGATTGCGGATGTTTGTTTTCGGATTGAAAGGCTTTAAAATTTATTCCAAAAATTTACCTAATGTTTAATTTACAAGGAAAAACAGCCGTTGTTACAGGCGGCGGCAGTGGCATTGGCAAGGCAATTGCCGTATTGTTTGCTCAACAAGGAGCTTTCGTCAACATCGTCGAATTATCGGCCAACGCTGGACAAGATACACTAGATACGATTACGGCAGCAGGCGGACAAGCACAGGTACACGCCTGCGATGTGTCGCAACAGGAGCAAGTATTGGCTACTTTTGAAGCCATTGGCAAGGTTGATATTTTAGTCAACAACGCTGGGATTGCCCACGTAGGAAATGTAGAAAAATGTGCAGCTACTGATTTTGACAGGGTATTTAATGTGAATGTGAAAGGAGTCTATAACTGCCTTTTCTCCGCTATTCCGTTGATGAAACAACAAGGCGGTGGCGTTATTCTAAACATGGCTTCTATTGCTTCGTCTATCGGTTTGCCCGACCGTTTTGCCTATTCTATGTCGAAAGGTGCGGTATTGACCATGACTTTATCTATTGCCAAAGACTATATCAAGGATAATATTCGTTGTAACTGTATTTCGCCAGCAAGGGTACACACGCCTTTTGTTGATGGCTTTATTGCGAAAAATTACCCCGGCAAAGAAGAAGAAATGTTTGCTAAATTATCGGCAACTCAGCCTATCGGACGTATGGCAAAACCCGAAGAAGTGGCACAATTGGCCTTGTTCCTTTGCTCTGACGAATCGGGCTTTATCACAGGTTCTGATTATCCAATTGACGGGGGCTTTATTCGATTAAATAACTAAAACCTTAAACTTGTGTCAACTATGAAAAAAACGTTCATTTTATTAGCTGTTCTTTGTGTAAGTTTTGCTTTTGTGGTAAACAAACCAACCAAAGTTATTTTCTTTGGCGACTCTATTACGCAAGCTGCGGTAAAGCCTAATGGCTACATTGTACGCATAGGCGAAGCTTTAGAAAAACAAGGCAAAAAAGATGCTTACGAACTGATTGGTGCAGGCATTGGAGGCAATAAAGTTTATGATTTGTTTTTACGCTTGGAATCGGATGTTTTAGAAAAAAAGCCTGATGTGGTGTTTATTTATGTAGGTGTAAACGACGTTTGGCATAAAACTACGTCGGGAACGGGTACAGATGCCAACAAATTTGAGGCATTTTACCAAGCACTTATCAATAAAATCCAAGCCAACGGAGCAAAAGTGATTTTATGCACGCCTGCCGTCATTGGCGAACGCACCGACTTTAGCAATCCGCAAGATGGCGACATGAACCATTACGCCAATATCATTCGCAAAATTGCAGCTAAAAACAATGTAAAACTTGTTGACCTTAGAAAAGCATTTCTAGCGTACAACAAAGACCATAACCCTGATAACAAAGAATCGGGAATTTTGACTACCGACCGTGTGCATCTCAACGATGTAGGAAACCAGTTGGTAGCCGACCAAATGCTGGCAGCATTATTACAATAATATCAAACTATTTATTATTCAACTTATATGAAATTAATTCGTTTTGGAGCAGTAGGACAAGAAAAGCCAGGCGTTCTTATCGACGACGTTCGTTATGATGTATCGGCCTATTTTCAAGATTTTAATGAAGCATTTTTTGCAAACGATGGTTTGGCTCAACTCGAAGCCTTATTGGCTACCAAGCCAAGTTTGCCTGTCGTAGCCGATAGCGAGCGTTTGGGTTCATGTGTGGCACGCCCTTCTAAAATTGTATGTATTGGGCTCAACTTTGCCGACCATGCCCGTGAAACAGGTGCTGCTGTACCAACCGAGCCTGTTATTTTCTTCAAAGCTTCTACGGCTTTGTCGGGACCAAACGACCCTATTATTATTCCAAGAAATTCAACCAAAACCGACTGGGAAGTTGAATTGGCTTTTGTGATTGGCAAAAAAGCACAATACGTAGAAGAAGCAGAAGCCTTAGACTACGTAGCGGGCTATTGCTTGCACAACGATGTGTCGGAAAGAGAATACCAATTAGAAAGAGGTGGCAACTGGAGTAAAGGCAAAGGCTGCGATAGCTTCGCTCCTATTGGGCCTTTCTTGGCAACGCAAGACGAAATTGGCGACGTAAACAATTTGGGTATGTGGCTCAAAGTAAACGGCAAGCAGTTCCAAACAAGCAATACCAACCAATTGATTTTTAAAATTCCAACTTTGGTATCGTATTTGAGCCAATTTATGACGCTTTTGCCAGGCGATATTATCTCAACAGGTACACCGCATGGCGTAGGTTTGGGCTTCAATCCTCCTATTTACCTCAAAGCTGGCGATGTAGTTGAATTGGGCATCGACCAACTAGGCACTTCGTCGCAAGTAGCTAAAAATTGGGAAAGATAATTACGAAAGCGTATGAGAATAGATTCGCATCAGCATTTTTGGCAATACGACCCCGTTCGAGATGCTTGGATTAACGACGACATGAAGGGCATTCAACGTGACTTTCTGCCTGCCGATTTAGCCCCTATTTTACAAAAACATCAATTCGATGGCTGTGTGGCTGTACAAGCGAGCCAGTCGGAAGAAGAAACCAATTTTTTGCTTGCCTTGGCAAAAGAAAACGCTTTTATCAAAGGGGTAGTCGGATGGGTCGATTTGATGAGCGATACTATCGACGAACGCCTTGATTATTTCTCAGCATTTCCGACGCTCAAAGGCTTCCGGCACGTTGTTCAGGGTGAAAGTGACCCCGAATTTATGCTTAAACCCAAATTCAGGGCTGGCATAGCAGCACTAGAGGCGTACAATTTTACGTATGATATTCTGATTTATCATCACCAACTCGAACAAGCGATTCGTTTTGTAAAACTGTTTCCAGACCAGCCTTTTGTGCTCGACCACATTGCCAAGCCCGACATCAAAAATGGCGAACTCGACGAATGGAAAATAGCTATTCAAAAATTGGCTTTGCACGAAAATGTGTATTGTAAAATTTCGGGCATGGTGACAGAAGCCGACTGGCAGCATTGGAAGCCAAGCGACTTTACGGTGTATCTCGATACCGTTGTAAAGGCTTTTGGCGTAGAACGCCTCATGTTTGGTTCAGATTGGCCCGTTTGCTTGGTTGCCGCTCAATACGATGCCATGCTCGACTTGGTAAGCTCGTATTTCGGTGCATTTTCTAAACTCGAACAGAAACGTATTTTTGGCGACAATGCAGCGAAGTTTTATAAGCTGAGTTAGAAGCAGGTTTTACACTAAACCCTGCAAATCAATCCCTTACGCTTATGTCACATTGACTGTTTGCTTATTTTAAAATAAAGAAATTCATGAACTTAGGTTTAAAAGAAAAAGTCATCATCGTAACGGGTGGTGCAAAAGGCATAGGCGAGGGCATTTCATCAGCCTTGGCACTCGAAGGCGCTTATGTAGCCATTGTAGGACGAAACGAAGCCGACAACCAGAAAGCGATTGAAAAAATTCAGGCAGCAGGTGGTCAAGCATGGTCGTTTGTAGCAGAACTGACACAGCCCGAAGCCTGTGCACAAGTAATTGAAGCAATCGGCACAACATTCGGTCGCATCGATGGGCTTGTCAACAACGCTGGTGTAAATGATGGCGTTGGCTTAGAAAGTGGCAATTACGAGCGTTTTGTACAATCGTTGCACAGCAACCTCATTCATTACTATTTGATGGCTCATCATGCCTTGCCTTACCTCAAAGCGTCTAAAGGAAGTATTGTAAACATTGGTTCTAAAACGGCCGAAACAGGACAAGGAGGCACTTCGGCTTATGCCGCAGCCAATGGTGGCCGCAATGCCCTCACACGAGAATGGGCCGTTGAATTACTGCCTTATGGCATCCGTGTCAATGCGGTGATTGTAGCCGAATGCTATACGCCTTTGTATGACCGATGGATCAAAACATTGCCTAATCCAGAAGAAACCTTGGCTAAGATTACCGAAAAAATTCCTTTTGAAAAACGCATGACAACCTCAGAAGAAATTGCCAGCATGGTAGCATTTTTACTTTCTAAAAAATCGAGCCATACCACAGGCCAGTTGATTCATGTCGATGGCGGTTATGTGCATTTAGATAGAGCTTTGTTGTAAATTTTCTACGGTTATCTTTATCGTTGTCCGCTAATTGCTGAAATACCATCAATTAGCGGACATTTTTTTATGCCCTTTCTTCCACCTGCATTCAAGAGGTTTTGTATATTTGTTGTGCGTAATATTAAGACCGATAAATATGAACAAAATTCTTCTTACAATTATTCTACTTACAGTAACTTCTTTGACATTTGCTCAAAAGAATTTTATTGACCAACCATTTGTTGAAACTACAGCAAAAGTTGACACTCTTATTGTTCCTGACAAAATTTATATTTCGATTAATTTAAATGAAGCAGACAATAAAAATAAAAAATCAGTAGAAGACCAAGAAAAGCAACTAGAAGAGACATTAAAAAAAATAAATATTGAAACTGAAAAAGACCTATCACTTTTGGACTTTTCTAGCAATTTCAAAAGCTATTTTTTAAAAGGACAAAATGTAATTAAATCCAAAATGTATTCTCTTTTAGTAAGAAATGCAGTTACAGCAAGTAAAGTATTAGCAGAATTAGAAAGTGTTGGAATTTCAAATGTTACGATTGAACGAACTGAATATTCAAAGGCAGAAGAATTATTTCTTGAGCTGAAATCAAAAGCTGTGGAAAAATCAAAATTGACTGCCGAAAAACTTGCAAGACCATTAAATCAAAAAATTGGCAAGGCTCTATATATATCTGACATTAATACAATTTCAAACGCTTTGCAAGGACAAGCTCCAGGACTTCAAATTAGAGGATTGTCAAGTATTTATGGTTCGAGAGCGGCTGAACCAATTTATACAGAATTTCAAAAAGTCAAGTTTGAAGTGCAAGTAAATGTAAAATATGTACTTGAATAAAAATACTACACACAGCATCGGTTTGGCAATATGGCAGGAGAATTGCTTCTATGAAACATTTATGAAAGGTTCTAGTGTAGAAATTCTATTGAACTTTTGTGCTGAAAACTCGCCACATCGCCAAGCCTCGTTCATTTAAAATAACAAAACTTACCCTAAACATGATTAATTATAACCCAAAAGATTGGTTCACTTTCATTTTTCGCCTACACAAAGCCGATACGTTTCGTAAACTTTTTCCGATGTTGCTTGCCATTGGTTTTTACGCTGGTTTGATTGCTTATTTAGAAGTAGAAATTTTTCAACTCAACGAAAATAGCCATGTAAAAAATATTCCTGTAATGCACGGAATGTTGGGTTTTGTTATCTCTATGTTGCTAGTTTTCAGGACAAATACTGCTTATGACCGTTGGTGGGAAGGGCGTAGAATTTGGGGAAATTTGACCAATGCTTCTCGTAATTTTGCCTTAAAAATCAACGCTTTTGTACCTGATATGGCTCATAAAAAGAAGCTGTATAGGCTCATCGTAGAATATGTTTTTGCTTTAAAAAGGCATTTGAGAGGCCATCAAAACGACAGTGAACATTTTGTATCGGCTCATAAAATTGAAGCAAAATACCACAAACCTAATTATATTGCTAAACTCATCATGCTGGAACTGAACGAGCTTTTGCAACAAAAAATAATCAACGAACAACAGCTTCTTTTCATCAATGAAGAAATCCGTGCATTTACCGATAGTTGCGGTGCTTGCGAACGAATCAAAAACACGCCTATTCCTTTTTCTTATACCGTTTTTCTGAAAAAATTTATCTTCTTTTATGTCATGACCTTGCCCTTTGGCTACGTGTTTACCCTAGGCTATATCGTGATTCCTGTCGTTATTTTTGTATTTTATGTATTGGCAAGCTTAGAACTCATTGCCGAAGAAATAGAAAACCCATTCGGAAACGATGCCAACGATTTGCCACTTTTGCAACTGTGTAAAAATATACAAAAACACGTGGGAGAAATTTTAGAGGTATAGTACGCTTAAAGCAACACATTGCCATGACTCAAAAACACTTAATGGGTAAATTTATCTTGGCTCAATTATGATTTCAAGTTGCTATCAAAAGCCCAACTAAAGCAGATAGAGCGACCTGACCACGTTTTCTAATATTGTGTAAATACTCAAAGAAACCCAAATAATATGGGAGTCTTTCTTGAGA
>JAAFJE010000035.1 GCA_013298025.1 Cytophagales bacterium | reverse complement strand
CGATAGAATCTGCAAACAAAGAGGTTATTCAAAAAAGATTGAAACTATCGGGGCAGAGATGGACTTTAAAAGGTGCTCAACAAATAGTTAATCTTAGAATTAAATTGAAAAATAATCAATGGCAGGAGCTGGTCAACCAAATAAAAAAGGCAGCATGACAAACTTGTCCTACACCCTAGTCCATATTAGAACTTGTAACGTCTAAAAAAATTCTATACACTCCATGACCTAAGTCTTTTATAGAACTTATATTTCCTGTAAGTTCTAAATGGAGGCTCTTTAAGTAATCATCTAATTTCCTGTTCGTTTCAATAGCTTGATTACGAACTATTTTGACAAACAATACTACAATTACTAATAGTGTTGTTAGAATTAAAAATATCTTTTTCATCTTTTCATTCTGCCAATCCTGTTTCAGATTAATTTACATTATTTATTATAAGCTTTTATTTCATTGACTAACAAGTCTTGTAATTGGTCTTTTGGTAATAAAAGCTGATATTCTGCTACGCCAATAGGTTTGTTGATGTCTTGGAGGGCAATTTCTACGTCTAAATGGTCTTTATCGGCACAAAGAATTATTCCGATAGAATTATTTTCGGTTTCGCCTTTCTCCAATTTATCAAGCAGCGACAGGTATAAATTCATTTTGCCTACATATTCAGCTTTAAAACTACCTATTTTCAATTCAACCGCCACCAAACTTCGTAAACCACGATGAAAAAAAAGCATATCCACAAAATACTCTTTGTTATTGTATTCTAAGCGGTATTGATTGCCAATAAACGTAAAGCCTTTGCCTAATTCCAAAACAAAGTTTTTGATTTTTTCTACCAATCGTTTTTCTAATTCGGTTTCTTTTACTTTCTCGGTAATGCCCAAAAAGCCAAGATTATAACGGTCTTTAAACACCTCGTTGGCATAATCGGCATCAATGGTAGCAAGTGTTTCGTTAAAATTGTGCGATTTAATTTGAGTTTGATGATGGCTGAAACTATCCATTTTGATGGCATTGAGTAGCCAATCTCTGCTCCAACCTTTGGTTATGGCTTCGTTGGCGTAAAAAAGTACAGCTTCGATTGATTGAACTTTGTTGAGTAGCAACAAATTATGTCCCCATGGCAAAACTGCGACAGCCTGTCGCAGTTTTAAGTCTGCTTGATAGTAACGCTCATAAAACCGTTTCATATCCCACAAATTGCGGGGCGATAAGCCCATATCGGGAAATTCTTTTTTGAGGTCAACCGAAAGTTGATTGACCACGGCACTACCGTAGCCTTCGGCCAATTGTTTTTCAAAAATCAACTTACCAAGATTCCAATAAATAGATTGTGCGGCACTATTTAATTGTTTGGCTACAATTATTCTAGTTGTACGAATTTGCTCAACCGCTTGCTTCAAAATACTTTCGTATTCTTCTTTTTGTAGGCTTATTTCTTTACTCATTCGTTTTTCTGTTCATAGTTTAACCTTCTATCTCATTTATATGTGTGCTTTTAAAATAAAATGCCCGTGATGGCACGAGCAAAGGCAGAAAAACGATAAAAGTTTGCCTACTCATTACTTATGAATTTTTCGTAACTGTTCGACTTCGCCTTGTCTATTTTGTAATTTCCATTGTTGTCCTTCTGAATAATTACGCTGTCGAAACCAAGTTCGTTCATCTTTTCAATAGTAGCAAGCTCGCCTTCTTTTAGATTGAAAACTCGCCTTAAAAGCCAATCCGACAAAGCTTTGTTTGGGTCTGTCATTAAGGCTTTGGAATTGTCTTGACATACTTTTGCGTTGAATGTCTCGCCTGTTGGAATGGTCAGGTTGAAATGAACATCACGGCTTGGGAAAAAACCTGGGAATTGTTTGTGAATTTCCGACGGAATCGGAATATACACTTCGCCCATATCTCGTTTTCGTCCGCCAGCGTTCCATTGATTTAATCCGCTCTTTTCAAAGACGAATCATATTTTCAAAATCTGCGATATTATTATTTACCCGATAAAGAGATAATCTATGATTTGGGTATTTACATAAATTCAAATCAAACAATTCGTTACCAATAAAAATTGAATTCCAATAATCTCCCGAAAACACTTCTTCCCCTGTGAAAATGTATTCTATTTTCTCTTTTGAAGAAAAAACTACGATTCTTAGCTCTTGCTTTTTAATAAAAATAGATTTCGTTACTTTATAGTTATTAATCAACATATCTCATTTATTAAATGGTATTCAATTATGGGCTTCGATACCCTTTCTTCTTTCTTAAACTTGAGATTATTCACTGGATTTTCAATAGTCAAAAAAGTGGGTAAATCATTCATATTCAAAACCAAAGTAATAAAATAATCATTTTTATATTCTAATGCTTTATTATATTCATTTTCAGTCATTCTAAACCTTCCTTTTTTTTCTCTAATTCCTTTTATCTCTGCTAAATACAAATGTTCATTTACACTAATTTGAAAATCATAACCATCTCCAAACAATCTCGCATCTTCTAAGAAACCATCTTTAAAATGTTCTATTGTATTAAAATTGTTCATAAAATATAATTCGGCTTCTAAACCTGTTTCCTGCAATTTCTTAAATCTTGATTTTACAATAGGTTTGACTTCTACATCAAGCTCTTGTACTTTATAATTTTCTTTCAAATACAGTTTTACAATATTTGAATATCCTGTAACAGTTTCGTTTCCGAAAAGGCTATCAATCAATAGCTTTCTATGGATATAGGCATCGCCTTTTTGCCACCAGCCTTTTCTACTATTGTCTGGAAAAAAACAATCAAATAAATCCATTCTATTTTTTACTGTTCCAACCGTATCTGAAATCCCGATTGCTACGCAATATTTATAGAAAGCCGTTTTCGTGTTAAATCCAAATGCTTTTATAAATTCATCATTAAATTTAGACAAGCCATAGCCTATAAGGTTAAGTATCTCGTAGTTTGCGTGTTTATTCCCTTTCTTTTCCATCTATTGGGCTACATATTTCATTTTAAACGTCTGTTTTATAGTGCTGTGATGAGTAAAGTTAGAATAGCTTTTTTTCGTCATTTTGCTCAAATTTTAGTATTGTAAGTTAATATTTTTATTTGAGTTCTTAATCTAACACTTCGGCGATTTTGTTGCTTATAGCAGGCTTCATGCCCTTGCCACTCATGGCATGAATGACAGAAATTTGTCCCTTCTCTCAATGAAATATCATTCATGCCATGAGTATTTTACCTTGCCACTCATGGCATGAATGACAGAGATTTGTCCCTTCTCCCAATGAAATATCATTCATGCCATGAGTATTTTACCTTGCCACTCATGGCATGAATGACAGGAATTTGTCCCTTCTCCCAATGAAATATCATTCATGCCATGAGTATTTTACCTTGCCACTCATGGCATGAATGACAGAGATTTGTCCCTTCTCTCAATGAAATATCATTCATGCCATGAGTATTTTACCTTGCCACTCATGGCATGAATGACAGGAATTTGTCCCTTCTCCCAATGAAATATCATTCATGCCATGAGTATTTTAGACTTCCTGCAAGCTGTGGCAAGAAAATAACAAACGATGTTTCCTTCCTGCAAACTGTGGCAAGAAAAAAACGAATGATATTTCCTTCCTGCAACCTGCGACAACTAAATAACAAACGATATTTCCTTCCTGCAAGCTGTGGCAAGAAAAAAACGAATGATGTTTCCTTCCTGCAAGCTGTGGCAAGTTTAAACAAATTTGTAGCTGTTGGTTCTGACAATTTTGTGGGGGGACTTCAACGTGGGGCGTAGAGCCATTGCCAGTGAAAACACAGGCAATGGCTGAATGTAGTGTGATTAATACAATTTTGCTCCCTCTCTAATATGATCAGGATGAATGCGTTGTTTTAAGTCTGGAAATCTAGTTGCATATTGTTTTACGTCCCAAATCCAAGCTTCCTCTATTTCAAATTTTGTGTTGTACAAAATCCATATTAAAAAATCCCATTCTAAATTACTTGCATTTGCCACTTTTGAAACCTTACTTCCTTTTTTGCCACTTGGGCGATTTGCTTTGACTTGGTATCTAATTCCATTGTATTTAAAATCAAAGCCTTTTGTAACGGCTGTTTTATTGGGCATATTCAAAATTGAGCTAATGTCTTTTTCATCTACTCCAAGCAAAAGAACAGCATCATACTCTGATATAGTAGATGTAATAGAAGGCATTACACCATATTTTTTCTCCCAATTCAGGGCAACACTTACAAGTTCATTTCTATCTGAAATCATTGCTATCTATTTTTTATCCAAGACTCGCCTCCCGACCAGCCTCAAGGCAGTATTTATTTTGTCTTTTTTGATTTCTTCACTTTTTCTATCGTAAAAAGGTCTGCGGTAAATCTACCGCTTTGTCTAATTCGTTGTGTGCTTTTACCGATACTGGGGGCATCGTCAAACTTCCGTAAAGCTAATTGAGATAGCGATAAAAACAAAAGGTTTGAAGCAAGGCAGATGAAGAAATTACCAGTTTCTCCACTGGTAACAACAAAAAGTGTTGAGTGTTAAAATACCTTGAGAATTTCATTAGCAATTCACACATATTGTGTTTAAATTTACACATAATAGGTAAATTTAAACACAATATGCGATGTTGATTGAATTCTCAGTAACAAATTTCCGTTCTATAAAAGAGCGACAAACTTTATCTATGCTCCCCTCAGAACGAGTAAAAGTTGTAGAAAGGAAGAACTCATTATTTAATATTCCTCAGTATAAAAACCTAAATTTACTAACACTCTCAGCTATTTATGGGAAAAATAGTGCTGGTAAATCAAATATAATAAAAGCTTTCAAAGCAATTGAATGGCTTGTCTTAAATTCCCATCGCTTTACTCAAGGCGATAAGTTACTAGCAAATGAAACTTTCATCTTTGATACTAATTACGTTCAAGCTCCAACTTTATTTGAAATAGATTTTCTAGCGAATGATAATAAAAGGTACTTGTACATTATAGAGTTTAATAAAGACGAGGTTTTAAAAGAAGAATTACACTATTATATTACAACAGAAACTGGCAAAACGACAACAAGAAAGCTCTATACTCGTCATGCAAATCAACCCATTTCTTATGGATCTGATTTTAAAGGTTTACGTAAGCCAATAGAAGAACGTACTCGAACCAATGTTCTTTTTCTTTCCAAATCTATTAATGAAAATAATACATTTTTAGACCCAATTTTTCATTTTTTTAAATCAGGTTTCCGTATTAGCGATTTTACTGAAGGATACAATGATATTCAAACAAAGTTTTTTGTAAAGGTAGCGAGTGAAAAAAACAGCACTGATATGAAAATATTAAATAATGCTCTTAGAAATATTGACACAGGAGTATTAGAATTAACTTCTTCAAAATCAGACAAATTACCTAAAAATATTATTTTTGAAAATACATCTGAAAATGAACTATCAGATACAGAAAAAAAGAAACGTGACGATTTAGTCGATGCTTTAAAAATGGAAATGCAAGCTGTTCATAGACTTTTCAACGGTACAAATGAGATTGGAACTCGTAACATTTCTCTAAAAGAAGAATCAGAAGGTACTCAAAAATTTATAGCTGTGTTTTCTGATTTAATCCAATTGATAAAATCAGGTAGTCTAATGGTTGTTGATGAATTTGATAAAAGCTTTCATCCTTATTTAACACAAACATTAATTTCATTATTAGCAAACCCTAAAGTAAACACTAAAGGGTCACAACTTATCTTTACTACGCATGATATTACCCTATTAGATATACTTGATGATGACCAAATTAATTTAGTTCAAAAAGATTTCATAGGAGCAACTGAAATCTATGCAATCTCCGATATTCGAGGATTAAGGGGTGATGTTGCAAACTCTAAAAGATATTTACGTGGTGAGTTTGAAGCAATACCTAATATCAATAAGTCTTCTCTTTATCAAAGCCTTGAACTTCAATATGAAAAGTAATTGTAGAAAAGATAAAAATCGTAAGGCTAAATATTTAACAGTGGAAGAAGGACTAATAGAAGAAAAAAGTCCACATATACTTGGTAAAAATATTTTGCTATTAGTTGAAGGAGAAACAGAGGAAAGTTATTTCCAAGGAATAAAAGAAAACCCTTGGCTAAAAAATAATTTAGCAGGTATAGAAATACAATTGGTTGGAAACTTAGGAAAAGCCATTGAAGAATCAAAAAAAGCAAAATATAATTACACCAAAATTTGGATAGTTTCTGATAATGATAAAAGAAATGCTTTCATTTTAGAAGAAAATAGTACTCCATTTTTTGAGTCTGAGAACCTTATAAAAAATGAACATCAAAATCACATCTTACAAAAACTTAAATCTGGATATATTTCAGATAGCAATCGATATTTTTTGTCCATTTATGATTATCTTCAATGGCTGAAAACGGTAATTACTACCGAAGAAATAGTTGAATTCTGGGATTTAATACATCATTACACTCCTCACAAAAAGAAAGAGTTTGCTGATTTTGATAAAGAATATCATATATATAAAAAGGATGAAATATATTTAGCTTATTCTTGTATAGCTTTTGAATTTTGGTTGATTTTACATTTTGAGCAAAACTCAACTCCATTTTTATGGATCGAACATAACAAAGGGAAGACTCTTGATGCGTTTGATTATTTAAAAACAATTGTACCTGATTATGTGAAAGGGAGTGGTATCGAGCAAATTGAAAGTAAAAAAACAAATGAAAAAACATTAAGAAAAGTAGGTTGTAATGCTTATGAAGCATTATTGGTTGACTACAATAAAAATTTTCAAACAATAGATGATGAATGGGAAGCTATTCTTCGTATCATTAAGGCTTATCAGAATACTTTATGGTTACAAAAAGTAATGCAACCAACTCTCGAACGCCAATGTGGAAAATGGTATGAGGTAAATCCTTATGTTTTAGGTATGGACGATTTGGTAATTGAGCTTTTGAATATTAAAAAACATGGAGAATCATTTGACTATTCTGAGATGAAACTGCAATTTGGCTTCAATTCTGATACTAAAACAATAAGCTTAAATATTGAATATGAAGGATATGAGTCAATAATTATTAACCAAACTCACTCCTCATGTTTTAAGATTAGAGTAGGAAATAATGAATATGAACCTATTATTGAATCGAGTTTCATTCTTAATAGCAATAACAGAGAAGAAGAGATTTCTCTACAGTATGATTTCCCAATTCCAAATGATACCCCTATTGTTTTGATTCTCAATGATTTTCGGTACAGAGCAAAAAGTCCTCAATTACTGGTTATAGTAAATAATTAACAGCCGCTCTTAATTTTGGCATTAAGACACTTACATTTAGCATTATTTCAAATTAAAATAGTAGAAACCAAATGAATTATTAACAAGATAATTTACACACAAGCAATGTATTGAGGTAAAAATAGTATGCTTTTGCTGGTATGTAAAAACGCTCACAAAGGCTTAGAACATCAAAGTTGTAGTGTAACGCCGTGGGAATGCCACAACGCTACGCATGAAATCCATTTCCTCCTAAAAACAAAAGAGCCGTAGCGGTGTGCTACGACTCTTTTGAAAAGGACTGTATATTGCGTTAATTATTTAACTTCAACTTCAGCACCAGCTTCTTCTAAAGATTTTTTCAAGCCTTCAGCTTCTTCTTTAGAAACGCCTTCTTTGATAGCTTTTGGAGCGCTGTCAACTACTTCTTTCGCTTCTTTCAAACCAAGACCAGTCAAGTCTTTAACCAATTTAACTACGGCCAATTTGTTAGGACCAGCAGCTTTCAATACTACGTCGAAAGCAGTTTTTTCAACAGGAGCTTCAGCAGCTTCACCAGCACCACCACCAGCAACTACAACTGGAGCAGCAGCAGCAGGCTCGATACCATACTCATCTTTCAAGATAGCGGCTAATTCGTTAACTTCTTTAACTGTTAAATTTACTAATTGTTCAGCGAATGCTTTTAAATCTGCCATTTTATTAAGAGATTTTAATTGTTTACGATTTTGATTATTATATGCGTTATTGTACTTGGAAGCCTTGGGCTAAAATTATCCTTCTTTCTCTGATAAAGTTTTCAAGATACCTGCCAATTTGCTTCCACCGCTTTGAAGAGCAGAAACAACGTTTTTCGCAGGAGATTGCAACAATCCAACGATGTCGCCAATCATCTCTTGTTTAGACTTCACATTTTCAAGGGCTGCCAATTGGTCTTCTCCGATGAATAAACCACCTTCGATAGAAGCACCTTTGAAACGGATTTTATCTTTACCAGCTTCTTTTTTGAAGTCTTTGATAAGTTTGGCAGGAGATTTAGGATTCTCTGGAGAGAAAATCACACCCGACAAACCTTTAAATACTGTTCCTTTGAAAGAACTGTAGTCAACACCTGTAGTTTCAAGTGCTTTAGCAATCAAAGTATTTTTGATAACACGGTATTCTAAACCACGTTGGAAACAAAGTCTTCTGAATGCGTTTACTTCTGCAACGGTCAACCCTCCGGTATCAGTGATGTAGAAGTATGGAGTAGCAGCGAACTTTTCGCTCAACTCACCAATGATGGCTGCTTTTTCTTCTCTTGTCATGATTACAAACCGTTAACTGTTGCTTTGTCAATTTGAACACCAGGAGACATCGTAGAAGACAAGTTGATTGACTTCACGTAAGTTCCTTTCGCTGAAGAAGGCTTCAATTTCAACAAAGTGTTGATTAATTCTTGTGCGTTTTCAGCTAATTTGGTAGGGTCGAAAGAAACCTTACCGATAGAAGTATGGATGATACCAGTTTTGTCAACTTTAAAGTCGATTTTACCAGCTTTTACTTCTTTTACAGCTTGGCCAACTTCCAAAGTCACAGTACCAGACTTAGGGTTTGGCATCAAGCCACGAGGACCCAAAATACGACCTAAACGACCGATTTTAGCCATTACAGTTGGCATCGTGATGATTACGTCAACGTCTGTCCAACCTTTTTCGATTTTTTGGATGTATTCGTCCAAGCCTACGAAATCGGCACCTGCTGCTTTAGCATCTTCTTCTTTGTCTGGTGTACAAAGTACCAATACTCGTACTTCTTTACCAGTACCATGAGGAAGTGCTACCACACCACGAACCATTTGGTCTGCTTTACGTGGGTCAACACCCAAACGAACGTCGATGTCAACTGAAGCATCGAATTTCGTATATGAAATCTCTTTCAAAATCTCAGCCGCCTTCGTAAGCGAGTACGCTTGCGACTTGTCGTATTTTGAGAGAGCCTCTTTTTGTTTCTTTGTTAACTTAGCCATTATTCTTTTCAATTTGAAAATTTGAAAATGTGCTAATTTGAAAACAGCGTGATTTTTGAAACGAAGTTGGAAAAACCAATCTTCAAATTTTCAAATGATCAAATTTTCAAATTAGAAAGGTTTTTCTCCTGTTACTGTGATACCCATTGAGCGTGCTGTACCAGCTACCATGCTCATCGCCGATTCAATTGTGAAGCAGTTCAAGTCAGGCATTTTAGTCTCAGCAATAGTACGTACTTGATCCCAAGTTACAGAACCTACTTTTTTCAAGTTTGGCTGAGCAGAACCTAATTTCAATTTAGCAGCTTCCAACAACAAGATTGGAGCAGGAGGAGTTTTTACTACGAAGTCGAATGATTTATCTTTGTAGTATGTAATCAACACAGGTAAAATCATACCTGGTTTATCTTGTGTTCTGGCATTGAATTGCTTACAGAACTCCATGATATTCAAACCCTTAGAACCCAATGCAGGACCGATTGGCGGTGAAGGGTTTGCCGCACCACCTTTGCACTGCAACTTAACGTAGCCAGCTATTTCTTTTGCCATTTCTTTGTAATGTCTTTAAAGTTTGGTATTGAATCGACGAAACGTCGTCATAGCGTGACCTCTCTCTGCCAGTTGGGGTGGAAGCGTTCCCTACCTGATTGAAGTCGGGTGTTTCGATAAAGAAAGTTTGTAACTGAACTTTCTGATTTACAGCTTTTTGTTAGGTCTTTCACAAGCCTTTTCGTAAGCTGCTACCGAAACGGACTGCAAAATTACGGCTTTCTTATTAATATACAAATAGTTAGGCAAAAAAAAGTGATTTATTTCTAAGATTCATGTTTTAATAATCTTTTTACTCCGTTTTTCTATACTTTTCCTCAAAACCCTTCAACCGCCTGATTATCACTGTCCTGCTACGTCCTGCTTTTCAGTAGAACTACCCCTCCCCTCGCCTTTTTCGTTTGTAAGGAGTCCTATGCGTTGGCTTTGTGATGAAAAAATTATTTCCTCAATGGTATCACTGCGACATTAGGTACGCTACTTTTGAGCCTGATTAAGGCTATTCTTGTAAATGAATAAGTCAGGGATTTTATTGGTATGAGACCTTTTACAACTTGCTAGTAGAGCAAATCTAGCTCATGGCAATTCAATAGAAAGCCTTCTCTGTGGAGTTTTTTTTATGGGGACGGTTTGGGGACGGTTTTACTGGATACGCCCAAACCCTTCAAAAAATCAAGTTGATAAGTACTTTTGGTTAAATATTGAAAAAATCTACAATTTTTCAACACTTTTGTAGAAAACAACATCAAAACAAAAGAATCCAAAAGAAACAAAAAAGAGTGTAAACGGCTGAAATTTAGCTATTTACACTCTTTTTATTTGACTTTAATTTGCCATTGATGTACCGGGGACGGGAATCGAACCCGTACGAGCGTTGCGGCTCACAGGATTTTAAGTCCTGCGTGTCTACCAGTTCCACCACCCTGGCTTGCGTCGGATTACCTCCTCTGCTAAAACTTAAAAAGCACCTAGAGGTGCTTCCAAGTGGAGCGAAAGACGGGGTTCGAACCCGCGACCTCAACCTTGGCAAGGTTGCGCTCTACCAGCTGAGCTACTTTCGCTTAACGTTTCCGTTGAATTGTGATGCAAAATTAGGCGTTTGAAGTTTACTGTGCAAGTGTTTTGGTAAAAAAAATTGAAACTTTTTTTCTAAAAAAATATAACTTTTTTATAATTATTTGATTTTCAAAAACATTAAGAATACATTAAATCAGAAATTTTTTTCAAAAAAAATAAACATAAAAAACAAATTAAGGCAGATAGAACCCGACATATTCAGCAACATGGTGTTTTTGAAGTTGGCTTCGGCCGGATTTTTCCAAACTTTTATCAACCATACATGAAAGAAAAGCAACACAGGACTCAAAAAAAGCACATACCAAGCAAAAGTTGGATACCCTAAAAGCTGTTTTTCTTGAAAAAAAAGATAAAAACCCCCGCTCACCAAGGCAAAAACAAGGGCCGTAAATACAAACGTTCCTCTGATGCCCAACAAACGACTCATGGTTAAATCGCCTCGTTGGGCATCTTCTTGGTGTTGATAAATTTGAGTCATCGGATAAAAACCCAATAAATTGAGCGTACTCAACAACGCTGGCAACCAATATTGTTGTTGCCCCAAATCTGTCAGCGAAAGGTTTCCGAGTGCCTGCATAATGCTGAGATAAACAAAACCTCCTTGAAAAATGCCTACAACCAACCAACTGAGTATCGGGTATTTTTTCAACCGAATTTTATCATTTGAATACGCCTTTGAAACCGTGCTGTATATCCACAAAGCCAATGCCAATACCCAACCACTCCACCAATACGCCAAAATGATGGCCAGTAGGTCTAGCCCCCAAGCGGTATAATACAAAGCCTTGCTCACAGGCGGCGGATTTTCTAAACCGCCAATGGGCGATTCGTCTTTGTCGTAATAGCTGTTGTAGGCATTTGAAGCTGGATAAATCAACCCATGTAGCAATACAAAAACGCCAAGGGCAAGTTTCCAATCGAATACTGGAGCTTGGCTTAGTGCAAACCAATACACGGGCATCAGAAACAAAGAAAAAGGTATTCTCAATAAAATCAGGACATTTTTCATGGTCAAATGGGGTTTACAAGCTGTTTATTTTTTCTCTAAGTCTGTCCAGAGCGGTTCTAATGGCTTTTTCCAAAATTGCCGACTGTACAGCCGTTCGTAAGTCCAACCTTTTTGCTGCAATGCCAAGGGATGATACACATAGGTTTGTTTGACGGAAAG
Organism: Cytophagales bacterium; assembly: GCA_013298025.1. GTDB lineage: Bacteria > Bacteroidota > Bacteroidia > Cytophagales > Spirosomataceae > Flectobacillus. The sequence continues at coordinate 22,723 of JAAFJE010000035.1, read as the reverse complement.
ACTATCGTAAAAATGGTCGTCGTCGGTCAAAATCAAACGCTCATATACATTGTGTTTTTTTACAGCCAAATCAGCAAAGGGCAGTTCGGTTACGTAATGGTGCGAGTGCTGTTTCAATTGCTCTTTCAACAACCAATTGGCCCAATAATGTTTCGATTGCTTCACCGTAGGCCGATACAATCGGTCGGATACTTTTTTGGCGTATTCCAAATATTTTTTCAATACTTTAGGTCCATCGTGTTGGCTGTCTTCTACTCTTAACTGCTGAGGCATGATACTTGTTATAATCCAAATTTTCTCTCGGCTTCGGGTAATGGCTACATTGAGGCGGTTTTCGCCTTTGGCGTTGTTTAATGCCCCAAAATTCATGGTAAATTTGCCCTCTTGGTCGGGTGCGTAAGCTACCGAAAAAATAATAATATCACGCTCATCGCCCTGTACATTTTCGATATTTTTGACAAAAAGCGGTTCTGCTTCTTGGGTCTGCAAATACCCTTGTGTTTCCAACAAATCCCAAATCAACTGCTGTTGTTTGTAGTTGAACGTGACAATCCCAATTGATTTATCAGGCTGTTCTTTTTGTAGTTTTGCCACCAACGCTACTACTTTTTCGGCTTCAATGGCATTACAATTATGTTGCCAAATGCCTTCCGTTTTGATGTACTGAATGGCTGGTTCGGCATGATTGAGGTCTGACCACGCCGGAATCATTTGAAGGGAGTTTTGATAAAAGTATTGGTTAGAAAAATCAATTAAATCAAGCGAGCGGCTGCGGTAATGTCCTTGCAATTGGTATTGGGGTAAAAACTGGCAACCTAAGTCCAAAAAAGACTCTACTTCCAAAGCTGGATGTGCTAGGGTATCGTCCTCTAAACGAACCCTGTACAAATCGGAAGGAGGTAATTGCTGGGCATCACCTGCAATCACCATTTGTTTGGCCCTAAAAACCGAAGGAAAGCCTTGTTCGGCAAAGCACTGCGATGCTTCATCGAAAATAATTAAGTCGAAATGCACGGCTTGGGCATCTTGGTAACTTTTATCGGCTACCGCTAGGCTTTGGGTGCTTAGAGGAAAAATGGCTGAAACCGTTTCGGGCGAAGCCAACCAACACGGAATCAGGTTGAACACTTCTGCCGAAAGCTCTGCCATCAGTTTGCGTACCGACCATATTTTTCGTTTTTTGGTTACTTGATGTTTCAATTCTCGATACGTAACCACATGATGCAAACGATTGGTTTCGAGATAACGGTAGGTTTGTTCTCGCAATTTCATTTGCAAAATAGCTTGGCTCAGGGCTTGTTTTTGCTTAATGGCTTCTTGCAAATCGTTTTCTAACTGGCTCAATTTCAAAGAGCTTGCTCCTCGCAAAATAGGATATTGCTGTTCTATTTGCCCCAACCAAGCCAATTTCATGCTATTGACCAAGCATTCGTTGCGTTGCGTAGTGCTAGGCAATTCCGCCAATAAAGCCCATAGTTGGCGTTCGGCATTGGTATAAGTTCCCACAAGGGTATCGCACGCGCACAGGGCATCGAAATGGCGTTCTATATAAGTAAAAATGCTCTTGAGCTGTGTTGTTTTGAGGGTTGTTAACTGTTGCAACTGCTCGCCTGATAGGTATTGTTGAATGATAGGCACAAGTGGCGTAAGCGTTGCCAACGCCGATTGCATGGCTTCGAGCAAGGTTGTTGTTTCAGTCCAAGTGGCATCGTCTATATTCCACCATTGTTTTAGGGCTGTTCTTTCCCATAATTCGTCGGCTTCAATGGCTTGCAACAAACCCTGAAAATGCCGCTCGAACCAGCGAAAGCCCTTGCCCAACCACGGTGCTTCGGAGGTTTGGGGTACATCGAACAAATGTCCCCATTTTTGCCACCATGCTTCTAGTTGGATGCGTTGCTCTATGCGACGCTGGAGTTTCGCCAAATCGTCGTTCGTAAGGGTGAGGCCATTGGCGGCACAGAGCGTTTGTAAAGATTTTTTTTCTTTAGAAAAAAACGTCCACATCATTCCTCCTATCGCCTTGTGCTTGGCTTCGAGTGCCGTGGCTATTTTACTAGCAAATACGGGTAGTTCTTCACGCAAGAGCGTAGTTTCGATGCCTTGGTTTTCAAAACAATGCTTTACCTGCTCGAACAGTTGTTGTACTTGATGCTTGCGTATGGCACGGTGTTCTTTTCTTTTGCGGAGTAGTGCTTTCCACGCTTTTTCGTTGGTAACTTTTTGCTGCCATTGGGCTATCAAATGGCTATCTTGTGCCAATTGTGCCCACTGAGTAAAGCTCAATTCGCTATCGAAGTACGTTTGCAAATGTGCTTGAACTTGCTGCAACGCCTGCCAAGTGGCTTGGATGTGCTGTTGCATTGGGGCTAATATTTCAAAAGAAAAATGCTGAAACGACAGGCGTTTTTTCCAAAAATATGCACCAAAAGAATCTTCTGCCAAATGCTGTTCGTACTGCTCGTATTGTTGAAGTTTTTTCACAAAAGCATGGAGTTCGGCACTCTGCCATTGCGTGCTATACGCCCGAAGGTCGATGGTCGGAGCATTCGGATTGCTGGTAAGGTAAAGCTCTTTTGCCGAAATACCACACAAAGAAGTATCGAATAAGGCATCTTTGAAGCTTTGTAGCTCCTCTACCAATTTATCAATTTTACGACTTTCGGCATCGAAAGTACGCTCCAAGAAAATGCTGTCGAGGCTGAGGTTTTCTTTTTTATAAGCATCTACCGAATCTATTTGTTGTAAAATTTGGGCATATAATGCCTGTCGGTCTTGCTTAAAATCGTGGACATTGCCCACAAAATTACCCATGCCTATTTGGCGAAGACGTTGAAAAACCACATCTAACGCTGCTCTTTTATGCGAAACCACCAACACATTTTTGCCTCTTGCCGTAAAGTCGGCGACAAGGTTACAAATCAACTGCGATTTGCCTGTACCCGGAGGTCCCTGCACAACCAACGATTTGCCCTGCTTTACTTCTCTTACAATTTGCTCCTGCGAAGCGTCCAACAAAAAGGGGGTAATCAATTTTTCTTCTCGAACTTTCGCCCCTGTGTTGGGTATCAACTGTGGCATAAACCAAGAAGAAATATTAGGCGAATGTTGAGCGAGGGTTTCCAATAAAAAGTCATAATCTGGTCCTAAAAAAGAACTTGCCTGTGGAAATATGCCTAAAATGGCCTGCGGATAGAGCTTCAATTCGCCGTTGCGTTCTTCTTCTTCCAAAGCTTGCTTGGTCTTTTTTTCAAAATTAATCAACTGATTTTTGAATAGTTCTGTATTAAAATTAAGATTAATCGGCGAAACCTTCAATAGCTCGTAGAGTTGCGTTCTGAAATCTAAGGCATTTTTAGGAAAATCTTCAAAGCTGTATTCCAACAAATTATCAAAAATTTTCATTTGGTTGAAATAGGCATAAGCCAACAAAAAGCTCCGATTGAAGGTTACGGGTTCTTCTCTTTTTTGCAAAAACCATTTTAGTTTTGCTCCAAAATCGGCTTCGGTTGGCAAATGAAGATTTTGTACTTTTTGCAATAAAGTCACAGGAAAAAAAAGCAAAGGACAACGCACCACCGTGCCATCCATAAACTTCCCCTGCACAATCGGGTAGCCTACGTACAAATCTTGTGCTCCTCTTTCGTCCTCAATAAACTTCTCGGTACGGGCAATTTTATGAAGTTTTTTGCTCACTTCGTTGCTGCGTTGGTAGCGAGGGTCATGTACATCGCCCAAGATAATGCTACTTTTTTGTGCCATCAATTGCTCTATCAAAGCAAAAGAGGGCTGTTTTTGTATAAAATCAAGTTCGTGCAAATCCATAAACTGCTCCTGCGACAACTGGAGCAACAACAACGACTTATTCTTGGTACTAAGGTTGGTCAGTCGTTTGGCATAATTTTTTAAGATACTTTCTAAAGAATAATCTATCACGTATTTGGGGTATTTTCGAGGGTCAAACAAAAGGTTTAAGCCAAAATTTTAGGTAAATTTAAGCGAAATACGCACAATAAAGACCGAAATATATGTTTGGTAAATATTTTGTTTAGAAATTTGTAGCTTATTTGTGCCTTGCCACAAGGCGGTTTACTATACAGAAACAATTCTCAAGATGTATAACAACAAAAAAGTTATCGTTGTAATGCCTGCATACAAGGCATCCCTAACCCTTGAACGTACTTATAAAGAAATTCCTTTCGACCTTGTCGATGAGGTAATTTTGGTTGACGACCACAGCCCAGACAATACCGTAGAAGTAGCTAAAACACTGGGCATCAAGCACGTTATTCGCCACGACCAAAACAAAGGATACGGAGGCAATCAAAAAACTTGCTATAAAAAAGCCCTCGAATTGAATGGCGACATTGTGATTATGCTGCACCCCGACTACCAGTACACGCCTTTGTTGCTTACGGCAATGATTTCGATTATTGGCAACGAGCTGTACCCTGTGGTATTTGCGTCGAGAATATTGGGCATGGGAGCGTTGAAAGGCGGAATGCCCATGTACAAATACGTAGCCAACCGTTTTTTAACCCTTTTCCAAAATATTTTGTTGCGTCAAAAACTCTCTGAATACCATACAGGTTATCGTGCCTTTTCGAGAGAAGTATTGCAAAAAGTGCCATTTGAACGTTGCGACGACGACTTTGTATTTGATAACGAAATGATAGCTCAAATCTTTTGGCATGGTTTTGAAATCGCAGAAGTGACGTGTCCGACGAAATATTTTGAAGAAGCTTCCTCTATCAATTTTATGCGTAGCAGCAAATATGGCTTAGGCGTATTGCGGGTTTCGCTGCGTTATCGTTTGGCAAAATGGGGCATTAAATGGGACTTGTTGGGATAACGCAGATGACAGCCCAAAGGAATAAATGAAGTAGCGTACTCATCAGATTTCTCAACCTTATTGATTTTTCTTCCAAATGAAAAAAGCCTTAGTCATCGGAGCCACTGGTCTTATTGGCAGTATGCTCACAGAAGCCTTGTTGCGTGACGATACCTTCGACGAAGTACATATTTTGGTTCGGCGTTCGTTGCCCTTGTCGCATCCTAAACTCAAACAACAGTTGTTCGATTTCGACAACCCCTCGATTGATTTAGTGCAAGGCGATGTGCTTTTTTGTGCTATGGGTACAACCCTACGCAAGGCTGGTAGCCAAGCGGCACAGTATAAAATAGATTGTTTGTATCCGTTTGAAGTAGCAAAAATTGCCAAACAACAAGGCATCAAGCAGTTTGTATTGGTGTCGTCGGTAGGGGCAAATGCACAAGCGAGCAATTTTTATTTACGCACCAAGGGCGATTTAGAAGAAAAACTCAAGAGTTTAGCCTTCGATTCGTTGGTATTGGTACGCCCTTCGTTGATTATGGGCGAGCGTCAAGAACGCCGATTAGGAGAAAAAATAGCCATGACCCTCATGCCCTTGCTGAATCCTTTGCTGGTAGGAAAGTTACGAAAATACCGTGGCGTAGCTGCCGAAAGCATCGTAGCCACGCTCATAGCGCAAGCCAAACTTGGTACAAAAGGCATTACAACCATAGAATCTGACCAAATTGCATAAAAAAACGGACTTGTCGCCAAGTCCGTTTTTTGCTTCCAAGCTAGTTGAGCAACAAGCTGTTATGCTTCTGCTACAGGGAGAACGTCCACGAAAGAACGTCCTTTCAATCCTTTTTTGAACTGCACTGTACCATCAATCAAAGCAAACAACGTGTGGTCTTTACCAACACCTACGTTTTTACCAGGATTGTGAGCAGTACCTCTTTGGCGAACGATGATGTTGCCTGCTATAGCAGGTTGTCCACCAAAAATCTTAACGCCTAAGCGTTTGCTGTGTGATTCACGACCGTTCTTCGAACTACCGACGCCTTTCTTGTGTGCCATTGTGTTTAAAGATTTTCCGAAAAGTTATGATAAAAATATAACTTGCTCGTTTAGATTAAAATGTAATTTCTTCGATTAAAACTTTTGTAAAGTTCTGACGGTGACCGTTTTGCTTTTGGTAGCCTTTACGACGTTTCTTTTTGAAAACGATAACTTTCTCGCCACGAACGTGAGCTAAAATTTTGCCAGATACACTAGCACCAGCTACTACAGGAGCACCCACTTTGATGTCTCCGTCATTATCAACAAGAAGAACCTTGTCGAAAACCAGTGCAGCGCCTTCCTCACCCGCCAAACGATGCGTGTAAACGAAACGGTCTTTTTCTACTTTAAATTGCTGACCAGCGATTTCTACGATTGCGTACATTTTATGAATATTTTAAAATATAAAAACTTTTGTATCAAGCGATTAGCCCTATTCAAGAGCCAAAACTATTCAAAAGGGATGCAAAGATAATTTTTTTTTGTGATAATCTAAAATGATTTAATGAGTTTTTTTTCATGTTAACCTATTAGAAATCAAGGCTTTTGAAGGTTCTATGCCAAAACGCCCTCATATCCTTGTATGCACTTGTAGGCTTGGCAACCCAATATGCCCCTGCAAGCCTCATCAATCATTGCCAAAAGCCTAGTATATTCGCATAAAATTTCAGTAAAAAGCCATAGGGGAAAGCCTGATAATGGTTGTCTTTTAGGTAATATTTTGCTCATACTATACGCTTTTAAAGTACGCCATCGTTTTATACATAAAAGAATAGGGAAAACCTGCAAGTAATTATCAATCCTCTATTTCTTCGTTGTTAAACATTTTTCAGCTATGGTTAAAGCAATTTGATGGCGTTCTCGTTGGCAATCTCCCAAGATTTCTGTATATTTCCTCAACAAAATCCTTACTTGCTTGTTTGCCACAAACGCAATTGAGAGTACAAAACTTATTTTATGGCATTTTGATAGCATTATCAATATTTATGAAAACATTCATTCATTTCATCAAAACACATGGCTATGTACTTGGGCTATTGAGCTTGTTGCTCTTCAAGCCCGTACTTACCAAAGCCCAAGTATCGGGCAACGACGGAGGTTATGCCATTGGGCAAACCGTGCGTGATTTCCGCTTGAAGAATATCGACGGTAGCATGGTGTCTATGAGCGACAACCGCAATGCCAAAGGCTATATCATCATTTTTACAAGCAACCACTGTCCTTTCTCGAAAGCCTACGACGCACGCATTGCTTCGTTGCACAACAATTTTGTCAGCAGAGGCTATGGGGTTATTTCCATCAACTCGAACGACCCCAACGAATACGAGGAAGATTCTTTTGCCAATATGAAAGTGGCTGCCCAAACGAGAAGACAGGCGTTTCCGTACCTTCAAGACGAAACCCAAGAAGTAGCCAAAGCCTTTGGGGCAAGTAGAACGCCCACTGCCTACATTGTAAAAAGAGAAGGCGACCGCTTTGTGCTAGAATACAAAGGTGCTATAGACGATAACACCCAAGATGCCAGCAGTGTTTCGCAACGTTTTGTGGAAGATGCCCTCAACAGTCTTTTAAGCAATCGTCCCGTGTTGATAAACACTACACGCTCGGTAGGTTGTGCTATTAAATGGAAGAGCTTTTAAATACCCTTGTATAATCTGTTGATAATCTGACATTTGTATATTTTTTCATTGTATTATTCCTGTATTTTAGGAGGAAAATGAAAAATAGCAAATGTCTTTTTTTTGTATATATCTGAGTAACAATACTCAAAAAACAAAAAAGTCCTAAATTACATTGGGTATTTTATAAAGAAGCCAGTAAATTTGTAGAAAATAAAAACCTAGGCATTGTGGAAAGGAAAGATTTTGAGGCTTTGCCCGAAAGAAGAAAAGAACAACTATGGGCATTCGACCGCATTTTGACGATTATGGACGAGTTGCGTGCAGGTTGCCCTTGGGATAAAAAACAAACCATCGCATCGCTCAGGCATTTGACCATCGAAGAAACCTACGAGTTGTCTGATGCCATTGTTGAAGGCAATATGACCGAAATAAAAAAAGAAGTCGGTGATATTTTTCTACATTTAATTTTTTACGCTAAAATTGCTTCTGAAACCAACACTTTCGATATTGCCGACGTAATTCATAGCCTTTGTGAAAAACTGATTCATCGGCATCCGCATATTTACGGAGATACCAAAGTAGAAAACGAAGAACAAGTAAAGCAAAACTGGGAAGCACTCAAAATGAAAGAGGGCAATAAGTCGGTTTTGGCTGGTGTACCCTCATCACTTCCTGCCTTGGTAAAAGCCATGCGTATTCAGGAAAAAGCACGAGGAGCAGGATTCGATTGGGAAGAAAAGGCACAAGTTTGGGAAAAAGTAGAGGAAGAATTGCAGGAATTTAAAGCCGAGTTTAATGCTACCGACGCAAAGGCCATCGACACCGAAAAAGCAGAAGCCGAATTTGGCGATGTCTTGTTTTCGCTGGTCAATTATGCCCGATTTATTAATATCAATGTGGAAACCGCTTTAGAAAGAACCAACAAAAAGTTTATCAAACGTTTTCAACACATCGAAAAAAGAGCCAAAGAACAGGGAAAATCCCTGCAAGATATGACCTTAGCTGAAATGGATATTTACTGGAATGAAGCCAAACAGCTATAAAAAAAGAGGCTTACGCCCCTTTCTTCAAAGATTCAAAATTTAATTTTGAGAGTGAAACCGGAAACCCGTTAGCTTCTAGCATACGGGTTTTTATCTATAGAACAAGTTCACTTCGCTTTTGGTTGCAATTTAATTGCTGTGTACCTCTCCGCCCAAGGAGCTTTTTACGTTGCGTTGGGCAGGCGAGCCTTTGTAGGTAATCACGCCCCCTGTAGCCGCCGAGGCATCAAGCGATTTACTTGCATTTACCTGAGCAATGCCACCCGTATTGGCTCTTACTTCTATTTCTTCGCTATTGAGTGAAAAGGCTTCTAGCTCGCCTCCGGTGTTTACTTTGGCCTGCTGAAAGCTGGCTTTGCCCGAAAGCACTACTTTTGCTCCTTGCGTACTGCTTATTTCTAGGGCATTTACGCTAATGCTACTTTCGACAATAGCCCCCGAACTAGCCTCAATACTCAGGCGATTGGCCGCTATGTTTTTTGCCACAACGTCGGCACCTCTGCCTGCCGATAGCACCGTGAGGTCGCCTGTGTATTCGATTTTTACTTTAAATTCTTTGTTTGCTTTGTTGTTTTTCTTTTGGTCTTTGTCGGTCAATTGTTTGAAGATTTTGGTCTTTACCGAAAGTTCGCCTCCAGCTACCGACACCGTTAGGTCTTCGATATTAGCCCCATTGAGGGCTTCGGCTGTTACCTTATTGGCTGCACCCTTGACCAATTCGACGCTCATGATGCCTTGCAAATTCACCTTATTGAAAGCTTGGAGGCTCATTTCTTGTTTGTTTTGAGCTAGGCTCACCACACTGATAACAAGCAAAAGATAGGTCAAAAAAGATTTGAGAAGTGTCATATTTTAAAAAATTGGATTAATTTCTTACAGAACGACAAATATCTTTTTTTAGTACAAAGGCATCGACGAATCTATGTCTGTAGCCCAACTATTGATACCCCCTTCCAGATTAATCAGGTTATTGAATTGGTGGTTTTGTTCGAGGTATTGAATCACCGATGCCGAACGAATACCATGATGACAATACACCACAACGGGTTTGTCACGGGGGATTTGCTTGATATTATTCGGTACTTGATTCATCGGAATAAGAATGGCATTGGGCAAATGGCAAATTTCGTATTCGTCTATGTTACGAACATCGAGCAAATATAGTTCTTCTTGATTTTGAAGCTTTTCGTAGAGGTCTTCTGCCGTCATGGTATCGTCCCATTGGGTTTGGCAAGTGGGCATTTCGGGTGTATTGCGTTCCTCTTTTTGTGCCAATTGTTCGGCATCGGCACGGCGTTTTACCTTGATTTTTTGGGTTGTATTTTCCAATAAATCCACCATCATAAACACCCCACTCAGCACTTTTCCAATGCCTGTAATCATTTTTACCACCTCATTGGCCTGATACAAGCCCAATGTACCCGGCAAAATACCCAATACGCCAATAGCCGCACAATTCGGAATTTCTAGTTCAGAAGGCTGTTCGGGAAACAAACAACGGTACGTTGGACCCAATACACCTTGGGCATCTCGGTAATTAAATACCGAAACCTGCCCTTCAAACTGGTGAATAGCCCCATAGACAAAAGGCTTTTGGTATTGTACGCAACAATCATTGATTAAATACCTTGTCGTAAAGTTGTCGGTACAATCGACAATGATGTCGTAATGCGGAAACAGCGTTGCGGCATTGTTATGCTTGAGTTTCTGATTGATTGGCTCAAGCACGATGCTATCGTTCATTTGTCCGAGACGACTAGCCGCTACCATTACTTTAGGCTTGCCGATGTCTTCTGTTTGGTACAGCACCTGTCGTTGCAAATTGCTCAAATCGACCGTATCGTTGTCGATAATTCCAATTTTCCCTACACCAGCGGCGGTTAGGTACAGCAACACCGGACAGCCCAAGCCCCCAGCCCCGACCACCAATACACTGGCATTTTTGAGTTTGGTTTGCCCTTCTAAGCCAATTTGTGGCAACAATAAGTGTTTTTGGTAGCGTGTTTTTTCGGACGACGTAAACATATACTTTTGAAAGGTTTTTGTTTAAAACAAACGACAATATATTGACTAAAAACCTTATTATCAGCGAGTACCACCTCTTTTTTTCGAGCCAATACCTTTGAAATAGCCCCCCGTTTTTTTGGCAGGTGTTGCCTCTTTTTTGGGTTCTGATTTAGAAACCAAAATTTTTCTACCTTCTATTTCCGAGCCATTGAGGGCCTTAATAGCCGCCAAAGCCTCTTGGTTATTGGTCATTTGTACAAAACCAAAACCTTTGTTTTGGCGTGTAATATGATTGATAACAATTTTTACCGAAGCCACTTCACCAAAAGGCTCAAATAGCGCTTTGATGTCATTTTCGGTCATTTTAAAAGGAATACTTCCTACATATATATCCATGTTGCTAATATTTAATGAGCATGATTTGATAAATAAAACTTACCAAACAACTAAATGTCAATTATTTATACTTTAACTAAAAAATGTACCTCTTTTTGTACGACAAAATTACGTGCAATTTCGTTTATGTTTTTAGTGTTATTCTAAAAAAGTGCCGCAAATTTACGAGGAATAGGCGTTTCAAAGTGCATCATTTCCTGCGTTATAGGATGTTTGAAAGCCAATTTCCAAGCGTGCAAACCGAGGCGTTTGAGCGGATTTTCGGTTGCTCCATATTTGGCATCGCCTACTACAGGATGCCCCAAATCTTGGAGGTGTACCCTCACTTGATTTTTACGCCCTGTTGCCAACGTAACCTGTACTAAAGCATAGCGTTGATTGGCTTTGAGTGTTTGGTAATGCGTAATGGCTTTATGTCCTTTTGACGGGTTTTGCGAAGAATACACAATAAAAGCCTTACTTTCAAACAAATACGATTCTACCGTACCTGATGGCGGATGAATAGCCCCTTGTGTTACGGCCAAATACACCCGTTCTTTGGTTTCTTGCCAAGCCTCTTGAAGCTGTGCCTGAATTTTTTCAGATTTTGCATAAATCATCAAGCCCGAAGTATCTCTATCGAGGCGATGCACCACAAAAATACGCCCGTGAGGGTTGGCATTCTTCACGTGGCCACTCAACAACGAATAAGCCGTTTGTTCCTTTTCTTTTTCGGTAGCAATAGACAACATTCCAGCCTCTTTGTTGATAACCACCAGATAGGGGTCTTCATACACAATGGTGAGGCCCTTGATAGGGCTTTCCTGACGAAACTTTAGGGTTTTTATTTCTACAATTTGTGCGGGTACTAGCGGATGGTTGTATTGAGAAATCGCCTTGCCATCGACATACACCTGCTTATCTCGCAGCAAGGTTTTGATGTTCATACGGCTTTTGTTGGGCATATTGGCTATCAAAAAAGCCATCAATTCAGAAGGGGCTGTTACTTCAAAGAACTGTTCCTTTCTTGGGGGTTGTGCTTTCATAGATTGTACTTTTTTGCTCGATTGTGCGCAAGCTTTCGAGGTATAACTCCTCTACTTTGGCTCTTGCCCAAGGCGTTTTGCGTAAAAATGTCAGGCTCGATTTGATGCTAGGGTCGTAGGTAAAACAGCGAATATTGATACGCCTGCCCAGTTCTGGCCAACCATAATAATGGACCAGGTGTAGCAAGAGATTTTCGAGTGTTATACCATGCAAAGGATTGTTGGGTTGCGTATTCATAAAAGAGCGATTTTCGTCAAAGATGCGAAAAGCCGGATTTTTGCAAATCCAGCTTTTCGACAACTAGGCACTAGGCTGTTGTATATCTTTATTCTTACAAAGTTCTTTTCACTTCTTTCAATTCAAAGCATTCGATAATATCGCCTTCTTGAATATCGTTGAAGTTTTTGATAGAAAGACCACATTCGTAGCCAAATTTCACCTCAGAAACATCGTCTTTGAAACGTTTCAAGGCAGAAATTTCGCCCTCGTGAACCACCACGAAATCACGGATAACACGAATTTTGTTGTTTCGTTTCACGTTACCATCAAGCACGTAGCAACCAGCCACAGTACCGACTTTCGAGATTTTGAACACATTACGCACCTCGATATTGGCTGTTACCGACTCTTCAAATGTTGGTGCCAACAAGCCTTCCATTGCATCACGGATTTCGTCGATAGCTTGGTAAATTACAGAATAAGTACGAATCTCGATTTGTTCTGTTTCTGCCAAACGACGAGCATTGGTACTCGGACGCACTTGGAACGCCACAATAACGGCATCGGCAGCAGAAGCCAACAATACGTCGGATTCGGAAACTTGTCCAACACCTTTGTGGATAATTCGTACTTGTACTTCTTCTGTAGAAAGTTTCAACAACGAATCTGACAACGCCTCTACCGAACCGTCCACGTCACCTTTCACAATTACGTTGAGTTCTTTGAATGTACCAATAGCCTTACGACGACCAATTTCTTCGAGGGTAATATGTTTACGGCTTCGGAGCGATTGTTCACGGATAATTTGCTCACGTTTGTTAGCAATTTCACGGGCATCACGCTCATTTTCCATTACATTCAACTTATCGCCAGCCGCCGGAGCACCACTCAAGCCAAGCACCTGCACAGGCGTTGCGGGGCCTGCTTCTTTGAGTTTCTTACCACGGTAGTCGAACATAGCTTTCACACGGCCATAGTGTGCCCCAGCCAACATCATATCGCCTACTCGAAGTGTACCTGCTTGCACCAAGATATTTGCCACATAACCACGACCTTTGTCGAGCGATGCTTCAATCACAGTACCCACAGCACTTTTGTTAGGGTTAGCCTTCAATTCGAGCATTTCGGCTTCGAGCAATACTTTTTCAAGCAATTCGTTTACACCGAGTCCTGATTTAGAAGAAATTTCTTGCGATTGGTATTTACCACCCCATTCTTCTACCAAGATATTACGAGCCGCCAATTGTTCTCTTACTCTATCGGTATTAGCACCTGGCTTATCCACTTTAGAGAAAGCAAATACAATAGGAACACCCGCTACCATAGCGTGGTTGATAGCTTCTTCTGTTTGAGGCATCACGGCATCGTCGGCAGCGATAACAATAATCGCCACGTCGGTTACTTTTGCCCCACGAGCACGCATGGCGGTAAATGCCTCGTGACCAGGGGTATCGAGGAACGTAATACGACGACCATCCTCTTGTTTTACCGAATAAGCACCAATGTGCTGCGTGATACCACCCGCTTCGCCAGCGGCCACTTTAGCACGACGAATGTAGTCGAGCAAAGACGTTTTACCGTGGTCAACGTGACCCATGATAGTTACGATAGGGGCACGAAATTCTAGCGTGGCAGGGTCATCTTGTGCCTCTTGGAGGGCTGCTTCAATTTCTTCTTCGGCAGATACAAACTGCACTTCAAAACCAAACTCTTCGGCAATAATAACAATCACATCGGCTTCGAGGCGTTGGTTGATAGACACAAACATACCCAAGCTCATACAAGTAGAGATAACATCATTGACAGAAACATCCATCAGCGACGCTAACTCGCTAGCCGATATAAATTCGGTAACTTTGAGGGTTTTTGCTTCTTCCTCCTCTTTCATTTGGCGAAGCTCCTCTTTTTCGGCACGAACTTTCCGTTTTTCACGGCGTTCTTTTGCCCCAAAGCTAGGCTTGTTGGTCTGTCCTTGCAAGCGCGCCATCGTAGCCTTAATTTGCTCTTGGATTTGCTTGTCTGACAATTCCTCCTTCTCCTCTTTCTTAGGCTTCTTCTTGTTATTATTATTATTGTTGTTGGCGTTGTTGTTGTTATTATTATTGTTATGCTGGTGATTCCCCCCTTGGTTGTGGTGGGGTTTCTTGGCATCCTTATTGTTATTGTTGTTGTTATTACTGTTGTTGTTATTGTTGTTGGAGGTATTACCACCACTTTGGTTCTCATCTTTTTTAGGACGAGGAGCACCTTTTTCGTTACGAATTTCAGCTTCTGTTACTTTCTCTGCCGATTTGATTCGTTTACGTTTTTTCTTGTTTTTGTTGTTATTAGAACGAGACTGTTCTACAGGTAATTCAATTTTACCTAGCACCGTCAGCCCTTTCAATGTTTCGCCCTTAGCCTCAATTAATTCAATATCTTTATTGGCTGGAACTTCATCATAACGCTTCGGCTGTGGCTTAGGCTGTTGTGACTGTTGCACAGGATTTTGAGATTTATTTTGGTTTGAATGATTATGATTAGGCTTTTGCCCTTGCTGCTGGTTTGGGTGCTGCTGGTGGCGATGCTGGTTGTGCTGCTGGTTATGTTGATTCTGTTTGGGGTGCTGATGCTGCGCTTGGTTTTGTTGCTGACCTTTAGGTTGGTCAGATACTTTAGGAAGTTCAGCTTTCTTATCCGACTGAGACTCGGGGTGTTTTTTCACTTCAACAACAGGTTTTACTTCCTCAACTATGGTAGGTTTCGGTTGGGTTTCTTGGATTATTTCTTTTTCAACAACTACCTCCTGAGCAGGAGTTTCCTCTTTCGCTACCACTACAGGCGAAGGCACGGCTACTTTCACCTCTGGCACTGGTGCAGGGGTGGGTTCGGGTTTAACTTCGGCAACAGGAGCGGGCGTAGCAGGCACTTCGGGTACAGCCACAAGTACAGGCTCGGCTTTAATCTCTTCTTTTACGCTTTCTACAACTGGGGGCTCTTCAACCTTGGGGGCAGGTGCAGGTGTTGCTGCCACAGGTTTTGGAGAAACAGGCATTCCTTTCTCGTCTAGTTCAATCTTTCCTAAAACCTTGAATGTAACCTCTGCTCTTCCAACAATTTTCTCTGGTTCTGGGCTACTTTTTTCCTTGGTTTTATCCTCTGCTTTAGCTGTCACAGCAGGAGCATCAGTTCCAGCTCTAAAATACAAAGGCATATCATCGTCTTTCTTTTTGGGTGGCGTAGCCACCTCTTCTACAGGCTTGGCAGGCACCGAAGCGGCTGCTTGTAAGCTTTCGAGTAGGTTATCAGCACGATATTCCTTTGCGAGTAATTTGAGCTGCTCAAAATTCAATTTGGTATTCGGGTCGTTATTGACCTTATGACCTTTGGCAGAGAGATATTGGACAATGGTTGAGATTCCCACGTTAATCTGCTTTGCCACAAGGCTCAAACGCATCATTTTATCTTCTGCCATACTTTTTTTGATACTTTTCTATAATAATACTTGATTTTAATTGTGAATGAATCATTATGCACATCATCTAGTAAGGCTTTTCAACCATCGTAGATTACCTGAATGATAGAATAGTTTTTATTGAGTAAATGACATGCCACATTGAGTTTTAGGATATAACGCCTTCTTTTTCAAAAAGGTTTACTCAACATTTCTACGACTATTCTATCATTCTTTCATTCACTCAATCAATATTATTCAAATTCTGAGCGTAAGATGGCTAGTACCTCGTTGACTGTCTCTTCCTCCAACTCTGTACGACGCACAAGCTCTTCGTTACTGAGCTTCAATACCTGTTTGGCGGTATCAAGCCCGATGCGATGCAACTCTTCCAAAATCCAATCTTCGATTTCGTCAGAAAACTCTGTCAAGTCCACATCTTCATCATCTACTTCTTCTTGTTTAATATCTCTATATACATCTAGCTCATAGCCAACCAATTTGCCCGCCAGCTTGATGTTTTGCCCTCCTTTACCAATGGCCAACGACACTTGGTCTGGTTGAAGATATACGGCAATGCGTTTGCGTTCTTTGTCGATGTTCATCGAACTCACCTTGGCTGGACTCAAAGCACGGGCCACCAACAATTCCAAGTTTTCGGTATAGTTGATTACGTCGATGTTTTCGTTTTGTAATTCTCTTACAATACCATGAATACGAGAGCCTTTCATCCCGACGCAAGCACCCACTGGGTCGATGCGGTCGTCGTAAGATTCGACGGCTACTTTGGCACGCTCGCCTGGCTCACGCACCACTTTACGAATCATGATTTGGCCATCGTAAATTTCAGGAATTTCCTGTTCAAACAACCTTTCCAAGAACACGGGCGAAGTACGAGAAAGTACAATTTTGGGTGTACCGTTGTTCATCTCTACTCGATGAATCACTGCACGCACAGGCTCGCCTTTTTTGTAGCGATCTTTAGAAATCATTTCGTTTTTAGGCAAAGTTAATTCATTTCCTTCGCCATCGGTAATAATCAGCTCTTTTCCCACGATTTGATACACCTCACCCGAAACCATATCGCCTACCAAATCTTTGTATTTATCGTAAAGGCTTTCTTTTTCGAGGTCTTTTACCTTTTGAATCAAGGTTTGGCGGGCCGTTTGTACAATTCTACGACCGAAATCTTCGAGTTTCACCAATTCGGCTACTTCTTCGCCAATTTCAAAGTCGGGCTGAATTTTTTGTGCTTCTGCCAAAGGTATTTTATCGTAATCCCAAATATCTTCTGAGTTGTCATCTACAATCTCACGGGTACGCCACATCTCTAAGTCCCCGCTCTCAGGGTTGATGATAACGTCGAAGTTTGCATCTGTGCCGTACTTTTTACGAATCATTGTACGGAAGACCTCTTCCAACACTTTAATCATCGTCGGGCGGTCAACGCTTTTTTCTTTGGCAAAATCCGCAAACGACGCTATTAACTCTGCACTGTTCATTTTCTGTTAATTTTCAACGAATAAGTCCCCGCTAGGTTTTTATCCATTATTTAAACGATATTTGTACTTTTGCTTTATCAATATGAGTAAATGGAATCAAGATTGGCTCTAGCACCTCGCCTTTTTTGAGCTTCTTTTGGGGTTCTTCTTGCAACAAAATCCCCGCTTCTTGTACCTCCAATAATTCGCCTAGATGCTCGCCTCCAGCCGTAAGCTCTACTTTTAGTTTTCGGCCTACATTTTTATGGTATTGACGCAACAACGTAAGTGGCTGGTCGATACCCGGCGAAGAAACTTCTAAATTATACGCTGTTTGGATAAGCTCTCTTGCTTCGATTTCATTGGCCAATTTGCGACTAATTTGGGCACATTCTTCAATTTTAATGCCCTCGTCTGAATCCAACAAAATGGTGATATTGGTACGAGTTTTCAGGGCTTTTACCTGTAGCTCCACTACAAAATAGGTATCATTTTCTAAGAGTGGTTCTAGCAAGTTTTGTATCTGTTCTTTCAACATAATCTGACGAATCGAATTGCAGTATTTAGCTTTATTAAGCAGTAGTCCCAATGCAGTTGCAAAAGAATGGATGAGGCTATGAGTCGTAAACGGTTTGGATGATTTGCCGTGCCTGATTATCGGCTTAACTAGCTACAAACTACATCAGCATTGCTGATGCTAAATACTTTGGTAAATAAAAAAGAGGGATTAACTGACCCCTCTTTCTTTCGTATGGCGACAAAATTAATATTTTTTTTATCAAAAAGCAAGTAAGAATTTTGTTTTTTCCTATGATTAAGCGAATTAAGTAAGTCTTGTTAGTCGGCACTTATATTTTCGATTGTGCTGGCTTGGGGGTGTTGGGTATGCACCTGAAAACTAAAGCCATGCTTGGCAAAACCCAACGATTCATAAAAGGCATGGGCCTCGTGGCGGCGTTGATTGCTCGACAGTATCATCTTGTAGCATCCGGCTTGCTGGCAGTAGTCGAGGGCAAATTGCATCATGGCTTTGCCGATGCCCTTACCTTGGCTGTCGGCTCGCACGGCCACATCTTCTACAATGCCCGACGGCGTGCCTAGATGAGCGAGGTTGTCCATAATAAGCAAGGCAAATGTACCCAAAATGTCGGTTTCGGTTTCGGCAACAAATACGTGATAGTTGGGATACGTTTGCATTTTATGCCAAAGTGCCTCTGCCGCTGGCAAGCTCAGTACAAGTCCTTTGTCTAAAACATGGGCGTACAAATCGAGTACAGCAGGCAAATCGGTTAAGGTAGCTTTACGGATATTCATGCTTGATTATTTTTAATATATAAAGATTTCTAAAATCTCCTTACTTTTGTATGGCAGTTGACCGCCATTCAGTACATCACAGGGCAATATTGCGTATATGGTATTTTTTATTGAAAAAACTGATTGTCAATTATTTGTATTCATAAAAAATCATTATATCCTTTCTCTCGTTGTTTTGTAAAAGATAAAAAAAAGGTCTTTTCTTCGGGATACTTTGCTCAATAATTCTAGCATTTTTACGAAAATACTGATAAAATTTGATTAGTTTCGGTCAACATTCAATTAAAACATTTAGCAATCAAAATGGCTTACGGTTTATTAAAAGGTAAAAAAGGGATTATCTCTGGTGCATTAGACGAAAACTCTATTGCTTGGAAAGTAGCACTTCGTGCTAAAGAAGAAGGGGCTACTATCACCCTCACCAACGCTCCTATTGCAATGCGTATGGGCGAAATCAACAAATTAGCCGAACAATGTGAGGCAAAAATCATCCCTGCTGATGCCACTTCGTTAGAAGATTTAGAAAAACTTTACAAGGAGTCGATGGAGTTTTTGGGTGGAAAAGTAGATTTCGTTTTGCACTCGATTGGGATGAGTACCAACATTCGTAAAGGACGTGAGTATGGCGACCTAAACTATGATTGGTTTTTGAAATCGTTGGATGTATCGGCTCTTTCGTTTCACAAAATGTTGCAAGTAGCCGAAAAAATCGACGCTATCGAAGAAGGTGGCTCGGTGGTAGCACTTTCTTATATCGCTGCCCAACGCTCATTCCCAGACTATACCGACATGGCACAAGCAAAAGCCATGCTCGAATCTATTGCTCGCAGCTACGGCTATCGCTATGGCAAGAAAAAAGGTGTGCGTGTCAATACCGTTTCGCAATCGCCAACCAAAACTACTGCCGGAACGGGTATCAGTGGTTTTAATGCGTTTTACGAATACGCCAACCAGATGTCGCCGCTAGGCAATGCTACCGCCGAAGATTGTGCCGACTACGTTGTTACTTTGTTCTCTGACCTCACACGCAAAGTAACCATGCAAAATTTATTCCATGATGGTGGTTTCTCTGGTGTAGGTATTTCGGAAGAAATTGTGGAGAAAATGGAACAATAGTTTGGTAGATGTGGCTGTAAAAAGCCGTTGAAAAATCTTATTTTCCATAAAAAGAGCGGTAATCATGGATGACGACCGCTCTTTTTTTATGAAGAAATTAGACAAATCAGCCCTTCAAAGCAATACTTACACAGCTTTCAGGCGAGCAATGCTTTCTTCCAACGCTTTGATTTTGGCTTCGGCATCGGCTAATTTTTGGCGTTCTTTTTCTACCACTTCGGGTTTGGCGTTGTTGACAAAACGCTCGTTCGACAATTTCGCTTCTACCGATTTCTTAAAGCCTAGGTTATAAGCCAGTTCTTTTTCGGCATTGGCAAGCTCGGCTTCTACGTCTAGTTCACCTGCCAAATTGATGAAGAATGAATCGGATTTAAGCACAAACGTAATGGCATTTTCTACGTTTTCGCTTACGTAGCTGATGCTTTCTGTGTTGCCCAACTTGGCAATGATACTTTCTAAAGCCTGATAACGTGCTGGCGTATCGGTCTTGATAGCCAAAGGCAATTCGGTTTTAGGCGAAATTTGTTTGGTATTGCGGGTTTCACGAATTTTGGAAACAATGCCAAATAAAATATCGAAATCGGCTAAGACTTGTGCATCAATCGCTCCGGCTACAGGGAAACTACTGCGACAAATACTTTCGCCAACCTGACGTTCGCTGATGGTCTGCCAAATTTCTTCTGTAATAAATGGCATATAAGGGTGCATCAACGCCATCAGTTTCTCGAAAATATCAATGGTTTGCTGATACGTCGTTTGGTCGATTGGCGAACCGAAAGCTGGTTTGATGATTTCGAGGTATTGTCCGCAGAAATCGTCCCAAACCAAATTGTAAATCGCCAAAAGGGCATCCGAAATACGGAATTTTGTGAAATGGTCTTGTACTTCAATCAATACTTGATTGATTTTTGAATTAAACCATTTTACCGCCAATTCATTGCCCAACGGCTGTGCTAGGTCGGCTATTTCCCAACCTTTAACCAAACGGAAAGCATTCCAAATTTTATTTGAGAAATTACGTCCTTGTTCGCATAGTTTATCGTCGAAAAGCAAGTCGTTGCCCGCAGGAGCAGAAAACAACAAGCCCGAACGCACGCCATCGGCGCCATATTTTTCAATCAAATCGAGTGGGTCGGGCGAGTTTCCTAGCGATTTAGACATTTTTCTGCCTAATTTATCCCGTACAATACCTGTCAAATATACATTGCTGAAAGGCAATTCGCCACGCCATTCGTAGCCAGCGATAATCATGCGGGCAACCCAGAAGAACAAAATATCTGGCCCCGTTACCAAGTCGTTGGTCGGATAATAATAACTAATCTCCTCGTTTTCAGGGTCTTTAATACCATCAAAAACAGAAATCGGCCATAACCACGACGAGAACCACGTATCGAGTACATCGGGGTCTTGGGTTAAATCTTCTTCGGTTAGGGCAAACAACTGCAAGTCGTGTTGTGCCTTGCGAAGAGCTTCTCTTTTATTTTTAGCCACGATTACCGTGCCATCTTGCAAATAGAACGCCGGAATCTGCTGCCCCCACCACAACTGGCGACTGATACACCAATCGTGTACATTTTCCATCCAAGAACGGTACGTATTCTTGAATTTGGCAGGGTACAACTTGATGTTGTCGTTCATTACATTGGCTAAGGCAGGCTTTGACACCTCATCCATTTTCAAGAACCACTGTAACGACAATTTTGGCTCGATTACCGCACCTGTACGCTCGGAGGTTTTTACAATAGACTTGTACTCAGTCATTTTCTCTAGGAAACCTGCTTCTTCCAAGTCCTTCACAATGGCACGACGAGCGGCAAAACGGTCTTGTGCTACATACAAAACGGCGTTTTCATTCAAGAAACCATCGTCATTCAAAATATCAATGACAGGCAACTTGTGTTTTAAGCCCAATTCGTAGTCGTTCAAATCGTGGGCAGGCGTTACTTTCAAGCAACCCGTACCAAAATCCATCGTCACATACTCGTCGGTAATCACAGGAATCTCACGACCGAGCAAGGGAATTTGTACCATTTTTCCATGAAAAGCCACGTAGCGTTCGTCGTTAGGATTTACGCAAATAGCGGCATCCGCCATAATGGTTTCAGGGCGTGTTGTAGCGATGGTCAAGAATACGCCTGCTTCGCCTACCACGGGGTATTTGATATGGTATAATTTTGCCTGAACTTCTTTTTCAATTACCTCCTCATCAGACAAAGCCGTGCGGCCTTGGGGGTCCCAGTTGACCATCCGAACGCCACGGTAAATTTGTCCTTTGTTGTACAAACGCACAAAGGTATCAATTACGGCTTCGTACAAATCGGGCTCCATCGTAAAACGAGTTCTGTCCCAGTCGCAAGAAGCACCCAGTTTTTTCAATTGGTCGAGGATAATACCACCGTATTTATCCTTCCATTCGTGGGCATAACTCAAAAACTCCTCACGAGTAATATCCTTTTTTTCGATACCTCTTTCTTTCAACATCGCCACGACTTTCGCTTCAGTAGCAATAGAAGCGTGGTCGGTGCCAGGCACCCAACAAGCCTCTTTGCCTTCCATACGGGCTTTGCGAATGAGTACATCCTGAATAGTATTGTTGAGCATGTGGCCCATGTGCAATACCCCTGTGACGTTTGGTGGAGGTATCACAATACAATACGGTTCTTTTTCAGGGTTTGGCTTAGAAGCAAAATGCTTGTGCTCAAGCCAATACTCGTACCATTTGGCTTCGATGTCTTGGGGCGAATACGTTTTTGAAATCATAGTGCTATGAAATGAAAGGAACAAAACGAAGCCTGTAGGTCTTCGTTTATCAACTTTACTACGCTTAAAATTAGTTTGCAAAGATAGGATTTTTTGTAGCAATGCCAGTGAGATTAAGCAAAATAGGCGATAGATTTAACCGAAAACTGTCTGATTACTGGACAAAATGAATAAAAGCGAGAAAAAAGTTGTTGTGAATGTGTGAAAACCCAACAACAACTTCTAGTCTCGCTTTTGGACAAATTTAAGACTGATTTACCCAAAAGCCAACAAACATTGTTAAAAACCTTGTTTGTTATTATTTGTAGTATCATTGTTAAAGAAAATGTAAATCTCAACAAACTTAAAAATCAAGTTGGTGTGATTACAGATAAGAATGATACCTTAGCTAATTCTCATTACCGTCGCCTAACTCGTTTTTTTGCTACTCCATT
>JAAFJE010000034.1 GCA_013298025.1 Cytophagales bacterium | reverse complement strand
CACAATCGCACAACGTTCCAAGTAAAATTAGTACCAATATCTCTACTAATTCGTGTAAGCAACGACCTTTAACCCTAAAATCCGTTACTTGTTCAAAGTGTTTTGTAAGTTCCATCTTACAAAATTAAAGCTATTCGATTTTTTACCCTAATTTTAGTGCGGAAGCCCTATATAAGGACTGTAGAATGAAAAACTAAAGTATTTATCCATTTACTTTGAACTTCTGATAATAATCTTAGCTCAGGTTCTTCGGTATTCATGAACATTTTTTGCATTAAAATACTTGAAATCAATCAATTCAATAGATTTATCTTGGAAAGAAAGTTTAATAAAGCCCTGTTGAGGGCTTCTGCAAAATCAAAGTTCATTGAAAATCACAAAGCCTTACAACAAAAAAAAGGTTAGCGGAGGGCTAACCTTTTTTGTATGGCTCAAAGCTATTTGCTGCCTTCATTCTTGATGTCCTGCACTTCCTTGCGTATTTCTTGTGCCAAATCTTTAAGCGTTTGCATGCCACTTCTTACACGAGTTCCTGCTGCTTGATTGCCTTTTTCATAGAATTTTTCAAAATCACTTTCCAAAGACAGAACCAAGTCTCTTATTTCTGAGAATCTGCTCATATTAGTAATCAAATTTAGGTTGATAATTGGTTAAACCGTTTTAAAATGCTTCTGAGGGCATTTTTCACAACCGAAATATATAAAATTTCCAAGATGATGCAAATTCTTTAACAAAAAAAGAATGAAAAAAGCACAAAAATCTATTAAAATTATGCTAATACCGACTGAAACTGTGCTGCCATGTCTTTATATACACCATCAGCCAAACGTTTCTGTACAATTTCAAACTGGTTCATCGTGTATTCTACGTCTTCTAAGGTATGAGCAGCCGTAGGAATAATACGAAGCATTACCTGTCCTTTAGGCACAACAGGATACACCACAATAGAACAGAAAATTCCCATATTTTCACGCAAGTCTTTAATCAAAGCCGTAACCGTCAATACATCGTATTCGCCATGTAAAAATACAGGCGTTACAGGCGAAGTGGTATCGCCAATATCGAAGCCTCTTTTGCGGAAACCTTCTTGCAAAGCACGTACATTTTCCCACAATTTTTCACGCAATTCAGGATGTTTTTTAATCAACTCCAAACGCTTCATACCACCAATAACGTAAGGCATTGGTAAAGCTTTAGCGTAAGTTTGCGAACGCATATTATATTTCAAATACATGATAATATCTTTGGGTGCGGCAATAAATGCCCCGATAGCCGCCATTGATTTGGCAAACGTAGAGAAGTACAAATCAACGCCATCGATACAATTTAAAAATTCGTGTACACCACGACCATTTTCACCCATTGTACCAAAGCCGTGTGCGTCGTCAACCAACAAACGGAATTTGAAATCGCTTTTTAATTCAACAATTTTATCAAGTGAACCAACTTTACCCGACATTCCAAATACACCTTCGGTAATCACCAAAATACCACCACCCGTTTCAGCTACTTTTTTAGTAGCACGCTCTAAGTTTTTACGCAAAGAACCCATATCGTTGTGATTGAACTTGTAGTAATCGCCCATTTTCGCTTTATGCAAACGGATACCATCAATCAAACAAGCGTGGCATTCGGCATCGTAAACAATCACGTCACGGTAATCAACCATACATTCGATAACCGACATCACGCCTTGATAGCCGTAGTTCAACAAGAACGCATCTTCTTTTCCTACAAATTCAGCCAATTGGCGTTCAAACTCTTCGTGCAAATCGGAGTTACCCGACATCATACGAGCACCCATGGGGTAAGCCAAGCCGTATTCTTCAGAAGCTTTTGCATCGGCCTCACGCACTTCAGGATGATTTGCCAAGCCCAAGTAGTTGTTCAACGACCAGTTGAGCATACGCTTACCATTGAAGTTCATGTATGGACCCAATTCGCCTGTCAATTTAGGGAATGAAAAATAGTGATGACCAATCTTGTGATAAGAGCCAAGTGGTCCCATGTTGTTAACGACTTTCTCAAAAATATCCACTTTCTATCTACTGTTTTAGATTATACGAATAAAGCCAGACTTTTCTTATTCAATCGCTACGTAAGCCTAAGCGTTTTTATAAGAAAATTATTAAAATAATCTCAAAGTTAAATTATTATTTTGTATCTACCAAATATTGCATTAAACAAAGAATTATAAGATATGCTTTCCTAATTATTAGGAATATTTCAAGAAGTTTTTCTGTAAAATTTATAAATTAAGATTCCTTTTATATCTTGTATGAAATTTTACGATGAAGGATTTTATCTACGTTTGCTCGGGTTTGGCAAGATAGTTTTATTAGAAAAATACAAAAAATATTCAAATTTTACAAGGTTTCATCATAGCTTTATCTTTCTAGTCCGAATCTTTTTGTAAAATATCTTGCTGTACCAAGGCCAACGAAGACCATCCTTGTTTTTTGCAAAACAAAATCCAACAGAAACCAAAAAACGCATGAAAAAGATTGAGAAAATTTTAGTAGCCAACCGTGGCGAAATTGCCCTGCGTGTAATGCGTACAGCCAAAGAAATGGGTATTCAGACGGTTGCCATTTATTCGGAAGCCGACCGCCTTGCTCCGCACGTCAAATTTGCCGACCAAGCCGTATGTGTAGGACCTCCTCCTTCCAACCAATCGTATTTATTAGGCGATAAAATCATTCAGATTTGTAAAGAATTGAACGTCGATGCCATTCATCCGGGCTATGGCTTTCTTTCTGAAAACGCCGCTTTTTGTCAGAAAGTAACCGACGCTGGACTTATTTTTATTGGCCCTTCGCCCGAGAGTATCGAGGTGATGGGCGATAAATTATCGTCGAAACACGCCGTGGCACGCTACAATATCCCGATGGTACCCGGCACACCCGATGCCGTAACCGACCGTGAGGAAGCCAAACGCAAATCGAAAGAAATTGGCTATCCGGTACTCATCAAAGCTTCGGCTGGTGGAGGCGGCAAAGGAATGCGTGTAGTAGAAAAAGAAGAAGAATTTGACGAGCAAATGGACAGGGCCGTTTCTGAAGCGATTGCTTCGTTTGGCAACGGGGCTGTTTTTGTAGAAAAATACATCACATCGCCTAAGCACATCGAAATACAGGTATTGGGCGATAAGCATGGCAATATTGTTCATTTATTTGAAAGAGAATGTTCGGTGCAACGCCGCCACCAAAAAGTGGTCGAAGAAGCCCCCTCGGCGGTACTTACGCCTGCCATTCGAGAAGCCATGGGCAAATGTGCCGTTGACGTAGCCCGTGCTTGCAACTACTATGGGGCTGGTACAGTAGAGTTTATTGTGGATGAGGACTTGAATTTTTATTTCTTAGAAATGAATACCCGTTTGCAGGTAGAACACCCCGTCACGGAACTCATCACAGGCGTTGATTTGGTAAAAGAAATGATTCTGGTAGCCGAAGGGCATCCGCTTTCGTTCAAACAAGAAGATTTGCAAATCCAAGGGCACGCTGTTGAGTGTAGGGTATGTGCCGAAGACCCCAAAAATAATTTCTTGCCCGATGTAGGTACGCTACACACCTACGTGCGTCCGCAAGGCAATGGCGTAAGGGTGGACGATGGCATGGAAGAAGGCATGGCTATTCCGATTTATTACGACCCCATGATTGCCAAGCTAATTACTTATGGCAAAGACCGCAGCGAAGCCATCGATAAAATGGTTCGAGCCATAGATGAATACAAAATTGTAGGTATTCAAACAACCTTGCCTTTCTGTAAGTTTGTGTTACGCCACGAAGCCTTTGTTTCGGGTAACTTCGATACCCGTTTTATCAGTTTATATTACAAACCAGAAGTCCTCGACACGCTTCCGCAGGCAGAAGAAGAAATGTTGGCAGCCGCCTTGGCTAGTCATTTGTTGGTAAACCATAAACCTGTCAGTCAGGCTAGTACAAGCAATGCTGGCAATCCAAGCCGTTGGAAAACCCAACGCACGGCTTTGCGATAAACGCCAAAGGTGCTACCAGTACAAAAGGTAGCACCTTTTTTTATGATTATCGGGCTATGGTTTCACCCCAGTATAACCAACCTTCCTCCCAAACATCGTACAGAATATGCAGAAAAAGGAACAAAATAGACCAAAAAACGAAAAAATAGTTCATTTTTATATCCTTATTCCTAACTTTACTTCGTCAAACAATTAGTTACCCTAACAAATATTTTTCAACTGCAATTCGCCATGAAAAAACGATTTTCTACCTCACTCATTGCCTTAGTCGGTGCTAGTGTACTGTACAGTTGTGTACCAGAAATTAATTCAACAGAAACTACCCCCGCCACTGACATGAACAAGTTGAACATTCCTAGCTCGTTCAACTTCAACACCGCTCAAAACATCAATTTCACCCTTGGCGCTTTCGACAATACCGATGCCCCTATTGCAGGCGTTGTTATGTCGGTTTATAGCTATCCAGACAACAACCTTCTTTTCAAAGGAATTACCGACAAAAACGGCAAATTGATTACTACGCAAAAAATTCCTACGTTTGTGAGTAAAGTAACCATTCGCCCCGATTACATCGGCTTGCCTCACGAATACGTAACAAACGTGAGCAGTGATGTAGAATTGGCTTTTGGAGGAAAAAACCCAACACTCAAACAAAATACATTTCCTAGCCAAACGGCATCTAGCCTCAAAGTAGAAGCTACCCAAGGACAAGTGTATCCTGCGATGGATTATCTTGGCAAATTTTCTACCGATGGTACGCCTGCGTATTTAGAAAAAGACAGAGACCCTATAGCTAGTTCTTTCTTAGAATACATCAACGCAAGTTTGCCAGAAAGTAAATCTGTACCAGCCTATCACCCAGATTTTCTTAACAACAATAACCGCAACTTTTTGTATATCAAAGAAACATCTGATGTGTATATTACCTTTGTTCACGAAGGAGCAGGTTGGTTGAATACATTGTGCTTTTATACATTCGACCCACTCAACCCACCTAAGAAAACAACCGATATAAGCAAAATGACGGTTATTTTTCCAAATGTATCATACCAAGGAAGCGGTGGCGGATTGGTTTCGGGCGATAAAGTAAAATTAGGTCGTTTCCCTGCTGGTACAGGCATTGGTTTTGTATTACTTGGTGATTCTTGGGACTACGTGAATAGCAAAGTAGGAACAGGTTATTTTGCCCATTTTTCACATGATGATTTAAACGTAGAAAACGATAAAAATTTACGCAGACACCTCATTGCCTTGAACGAGCCTAACAGCAAAAGAATGCTTTTGGCGTATGAAGATGTAAGCCGTGAATGGGGTACAGATAATGACTTTAATGATGCTATTTTTTACGCTACTTCCAACCCTGTGACAGGTATTGATACCGACAATGTTCCGATTGTAGATAGCCCTAAAGATTCTGATGGCGACGGCGTAGGCGACACAAGAGATGAATATCCTAACGACCCAACAAGAGCCATCAACAATTATGTGCCAGGAAAAAACACGTACAATACTTTGGCTTACGAAGATTTATGGCCTATCCAAGGCGACTACGACCTCAACGATTTGGTAGTAAACTATCAGTTCCAAGAAGTATTAAATGCTAAAAACCAAGTAGTTGACTTAAAAGCCAAGTTTTTTGTAAAAGCCATCGGTGCCAACTATACCAACGGATGGGGCTTCCAATTACCTATCGACCCTTCGTATGTAAAAGCTGTAAAAGGTACTTCCCTTACAGAAGGAGTCATCAAAACCAATGGCAATGGTACAGAAGCCGACCAAAAATATGCAACCGTCATCGTATTCGACAATGCCTTCAAGCAAATGAAATCGAGTGGTGGCTTTGTGAATACAACCGAAGGCTCGGCTTTGATAGCACCCAAAGATACTTTGAGCTTAGAAATCAACTTTACAACGGCTATTGATAAAAATAAATTAGGTGCTGCACCATACAACGCATTCTTGTTCAAAAGCAATGACAGAGGCAAAGAGGTGCATTTACCAAACCAAGCCCCAACAAGCAAGGCAAACCTAAGTTTGCTCGGTACAGGTCAAGATGCCTCTGCTATAGCCAAGGGGATTTATTACAAAACAGCAAAAGGATTGCCTTGGGCTGTTGATTTCTCAAGCGACTTCCGTTATCCGCTCGAAACTGTACCTATTATCAGTGCCTACAAATACTTTGCTACTTGGGCTGAAAGTGGAGGTACTTTATACTCAGACTGGTACATTGACAGCAAAGGCTATTATGACGAAAGTAAATTATACAAAGGGAAATAGACAATCGTAACGTCAGTCAATATAACAACAAGAGAAGCATTGCCGTGCTTCTCTTGTTGTTTATTGAGGTTTCGCCGACGAAGCCCGCACTAGCAATTCAGACCGCACGACAATGGTACTAATATGTTGTGTGGTAGCCTCCTCTTGCAATTGTTCTATCACATTTTTGGCTGCAATTTCACCCATTTCCATGCCGGGGTAATCAATCGTGGTGAGCTTGGGCTCTATAATTTTACAAACGGCATCATTATTAAACCCTACCACAGCAATGTCTTCTGGAATGCGTATGCCGTGTTCTTTGAGGGTTTGCATACAAACGGCTGCTGAAAAGTCGTTGGTAATAAATACGCCATCGGGCAGTGGGTTCATCGACAAAATATGCAGGGCGGCTTCTACGCCACATTGTTCGCTCAAATCTTTAATCAATACATATTGTTCCTCAAACGGCAATTGATGAGCCAATAAAGCATCTTTATAGCCAGCATACCGCTTAAAATACACGTTGCGTTGCAGATTTGCCGTCACCAATACAATCCGTTTACAGCCTTGGGCTATCAAATGCTCGGTTGCCTGATAGCCAGCACGATAATTATCAATAATCACTTTTACACTATCCGAATTTTCTTCAACCCTATCAAAAAACACAACGGGTATTCCTTTTTCTTCAAACTGCCGATAATGGTCGAGATTGGGCGTATCGAATGCCAATGAGGTGATGATGCCATCTACTCGTTTTTGAAATAAATTATTGGCATTGGCTACTTCTTTAGTATAATTTTCATACGAATGTGCAATAATTA
This sequence comes from Cytophagales bacterium, assembly GCA_013298025.1. Taxonomy (GTDB): domain Bacteria; phylum Bacteroidota; class Bacteroidia; order Cytophagales; family Spirosomataceae; genus Flectobacillus. The sequence goes on along the minus strand of JAAFJE010000034.1, from coordinate 28,339 downwards.
TATCATAACCTGCTTGGGTTGTTATCTTCTCGATACCTGCCAATACCGATGTAATAAAATTGCTGTTGAGTTCGTGTACAATGACACCAATGGTATGGGTTTTTTGGGTACGTAAATTACTGGCAATGGTATTGCGACGATAGCCCAATGCCAAGGCTTTCTCTAAAATACGCTGTTTGGTTTCTTCTTTTATCAGTGGATGATTTTGCAAACCTCTACTGACCGTAGCAGGCGACAGTTCTAGGGCTTGGGCTATATCATATATGGTTATTTCTTTCGATTTATGTCTCATATCGCAAACGTTTTCGTAAAAATACTAAAAATCACAGAAGCACAATAACATTGATTTTTTTCTAAAATCAGTGAATGATATACAGTTTTTATTTTATTGATGAAACCGATTAAATTTTATCTAAAATTCTCACAGCGATACCTCAACTTATAAGGTAGGGAAATAGCCCAGAAATCAAATACAAAACCAAATCGTTATTAATCAGTATTTTACTATAAAATATGGCATAAAATCTCATAAAAAATACATGACATATCATACTTTTGGGCCTCTATGCTACTTTTAGAAGAGAATTATCAGATAGGTAAAATATAGCCAAAATATAGCACAAATGTTCAAAACAAGGGATTTTGTATGCAATCGGTTGCAATTATACCTTTTTCATTTAATTTTGTAACAAAATCAATACAAAAAATTTATAGCCAACGAAAGGTGAGATATGAAATACATTGAGCCATCGTAAGTATTACTCCCCAATTGTTGTATAGTATCTCGATAATCATTATTACTCAAATACATAACTTATGAACAGTGACCAAACCCAGAAATTATCTGTTTTAGAAAAAATTGGCTACAGTTTAGGCGACTTGGCTGCCAACCTCATTTTTCAAACACTCATGGCATTTCTTGCCTTTTTTTACACCGATATTTATAAAATTCCTGCTTCGCAAGCCAGTCTTGTGATGCTTACGGGTGGTTTTGTGGGAGCTATTTTCAATTTGGCGATGGGGGCGATTGCCGACAGAACGAACACCAAATGGGGAAAATTTCGTCCTTGGGTATTGTGGACAGCCATTCCTTTTGGCATCTTATCGTTGATGGCCTTTTCAACGCCCGATTTGGCCGACAATGGCAAGTTTTTGTATGCCTTGGCCACTTATATTTTGTTGGTTGTTATTTATTCTGCCAATAATCTTCCGTATTCGGCTTTGAGCGGTGTTATGACAGGCGACATGAAAGAACGCAATAGTTTGTCTTCCTACCGTTTTGTAGCAGTAATGTTAGCCCAGTTTATCATTCAAGTAATTTTACTTCCAGCGGCTATTGCCGTAGGACATGGCAATAAGGCGGCTGGTTTCGAGAAAGTAATGTTGGTTTTTGCCATTACGGGCGTACTTTGCTTTTTGGTCACATTTTTCACGACAAAAGAACGCATCACCCCTCCTATTACGCAAAAAACGCCCATCAAAGACGACCTTTCCGATTTGATTCACAACCGTCCTTGGCTGATTATGTTGGCACTAACCATATTGGTTTTCATTACTTTAGCACTCAAAGGTGGAATGAATATCTACTTTTTCAGGTATTATCTTTCAGAGGCGAGTCAGGTTGCTTTTTTAGATAGCATTGGTTTTAAAAGCTTTATCGCTCAACTGAGTAGCATTTTTGGCGAAGCGGCCTTCACCGAGTTTAGCCAATCCAATAGTGCTCCTTACGCCGTTTCGAGTGTAGTAAATGCCGCCAGTACCATTGCCATGATTACGGGCATCTTTTTCTCGAAACCCTTGGCCGACCGCTTCGGAAAACGCAATATTTTTAGTTTCTTTTTGGTGCTATCAGCCCTTTGTTTGTTTTCGCTTTATGTTTTATCGCAAGAAGCCATTACAGCCGTGTTTTTTATCCAAACCTTGCATGGCTTGTTGTATGGCGTAACCATTCCTTTGCTATGGGCCATGATTGCCGACGTTGCCGATTACAGCGAATGGAAAAACAACCGCAGGGCTACCGCCATCATCTTTTCAGCGATGATTTTTGGCTTAAAAGTAGGCTTGAGTTTAGGCGGTGCGATTGCCACTTCGATGCTCAGTTTGTTTGGCTATAATGCCGAGAGCAGTCAGCAAACAGCCAGTGCCGTACAGGGCATTAAGCTCCTTGTGAGTGTAATTCCGGGCAGTATTTTTATCTTGGGAGCTAGTCTTTTATTAGGATATATTATTGATAAATCGCTAGAAATCACCATTGAAGCAGCTTTAAAAGAAAGAAGAAAATAGGGTTTTTACTCCAAAATTAACAAACATTTTTACCAATATGCCAGAACAATCAATTGCTCATATCGACTTTGACAGCATTCACGAAAAGGCTATTTCACAGCCATTGGTCAAGCATATTTACACTGCCGACCCTTCTGCTCATGTTTTTGACGGAAAAATTTATATTTATCCCTCGCACGACATCGAAGCAGGTATTCCATTCGACGACTTGGGCAGTCATTTTGCCATGGAAGATTACCATGTTATTTCTTTAGATTCGCCTGAATCAGCAGCAGTTGACAACGGCATCGCCTTGCACGTAAAGGATGTACCTTGGGCCAAACAACAAATGTGGGCACCAGACGCAGCTACGAAAAACGGCAAATATTATTTGTATTTTCCTGCTAAAAATCAACAAGATATTTTCCAAATTGGCGTTGCCGTAAGCGATAGCCCTGTTGGCCCATTTGTGGCAGAAGCACAAGCCATTGAAGGGAGTTACTCTATCGACCCAGCCGTTTTTGTAGATGACGACGGAACAGCCTATATGTATTTTGGCGGTATTTGGGGCGGGCAATTGCAGTCGTATCGCAACAACCAATACAGTGCCGACAACCTCGAACCACAAGGCGACGAGCCTGCCCTTGGGCCACGTATTGCCAAACTCAGCGACGATATGTTGCATTTTGCCGAAGAAGTACAAGAAATTATCATTACCGACGAACACGGAAAGCCTCTAGTTGCCAGCGACAACGACAGACGTTTTTTTGAGGCCAGTTGGGTGCATAAATACCAAGGCAAATACTATTTTTCGTATTCTACAGGCGATACCCATTACTTGTGTTATGCCCTTGGCGATAATCCTTACGGGCCGTTTACCTACGCTGGTCGCATTTTAAACCCCGTTATTGGTTGGACAACCCACCACTCTATTTGTGAATATGAAGGTAAATGGTATTTGTTTTACCACGATTCTACCTTGTCGAAAGGCATTACACATTTGAGAAACATCAAAATGGCTGAAATTACCTACGATGAAAACGGCTTGATTCAAACGCTAGACCCTTATCGGGAATAAATCTTGCCATGCTGTTGGATGTTGGATTGAAAGGCTAAATGCCACATTAGTCCGACATCCAACCTATACATATTAGTGCTTGGATAACCATTTTTTATTGACTATGTACAACACTCAAAAGCCACAACCACCAATGTTTGTTTTATTGGTGGTATTTTTATTCATTCACCTTGCTTCATTCGCTCAATTACAACTGCCCAAGCTCATAAGCAACGGCATGGTATTGCAGCGAAACACGGCAATTCGTATTTGGGGTTGGGATACTGTCGGCGAAAAAATAAGCCTCCGTTTCAATCAAAAAACCTATAAAACCCAAACCGATGCCCAGGGCTATTGGCAATTTACCTTGCCAGCCATGCCTGCTGGTGGGCCTTTTGAAATGGACATTGCCGACCGCCACACCAAACTTACCATCAAAGATATTTTAATCGGTGAAGTATGGCTTTGCAGTGGGCAAAGCAATATGGTGCATCAGCTCAACATTCATGACGTAACTTATGCCAAAGATATTGCCGAAGCTAATAATCCTGCCATTAGACAGTTTTTAGTACCCGTAAATACCTCTTTACAAGCACCACAAAAAGACCATTCCACAGGTCAATGGAAAGCCGCTCTCAAAGAAGAAGTACGTCCTTTTTCGGCGGTAGCTTATTTTTTTGCACAAAAACTCTACGAACAATACCACGTACCTGTAGGTATCATCAATGCCAGTGTAGGTGGCACTCCGATTGAAGCTTGGACGAGCGAAGAAGGCTTAGGTGCATTTCCATCAATACAAACCTTGATACAGCAAAACAAAGATACCGCCTACGTCAATAATACCAACCGTAAAAATGCGGCTTATGTACGCAGTTTGCCACAACCCAACGACCAAGGATTGAATCAACAATGGTACGCCCCAGCGTATCAGCCCAAAAACTGGCGAACCATTGCCATTCCGGGCTATTGGGAAGACCAAGGCATCAGAGATTTGAACGGAATTGTTTGGTACAGAAAAGAAATCGACATTCCTGCCAGTATGGTAGGCAAACCAGCCAAGGTATTTTTAGGACGCATCGTAGATGCCGACGAATTGTATATTAATGGAAAAAAAATTGGTAATACAACCTATCAATACCCTCAAAGACGCTATGCCGTAGGAAGCGATGTATTGAAAGAAGGTAAGAATCTATTCGTTGTTCGAGTGACTAATACTGCTGGCAAAGGGGGCTTTGTGCCAGATAAGCCTTATTGTATTTTTGCAGAAAAAGATACCGTCGATTTGAAAGGCTATTGGCAATACAAAGTAGGTGCTGTTTTTCAAAAACCAACCGAAATGCCTCCGCCAGCCATCAATGCAACCATGCAACCCACAGGGCTTTACAATGGCATGATTGCCCATGCCCATAACTATGCCATCAAAGGTATATGTTGGTACCAAGGCGAAAGCAATGCCTCTCAACCCAAACAATACGCCCAATACCTGCCTGCCCTTATCAACGATTGGCGAAAGCAATGGCAACAGCCCCTCCTACCCTTTTTATACGTACAATTGCCAGGCTTTATGGAATACGACTACCTACCTGCCGAAAGCAATTGGGCGATTTTGCGAGAATCGCAAGCCAAAGCCCTTGCCTTACCACAAACAGCGATGGTCGTTGCTCTTGATTTAGGCGAATGGAACGACATTCATCCCGACAACAAAAAAAGTGTAGGCGAACGCCTTGCCTTAGCCGCCCGAAAAATTGCCTATAACGAAAACCTTGTTCATGCAGGTCCTTTGTTTGAATCGGCAACAGTAGAAGGAAATAAGTTAGTTTTACAGTTTAGCAACATAGGCGGTGGGCTTATCTCGAAAGACGGCGAAGCCCTGAGCGAATTTGCTATTGCAGGGAAAGACAAAAAATTTGTCTGGGCAAAAGCCCTAATTCAACACAACAAAGTGATTGTTTGGAGCGATGCCATCAGTAATCCTTTGTATGTACGCTATGCTTGGGCAGATAATCCCGTTAACCCTAATTTGAGCAACCAAGAAGGACTTCCAGCTGCTCCTTTCAGGACTGATGAGTAGCTATACAACATATTTTCGGCGGTTGGTTTTTGGGCGAGGTACTTCCAAAAACCAACCGCCGAAAATAAGACCATACACCAATAATCCAACTACAGCATACTATTTACGAACCACTTTCACCTCTACTCTCCTATTTCTAGTTTTACCTTCTTCAGTAGCATTGCTGGCAATTGGAGCAAAAGGTCCTTTGCCTTCAAAATCAATCCTGATAGGACTTACACCATTGGCCAATAAGGCATTACGAATAGCGAAAGCTCTTTTAAGCGATAATTTTTTACTTTGAAGCGTATCGCCAGCATTATCGGTATGTCCAACTAGCTTTACTTGTAGGCGTGGATATGCCACCATAATTTTACCCAAATCTTCCACCGCTTTTTCTGTACCTGGAGCAATAGAACTGGTATTACCTTGAAAAACCAAGTTGTCTAAGACAAACGTTGGTTGTCCTTGGGCTACGCTGTCTTGTAAAAACTGGGTTAATTTTTGGGCAAATGAGCCATTTAAGGCTTCTATGGTAGTGCCATTGGGCAAGGCGATAGCCAACGATTTTTCGATAAGAGCAGAATCAGGCTTGAGAGCCGTAGAGTCTTTAACCAATGCTGTGGTATCAATTTTTGCCCCAGTCACTTGTTCAAACTGCGTAGTATCGCCCAACTCACTAGAAGACTCATTACTTGACCAATCGTAATTGGCTACAAAATAGCCCAAACCACCCAAAACCAAAGCAATAGCTCCTGCTGGCAAAGCCCATTTTGGTATCGAAAAATCTCTATCTCTACTGGTATCGTACTCTTTGCTTGAATACTTCACAGGGTATTCTACTCGCTCGGAATGCTTATCGGCATGACTATTCACATTACTTTTCAAGGGTGCCGCCGAAGCAAACTGCACAGGTTTCATTTCTTGGCTCATAAAAGCCCCTAAGCCTAGCACATCAAGCATTTTGAGTTGAAGTGTTTCGGGCGTTTCGGAAATGAGCAACGATTTTTGTTCGAGTATCAAATTAGCTAAAGTGGCTTTATCAGCCCCTTGCGTAGCCACTACTTTGCCGAGTCGGCCTATAGCCAATGGCATAACAAAAGCCAACAAGGAGGTAGCCGACGAGTTGCGAACGCCTGCAAACTGTGCAATCAGTGTAGCGATAGAGCTTTTTTTATCGGGCAACAGCATACTCACTAGGCTGTGGCCTTTGTCGGTAAATGCTGTAAAACTTTCTTTATCGGCAACGTAGGTAGCAACCTGCGTCAATATACTACCATCGTGTTTTCCTTTTTGAATCACATTCATCAAAGTAGTAGCTCCTGTTTCGTTCGATACCCGTTTCATGATTCCTCCAATCACTGTAGATACCAAAGCATCGAAAGCGAGCTTTACTTTATCTTCTTTTTCTCCTACTAACAAGGCGGCTTTTTGATTAACTTCCCCCTTCAATAATTCTTTCAACTCTGCAATTAAATTCATCTTCTCTCTATTTGATTGTTTTCTTTGTACCCTAAAAAACCTTCGTCGCTGTGTAACGACAAGCCTAGAACTTTTGTTTCTCAAAAATACAATCTATACAGAAATAAAACTCAATACTTGCCGAATATCTTATCAAAAGCCTCTACATTATATAAATTTATACTTTTAAAGTCCAAGTTGAGCTATATTGAAGCGGTTCTTGCCGTGCAGTTACTATTTTTGAGCATACAAAAACGCCTTTTCAAACAACGAATCCGACAACTAAGCATTAACTTTGCGTTTCAATAGGCAGAGCGTACAACGTATCTTTGCTCAAAGCAACCAAAAGCAACATGAAAAAAGTTTTATTTATCGACAGAGATGGAACGATTATAGAAGAACCCCCTGTTGATTTTCAAGTAGATTCCTTAGAAAAATTAGCCTTTTTACCCAAAGCTATTTCTAACCTCCGCAAAATTGCCGAAGAATTAGACTATGAATTGGTGATGGTGACAAACCAAGATGGTTTAGGCACAGATTCGTTTCCCGAAGAAACTTTTTGGCCAGCTCATAACAAAATGATGCAAACCCTCACAGGCGAAAACATTCATTTTGCAGCAGTGCATATTGATAAAACTTTTGAACACGAAAACGCCCCAACCCGCAAGCCTCGCACGGGTATGCTTACTGGCTATTTCGATACAGAAAAGTACGATTTAGCTCATTCTTACGTCCTTGGCGACCGCCTAACAGACATTCAATTGGCCATAAATCTTGGGGCAAAAGCCATTTATTTAGGCAGTTCACCTATTGATGTGCCTGAACAAATAGCAGCAACGGCCTTGATTTCTCAGGATTGGGATGCCATTTACGAGTTTTTGCGTTTGCCTGCTCGCAAAGCAACGGTAGAGAGAATTACGAGAGAAACAAAAATCTGGGTCGATTTGAACCTCGATGGCAAAGGAAAATCGGATATTGATACAGGCTTAGGCTTTTTCGACCACATGCTCGACCAACTCGCCAAGCATTCGGGTGCCGACCTCAGCGTAAAAGTAGAAGGCGATTTGCACATCGACGAGCATCATACCATCGAAGATACGGGCTTGGCTCTAGGCGAAGCGTACCTAAACGCCCTCGGCCATAAAAAAGGGATTTCTCGCTATGGTTTCTATTTGTTGCCTATGGACGAAGCCTTGGTTCATGCAGCGATAGACTTCTCTGGTCGCAACTGGATTGTATGGGATGCTACTTTTAAAAGAGAAAAAATTGGCGAAATGCCAACCGAAATGTTCTTCCATTTCTTCAAATCTTTTACCGATACCGCCAAATGCAACCTCAATATCAAAGCCGAAGCCGACAACGAACATCATAAAATTGAGGCGATTTTCAAGGCTTTTGCCAAGTCGATAAAAATGGCTGTAAAACGTGATATAAAAGATTTAGACAACCTTCCTTCTACCAAGGGCGTGTTATAAAATCGTAAAACTATGCAAAGTTTAGCAAGCAAAGCATGAAGTTTTCAGTTTTGACTTTTATATTTGCAACATCAAACCGTGACTAACTTATCATAAATCTAAAATATACATACCATGGGTATTTCAGGAGCTTTATTCTTTATCACTCTCTTTGTGTTGGCTGCCATCGTAGGAGCAAAATTGCAAAACATTTACAAAGAAAGAGGAAAATAAGTAGCACAGCGTTAAGGCTATACTACTTACAAAAATAGGGACGAGCGATGGCTTGCCCCTATTTTTTTATGCCATAGCGCTGTCAAAAGGGCTTTTTTGAGGTAAATTATCTTGGGATAATACTCCATCAAAAAAATCCTTCGTCGGCAAAGCTGAGGTAAGCTTTATCGGCAAAAATCACGTGGTCTAATACTGGAATTTCCAGATTTTTGCCTGCTTCTTTTACTTTACGGGTCAATTCTTTATCGGCTTGGCTCGGCGTAAGGTTGCCCGACGGATGGTTATGGGCTAAAATTATAGCACTGGCTAGGTGGTCGATGGCCGCTTTGAAAATCAATTTGGGGTCGGCAACAGTACCCGAAATGCCACCACTGCTAATTTTCTCACATTTTAGCACCCGGTTAGCTCGATTGAGTAAGATTATCCAAAATTCTTCATGTGGCAAATCCATCATGTAGGGTTTTAGTACTTCATAAGCATCTTTCGAGCAGGTAATTTGTACCCTTTTTTGGGTATCTGCTTCCTTGCGTCTTCTGCCCAATTCTAAGGCACTCACAATCGTAATCGCCTTGGCTTCGCCAATTCCTTTGAACTTCGCCAAATCTTTGACCGACAGCCGAGCCAGTTGGTTGAGGTCGTTTTGAACGTGTTGGAGGATATTTTTGGCAATATCAATCGCCGTGAGGTGCTGAATACCTGTGCCAATCAGAATACCGAGCAATTCGGCATCAGACAGGGCAGCTTTGCCTTTGAGCAGTAGTTTTTCACGAGGGCGGTCTTCTTCGGCCCATTCTTTGATGTTTAAGTGTGCAGCTTGATAAGATGACATAGGATTGGAACTTGCTTTGATGTAAAAATGACTATTTTCGTAGGAGCAATATACCTGTAAAACACTGTATTTCAAAGTTTTTGTCGAAAAATTACCCAAAACAACCCCAAAGAATAAACTATTCTAGCCACTTTTTCGTATATCATTTGCAAGGCTATTCTTGTGATATATTACGTAAAAAAGCTATTGTTATGAAAGTTGTCGCCATTGTATTGGCTTGTTTGTTGGTTGTAGGCTTGTTGGTAAGTCGCTCGCAACAAGAACAAGACCCACTCAAAAACCACAAATTTACTGTTGTCAAAACCGATGCCGAATGGCGTAAATTACTCACGCCCGAACAATACAAAATCACACGCCAAAAAAGCACCGAATTGGCGTGTTCGGGGGCTTATTGGAAAAACCACGAAAAGGGCATTTATCAATGTGTATGTTGTAAATTGCCTTTATTCGACTCGAAAACCAAATTTGAATCGGGTACGGGCTGGCCTTCCTTTTACCAAGCCATTCACAAAGATGCCATTCTCGAAATTCCCGATTACAGCTTTGGCATGGTACGCACCGAGATTTTATGCAGTCGTTGTGGTGCCCATTTAGGTCATGTTTTTGAAGATGGTCCACGCCCTACTGGGCTACGCTATTGCCTCAATTCGGTGGCACTTCACTTTGTAAAAGACGCTCAATAAGGCACAAAAGGGTAAGGGTTGTTTTTTATATGCCAAAATTTCGCTTTATCTTCACAGCTGTTTTAAACTATAGTTAATACAGAAGCGTGGCAAAAAAAGTAAAATATTATGTCGTTTGGGAAGGAAAGCAAAAAGGCGTTTTCGACTCTTGGGCAGCAGTAGAAGACTTGGTAAAAGGAGTGGAAGGAGCGAAATATAAGGCTTATGATACGTTGAGCGAAGCCGAAAAAGCCTTCAAAGGCAACTACTGGCAAGCCGTACAAAAGGCGACTGCACCAACCAAACCGTTGTCGGCTAAATCGGTAGGAAGTCCACTTATGAACAGCATTGCCGTGGATGCCGCTTGTGCAGGAAACCCCGGTGTTTTGGAATACCAAGGCGTTGAAACAGCCACCAAACGAGTGCTTTTTTCGATGGGGCCTTTTCCCGAAGGAACGGTCAATATTGGTGAGTTTTTGGCCATTGTACACGGGCTATCCTTCTTGAAAAAATACCAATCCGACTTGCCCATTTACTCCGACTCAAAGACAGCGATAAGTTGGGTAAAAAAGAAAGCGATTAAAACAACCTTAGAACGCAACGAAAAAAACAAAGCCCTATTCGAGCTAGTCGATAGGGCTTTGGCATGGCTACAAAACAATACCTATAGCAATGCTATTTTGAAATGGGAAACCGAGTTTTGGGGCGAAAATCCTGCCGATTATGGTCGAAAAGGGTAAGCCTAGAGCTTCCCTTTTGACCTATGCCTTTCCTAAAATTTCGGTGCTTTGGCTTTGGCTTCCTCCAATTTCTTTTGCTGTAAAAGCAATTGCTCTTGCAAGCTGGTTTGGTCTTTTTGATTCTGAGCAATGTCTTGCATCAGTTTTTCCAACTGTAGGTTATTTTCCTCCATGCGTTTTTGCAGACGCTCTTTTTCCTTTTGGTTTTCCGTGATTGACTTGGCTAATTTGTCGTAATCTTTCAGCAGTTTTTGTTGTTTTTCGGTTATACTTTGTAAAGACGATTCCTCTACTTTTACGCCATTCATCAAAGCTACTTTGTCTAAAAATGCGGTAAAGAAGCGTTCGGCTGCTTCATATTTCGGGTGATTGCCATTGATATAAATTTCGTCGCCAAGCCCTAGCGAGAGTAAGATTTTGGTACGTCCTTGTTCGGTAAAAACCCTACTAGCCAACAACAAAGGATGGTCGCTGATAGAACGAATTTGTGCCGAATTGACCCGATACACTCCCCCCCAACGACTTACCTCTACCGCTCCATATTTACCTAATTCTAGCTCCCAAGCCTGTTTAACCAACGCTTCATCTGCACTTGTGGTGGCATACATTCCTTCTTTGTTGGCTTTTTCAATCATAAATGTTCCCCAAAAAATTTGGGCATGGCTTGTATATGCACACAAAAGCCCCAAAAGCATGAATCCTATTTTTTTCATAGACAAAAATTTAAGCAATTTTAATATTTGTGCAACTAATTTTAAATCAATTATTTATAACCAAATAAATATATTCCAAAGCACTTTTTTGTAAAACAGATAAGCCCAAGTTTTTATTTTGAGCCTTGATAGCGACACAACGGCTGAAACAGCTTCTACAAAGCAATGCAGAAAAGGCTATTTTTATTGTGTTGAGCCAGTTACTTCGAGCGTTTTCGTATAAAAATGATAGTTCTGAATCTCATTCCTAGTCAAATTATGGAGCAATTTACCAATAATAAAATACAAACGTAGCTATAATTTTTGTCAGCATCTAACCAATGTAAGTATTAATGTGAAATTGTAAATTAGTACAGTACTAATCCTGCACGAGTAGTTAAAATAACTACGAAATTGATTGGTCAGTGTTCCGCTATTTCCGCAGAGTGGACAATGGTATTTCAAAAGTATTGCCCAAAATTTAAAATTAGGGCAAAATACCTAAAATCATTTTCTTTCTTCCAGTATATTTTGTATATTTTGCTTTAAGACAAAATTGCATTAACAGAGATAATTGTAATGCTAGAAATACCCAATTGGCGGACTGAACTTCAACGAACTTTCACAAAAAATTATATGAACATAGATACAGTCATTAAAGACCTAAACAAAAAAATAGTCTCACAAGGTGTTAGTGTTGAAAAACTTGACAAGGAAGATTTGACAGCGATAGAAAAAACGTTTATTCATAAATATCAACTACAACAGTCATTAATCATTTACGGTTCACTCGCCCCAAACAGACCAAACCATTCAAAAATTGAGCATATCAATGGAAAATGGGTAAAAGGATTTATCAAAGGAAAATTAGTCAAAGAAGGCTGGGGTACGGCATTGGGGTACTTTGGATTCAAGCCCTCTTCTCTTGAAGAACAGGAAACTATTGAAGCTTACCTTTTCTTTTCTGACGAATTGGCTCATCATTGGGCTTATTTAGACGAATTTGAAGGGGACGGATACAGAAGAATATTAGCAAAATTTGAATTACATAACGGAGAAATTGGCGTGGGCAATATTTATGCCATAAACGCCACAGATTTGTAATCTTTTGACAAAAATAAAGCTGATAACCCATGTATTTTCTGTGTTCATCAAGCCCACAAATGCCACGTGACATCAAAGACAAACCTCAATCTTCAAAAAATATGAAAAGAATTAGTTTAATTTTATTGATACTCATTGCCAGACAAACTTTTGCCCAAACGAAGCAAGTCCAAACCAGAATTAAACAAGTAGAAAACAACCTGATTCCTTATGTTCCAGTGAAGGGTTTCAAAGGCTGGAACATACTTGACAGAATGAAATACTACAAAGTGCCAGGACTTAGCATCGCAGTGATTAAAGATTACAAAATTGAATGGGCAAAGGGTTATGGTTTAGCTGATACGCTAAAAAAAACACCCGTAACAGCCGAAACAATGTTCTCCGCAGGTTCAATTAGTAAATTTTTGATGGCAGTTACCGCTCTAAAAATGGTTGATAATGGACAAATTGACTTAAACGAACCCATCAACCATTATCTTTCTTCTTGGAAAATTGCCGAAAATGATTTTACCCAAAAGACACCCATAACCTTACGAATGTTATTAAGTCATTCGGCAGGCACTTCACAAACGTCTTATTTTGGCTTTACCCCAACAGAACCATTACCAACAATTGTTGAAGTATTGAGCGGTGCTAAAATTGCACAGACAAGAGCGGTAGTAGTAAACAGCGAACCTAATAAAGAGTTTCGTTACTCTGGTGGCGGAAGTATGATTGCACAATTGGCACTGATGGATGTTTCCAAAAAAAGTTTTGCCAAACTAACAGAAGAGCTACTCTTTGCTCAACTTGGTATGAAAAACTCAACTTTTGAGCAACCTGTTCCAGCAAAGTTTTCAAGGCAAACGGCTTGGGCTTATTCCGATGCTTCTTGGTTTAAAGGAATGCCTTACGTTTATCCACAACAAGCCGCCGCAGGGCTTTATTCTACGCCATCAGACCTTGCAAAGTTTTTTATTGATGTTCAAAAATCATACTTAGGCAAAGGCAAAATTTTAAGCCAAGCCATCACTAAAAAAATGCTAACACCACAGGTAAATGTTTCGGATGGTGCTTACAAAGAACAAATGGGTATTGGGCCATTTCTCATGCAAAGAACTGATAACAAAGACCCCAAAGGCGTTTTCTTTGAATTTACAGGCGTAAATGCAGGTTTTCTGGCTTATGGCATGGCAAGCGTTGAAGGAGGAAATGGTGTAATTGTTATGCTTAACTCTGGTGATAACCAAAATGGAATTGGTAAAGAAATCAGAAGGGCAGTTGCAAAAGTATATAACTGGACAAACTTTTTGCCGACAGAAATTCAGCCTATAAATCTGCCAGATAAAGACTTAGATGAATTGGCGGGACGCTACAGAATGGGGACGGATGAAGTACTTTATTTGCGAAAAGAAAAAAACTATTTAGTGGAAAACATCAACGATGGTTTTGAAATTTATTGTTTTCCAATTTCAAGAGATAGCCTTGTATTTACGGACTTTAACATCAACGGTTTTTTCACCAGAAATACTAATGGCAACGTAACTGGACTGCAAAATATTTACCAGCAAAAGCCCATGCCTAAAATGAAAGCCGATGAGTTTTCGCCAAGCGAGTATTTGAAGATGGGAAAATATGATGAAGCCAAAAAAGCCTTTGCAGCTATGAATATGAACGAAGGGCAAATAACTTATTTGGCTTACGACCTGACGAACAGAAAACCACTCAACGAGAAAGCTGTAAAAACAATTTTAGAAGTGGCTACCGAGCAGCATCCAAGTTCGTCAATGGTTTATAGCCGTTGGGGCGACTTATATTTGAAACTTAATGACAAAGCTACGGCTATCAAGAATTACCAAAAAGCACTAACCCTTGACCCCAATGACCAACAAACAAAAGATATTTTAGATAACCTACAAAAATAGGTACTGAGAAAAGTATTATATTTTTAGCCTTATCTAAATAATTACTTAGGATATGATTTTATAGCAAGCATTCGAGCGTCTGGAGGGTACGTAATGGTAAAATCCAGTCGCTGTAAATCTCTAAGACTAAAGTCGTATCGTTTAAGTATCTTGTATTCATCCCTCATTTTTGTCCATGATGTCGTATCTAGTTGTTGAGCATCAAAAACAAAAATGGACAGCGTATCAGAAGGCAAAGCTTTAAATCTATCTTCCCACTTAGATGAGTAAGAATCCGTTTCTCCATACCCATTTGGCTCTACCTTTAGTGCCAATATTTTGTCCGTTGGTAAAAGCGTATCAGGATATAAATGTATGACTAACATTGCATTAGATGCACAAAGCTCAAAGTTTGCACGTCAGTCCGCTTGACGCACCACTCGTGTTGGTGGCTGTTATTTCTTTTTTAATTTCATAAACACGTTACCTTTTTCAACTTCTAAACAGTAGTCATTATCGTCGTTCATTGTCAAGCATTTTAAGTTGAATATTACTAATGTGTCAGAAACAAATTCATATAAATAGGTTCTTGGTTCTTTTTCTTTCTTAAATTGAAGATAAATTTTGTCGTACTGCATTCCTGCATCATTATAATCAAGATTGACTTCAAAATGAAGAACACTATCTATTCCCACAATTTGTCCACTTTCTTGAAACTGAATAGTTTTGCCGTCTATAACATATTTACCCGAAAATAATGTCCTATTCACCAAGTTGACCAATCCATTTTCTAACGCTGGAGCCTTTACGTATTTATCATTGTCAACTATCAAATAGTTTTCCTTAAATTTTACTTTAAAATATGCTTCTGATTTATCAGAACTAAATATTTGTCCAGTTGATTTAGTATCCATTAATAGAATATTGTCTGCTCCACTTTCGTGTACATCAAACCTCATTATTGAATTTTCTTTAGATATTCTATAAAAGTCGTCAACACCCATTTCGCCTGCCTTTTTTGTCGAATGAGTTTGTCGAAGGGCTTTCAAGTACTTTTCATTAACCCAAATACCAAAACAGTTATCAGGTAACTTAAAGTATTCTTTTTTATTCACCGTTTCAATCTTATTCTCTATGTTATTATTTGTTTTCTCAGAGGATGAATTGCACCCAAACAAAGTCAAACAAGTTAAAAAGTATATTGTAGCTTTCATCTCATAATAGTTGCTAACGGACGAGGCTTGGCGATGTGGCGATTTCTCAGCAACTCCGCCTAAACCTATTCCTAAAGTTTATTTAAAATTCTGTTGTTCAGTTTATTCCTAAAACCACCCAGCGACAAGCCAAGTGTTACAGGCAGCTTTTCTTTTCTCTATTTTGTCAAGGTTTGATTTCAATTGCTGTCCCTATTTTTACTGAATTATAAAGTTCGTCAATTTCTTCATTTGTCACCGCAATACAACCTACTGTCCAGTCATACCAGCGATGAAACTTACCAATAAACCCTGTCCTATTTCTAAGTCCATGAATTTTAATATCGCCGCCAACAGGCTTACCAAGTCGTTTGGCTCTTGCTATGTCGCCTTGGTCTGGGTATGAAACACCTAAGTTTTTATGATAACCGCTATGGGCATTCTTATCGTTGATGAAATAAAGTCCTTCTGGAGTTTTTTTGTCTCCTTCATATTCTTTGTCGCCAATGGGTTGTCTGCCCAGTGAGATTTTATAGGTCTTTATCAGGTGTCCATTTGAGTAGGCAAGTAACTGTCTTTTTGATTTATATACAACAAGTTTATCTATCTCAATATTGGCAGGAAGTTTGTCTTCTGGATAAAGATAATAAACTGTCAATCCCAAAAATATCAGCAATATTGTCAGATATTTTATGTTAGTTTTCTTCATCTTAATTTTTGTTTTCGGTTGTCTTTGCCGGATGTCGAAGTTAGCAACTAAAAGCCAAATAGAGTTCAGTCAAGCCCGCTATTAGCTCATAGTTATTTCGTCAGCCAGCCTTGCGGCAAACCTTTTATTGTCTGCTGTACTTATCATTTCGATGCTTCTATATACTCAGGAATTGTCAAAATAATTTTTGTATTGGTATGGAATGCAGACTTAACCAATGGAATATCATTTCGTGTCAGTTTTACGTCCACAATTTTCAATACTTTAAGTTTTGGAAGTCCTTTCAATTTGTCGAGTTGCTGGAGTATGTCAAGGTCTTTGTTAATTGATAAATCAAGCACTTCAAGATTTGTCAATTTGGATATATCGCTTGGCAATGTGGTTAGTCTATTTGAATTGAGAATAAGCGTCCGCAAGTTTGTCAAATTACCAATTTTTTCTGGCAATTCTGAAATTTCATTTGCGTTACTGTCAACCAATGCCGAAAGTGGTGGATAAAAAACCACTTTACTACTTCCTAAGTCCAAATATGTTATTTCACTGTTTTGGAAAATACTGTCTGGTATTGATTTCAAGTGTTTTCCACTCAAATTTATTTTCACTTTATTACGCACTGCTTGTCTTTCAGAACAAGAGGTTAATGTCAAAATAGCTATTATGATTAGAGATAGTCGCATTAGTATAGCAGGTAACGGACAAGGCTTGACAATGTGTCGAATTGCCAAGCACAAATGTCAAATTTATTACTAAAATTCATTCGATGCACAAAGCTCAAAGTTTGCACGTCACCCCGCCTGACGTAAAACCCGTGTTACCACACGTTGTTATTCTTTTCTCATCATTTGTATCGTAAACCATCCTAACACCAAAACTGTCAAACTTATAATTCCCCATAACCAAGTTTTGTTTTTAAAAAGTGGAACTGTTTCAGCAACCTGTTCTTTTTCTATTTTCAATTCGTTACCTATATCTAATGTGGTAAGTGTTTTTGGAACATTGTCGGTAAAGTGGTAAATGTCATAGTGAGGTCTTGTAGCTATGTTGTTTCCATACGTCAAAAAGTAAGAGGCTTTTTCGGTAAATCGAGCAAGTAATTCATGTTCATATCCCTTTACATTTAACGTGTCAAGGGTCAAGGGCTGATTGTCTTGATTGTGAATGAATATTTTTAATTTCTGCACTGTCTTACTACTAAACTTAAATTCATTTTTATCAACCGAATTTACTATTCCAGATGCCAATGCGTTATAATTATACACCCAGCCTTGTTCTGTTTTGGTGCTGTCGTCAAGATACTTAATTGTTATCGGTCGGTAGTAGTCGAATGAATCTTTCGTATTTATTTTTAAATAACTTATCGGAACAGGCATTTGTAGTTCAATATCAATTTCGGTTTGTTTCGTTTCCCTGTTTTCCCTTTTACTGAATTTTTTTATGCTATAATTTTTATATGTTCCATTTGTAATTTCGTGTTGCAAAATACTCGCAGAAGCCAATTCAGGTCTTTCTTTACTGTCAATAAATAGCCTGATATAACGATATTTAGCATTAGGAAAAACTAACTTGGTGAATTGAAAGTTCGTTATTTCGTTTTTTATTGATACAATTCGATAATTCTCTATAATTGAAAACCATTCACTTTGATTTTGACTTCCTTCAAGTTTAACTCTCCAATCAAAATTAGGCTGTTTAAAATCAAGTTTGATTTGATTAATAGGCTCTGTTGTTGGTATTTCAAAAGTGAAATAAAATCCATTTTCATTTTGAGAAGTATTGATAGTCTTAAATGTTACGTCTTTAACGAATGTTTTCTCACTTGCTAACCTAAGTAAAAAAGGAACTTCAATGGTATCATGCTTTGCCGTTATTCCGAAAATTCTAATATCGTTTAGTTCCTGTGAAACTTTTCCGAAAACTTCGTCAGGAAGAATAATTTTGTGCCATTGTGCTGAAATTCCTTTTAGCTCACGCTTATAGTTGTATTGACTGATTTGTCCATAGGAAAAAGAACCATATAGACTAAGGAGAAGGCTAAGTATTTTAGTTATCGGCTTCATCATCTGATATTACGTGTTTGTATTTGTTGTATAAAAATGAGATGATTAATAGCAGTACGCCTAACGATACAAACACGACTGTCTTTGCAAGCGTGTTAAGGTGTGAAATATCGTAGAAAAATAGCTTGGTAAGCGTAATCCCGAACAAGGCAATTGCTCCAATTCGCATAGGCTTATTCTTTTTCCAAATGCCCGAGGCAATTAAAAATAGCGAATAGATACCCCACAAAATACTCAGTCCGAGTTTATCAGATTGTTCTGATTTGAAAATATCCATCCAGTGGATTAATTCACTGCTGGCAATCCATAGTATAGTTGTATGTAAAAGAAAATCAAATGCTATCTTAAAATTGCTTTGCGTAAATGCTTCTTTGATGGATTTGTAAATGGCATAAAGAGCCATGCCAACAAATGAAAATGAGATGTATCTTATCCACAAATTAACTGTTCCCTTTTTATAATATTGAGATAAAACTTTCAAATACTCTTCACGAAGTTCGCTTAAATTGTATAGACCTTCTGTTAGAAAAAAAACAATAGCTAATACATTTAAGCCAAGACTAATTAAGCCCAGTTGTTGATTTTTTAGTTTTCTAAGGTTTACAAAGGATAATGTTGCAACGAAAAGTAGAGAGTAATTTTGTATCCAAATTGATTTAAACCACTGTAAATTATTATTCCAGTAATAAATCGGAAACTCCTCATTATCCGATTTAAGTTGTATCGCTGAGTCGGTATAGAGTTGATTCCAATAAGTAGCAATTTCCATTCTAAATGCGTAATAAGTACTAATGATTAGTATGGCTGGCATAGCAAAACGAAAAACTTTAAATATTCCTTTTTGAGTTTCTACATACGATGGATAATTCTTGTTCTGATTCAGCATATTGATTAAAGCAAATGCCGTAATAAACAATACTGAGGTAAGAAAATTTACATTAAAAATTGGGGTGATTCTTGAGTAAGGAATTTTGGGATTGTAAGTATCATATACATGACTCCAATCTTGTATGATGCTAACAAAAGCCAACAACATTAATGGATATGAAAGTTTTTCATAGAACGAAACATTTTTAGTTCTTCCTATCCAAAATAAAAGGGTGGCTTCTCCTGCCCACATCAATGTAACCCAATTGCCATCCAATTGAACAGGAATCGCAATGGTAATGAATACAAGCACCAGTCCTGCAATCAAATAATGAATGTTTCTGTCAGCTAGTTTTTGTCTGTATAGTATAATACTTGCTACAAAATGAACAACTGCATTAATTAAAGTAAATACTCCTAAGAACTGACTTCCTATGTAGTGATTATCTAGGATTGTGTAACCTATTCCATAAAAAACAAATGAATTAATCATTAATAGAATGATGTCACCTATTACGAATTTCTCTTTCTGAAGAAGTTTATATGCAAGGAATGTTAGATAGAATATGACAAAGAATAAAGAAGCAACTATTAAAGCTAATTCAAAATGTTCATTTATTCGATATTTTGTAACATACCATGACAAGAAAATGACCCATGTTAAACCAAATGAAAAAAAGTAAAGAGGCTTCCAGTATTTTTTAAATGCAATTGCAAGAATACCAATGTTTATAATGGCCATATAGGTAAATAAAATAGCCACTTTTCCTGAACCATCACTTAATAAGAAAGGAACAGCATAAGCACCAACTAACCCAATATGTGCAATTATTTGTTTGTTGTAATGTATGGCTGCAATGACCGTAAACACCGTAAAAATGAGCATCAGGGCAAATGCCATGAGTTGTGGAATCAAATCATAGAAACCATAAGCAGCGAATGTTATAAAGTACATAATAGCCATTGCTCCACTTACCAGTACAGCACTGTAGTTTTCATACTTGGCTTTTAATTTAATGCCAAAACCTAGCAATCCAAGCCCAAAAATATAGCCAAGAATGATTCTAGTTAATGGACTTATCAAATCGTTTTCAATGGAATATTTCGCACCAATGGCGACACCAATCACTGTAATTGCAATGCCAATTATGTTGATTACATTTTCTCCAATAAATTTTTCTAGGTCAGATTTGCCTTTGGGTACTTTTGGGGTAAAGGTCTGTATCGGTTGGGTATTTCGTCTATTTATTTGATAATCAATAGCTGTTTTTTCCTTTTTGACTTCAAGGTCGGTGGCAATTACAGGGTCTATTGTAGCTTCTACTTTTTTAGAGGTTTGTTCTGTTACAGCATTTTTCAGGCGAAGAATCTCTGTTTGCAAACTATTAATTTCTCTAGAAAATTCGTCCTGTCTTTTCAAGAGTGATTCCAATTTGTCAAGGAGTTGGTTTATTTTATCGTTATTGTCTGTCATGTTACGGTTGTCTTTTTACAATGTGTGGTAGTAACGAACAGGGCTTGCTGCTGTGCTGGCTTTTATAACGTCCAGCCCGGAACTGAAGCCCAATAAAATTACGTCTAACCAAACTGCTGCTGATAACGAATAAAAAGATGAGGATTTATTCGTCTGCCAGCATAGCAGCAAACCTAATGTTAGTAGCCGTTTTTTGTCAGTCTGCTTTTTAGTTTTTCTAAATCAATATTTGACACGCTTCTGTCTTCGCTATCAATGTCACCAATAGCTTTTTTGTTGGCGAAGTCAACTGTCAACCAATAGCAGCCACAATTAAAAATTGAATAATCTGTGTCTTTTTCATTTGGATGTCCACCGCTATAGTTTCCATTATCAAGTGCGATAACATAGTATTGTCCTTCTTTAAAGGTTGACAGATAAGGTCTGCACAAATTGCCAATGTCGCCCCAAACGGTAATTGTCTTACGAGTTTCCTTGCCTTTGTAAATACCAATAATTTCAACCTCCATTGACATTGGTGTCTTTGAATTATAGATGTCCTTAAAGGTTAAATATTTTGTCACTTTAACAAGAGCCACAAGCGGTGTTCGTTTACTCATTTTTAAGAACGAACCGCTATATCCACAGTCGCAAGCAACGGCTTTTGTCAAACAAAGCCCGCAAATTATGAGCAGAATAAAAAAACGTTTTGTCATATAGATTTTTAAACAGTTGAGGACTTTTTTAAAATGCCCTATAACGTTCGAGGCTTGCCGTAGGGCTGATATTTTATAACTGTCTGCCCGGCAACTGAAGCCGATTGAAAAACTGTAGTTGAAGTTAACAACTAAAAGCCAAATAGAATTCGGTCAAGCCCGGTATTAGCTGATAGTACTACAACTGGTGATTGTTATTACGTCTGCCAGCCTTGCGGCAAACCTTTTGTTGGCTGCTGCCCTGTTTACTTTTGAGCATTATTAATTAGTTTTTTTGCAAATTCCATTTCTAAATCTGTATGTTCCACAATGTCCTGAACTGTATAATTTATTGAATAAGTTGGTAACACACCTCGACCAATTGGATGCTTTTGGTACAAATATCCTATCTGTAGATTTGGTGAAATTCTAACCATGATTTTACTGTTTGGCAACTCTATAACTATATCGTTGCCGCCAGTCGGTCCTTCAAATGTGCCGCCACTTTCTTCACCGATAAAAACTGCGTCTGTAGTTTTCTTTAAATCAGAAATCAAGTCACCGGCACTTGAAAAGCAAGTGCCATTCATTAACACATACAACTTACCTTTAAATACATTAGGCTTTGGGTCTTTTAATTGTAGGTTGTCGCTATATTCATAATTATTAATCCACAAATTATCATTTACCTTTCTCATATACTCATCATCATTATTAAATAAAAGTTCAGCGGTATCCCTCTCAATAATGACACGTTTTAATGGACGGAAATCCAAATGACTTAAGTATATATTCTGGTACAACCTAAAAGGTTTATCATATAAATAAGACATCAACTCCATTTGCTGATATTCATCTCCACCTTCATTGTTTCTTAGGTCAAGAATTAACTTATCTATTTTTTTTTCTTTAATCGAATGAAATGAAGATGATAGCAGTGAATCAAAATTGGGGTCAATTGTTTTGTCGTAAAAGGAACGGGAAACAGTTAATACTGCATAGTTGTCTTTGTCGTTGGTTTCAAATTTCGGTGACGGAGTTTTAAACCAAATCTCCTCATCAATATTATATCTGTGTAATAAGATTTCCTTTCTTTCTTCGGATGATATGCCCTTTAATGTTATTGTCTTTTTGTGGTTTGTACCAAAAGTTAGGTAATCAATTTTGAAAACATTGCTTCTGTCAGTAAAAAGGTAATAGTACAAATCAAATCCTTGAAAAGCATAAAAAAAATATCTTTCAGCTAATTTTATTTTTCTTGTTTGAATATAACCATCAGCAGGTATTCCCGGGAGTATTGCATTCAATATATCGGTATCACTTTTTCCATTAATAGATAGAATGTGTGAGCCATTCGGTATTGAAAATTCACTGCAATCATTAAATAGATAAAGTTTCCCGTCCACAATTCGTATGTAAAATGGTAATACTTTCTTTTTTAATACCTCGTTACTTAAATTTCCTTGAGCAATAGTATATAAATGTCCGCAATGAACTTTAGCATTAGCTTTGGTTATTAGTGCAAGGAAATCCAGTCCCGATATTTTTTTACCAATTACTTTTTCTAAGCTGTCAAACCTTGCGTCAACAGTTTTCTTAGTGTCATACTTATATAGTCTTGGGTGAACATATTCTAATGAAAACCTCAACCAATGTAAATCTTCAAGTACTTGACTCTTTGTTAAGAATACAGGTTTGTTTTGAGAAATAGCATCGTTACTTATAGTTGTCAGTGCAAGAAATATTGGAAGAATCCCAAGAAGTGATTTTTTAAATTTCATTTGCTTATATAAAATTTGTGTCACGAAAGGGTTGCAGGCAACGGAGGGGTATTGAAGAAGTGGAGGAATTTGAAAACGTCTGCTCGAATAAAGCACAGAAGTAAAGTAGAAGTAGGAACGCTCAAATACTTCCGTCAGCCCCCATTTATTCAATACAATGTTGGTGGCTGCCGCTTTTTTCGCCAACCAAGTGTCCATCAGCAAAAGTTCACAAAAGTCTATTTGGCGGTAAGTTGTCGCTGAACAGAACGCACAAATTCTGTCGAAACGTCTGCAAAGTCTGCAATCGTTTCAATGTCTAAACCTTTCAAAAGAGCTTTTGTAACGACCTCTGTTTTTACATTTAATTCTTTTCTATCCTCTGCTTCTTTAATTTTTCTACTCTCAGCTTTTACCGATTCTGCGTTACGGGCAATCAAAATTTCTAATGATGCCTTTTCATCAGGTGTCATTTTACGACTGTCCAACTCGTCAATTGCTACTTTGAGCCAATCCTCGTCCCAAAACTTAGGAAATTGTATGGGATTAGTAAATGTATGTGTATGTATCGTTTTCATCGTATAAATCAGTTTTTGTAAATCTGTTTGACAATCAACTTCTTGTAACGTAAATTTATCTAATTCTACTGTAATAAACCCGGGCCGCCGGTGCGGTCATTTGTTCATCAAAAAGTTCTCCTTGTTCATTTCGTAGGTTTGCAAGAGTATGAAAGTCGTCATAAGGTAGAATATTGTTAGCCAGAATAGCCACACAATAGATTTTTGTCAGCGTGCCATAGTCAAACTTTCCACGTTTTACCATGGCATTGAATTTGTGCAAGGCGTAGAATTTCATGCGTTGTACAAAATACGGTGCATCACCATATTGCATTTCAACGATAAAATGGTTATCGTTCTCGTCTGTACAAGCTAAATCAAAAATGCCACTTCTGCCGTCTTGGGTAATGCCTTCAAAGGTGTTTTTATCAAATTTAACCTCCTTAATAGGTACTTCTGACTTGATAAGAGCTTGCAAAGCCTTACGCAAGAAAAGTGTGTTTGCTTCATTGCCAAAAGTAGCTTTGAAACCGTAATCCGAAATTATCGGAATAAATATTTGGTCGTCTGTGAATAATGCTTCCATCGTTCAATTTAATCATTTTCAGTTACGTTTTTTCGCCTAACTCCAAAATTATCAATGTCTTTCTCTTTTGAAAGTAAAAATTTGAGAAAAGATTTGTTTTGAAAACGACAGGTTTGCATAATGCTTACAAGTCGCAAATAGTGTGGTGTGAGGGATTTATGAAGACTTCCAGATATTGAAAGTTGCTTGCAAATATGTCTAAGCCCTCTTTCGGCTGTATTATTATGCCAATTTATATCATCATGTTCAAGAAATACGAAAAGGTTATTTTGATAGCGAGTAAATCGCTTTTGATAGAGTTTGCAAAGTTCAGATTTATAGATTTTATCATCAATATGGTTTTTGTAGAATTTGTCTATTTCCTTACAAAATTTTAATAAAAAATGCTTTTTTAGACCTTTTTTGTGTACCATTTGAAGAATAGGAACAATTAAATTTCTAACTTCCGAAACAAAGCACTCATATTCTTTGTCAAACGGATTACTCCATAAATCATCATTCAAATCACGAATAAAATGCACCCAACATCTTTGCTGCGGACAATCTAAGCTATCATAACCAGCATAAAAATCGCTTATTATTATACCTTTGTAAGTCCCAAGAAATTTTCGAGACATTTCAACTTCTCGTGTTTCAGATAGCCTTAAAACTACATATTTCTCATTTGTAAAGACCCAAATATAGTGTGTTGCACCTTGAATATTTACAGGTGTTTCATCTATATGAATACAGGGGCTTTCTAAAAGTTTTTTTTCTATATTTTGTTCAGTTTCTTCATATATGGCACTAAAATCTTTGACAAATTTATGAGTGTATCGCCAAGACATATTTTCGTTGAAGAGTTCATTTATACTTGTGATTATTTTTTCGTAAGAAAGTTGTAAAGCTATTCTTTGATATATAAACCAAGCTTTTAAATTGTACCCATAAAGAGCACTACTTGAAAATTCTTTGATTTTATTTGGAGAATAATGTTTTTTGCATAAAGTACAATAACCGTATTTGCCGATGTACTGAATAATAGATTTTTTCGCACCACTTCTTGTAAATGTGATGTCAATTATTAGACGTTTCGATGATTTATTAGAATTTTCTAACTCATGATTTTGATGTTTTGCACAAAAAACATCTCTTTCTAATATTGTATATCTTGTTATTTTAGGTGTAAGCTTTCTTTGCCCTTTATAACCTTTTTTACTTTTGATAACATCTTGAATTGGACTGTCGTCTTTCAAAATACTATTGAAATTCAATTTTACTTTGCGTTTGTCATAATCATAATGTGAGAAATCAAGAATGTTTTCGAACTGATTATGAACCCCCTGACTAACCTCAGAAGCTATTTTTTTAGGATTTTGAACAAATTCTACATCATTTGAAATACTTGCGGTGGTTTGGATTCTACTCAATTCATCTGTCAAAATTTTCAAAGCCAAACAGTCTTCTTGGTTGTAGGTCTGTAAATCTTCTTTTCGTTGAGTTCGCCCTTCTTTCCATTCATTACGCCAAATGATTGTCTGTAAACCTGATGCTTTTTCAATTGTCCATTTTGCTCCTAATGATTTTCCTAATTCTTTCAAGCCATTTGAGTAGGCCGGAAAGTAAATCTTGCCATAAATGAACGAGTTGATATTGACAAATCGCTTTTTAATGCTTCCAATATCAGTTTGATACCTTTTGGCTAATTTTTCAAATGTCGAAGGTTCAAAAGTTCCATAATGATAGATTAGACTTTCAGGATAAGTTTCCAATAAAGTTACTACGCCTTGCCAAATGGTCTTTTCGTCTTGTTGTATATCAGCCCAAAAAGAATGAGTGTTTTGAATATTATTTTCAGAAATCAAAATGCCGAAAAGATAGAAAAAGCCATCATCGGGCAGTCCTTCAATATCCAAAAATATTTCTGTGGGTTTTCTATCAAGAGTAGGAAGGCTTTGAATATACGTCTTAGCAGAGCGAATGGCGAGTGCCTGTAATTCGGGTTTGTATGTAATTGGCGGGTTCTTAACTTTCTTGTTTCGTCTGCGAGGTTTGTAAATGAAAGATAATTGTTTGACTGTAAAAATACCTTTTTTCTCTAGCTTGCTGATTTGCTTAGGCGTAATACGGTCGAGAAGGCTCAAATTATCCTCTTTTTGGGCTTGTGTTTTGCAATGATTTTCAAATGGGCATTGAGTACAATGTTTGTTTAGAATCAGTTTTGGTGGCATTTGCTCAAAACTTTGAATCTCACTAATGATTGATTTTAAAGGCTTTTTTAGTTTAGTTAATTCGATACGATGTTTACCACCGTCTTTGTCAATAATCAGACCTTTATCTGGGAATTTGTTTTGTATTTTTTCGAGCAAGAAGCCTAAATAAGCTAATTCTAAGCGATTCTCTTTCGCTATTTGATTTGAACCAAGAAAAATGACTGGTTCATAAAAGAACTTACCTAACGAGGATTTACCTTCATTCTTGATAATTAGCTTACTTTGAAAGTCGAATTCTACGAGATTTATTTTACAATCTTTAACTACTTCAAAGCCTTTTTTGAGAATACCATCTTTGTATTCCCGAATGTTAGCATAATTATTACAGTAAGTATCAAAAGAGTAATTCTGAAATTTTAGCAATAATTTGTCATACTCTGTCAGATCAAATGATTCTTCTGATTTGAGCATTAAAAATGCTTTGGTATGACATTGAGAATAAGCAACAATATGTTTAGGGCTGATAGCTCGCATGATTCATAGCCTTTGATTTTCATGGAAATTTGCTAATGGGTTGTGTGTCTGCTTGTGAGTTTCTTGCGGTAGCCACCAACGGACGAGGCTTGTGGCTGTGGCGATTTCTCAGCAACTCCGCCCAAACCTATTCCAAAAGTTAATTTAAAATTCTGTCGTTCAATTTATTCCAAAACCGCCATAGCGACAAGCCTATGTTATGTGCAGGCTTTCTCTTAGCGAAAATCGCCCAACTTGTCGAAACACGTCTTTGTCAATACGTCGAAAGATTGCTCAACAAGTTAAATGTCAATGCGTTATTTTCAAAATATTCTTGTACGAAAATTCCTTTTGTCAAGTTCCTGTCCAACGAAAGTGCGTTTCTTGTTTGCCAATTCTTCTTCGACTTGTCAACAATTGTCCTGTTTTGAGTCGTCAAATGTCACCAATCCAACTTAGGAAAGCCGCAGTTTTTAACTCTTCTTCTACGAAAATTCCTTTGCTAAACTTCGTATCCAACGCCCGAAAACGTGGCTTTTCCAACAATTCTCAACGTCACTTTCCCCAAAATCGCCACCGCTTGCTCCATCTCCAAAAACCTAAGAAAACCAATTTTCGTGTCCTGCGAGAAAATGCTTTTGCTTCAAATTTGTATCATCCTGCAAGTTTTTCTACCATTCCTTCCAAGCCAAACCGAAAACCCTAACTCCGTTTCTCATAGCAAATTTTCTTTCGTCCGTCAGGTTTCTCACAAGCTTGCACATAACGGTTTGCAGCTACAAGAAGTTGGCGATTTCGGAGACGAAAACTGTCTGCCACCACTGAACTTGATACGAAGCACAAAGCTTCATTTAACCACTGAACCGCCAATTTCTTGTAGCTGCTGTTATGCCCAGTTATTCCTTCGTCCATTGTAGTTCGATATATTTTGTACAGTCGTTTTTCATATCCTCAAAACAGTCGAGTAAAATTGCTGAACCACCTTTTTTCACAATATCTTTAACTATTTCGTATGTTTCTTCTGCTCCTTTTGGGTCTTGTCCGACTACGTCAAAAATAACTTTGTCAGTCTTTGATAGTGTGGCGTACAAACAAAGAAGTCGTTTTGGATTTCCAGCTAGTGTATTGACTTTTGTCTTTTCGTGTATCCAATCAATTTCATAAATTTTTGTCGCATAAGGACTGTCTAAATTTGCATTCTTTGGTTCTTTATGAAATTACTTGGTAGTTGAAGTCAGAGCAAACAAATCGGATAAGTTTTTTAAAGTTTTCGACATACCTAAAACCTTTTGCTACTCTCTTAATAGTTTGAATTTTAGCATTTATACC
>JAAFJE010000033.1 GCA_013298025.1 Cytophagales bacterium | reverse complement strand
AAGGGTCAAAATGACCCTTCGATAGAAAATGAAAAACAAGGGCCTGCTGAAACTACTTTTTCATCGAAGGGTCAAAATGACCCTTCGATAGAAAATGAAAAACAAGGGCCTGCTGAAACTACTTTTTCATCGAAGGGTCAAAATGACCCTTCGATAGAAAATGAAAAACAAGGGCCTGCTGAAACTACTTTTTTATCGAAGGGTCAAAATGACCCTTCGACAGAAAATGAAAAACAAGGGTCTGTTGAAACTACTTTTTTATCGAAGGGTCAAAATGACCCTTCGACAGAAAATGAAAAACAAGGGCTTGCTGAAACTACTTTTTTATCGAAGGGTCAAAATGACCCTTCGGGACTTTCAACTGCCGAACGACTTTCAAAAGAGTATAAGGTAAGTCCCAAAACCATTAAAAGAGATGCCGAGTTTGCCAAGGGTCTGGAAAAATTAGACCTCGAATTTCGGAATAATATTTTAAGCGGTAAGGAGAAAATTGACAAAGGATTGATTCAGAAATTGGCTAAAATGCAAGATTTGGAAAAACCAGTTTCGGGAATGCAGCAATTAATAGCCCTTGTTGATACCAACACAAGCGAAACCGCCAATACAGCTAAAATTATGTCTGGTATCCAAGAAAAAGCAGTTGAGCTAATGACTATCAGTAAGAAATTCGTAAAGACAAATAGCAGAGCCGATTTAGAACAGATGATAGCCTTGGCCCAACAAACCTTGGCTGCTATGTCATAGGGTATCACGCTTTAAGATTCGGTAAACCAAACAATTATTAGATAATTTCATGTAGATAATGGATTTTTTGACCGACTTTTTTACAACTTTTAAAATTAAATTCCGAATGCTTTTGCGGTATAAGCACCAATATTTGTCAGTTCTTTATTGATTATTTTCAGGTGAATATCATAAAGCATTTTATTAATTTCTACGGGTTGAAAATTTTCTAATATTTTGACTGCCTGGTCTTTACGTAAATGAAACTGTGTTGTTAATCGGGTAAATAAAGGTAGGTTATGGTCATCAAATGAATGATGTGTGATTGGCCCTGTATAGATTACGGTAAATTCTATTTGCTCAATGGGTTTTCTGCCACGTCCTGCTTTCTCTCCTTCAATGGCTACGTAGCTAAAAGAAATATCTGACGTTGTGTTTATTTCTCTTTTTAAACCAATATAAAAAGGACTATTTTGGGAATATTTTTCAAGGGTATTCGCCTTTGTTGTATAACCATTTGTTCTCTATTAGTAAACTTTATATATTTGTTCTCTATTAGTAAACCTAAACTCTTCCTTCTATGTTTAACATTATTACAAGAAAGACATTATTAGCTTATTGTAAAAAATATCCTAAAGCATCTAATGCTCTCTTGGAATGGTATTATGAATTTATTCAAGCTGATTTCAAGAATTTTCAAGAATTAAAAAGTGCCTATGGTAATGCTAGTTTGGTTGGTGATGATAGAGTAGTTTTTAATATTATGGGCAACCACTTTCGTCTTGTCGTTAGAATTGTATTTACTTATAAAGCGATTCAGATAAAGTGGTTTGGAACGCATACTGAATACGACAATATTGATGTTACCAACGTCAGCTACAAAAAGTAAATAAATTGAATTCGTAACTAATTTTTAAAATAGTATTTATTAGTTAGGTATAAAGTGTTCAATAGAACAAGGGTTGAAACATTAATATTTACCTTAAAATAGATTATCGTTGATATTAAATTATTAAACAAGACATATATATGAATTTAAGACCAATTAAGACGGATGATGAATATGAAGCAATGTTGGAATGGGTAGATACTCAGTTTGATTTAGCTCCAGAATTTAATAGCCAAGAAGGAGAACAATTACAAATTGCTCTGTTATTAATTAAAGCATACGAAGATGCGCATTACCCCATACCTACTCCAGACCCTATTGAGGCCGTAAAACTAAAAATGGAAGAAAAAGGATTATTAAACAAGGATTTAGCTTTGTGGATTGGAAGCAAAAGTTATGTTTCGGCTTTACTTAACAAAAAGAAGCCTCTTACTTTAAAACTTGTTAAAATATTTCATCAAGAGTTAGGGATTCCTGCTGAAGTGTTGTTATCGTAATTTATTCGATAGCAACACCTTCACTTATGCAAGTATATCTAAACACTTATGGAATATATCTGCATATTAAAGGTTTTGTAACAGATGAAGCGTGTATGGTATGGGTACTTAAAACCCGTTCTTTATACTTTACAGCTTACTAAGCTTGTAGTAATGTGCCGTTGGTATCTCAACCGACGGCATTCCTGATTCTATTCACTCAACGTTGAATTATTAAACTCAATTTTTAAAAAGTAATCCGTCCATTACAATACTCTTTTCGTCCATTTTACTTCAAATATGCTATCCAGTAGATTGACAAAATAGTTATATTTGTTTTCATGAACAATAAACTTTTTAAGGCTGTATTTATTTCGTCACCGATAATAGGAATTATCGGAAGCACACCCATATATGTGATTGATAAAGTTAGTTTTCCCAACGTGATTTTTTTAGGTTTTTTTCTAACTTTAACGTGAACTTTTCAGATTTCAGGCAGCTATTAAGCCCTCATATTGTTTCAAAGCCCTATGAGTTTGGATAGAAACTTTTGGTTTTCTTTGATAAAAGGAGTAAGCACACATGGCCGCCAACATATGAGTAAAAGCATTCAAAGCTGACCTGTGGCGGGTATGTTCTAAGTCCAAAACACCCTTTTGAAGCCCAATAACAGTTTCAATAACAGGTCTTTTTTTAGCTATTTTTTTAGCCTCATCAGGCATGAATTTTTGGTTTGACTTTTTAGCATTATTGCGAGGTTTTGCAAAGAAATCTAACGTTCCATCATGTTCAATGAAGTCCATTTTTGCTTGATTCATTAAATACCCTCTATCACCAAATACCCAACCGCTTAGGTCTTTTAATAAGTAGAAAAGAACACCAATATTTGTGTCAGATGTACTTCCTGTTGTAAAACAAGTCTGGATTATTTCCCCTAAGTTATTAATAATCAGATGTATTTTGATTCCGTAAAACCAGCCTGTTGAAGTTTTACCCCAAGATGCAATGCCTTTGAATACCTCATTTTGATGAGCCCGTTTAGGGTGACAAGCTACTATTTTAGTGCTATCAATGAAATAATTATTTGTCCGAATGGATGATTTACAACGAAATAGGTGAAAGCACATCATGGGTAAAAACGCTATCGGAATATACCAAACAAAACGGTCATAACTTACTAAAATGGGAAAGTCTTTTTTTTAATCTCTACAGACGTATTGCTCGTAATAATGTTTAAAGTTTTTGTAGTGAGAATAGTGACGGTTCGCCGCAGCGATAAAAAATTAGAATGGTCATAATTTCACTCATGGACATACAGCCAATTTTACGCTTAGGATACCAGTTAATATGGGAAGCATATTCCGCAATTTTTTCTAAGTAAAGTTTGTTGAACTCATCAACTTCGTAGTATATTTCGTCAAGCATAGTGATTCGATGGTTATTTGTTAAGTTTTGCAACTCTAAAATAGTCCCATTTGCAATCCTATGCTATTTTTTGACCCTAAAATCCGAAAAGCTCACGTTATACTTAGGTTGCATTGAGCATCAAGGTCAATCAATAATACTTTAAAGCCTTTTTGTGCCAAAGCAGCCCCCAAATTTAAGGTTGTGGTTGTTTTGCCTGTTCCGCCTTTATTATTGGTAATTGAAAATACTTTCATATTTTTTTCTACTCTTTTATTAAATATTCTTCTCCGTTTATGAGTACAATTCTAAATCCATCTGCCATCAAAGAAGCCAAGTAAGTAGTAAAGTCTTTTGCTGGAGCTACTTTTCTTTTCAACATGGCGGCAAAACCTTCTTCTTGGTCTTTGAGTTTTAATTTCACCACAGGTTTACTTTCTTCTTTCTTTTTGGCCGTAACAGGTTGCTTATAAATATGTTGGTTTTTTTCGCTAAGATAAGCTTCCATCAAATGTTGTTTGATAATGGCCGAGTAAATAGCTCCCGCAAGCGATTTAATACTACCCTTCGATTTTTTATTTTTTAATTCTTTGATAACAAAATAAATATAGTCTTGGTCTATCTTTCCGCTATTGAGCATTTCGCTAATCTCTTGCATGGAATTTAAGCTCACACCAATTTCAGATAACAAACTTTGAAGATAATTGGGCAAATTCAACTCTTCTTCCATAGGTAAAGATAACTGCCTGTTGATGATAAACTCTAGTTGTTTTACTGAACGCCCTTCTTTGATTTCGTTAAAAGAAAAAGCCATATCGGTTTGCGTTAGCTCTCGCTGCGATACTAACAATACCCATTTTTTAAAATCATAAAAATTAGGATATTGTCCTTCAATACCCATCATGGTTTTTAAATCTTCTACTTTTACACTGAAAGTATTAGAGTTGTACGAAAAAGATTTTAGCAACCAATAGATTCGATACGAATAATAACTTCGTAATTGAAGCAACACTTTGATTTCGGCTACGGTGAAATTGCCTTTCAATTGCAAAAGGTAAGGCTTCACAAAACTGTTTAGTTGAGCAACGATAAAACCAGAACCATCTTTGTAGCGACAAGTAGCCATCAGTGGGTCGCTGATAATTTCACGTTTTCCGTTTTGGTCAACCGTTTCAACCGTAATGACTTTACTTGATAACTTCACAACGGCTTCTTTTACGTCCTGATACGCTTTTCCCCCATCAACATTAGAAGATATTTCTGAAATAGGTATTCTGCACAAAGAAAAATCTGTATCACCTTTGTTGATACGCCCCAATAGAGCAATAAATAGCCGGGTTTCCATCAAAGACATATTGAATCTTGCCTTGACCAGTTCATTATGTTGGGCAACCGTTATGTCAGATTCTACAATAATAGGTTTCTTTTGCTGTTTCATAGCGTCAAAAAT
Source organism: Cytophagales bacterium (assembly GCA_013298025.1). GTDB lineage: Bacteria > Bacteroidota > Bacteroidia > Cytophagales > Spirosomataceae > Flectobacillus. The sequence continues at coordinate 32,935 of JAAFJE010000033.1, read as the reverse complement.
ACCTATTTATTACGAGAAAAAAAATAACCTCTCGTAATTGACGGGGTTTTTCTCGTAGTTAACGGGGTTTTTCTCGTAGTTAACGGGGTTTTTCTCGTAGTTAGACGGGGTTTTTCTCGTAATTAACGGGGTTTTTCTCGTAGTTAGACGGGGTTTTTCTCGTAATTAACTTTTGTAAGTGTCTGAAAATCAGGTATTTTTGAAAGAAAAATTTCCTAATAGTATAATAGTTATTAATAAGTAAATAGCTACTAATATTAGTTGTTTTTTATTTTTTTTTATTTTTTAAAAAATTAAATTTTCCGCGACGGGGTTTTTCTCGTAGTTAGAGTTAAAAAATAGCAAGAATTATGACTGTTGATAAGTACTAAAGTTGGGGATAATTAGAGCCTATTCATGGAGAGCTTTGCTCTCCATGAATAGGCTCTAAGCCAAGAAAATTACGATGAGCAAAAGATATAAAACAAAAATCCTGTGTTGCAAACACAGGATTTTTGTTTTATAAAGGGTCAGAAATGTTTAGGGCAAACATAAGACAATAAGCCCCCAAATCTCCCAGTGGTTAGGAAATAGTGTACGCAAAGTGGTCATAGATTTTTGTAGATGATTAGACACCGACTGCTTATTGATAGCCATCAGTTCGGCAATTTCATCATGACTTAATCCTTTGTAGAATTTCAAAAATAAAACTTCTCTTTGGCGTTTGGGCAACAACTCTAATGCTTTTCGGATGCGTTGTTCACTTTGTGAATACACTTCATTTTGTACCCATTCGTCTTCCAAACTCATGCCATCGGTATATTCGAGGGCTTCGCCAAATTCGCTTTTAAATTCTTGCCATTTATGTTTACGCATCTGATGCAACAAATTGTTGCGTATAGAACGAATTAAATAAATACTCATGACGTGTATTTTTCCGATACTACTACGCTTTTCCCAAAGATATAAATACAAGTCTTGTATGGTATCTTTGATAAACTCTCGGTCGTCCGTAAAATTCAAGGCATAATTAAATAACGTTCGATAATGTGCTTGGCAAAGCTGTGAAAAAGCTTCTCTACTGCCTTGTTGCGATTGCTCCCACAAGTCAATATAAACCTCATTTTTTTGCTCTACAGAAAGTTGCTTAATCATTGCCTATTTACATTTGCTTAATTGATTAAGCAAATGTAAATAAAAAAATAATTAATAATACATTTTTATGAAAACTTTTTTAAAGCTATTTAAAAGACTTTTTATAGACATTTTTTCTATGGTGTGACTATATTCAATAACCTAAAATAAAACTTAATCGGTTGTGCTTAGTTCATACAGGTGTTTTATTTTTTTACTATTTTTCTAAAAAAAAGTATTTTTAAAAGAGTATCAAACGCACAAGTGTTTCTCATTACTTTGAAATTAATACAAAAATCTTATGCAAGATTATAGACAATATAAACCCACTGATTTTATAGCTGATGCTTCTTTTCGGGCATGGGTTTTAGAAGATGCTGTTGCAGACAAGGTTTTTTGGGAGGAATGGATGCTGTTGAATCCAGATAAAAGAGCCGAAATACTGGAAAGTAAAAACATATTATTATCGGTCAATAAAGCATTGAATCATATTGATGATGATGAAATCACGGAGGAAATACTTCGATTGAACGAAACACTAGACCACCGTGAAAGCAAAAAAAATACATGGAACGGCTTTACGTGGAACAGTTTATTTTATGCGGCAGCTTCTATTTTTGTACTCTTAGCCTTGTTTTGGTTCAACCGAAAAAGTGATACTGCCACCGATAATATGGCGTATGTAGAGCAATCTACACAAAAATGGCTTACGCAAGAAAATACAAGTATCCAACAAATGGCGATTAATTTGGCTGATGGCAGTACGGTTATTTTACAGAAAAATAGCAAAATCATGTACCCGGCCACGTTTGAAAGTGATAAACGAGAGGTAGTATTGGTAGGAGAGGCGTTTTTTGAAGTAACCAAAAATCCTCAACAACCTTTTTATGTGTTTGCCAATAAGCTCGTAACCAAAGTATTAGGTACAAGCTTTTCGATAAAAGCCAACGCCAATGATGAACAAGTGAAAGTGATTGTTAAAACAGGAAAAGTGGCAGTTTTTGAAAATACAGCCCATAACCTCAACCAAGAGCAACAACAAAAGAAGCTCGAAGGATTGGTCTTAACGCCAAACGAACAAGTTGTATTCGACCAGCATAGTAAACAAATGGTTCGTAGTGTGGTCAAGGAAGCAAACCAGCTTACCATGCCTATTCAACAACAAGTATTTGAATTTGACAAAACACCTATTGCTAAAGTTTTTAAAACCTTAGAAGAAACTTATGGTATTCAGATAGAATTTAATGCTGAAACCATGAAAAACTGTTATTTGACGGCGTATTTGAGCGATGAACCACTAGTTGAAAAGCTCGATTTGATTTGTAAAACCATTGATGCAAAATACGAACGCAAAGATAAAAGCATCCTTGTGTATAGCCAAGGATGTTATTAGTAACCTCATTGAGTGAGTTAGTGAATTAGTGAGTTAAGATTTTTATTTTCAAATATTTATAAGTCATATTGATTAAAAATAATGATACGTTTTTGAAAATAAAAACACTAATTGACAATTCACTCAATCGCTAACTCACTTAATCACTAAATAACTTAATAGACCTTATTAATACGTGAAACTTTTAAAACATTAGCTATGTAACAAAAAGCATTAAAATGGAAAAAACGAAGGTGTTCCCGCACCTTCGTTCTAAAACTCCCATTATCCTTTGGCAAAGTTGACACACACCAAAAAGGTGTGGTAGGGGAGTATTTGCCGAATTATTACAACGACAAATCAAACAAAAGTATGAAAAACAAAGTACTATTTCAAAAAACAATCCTAAAAATCATGCGGATAAGTCTATATCAGGTACTTATTGCTATCATTTGTACAACGATTGCCCAGGCACGAGAAGGAGTCGCACAGGACTTGCTGAATCGTAAAGTGAGCGTTCAGAGTACCAATCAAAGTATCGAATTGATTTTGAAGAAAATTGAGCAACAATCAGACATACATTTTATGTATAGTTCTCAAATTTTTTCAGCAAATACTCGTCTCAGTTTTGTTGCAGAAAATGAAAAATTAGATCTCATTTTACATAAATTACTAAAGCCATTAAAAGTTGATTACGAATTGGTTGGCAATAAAATTATTCTTAAAAAGAATATGATGCTAAGTGCAATCAATCAGCTAGAACGTCGCCTCAACTATGAAATAAGCATAGGCGACCAAACGGTAAAAGGCAAAATCGTAGATGAGAACGGCCAACCTTTGCCTGGGGCAAACGTAGTAATCAAAGGCACAACCAAAGGCACAAGCACCGATGCCAAGGGAGAATTTACGTTGATAGCTCCAGAAACAGCAGTATTAGTAATAACCTCGGTAGGGTTTGAGAAAAAAGAGGTAACTGTAGGTAAACGTTCATTTATAAGCGTTACCTTAAATTCTGATACACAATCGTTGAATGAAGTAGTAGTAGTAGGCTATGGTACAGCCAAAAAAGCAACCCTAACAGGCTCAATTGCTACAGTATCGGCGGCAACCTTCAAAGACCGTGGTCCCGTATCTAGCCCGCTGGCAGCCTTACAAGGACAAGTCCCGGGCGTTACTGTAACAAGAAATTCTGCTCAAGCAGGTCGTGAAGGCTGGAATTTCCAGATTCGTGGGGCTGCTTCTGTCAATGCCACAGAACCATTGGTGATTGTAGATGGCGTACCTGTGCCAAGCGTAGGAGCATTAAACTCTTTTAACCCCAACGATATTGAAAATATTTCATTTTTGAAAGACGGTTCTGCGGCCATTTACGGTTCAAGAGCTGCGGGTGGGGTTGTATTAATTACGACAAAGCGTGGAAAATCTGGCAAAGTTGTAATTGATTATAACGCTTCTACTTCGGTGAAAAAAATAGGCTTGTTGCCAAGTTTGACTGACATCAATGCTTGGGCTCCTCTTGTAAAAGAAGCTCGTTCTACAGATGGATTTCCAGTTACAGATATGTGGTATAATTACGGTTCTGTAGCCGAAAAAGCTTTGGCAGCAGGAAAACAGTGGATGACCAGGGCCGAATATGAAGCCGCAAGTGCAAGTGGCGCAACTCAGTTTGGTGACGTGAGAGATTTTCCATTCTTTGGTGGTACAGAGCAAGATATGTTGTGGGGTAATGCAACTTCTATGGAACATCAACTGAGCATTTCAAGTAGTTCAGAGAAAAGCGGTTATCGTATTTCATTAGGCTACTTGAAAGATGGAAGCTTACTTAAAGTTGGTAATAATTATGCTAATCGCTACAATTTTCGTCTAGCCCATAACTATCAGTTCACTCAGAAACTCAAGCTTGAAACGAACTTGTCCTTCGAGAAACAAGATATTACACAACCAACATATTTGGCGAATATAGTAAACAATGGCAATCAGCCTGGTAAACCGCTCAGTGGTCTTGGGCTTACAGGCAAGCCTTATGTTTGGGGGTCGGGTATCCAAAATGCTTCTGTGAATCAAATTGCTGCTTTGGGTGGAGACAACGACGAATACAATAACCGTTGGAATACCAATTTAAACTTAACCTACAATTTTAATCCTGATTTCAAAGCCGTAGCTTTTGCAGGGTATTATTTGTTAAATACAGATATTAGAACTTTAGGCAACTCTGTTGGTTGGTACGATTATACAGGCAATACGCTTATTTCAAACCTTCCAACACGAAGCTTTTACCAACGTTCTACCAGACAAGAAGCCAATTACACGCTTAATGGCTATTTAGAATATGAAAAACAAGTAGCCACCGACCATACGTTAAAAGCCGTTGTTGGTGCTCAATACGAACGCTTTGAGCGAAATGTATATATAGCCAGAACTTTTGATGTACTTGCCAATGTACCTTCTTCACTTTCTTTAAGCGTAGGGGATCCTACTTCTAAAACTGTTGTAGAATCGCAATTTCATACAGCTTTAGCAGGTTATTTTGGCCGTTTTAATTATAATTTTGCAGATAAATATTTTGTAGAAGCCAATGCCCGCTATGATGGTTCTTCCAAATTCCGTGCAGAAGACCGTTGGAAACTATTCTATGGCGTATCAGCAGGTTGGCGTTTGAGTCAAGAAGAGTTTGTTAAAAAATTAAACATTTTTGATGAATTAAAATTAAGAGCTTCTTATGGTGTGATGGGTAATCAGAGTGGTATTAGTAATTATGATTATATTCAATTTATGAATTTGGCATATTCTAACGGTCCGACTGATGCTAATTATCCAATTTTAGGTACTAGTCCAGTAGTACGTGTAGCACCAACGAGTACCTTAGTTGCTTATGACCGTACTTGGGAAAAGCTCGAATCTAAAAATATTGGGGTTGATTTCAGTGTATTGAAGCGTCGTTTGTCGGGAACATTTGAATATTTCTGGAAAAGAAATAGCAACATGTTGTTGAGTCGTACATATTCGGCGGTGATGGGTGCTAATGCTCCCACAGGAAACAACGGAGATTTGAGTGTATGGGGCTGGGATTTATCACTAAACTGGAAAGACAAAATTGGGGATTTTTCCTATAATGTAGGCTTTAATATTTCTGATAACCAAAACAAATTAGTCGATTTTGGAGGTCAAAAGGTTATTAGTAGTGCCAACCGAGGTTTCAACTCGGCAGTTGAGGGCTACCCTATCAACTCATATTTTGGCTTGGTATATGAAGGAAGAATCCAAACACAAGAGCAATTGACAGCATACCGCAAGTACATCACAGGTAATAACGTTGGGATGCCTTCGGGTGCTGAAACGGCACAAGCCAATAGCCGTCTTGCTTTAGGCGATAATATGTTTAAAGATGTAAATGGCGATGGCAAAATTACCTTCCCTGAAGATGCCGTTCTCTTGGGTACAGACAACCCACGTTATACCTACTCGTTCAATGCGGGTATTCAATACAAAGGATTCGACTTTAATGTAATTTTCCAAGGCGTAGGCGAAAGAACCATCGTTCGTGATGGCAACTGGCGTATCCCTGCAGGTACTATCTTCCAAGCACAAAACGCTGCTTTCATAAACGAATGGTGGACTCCAACCCGTACAGATGCTCGTTTGCCTCGTATTTCATCAACAGGAGCGATTAACAATTATAACTATTTCCCTTCTGATTGGGTAGCAGAAGATGGTTCATACTTACGTTTGAAAAACTTAGTAGTAGGTTATACAATTCCATCTAAAATTACGCAAAAAGCTAAAATCGACCGCTTGCGTGTGTATTTCTCAGGTAACGACCTTTGGGAGGTTTCAAAAATCAACGATGGTTGGGACCCCGAAGCACCAAGAACTGTATCGAACGCAGGCGATTCAGACAACCTCGACGTAAGTACAACCAGCCAACGTTTTCCATTCTATCGTTACTTTACTTTTGGTGTGAACCTAACATTCTAAACAAAGGAAATATTTATTTTATTAAATAATTAAAAACATGAATATTAAAAAAATATATATAAAAGCGGCATTGATGGGATTATTGTTTACGGGTGTAAGCTGTAATGATTTGGTTGACATGAAGCCCATTAACGAAATTTCAGATGCAGACTACTGGAAAACAGCCGACCAATTCAAATTGGCAGCCAACGAATTTTATACGTATTTGAGAACGTTCACAGACATTTTAAACGATTCGCCCCATTCTGACAGAAGAGCCGACTTTGTGTTTGTTACCGGAGGAAATACGTTTAGTAATGGCTCTAATACCATTCCTAGTACTGATGGCAACTGGAACACAGCATACGCACGTATCAGAGCAACGAACTATCTTATTGAGAAAGCGGCCACGTATAGCCAACCTGCTGAAATACAAAAATATGTAGCCGAAGCTCGCTTTTTTAGGGCTTATATTTATTTCGATTTGTTACAATTATTCGGAGAAGTACCGCTTATTACAAAAACGCTTACTACTACTTCGAGTGAATTGACAGCCCCTAAAAATGCAAGAGCCGAAGTAGTTGATTTTATCGTACAAGACCTAGAAGCTGCTATCGCTGTTTTACCTGCCGAAAGTGCCATTGCTACCGCCGATAAAGGACGTATCAGTCTTGGGGCAGCTCAAGCGTTTTTAGGAAGAGTAGCTTTATATGAAGGTACTTGGCAGAAGTTTAGAGGTAATACAACAAGGGCGAATACCCTTTTAGATAAAGCTATCTCTAATTCGGATGCAGTTATCAAAAGTACACAATACGAATTATTTGCTCCAACAGCCTTGGGCGATTCGGCACAGAAGTATATGTTTATTTTAGAAAATCAGCAGTCTAACCCAGCAAATATAACCAAGGCAGCCAATAAAGAGTACATACTTGCCAACCGTTATGACTTTGCTTCTCGCCAGATTCGTACCAATATCACCCATGCTACCCTAAACAACGTCTATTGGGTTACACGTAAGTTTGCTACCATGTATTTGTGTAGTGATGGTTTACCAATAGAAAAATCACCATTATTCAAAGGTTTTGCTACCACAACCTCTGAATTTGAAAATCGTGATAACCGTATGCGTTATAACCTAATGATTGATGGTCGTTACTATTGGGACAACGAAAATCCTGGAGCGAGAACAACTTGGAAAGGCGATGCAACTGATATTGCTGGCTCAAGAGGAAAACATAAATCAAATGCCAATTCTGGTTATGCCAATCAGAAATGGGCAACAGAACGTCGCTTAGATGATAACCAAGAAGGATACGACTATCCAGTAATTCGCTATGCCGAAGTATTATTAAATTATGCAGAGGCTGTTTATGAGCGTAATGGAAGCATTTCTGATGCTGATTTAGACCGTTCGCTTAACTTGGTCAGAAACCGAGTAAACAAAGCCATGCCTAAATTAAGTAATGCTTTTGTTTCAGCTAATGGATTGGATATGCGTAACGAAATCAGAAGAGAACGCAATATTGAGTTCTATTTTGAAGGTTTTAGAAGAGATGATCTTATGCGCTGGAAAACCGCTGAAACAGAATTGCCTATGGATATTCAAGGCATTGCATGGACGGGTACCGCCTATGAAACCTACTGGTCTGGCATTAAAAATAACATCGTTGGGGGTATCTATAGAATCGAAACCAGTAGAAAATGGCAAGAGCGAAATTATTTATTACCTATCCCATCGCAGCAAATTCAATTGAATCCTAACCTTGTACAAAACACAGGTTGGTAGTTTTTAGTACAAGGAATAACTTTTGGTAATAGTTGCTCAATTATTACCAAAAGTTATCTTGATGATTCTTTATGCTAAAAGAATAAGTCCTCAAAATTCATCTCTCATTCCATCCTCAAAATTATTTTTTAATGAAGAAAATACTTTCTTTTCTGTTAATGATAACCCTTGTGTTATCATTCGAGAAACTGTATGCCCAAACCTTTGTGCATCCTGGTGTTTCGCATAAAAAATCAGACCTAGACCGTATGAAAGCGATGGTCGCCGCTGGACTAGACCCCTGGAAATCATCGTATAACCTTATGGCCTCAAGTACGTATGGAAGTTATAATTATACCGTAAGAGGTAATGCCAACAATACCGTTCTTTATACAGTATCTTCCATGACTGGCTATAACTACGACGATTTTAAGTACGACGGTTTAGCGGCTTACTGCAATTCTATTTTATGGTATGTTACTGGTGATGAACGATATGCAAAAAAAGCAGTAGAAATTTTTAATGCTTGGTCAAATATCAAAAGTATCAAAACAGGAGGTACAAGAAGCCTCGATGCTGGTCGTGTAATTTGGAAAATGCTGGAAGCAGCTGAAATTATTAAAAGCACTTACTCAGGCTGGAATCAGTCAGATATAGACAAGTTCAAAGCCATGCTGGTATATCCGGGCTATTCTAACACAACAGAACCTACCGCAGCGATAAATAGTGAAGAGGTGACTTTTTATTGGTTTATGTATAACGGTGATCCAGCTCGACACGGAAACCAAGGACTTTTTGGGATGAGAGGTATTGCCGCCATGGGGATTTTTCTTGATAATAGAATCATGTACGATAGAGCTATTCGTTACCTTAAAGGCTTACCACACCGTTCGGATGACTTGCCTTATCCAAGTGGCCCTCCTATCAATGGTACAACGCCTACCAGTGCTTCTAATGCTTATCAAACGGTTTATTCTTATAATGGTAGAGAAAATACCGTCGAGGATTATGGCTATAATGAACTTATTTCAAATTATGTTTGGGAAAATGGGCAATGCCAAGAAAGTGCTAGAGACCAAAACCATGCACTTCTTGGCATTGGAAATATCATAACTACTGCCGAAATGGCTTGGAATCAAGGAGATGATATTTATGGCTTTTTAGATAATAGACTACTCCTCGGTATGGAATATACTTATCGTTATAATGTTTCACTCAACTACCCATTTCCTGACCAAACTACGCCGTGGGAACCAACCGTAGAATCGGGCGAGTTTATTAGTAGAAAGGATAGAACAGGTAGATGGCTGTCTTTGAAAATAAATCCTTATGATGAAAGCTTATCAGGGGCAGTCTTACGAGGTTCTGCGTTCAAATTTGATAGAGCTCCAATCACAGAATTGATATTAGGGCATTACCGTGACAGACTTGGATTAAGTTCCGATAAATACAAATGGACTCAAAGAACATACGATATTTCTACGCAAGAATCAGGATACGAAACACAAGGGTTTGAAGTAGATTACCCTGGATGGGGCGGCTTAACCTTCCGCAGGCCCTATTTATGTGCTGGGGACCCTTGTTCTTTTTCTAATGGTAAACCTGTATTTGCTATGAATCAAATTCCAGGTACAATTGAAGCAGAAAACTTCGATTATATGCCTATTAATGGACAAAATAAAACCTATTTCGATGTTTCTAGCAGTAATACCACAGGAAAATATCGTGTTAGTGAAGCCGTTGATATAGACACTTGCTCTGAAGGTGGTTTTCAATTAGCAGCACTTGAAAATGGCGAATGGTTAAACTATACTATCAACGTGCCAACATCGGGCAGGTATAAGCTTGATTTACGCTATTTGGCTCTTGCTACTGGTGGAAAAATCAAAGTAGAATTTAAAGGCATTGATAAAACAGGAGAAGTTACAATTCCTTACAGCAATACTCAAAATTGGGAAACGCTTACTGTTGCACCAAATTTTACGCTCAATGCAGGTGTACAAAGTATGCGTATTAAAATTGTTGGAGCAAGTAACGCCTTTGTTATCAATAACCTAAATATTAGCTATTTGGGGGCTTTACCAACTCAAACAATTACGTTTCCTGCCATCACAACAAAAACGTATGGTACTACCGACTTTGACCCGAACGCCAGTTCTAGTGCAAATTTACCCATTACCTACACCAGTTCTAATACAACAGTTGCCACTATTGTAAACAACCTGATACATATTGTAGGCGTAGGCTCTACGACTATTACGGCTTCTCAGGCAGGAAATGATAATTTTGCCCCTGCTGCCAATGTAAGTAGAACGTTGTTGGTCACTGGTATCACTGCGGGTGATTATCTTTCTTCTGGTAACATGAACTGGAATGGAGGAACGTGGAGAATTGCTGATGGTAATGGTGGGTTTAGTGGAACAACAACGTCTGCTCCATCAGCTACAACGAATGTACATATCTTGAGTGGGCATACTGTTACATTAGCCACAACAGCAGCTAGTTGTAAAAATCTCACCGTTCAATCAGGTGCAACACTAACCGAAACAATTGGATTAACAGTAGCAAATACCTTGAGCGTTGATGGTACAATGAGCTATACTGCAGCCGTAACAGTGAATGGAGATGTTTTTATAGGTGGTACTTGTAATATTTCGGCGAACTTAACCGTTGCCAAAAATTTCACGTTACAATCAGGTGGGGTATATAAATCTACTACAGCACCAGGAGGCTCGGTATTTAGTTTGACTGTAAATGGAACAGATGCAGTAGTAAGAGTAGATGGTACATTAGGCGGAACAACAACAGGCAATAGTACTATTGGAGAGGGCATTCGCTTATATTTAGGAGGAAGTGGTTCGCCAACGATAACAGGTACAGGAGTGGTTAATATTGCTAGATTTCAACCCACTGGCAACAACGTTCAAAATATCATATTCGATATAGATGCCAACTTTGGAAACAACAGTGTACAATCTAGTGGAGTTAATACATTTTCTCTCTTGGCTGGCACAGCTAATAAAACGCTTACGATTAATGCTGGAAAAACAGTACGTATCTCTAACCCAAATGGCTCTTTCCATTCTCCAACGAACGCCACAGAAGATAACGCTACTGCTGCTATTAGACTAGGAGGTACTTCTAATTTTGGTAATATGACCTACAATATCAATGGTACGCTTGATGTAAGTAATGCCCATTTCGTTGTTTATAATAATACCAGTACTTCAAATCCTTCTGCTTCACAAGCGATTACTATCAATGTAGGTAGTCAAGGTATTTTAAAATTAGGTTCAGATGTTAGAATGGCTAAAAATGCCTCTACACAAAAAATCTATGTCAATGTAGCTGATGGAGGAACAATTGATGCAACAAATGCTGCATTGAATTTTGCAACAGCACCTGTTAGTGCCAATGGTCATACAACAAACGGCTCTGGTGTATCTTGGTTTACGCTCGCACCCAATGCCATTTATAAACAAGCTGTAGCGGCTGGTGTTTCAACGCCGTTCTGGATAGGTACATCTAACACAAGTTATACCCCTGTGACTATTACGCCTACGACCAGTTCTGTAATACAAGCTGGTTTACAAAATGGTTTTTCTCCTAGCGGTCTTATCGAATCAACAACAGGTAAAGCTGTCAATAGAACTTGGAATATAACTCCAACAGCACCCTCAAGTAGCGTTCTGAAATTTGGTTATAATAGCGTAGATGTCAATGCCAGTGGTAATGCAACTGCAAATATGAAGTTGTTCCATTACAATACAATTACAAGTAGCTGGGAAAAACTAGCAAACTCAACGCCTGTTTCTGGCACAGGAACAGACTACAGCGTTACGTATCAAAATGTTAGTAGTTTTTCTCCTTTCACATTAGGAAATATATTCACGATTCCAGTAAGTATTACAAATCTTAATTCTTTTTATTGTAAAAATGCTAGTGATGTAACGCTCGCAGCCTCTCCTGCTGGCGGTACATTTACAATAGACGGGGTTGCCTCTTCTGTTTTATCTCCTGCACAATTAAGCGTAGGTACGCACACGGTAGTTTATACTTATACAGATGGTGAAAGTACTGATACTAAAACAATAGAAATTGTAGGTACAGTTACTCCTCCTACAATTATTGGTGGTAATACTACAGTCTATGCTCCTAATACCGTAACGTTATATGCTACTGGTTGTAATGGAACGATAAAATGGTCTGATGGCTCTACCGATACAACGCTAAAAGTTAGTGACGTTGGTGTTCATACAATTTATGCAACGTGTACTAATAATGCAGGGTGTACATCTGTTGCTAGTACATCTGTTACGGTAGAAATTCTTAACAAACAAGACCAACATATTACCTTCTTTAGCATTCCTACGAAAAGTGTTATCTCTGAGAATTTCTCCGCAAATGCTACATCAAGCTCAGGTTTAGCGATTTCTCTTGCTAGTTCAGACACGACCGTAGCCACGATTGTTGATGGTAAAATACATATCGTTGGGGCTGGAACAACAACCATTACGGCTTCGCAAAATGGCAATGGAGTTTATAATCCTGCCACGAGTGTATCACAAATCTTGACTGTGAGTAAGTTAGACCAAACTATTTCGTTTAGTACTTTGTCTAACAAATATGTCGATGACGCAGATTTCTCCGCAAATGCTACATCAAGCTCTGGTTTGGTTGTTTCTCTTGCTAGTTCAGATACGACCGTAGCCACGATTATTGATGGTAAAATCCATATCGTTGGAGCAGGAACAACAACCATTACGGCTTCTCAAAATGGGAATGGAGTTTATAATCCTGCCACGAGTGTTTCACAAGCCTTGACTGTGAGTAAGTTAGACCAAACCATTTCGTTTAGTACTTTGTCTAACAAATATGTTGGTGATACAGATTTCTCCGCAAATGCTACATCAAACTCTGGTTTGGTTGTTTCTCTTGCTAGTTCAGATACGACCGTAGCCACGATTATTGATGGTAAAATCCATATCGTTGGAGCAGGCACAACAACCATTACGGCTTCTCAAAATGGCAATGGAGTTTATAATCCTGCCACGAGTGTATCACAAACCTTGACTGTGAGTAAGTTAGACCAAACTATTTCGTTTGCTACTTTGCCTAATAAATATGTCGATGACGCAGATTTCTCAGCAGGGGCAACGTCAAGCTCTGGTTTAGCCGTTTCACTTGCTAGTTCAGATACGACCGTAGCCACAATTGTTGATGGTAAAATCCATATCGTTGGAGCAGGCACAACAACCATTACGGCTTCGCAAAATGGCAATGGAGTTTATAATCCTGCTACGAGTATTTCGCAAACCTTGACTGTAAGTAAGTTAGACCAAACTATTTCGTTTGCTACTTTGCCTAACAAATATGTCGATGACGCAGATTTCTCAGCAGGGGCAACATCAAGCTCTGGTTTAGCCGTTTCTCTTGCTAGTTCAGATACGACCGTAGCCACGATTATTGATGGTAAAATACATATTGTTGGCGCTGGAACAACAACCATTACGGCTTCTCAAAATGGCAATGGGGTTTATAATCCTGCTACGAGTGTTTCACAAACCTTGGCTATTAGCAATGCCATTATTCTCCAGTATCAGAATGGTGATAATAATACCACCAACAACCAAATCAAACCTAATTTCTCTTTGGTTAATCAAACCGCTATAGCTATTCCTTTGAGCGAAATTACTGTTCGCTATTGGTTCTCGCCTGAAAACTATGCTGGTATTAATACTTTCATTGACTATTCTCCGCTGGGTAATTCAAATATTAAAGCGAATTATACATCACTCGAAAACCCTAAAAACGGAGCTTTAGGATATGTTGAATATAGCTTCCTTGCGAATGCTGGACAGCTCAATGCAAACGCCAACTCTGGTGTTATCCAAACTCGAATTGCCAATACCGATTGGACTTCTCTATCTGAAAGCAACGATTACTCTTGGTTAGCCAATACGAATTATGTGACATCTAGCAAAATGACAGTCTATAGAAATGGCAAACTGATTTGGGGTAAAGAGCCTGAAAACGAGAGTAAAATCTATAGTCTCAAAGTATATACCGATGCTAAGACTCCCGCCAATTCCAACACCATTCACACGTTCATGAGTATTCAAAATGAAGGAAATATGCCTGTGAATTACAAGGATTTGAAAGTTCGATATTGGTTTACCAAAGATGGAGCTACAAGTCTAAATGCTTATTTCGATTATGTAAAAATGGGGTCAACGAAGGTGTATGGCTCATTTGTAGGTGTGAGTCCTGTTCTTCAAGGAAGCGATAGCTATTTTGAAATAGGCTTTCAAGCATCAGCAGGCATCTGTTATCCGCTTTCAGGTTCGGGTAATATCAATTTCAGAATAGCGAAAGGAAATTGGGCTAATTTTTCACAAAGCAACGATTACTCTTATGCTTACCACACAGGAGGAGCATTGTTGTTGAATGAGAACGTGACGGTCTATTACAAAGACTCCTTGATTTTTGGGCATGAACCCATCTCAGGATTGAGAATTGACCCACTGATGACAGAATCAATAGACTTTACACCAGAAGTAATCGTGTATCCTAACCCATCGAAAGGCGAAAAGTTGTATGTGAGAATGCCTTCCTTGCTAAGTTCGCAGGAGCGAGTGTCTATCAAACTTTATGGATTGAGTGGTAATAAAATACTTGATACCAGTGTGAGCCACAACAACGCAAATGTACTTGAAATTACCTTGCCTGATTCGATAGAAAATGGCATTTTCTTCTTACAAGTAGCGGAGTGGAATCCTGTCAAAGTGTTTATTCAAAAGTAAGTATTTCAACCCCAAGAGCCACAAAACTCTTGGGGTTGATTTTATGCAATCTTCTTGTGACAGGGTAAAAATCATTAATCCATTGACAATCTTCCTTTTTGTAAAAAAATACCACTTAATTGTATAAAAACGAGTATAAAAAATGACCTTTTACATCTTCTTGATAGAATAATCGTTTAACTTGCAATATTTCAACGCATATTTAAGACGATTATAGGTTTAGATGAAAAAAATGTCGATAAAGGAAGTGGCTAGTGCCCTTCAAATTTCTACAGCAACGGTTTCTTATATTCTTAATGGCAAAGCCAAAGAAAAACGCATTAGCCCTGAGCTAACGCAAAGGGTTATGGCTTTTATTGAGAAAAATAACTTCAAACCAAACCATCTAGCCAAAAGCTTGCGTACTGGCAAAACCAATGTTATTGGGCTTATCGTAGAAGATATTGCCGACCCTTTTTTTGCTAGTGTAGCCGGACATATAGAAAACGTGGCCTACGAAAATGGGTATAAAATTATTTATAGTAGTACCAAAAATGAATTACAAAAAGCCAAAGAACTAATCAATACCTTCCGTGAAAGAAATGTTGATGGTTATATCATTACGCCAACAGAAGGCATAGACGGTGAAGTACAAAAACTGATAGAGGACAAATTGCCTGTGGTTTTGTTTGATAGAAATTGTCCTAATACCAAGGTGAGCTATGTAGGAATGAACAATTTTGCAAGTGCCTACCAAGCTGTAAATGTACTCATTTCAAGTGGTTATCAGCATATTGCTATGATTACCCTTGATTCTGTTCAACCGCAAATGCTCGACCGATTAAAAGGTTATGAACAAGCCATTTACGAACATAAATTGATGTCTTTGGTCAAAAAAGTGGATTACCATACCGCCAAAGCACATTTGATTATGGATGAACTGGAACGAATATTACAGGATTTTCCACAAATTGATGCGGTATTCTTTGCCACAAACTATTTGGCTATTACAGGTATCGAATTATTTAATAAACTCAAAATTCGCATGGGCGAACAGTTGGGTATTATGGTTTTCGACGATAACGATTTGTTCAGAATCCATCAACCTTCGGTTTCAGCAATTGCCCAACCTATTCAAGCGATGTCGCAACAATTGATTACTACCTTGCTCGAACATTTGAATAACGTAGATAAATATCTGCCCCAAACATATATTTTACCAGCACAATTAATTATTAGAGATTCATCTAAAAAATCTATCGTATAGCATTTTTTGACATAATAGTACTTTCAATTTACGAAGTGTATATTTTTTATTTACTTGCTTAATCCTTTAAGCAAAATTTTATTTAAAGATAAAGTATGAAAAAAATCGTGGCATACTGCTTGGCTATGAGCCTTGCATGGACGGCAAAAGCCCAATTAAACACGCAACAAGAAATTGATTATTGTGCTAATCAAGCACTAAAAACATTGCAAAATTTGCCCCCTGATGGCCAAGTAAATATTCCTAGAAGTATCGAGAACGGTAAAAAAACATGGCGTTTGGTTGATTACAAAGATTGGTGCAGTGGCTTTTGGTCGGGTACGCTTTGGTATTTGTACGAAGGAACAAAAAAGCCTGTTTTCAAAAAACAAGCACAAAGATTTGATAAGCAATTACAACCGCTTTCTCAACAAAAAGCATACGACCACGATTTAGGATTTCAAATGTTTTGTAGCTATGGCAATGGCTATCGTCTCGCCTCTAATGCTGCTTACAAAAAAATTATTTTAGCAACAGCCGATACCCTAGCCACTTTATACAACCCAAAAGTAGGTACAATCCTTTCTTGGCCAAGAGAAATTGCCCGCTTTAAGGCCCATAATACCATTATCGACAATATGATAAATCTTGAGCTATTGTTCTGGGCTGCCAAAAATGGAAAAAACAAAAACCTTTACCAGATTGCTGAAAAACACGCCCTCACCACCATGCAAAACCACTTTCGGGATGATTATACTTCCTACCATGTGGTATTGTATGATACACTTACGGGGAAAAAAATCAAAGGTATGACCCACCAAGGATATGCCGATAATACCATGTGGGCAAGAGGACAATCTTGGGCGATTTATGGCTTTACGATGTGCTATCGTTTTACAAAAAATCCTCAGTTTTTGGATTTTGCTCAGAAGGTTACAGACGTGTATTTGAAAAATTTACCCGACGAAAGCCTCATTCCATACTGGGATTTCAACACGCCAGAAATTCCAAATACCACCCGTGATGCTTCTGCGGCTGCCGTAACGGCATCGGCATTGTTGGAGCTTTCGGGCTACGTAAAGGATGCTGAAAAAAAGAAGCTATACTTTAAAAAGGCTGAAAAAATGCTCGAAAGTTTGGCTTCATCAACCTATAAAAGTGGAACAACAAACGATGCGTTTTTACTACACTCAACTGGTAATCGTCCAATCCAAGGGGAAGTAGATGCGTCTATTATTTATGCCGATTATTACTATATAGAAGCTCTTCTAAGATATAAGTACCTAACCACTAGAAAAAAATAGCCTTACATTGTTTTAATCATTCAAAATCATTTTATATCAATGAAAAAAATTACATTATTGATTTGCTACTGCCTTGTTAGTGTATGGTCTATAGCTCAAAAAGGTGTTATACCTGCTACTGTTCAAACACTTAGCTCTCCCAATGGCACATTGACCTGTAAGCTTTATCAAAAAGCCGACAAAAAAGGTCTGAAAACCATTTATTATACACTTACGTATAAAAACACACCCATTATTTTAGAGTCGGCCCTTGATATTCAACTAGATAACCACTTATCGGAGTTGGCAATGGCTTTGAAAGTGGACAAAACTACCCGTTGGTGCGAGGATATGGATTTTTTGAAGGCAAGCCAAAGCTCGGTCGATACCACTTGGAAGCCCCTTTATGGCGAGCGTTCGCTTATCAAAGACCATTACAATGCCGCTATTTTATCCTTTCAAAAAGCCAGCAATGCCGACTACAAAATGGATATTCAGGTAAGGCTTTACAACGAAGGCTTGGCCGTTCGCTATTATTTTCCTGAAAATCCTAAAGGCTCGTATTATCAAATCACGGCAGAAAATACCGAATTTTCGCTACCCAAAGGCACAACCGCCTTTTATACGCAGTGGGCTCAAGGAAAATACCAAGAATTACCTTTGAGCAATTGGGTCGATTCGGGCGAGCGTCCGATGCCTTTGCGTTTGGCCAACGGGCTGTGGGCTTGTTTGGCAGAAGCCCAAATGGTGAATTATGCCCGAGGAAAATTTATGTTGAGCAAAACCAAACCCAATACCATCCAAACAAGCTTGTACGGAGGCGTTGATGCCATTACGTATTTTGGTACACCTTGGCGTGTGGTAATGGTAGCCGAATCGGAAGGGCAACTGATTGAAAATAATGATATTTTATTAAATCTTAATCCCCCTTCTCGTCTTACCAATACCGATTGGATAAAGCCCGGTAAAATCATTCGTGAAATGACCCTCACAACCCAAGGGGCAAAAGATGCCATTGATTTTGCAGCAAAAAACAATTTACAATACATTCTTTTCGACTGGAAATGGTATGGCCCAGCCCTTACATGGGACACCGACGCTACGCAAGTAAAAGCCCCTCTCGATATGCCTGCCGTTGTACAATATGGTAAAGAAAAAGGCGTAGGAATATGGCTGTATGTCAATCTACAATCGTTGGTACAGCAAGCGGATGAGATTTTTCCTTTGTATAAAAAATGGGGAATCAAGGGCGTGAAGTTTGGCTTCGTACAAGTGGGTTCGCAGTATTGGACAACTTGGGTTGAAGAAGCCATTCGCAAATGTGCCGCCAATAATCTCATGGTCAATATTCATGACGATTGGCGACCCACGGGCGAAATGCGTACTTACCCTAACCTTATGACCGCCGAAGGCATCAGAGGCAACGAAGAAATGCCCGACGCAACCCATAACGTAACCCTACCTTTTACCCGCTACATTGGCGGAGCCGCCGATTATACGATTTGTTATTATGCCAATCGTATCAAAACAACCCACGCACACCAGTTGGCTATGGCTGCCGTTTATTATAGTCCGATTCAAACGTTGTTTTGGTACGACAAACCAGCCCAAAGCAAAGATGAACCAGAATTAGAGTTTTGGCGAAAAATACCTACTAGCTGGGACGAAACAAAGGTGCTACAGGGTAAAATTGGCGAATACATAAGCGTAGCTCGTCGAAGTGGCAACGATTGGTTTATTGGTACAATGACCAATACCGAAGCCCGACAATTGAAGCTCAGTTTCGACTTTTTACCACAAAATAAAACATACAAAGCCCATCTTTATTTCGACGACCCTTCTGTAAAAACAGCTACTAAAGTAGGATTAAAAACAATTACAGTTGATGCCACAAGCCAATTAGACCTATCGCTTTTGGCATCAGGGGGACACGCTATATGGCTTGAACAAGAATAATTTTATGAACTCATTATAGACTAACGTTTAATCCATGAACTATATAGGTGTTGATATTGGTGGCTCGCACATTACCGCCGCTACCGTAGATTTGAACAAAGGTATTGTTGTAGAACAAAGTATAGCCAGAGCCAAAGTAAATCCTCATGCTTCGGCAGACGAGATTTTACACATTTGGACAACTGCTATTGCCCAAGCAAGCCAAAATTGTACAGCTATACAATTGGGTATTGCCATGCCTGGCCCATTCGATTATACCACAGGAATCTGTTTGATGAAGAACGTCAATAAATTTGATGCCTTATATGGTATTAACATCAAAGAAGCACTCGCCGAACGACTTAATTTAGCACCTCAGTCTATTATTTTTAGAAATGATTCTGAAGCATTTTTAGCAGGAGAAATGCGTTTTGGTGCAGGTAAAGGATTTCAGAAAGGCATTGGTATTACGCTTGGAACAGGGCTAGGTACTTCTATTTTTGACAATGGCATTGCACAAGATATGGGCTTGGGTATTACCTATCAGATGCTCGAAGGTGTTGCCGAAGATTATATTTCAACTCGTTGGTTTGTAAACACTTACCAGCAAAAAACCCAAAAGAATATTGAAGGCGTAAAACAACTGGTACAATTATATTCAGAAGATGAAACGGCTCGACAAATTTTTGGCGATTTTGCCGAAAATCTTGGCTTTTTTATCTGTGAATTTATTAAACAATTTACACCAGAAGTGATAGTGGTTGGGGGAAATATAGCCCAAGCTTCGGAAAAGTTTTTTCCATATATCCAACAACAACTTCACCAATTTCCTCATCCAATTCACTTAGTGAGAGCCACCCTCAACGAGCAGGCTGCACTTATGGGAGCGATAGATTTTGGCTTAACCGACTAGCATCTCAATATCTGTGAAACTTTTAAATCTATTTTATTTATAACAAGTATCATTCATGACTAACACAAAAGCGACTTTAACAGAGAAAAAGTATCTTCTTACCTTTATTTTTGTCACCTCCTTATTCATGCTTTGGGGCATTGCTCATGCCATGAGCGACGTGTTGAACAAACATTTTCAGAATGTTTTGCACGTAACCAAGGCACAGTCGGGCTTGATACAATTATCCGTTTTCGGTGCGTATGCCGTGATGAGCATTCCAGCAGGGTTATTCATGAAAAAATTTGGCTATAAAGCAGGTGTACTTTTTGGCTTGGGCTTGTTTGCTACAGGTACATTTTTATTTGTGCCTGCCGCCAATGCCGAATCTTTTGGTATGTTCCGTTTGGCTTTATTTATTTTAGGCTGTGGCATGGCTACACTCGAAACCGTTGCTCACCCATTTGCTGCGGCATTGGGTGCACAAGAAACATCAGACCAACGCCTCAATTTCTCACAATCGTTCAATGCCGTAGGAACGATGATTGGCCCAGCCATTGGTTCTTATTTCTTACTAAGAGCAAGTAATCAAGAAAGCGATTTAAGTTCTGTAAAAACACTCTATGTTTCTATTGGGTTGGCTATCAGTATAATAGCTATCCTATTTTCTTTTATCAAAGTTCCTGTTTTGCAAATAGGACACGGACATGAAGGAGAAGAAACAACGGTACAAGAAAAGCCCCTTTGGCAGCAACGGCATTTTATTTGGGCGGTAATCGCTCAGTTTTTTAATGTAGCAGCACAAGCAGGCACTTGGTCGTTTTTTATCAACTATGGCCACGACGTAATGGGTTTCAGTGACGAGCAAGCCGCCAATTATATGATTATTTTTATGGCAATGATGGCATTAGGACGCTTTGTTGGTACTTTTTTAATGAAATACATTGCCCCAAACAAACTACTCGGAACATTTGCTTTTGGTAGTATTGTGTCGTGTTTGGTTGTGGCTCAGGCTTGGGGATGGACTTCCTACATCGCTTTGATGATGATAAACTTTTTCTTTAGCATCATGTTTCCAACCATTTTCAGTTTAGGACTCAAAAACTTAGGTAAACATACCCAACAGGCGGCTTCTTTCATCTCGATGGGGGTTGTGGGTGGTGCATTTTTCCCGTTGATTATGGGCATACTAGCGAATTATAGCGTTGCACAAGCCTATTATTTACCTATTCTTTGTTACGCTGTTATCGCTTCTTTTGCATTCAAATTTTATCAAGTGAAAAAATAATCTTTTCATGCGTAATATTTTATCTTTTTTCTCCCAAAAATCACTCCCTAAACTACTAGCTTTAGGGAGTTTTGTGCTATGTAATAGTGCTGTACAAGCACAATATCAATCGAAAGTATGGAGTCCCGACAACGGGAATGGCACGTATAAAAACCCTGTCTTGCACGCTGATTATTCAGACCCCGATGCCATTCGGGTAGGGTCGTATTATTACTTGGTAGCTTCTTCTTTCGAGAATATTCCGGGTTTGCCCATCTTGCGTTCGAGCGATTTGGTCAATTGGAAAATCCTTACCAATGCCCTTATCAAACAACCGCCTTTCGATGTATTCAATACGCCTCAGCATGGCAAAGGCGTGTGGGCTCCTGCCATTCGATACAACAACAGAGAGTTTTTGATTTATTATCCCGACCCCGACTTTGGTATTTACGTGATAAAAGCCAAGAATCCCGAAGGGCCTTGGTCAACGCCTGTGTTAATTGAAGCAGGAAAAGGACTCATAGACCCTTGTCCATTTTGGGATGAAGACGGAAAGGCGTATTTGATTCATGGATTTGCAGGCAGTAGGGCAGGCATAAAAAGCTTTTTAGTGCTAAAATCTTTGGATAAAACAGGAACAAAAGTACTCGATGATGGAAAAATCATTGTTGATGGCCACGACCTAGACCCTACGCTCGAAGGGCCAAAGCTCTACAAACGTAATGGCTATTACTACGTTTTCGCTCCGGCTGGTGGGGTGGCTACAGGTTGGCAAGTAGTATTTCGTTCAAAAAATATTTATGGCCCTTATGAAAGAAAAGTGGTCATGAGCCAAGGCAATAGCCCCATCAACGGCCCGCATCAAGGAGCTTGGTTGACAACCCCAACGGGCGAAGATTGGTTTTTGCATTTTCAAGATAAAGGGCTGTATGGCAGGGTGGTACATTTGCAACCAATGCAATGGAAAAACAATTGGCCTGTTATGGGCATCGACCCCGACAATGACGGCACGGGTGAGCCTGTTTTGACTTATCGAAAGCCCAAAACCTCCCTGCCTGTTGTGGTCGAAAACCCACAAGAGTCTGACGAGTTCAACGACTTGTATTTGGGAAAACAATGGCAATGGAACGCCAATCCCAAAACAACTTGGTCGTTTATGAATCCAAGCCAAGGAGCATTACGCTTGTTTTCTGATAAAATTCCTGCAAACGAAAATTTGTGGTGGTCGCCTAATGTTTTATTACAAAAATTTCCAGCACCTACGTTCAAAGCTACAACCAAACTCGTTTTTACGCCTTGCGATAGGCTTAAAAACGAAAAAGTTGGCTTGGTTGTCATGGGTTTTAGTTATGCCAATATTGCCCTGAAATCGACAGACGATGGCATTTGGCTCGTTTATACTACGTGCCAAGATGCCGATAATCATAAGCCAGAAGTGGAGCAAAAAATTGTAAAAGTGGCGGCAAAACAAACGGTTTACTTACGAGTAAATGTAGCCCAAGAAGGCATCTGTTCGTTTAGCTATAGCCTTGATGGAAAGCAATTTTCAGATGTTGGCACACCATTTAAAGCCGAAGTAGGTCGTTGGATTGGGGCAAAGGTTGGACTATTTATCACCAGAGAAGATACCATCAATGACTCAGGTTTTGCCGATTTTGATTGGTTTAGAATAGAATAAAACATTTACACTTTACCATATATCATGAAAAAAATCAGATATTCCTTACTGTTTTTAGGATTTTTGCTTATCATAAGCACACATCATTTGGTAGCACAAAAACATACAAAGCTGTTTTTTACTCCAGAAAGAATAGCATTACTCAAAAAACGCATAGCTACAGACCCCGAAATTAAAAAAAATTGGGACGATATTTATACCACAGCCGAAGGCTTATTAAGCAAACCAAACCTCGATAAAGTTGACTTTCTTTCCTTAGCTTATTTGGTAACAGGTGAAAAACGCTTTGCCGACAAAGCGAAAGAACAAATTTTAAATCTTTGTAAAAAAAGCACTTGGTCGAATGTTGAAATGCTCAAACGCCAACCTGCTTGGGCTTCCGATTTGCGTACCGCAGGTAATTGTTGGATTGTTGTGATGGGCTTGGAAGGGGTATATGAAGAACTCACCAAAGAAGAAAAAAATATTATTGTTTCAGGCTTAGTTAGGATGGGCATTCGTCCAGCTTTAGACGAATGGTTTTTACCCGAAAAACGCATTCATAGCCTCAATTCGATGGGGCATAATTGGTGGTCGTCGTGCGTTTATATGGCTGGCGTAGCGGTATTGGCACTAAAAGACGATATTCCAGAAGCAAACCAATGGCTCAAAGATTTGAACGTATCGGCAGAAGAATGGTTTAATTTTGCAGGCGACCAATTACAACACAAAGTAAAAACATGGGATGCCAAAGGTGGTATGTACGAAAGTGTAAATTATGCCTCGTTTGGGGTATCTGAATACTTATTTTTCCGTTTAGCTTTCCAAAATGTTTTACCGAAAATAAAACAACCCGACATTCCTTTGCTTAAAAATATTCCTTCTTTTTTCATGCACGTGGGGTATGCTCGGGATGGAATCATGTACTCGCTAAATTTTGGCGATGGGCATAAAAATGTAGTGGGTGAACGTCCCGTAAAACTCCTCTGGGCCTTGGGCTACCAAGACCCCAATTCGTTATGGTATCTCAATCATATCGAAAATGGGCAGCACCGAGAAGGCTTATTTAAAAACGCTCCGATGGGTATTGTCTATCATCCCGATTTTTCAAAAGCTCCGACCCTCCCCAACCTCCCAACATCCGAACTTTTTGAAGACATGGATTGGGTGACGATGCGTGATTCTTGGAAAAATAATGCTACTATGCTGGCGGTTAAATCGGGACATACCTGGAACCATTCTCACGCCGATGTCAATTCATTTATCTTGTTTCATAAAGGCGAACCTGTTATCAAAGATGCGGGTAATTCTTGGTATGCTTCCAAAGAATATCCAGCTTATTTCTTTCAAAGTCCTGCACATAATGTATTGACTTTCAATGGAAAATATCAGCCAACAGAACAGCAATACCACGGTGCACCGTTGAGGGGAGAAATGACAGATTTGTTGGATGCTGGCAATATCAAATACGTTTTATCGAACGGAACAGGGCCAACTTCTTCCATTTATTCACGCAATTTTAGGCATTTTTTATGGCTAGGAAAGGTGATTTTGATTATCGACGATGTAAAAGCACACGAAACAGGCAAGTTTGAATGGCTGTTACATCCAGAGGGTGAATCGCAGAAAGTGAGAGGAGATATTAGTATTATCAATAAAAAAGGAGCGGTATTAGTGCGTCCACTTTTTCCTGAAACGTTGGTAGAAACGGGTTTTAACCATGATTTTCCAGAAAAAATGACGCTGACAGAGGTTTTTGCTCCTAAAGAAGAGAATGTAAAAGAACAAGAAAAATATTATAGCATCGGCTATCCTGAGCAAGTACGGCAAACCAAGTTTATTACGGCAGTTATTTTAAAAGACTCTTTAAACGATACCAATCTTCCCGAAATTGAGCGTATCACGGGTGAAGATATGATTGGCATAAAAATCAAACAAAATGGCAACGTAACGGATGTTTACCTAAACCTCAAAGCTGATGGCCGTTTGATGCACCTCAACAGCATCAAAACTTTCGGAAGCTTTACCACCGATGCGTATTTGACGGCGATTACACACCCAGCCAACGACCCCAATACCGTTACAGATTATTTTATTGGGTATGGTAGTTTTCTTCGACAAAACGACCAAGTGTTGTATAGCTCGCTCGCTAAATTATCGCTGATTTCAAAAAACCAAGCGAATGACTTTCAGCTACAAATTACAGGACAACCTTTGATAAGGGCAAAATTTAGTACGCCTAAAAAACCTACCAGTATATTACTAAACAGCAAAACTTACAATCCTGATTATCAAAATAATATGATTAACATTTCGATTCAAAAGTAATATAAAAAGGATTGGCAATATATTGCCAATCCTTTTTAATTGATTATCTTCCGCACATCTAATGCCAAACGAGGACTCGTATAAAATGGAGAAAAACCTTTTTTAAAGCCTGTTACGTGCGTAATAAAAAAGCCATAAATATGGTGTTTTTTATCAATCCAAGGATAAGCCCCAGCCCACGAAGGACTACTCAACAACGTTGCTTCGCCACGTGCGTTTACTTCTTCTCGCCATTCGCCTAAGCCATAAATATCGGAGCCAGTTCGTCCTCTTACTTTTTCTACAAATTCACCTGATGCGACTTTTGCCTTGCCTACTTGGTTGGCTTGCATCCATTGCTGTGCTTTTTCTGATAAAATCTTTTTGCCCTGATACCTTCCTTTATTGTAAATCATGGATAAAAACTTGGCATAATCCTCTAAGGTTGACCTTGCCCCACCGCCCAACATTGGTGCATGGCCACCCGATGAATCAACAGGAGTAAAATGCGTTTGGGTCATACCTAGAGGTCGTGCTATTTTTTCTTGAAAAATCGTTTCCCATGATTTACCTGTTACCAATTCGGCCATTCTTCCTGCTATTTGCATAGCCAAACCACCATACTTAAACTTTGTTCCGGCAAGCGTATCGGCAGGCAAAGACAATAAATTAGCCACAGAAGTCGCCAAATCTTGGGTAATATCTACTGGGTTTCCTGTAGGTTGGTAATCAGGATAGCCAGCCGTATGCGAAAGCAATTGAACGAGCGTCGCCTCTCCTTTGGCATCGCTGAGTGAGGGAATCCATTTTTTTGCCTTGTCGGTCCAATGTAATTTTCCTTCATCTACCAACGCTGCAATGGTAGCTGCTGCCAACCATTTTCCTGCCGATGCTATATATACGACTGTCTGAGGTGTATAATTGCCAAAGGTGTCTTTATACAACACTTTATTGCTGTGTGCAATCAAAATAGCCGCTCCTTTGTAATGACCGCTATCGACCCAAGCTTGAATTTGCCTGCTAATAGGCTCGAAGGATTGATTCTTTTTTTGTGCCATGAGCATCGAGCATACGCTTATCCACACGATTATTGTACCTACTATTTTCATAAGATTGTTTTGTAAAAATACGCTTTAAACTTTTGTTACTTTGTTATCTCAAAGCTTTGTTCCACGGGTTCGGCTGTTTGAATTTTACCAGCCACACCGTACTGCCAAGCCACTACCGTAATTTTTACGGGAAATTTAGTTTTGGGGGGGATTTTGGTAAAAATCAATCGTCCGTTTTCTATATAAGCTGGCCCTTCTTTTACATAAAAATGTACAGGCAAATTTGCCGTAGAGAAGCCTTTTAGGTCATAAAATCGCACGCCTATTTTCTGATTCGGTATAGCTTCAAAAGTAATTCTTTGTGCTGTGCCTTGGGTATTTTTCAACGGAAATTTTAGTTCCATTTGTTGCACAGCCGATTTGTATTGCTCGTCGCCTTCGTTATGAGCAACTAGCCAAATTACATTACTTCGTTTTTGGTTTTGAAAGCCCATTCTGTAAAAACTTACTTGAAAGGTCGTATCGTTTAGTTTTTTAACTGGTCCACAAATTCTATCAATTGCTATAGGCGTTTGTGCGTGTTGTGTTGCGAGTTTTGTACGGGAAGAATCAGTAAAAAAAGCACTTAAATGAAAACTTATGCCATCACTTAAAGGCAAAAATGGGGGCTGATAAACTCAAGCCACTGAAATTCTTTTTTCCCTGTAATAGCATATAAGTTATAAAACGATTCGTTGATACCGCCAAATTCGTTTCTAAGCATGATTGTACGTTGCTCTGGCTGAACAGCTTGGAGTTTTTGATAAGCCCACAATCCCATTTTTTCGGCAATTAATAAAGCCAAAGGATTATCACTGTAAAGATATTGGTCGATTAAACCCGCATAAATCTTATGCAAAGTGTACCAAGGTGCCCAAACCCTTTTACCTGCCAAATTTCGGTTGATTAGCTCTTGCGGAAATGCACTCAAATAACCTCCTTGATTTAATGTCGTTTGTACTTCGGCCAAACCATTTACCAAACTATCGCCTTTGAGTTTATAATAGCTATCGCCTGTTTGAGCATACATCAAAGCCAAGCCCGAAAGTAAATGCCCCGTGGAGTGTCCTCTCAAATCGCAATCGAGCGATTCCCAACCACCATATTTTTTCATGTCAAAATATCCCCCTTCATTAGCATCGTATATACCTGCATTAGTCCGAAAGCTATGTAAGAGGCGTTTAACGCTTAGTTGCTTTAGCCAAGCTTGTTCTCTTTGCATATTATCATAAAATCGCCCATTTAATAATCGAACAGCCTGCAAATCGAATGATTGTACAACAGGTGCGGCTTTATCTGCGATGGCAAACTTACCTTGGTGCTGGCCCTGATAATGCGATTGCCCTTTTATTTGGTATGTACAAAGGATGGCACAAAAAAATAGTAAACGAGAAGAATACATATTATGAAGATTTTAAACTTATTTGTTTAAAGAGTCATAACAACTGTGAACAATACCCTTTTGGAGTAAACATTTTACAAGAAAGCCTTATAATACCAGACTATTCATAAAGCATCCGTTTGTACCATATATTAGGATGAAATTAATTATAGGTATTTTGATAAAAGGTATAACAAAGTGCAATTATGATTTTGTGTCTATTTACTAAATAAATCTATCGCTGTGATTGTACCAGAAAATGGACCTTTCAAACTTCACATGGTTTTTGGGCAGAACCTCAAAATGCCCCCATACAACTTTGTATTAATTATATGAAAGAAAACCTTGAATACAATCTACAACTAAGTGACTTTGTTAAGATTTCAAAACTTTCCCAATCGCATTTATTATCAGAGTTTAAGAAAAAAGTGAAGTATTCTCCCATGCAGCTCTTTACTTCTCTGAAGATTCAAAAAGCCTGTATGATGCTCATGGAAAGAAAATACAGCGTGAAGGTAATAGCCCTAAAATTGGGCTACGATGACCAATATCATTTTTCAAGGGTGTTTAAAAATTATATGGGCGTTTCTCCGAAAAATTTCAAAATGGATAAAAATGAGTCATAGCATTACTCCAATAGCCATAACAGGGCTATTGGAGTAATGCTTTTCGTACCTGATTGTTTAGCCATTATCTTATTTGCCATATCTTAACCAAATCCATAGGAAAAAATATTACACCCAAGGAGCATATACAGAAAATTGTCTTATTTCATAAAACGTAGTAGCACAAAATGAAATAGTGCTACAAATTTGTGTATTACTCCGTTTTGGCTACAATATCCTACACTTTGACTACTTTTCAGTGTTTTACTTGAGAGACCTTTGCAACATCAAATTAAATCAATAAAACAATGGAAAATAAAGTTTGGTTAATTACCGGAACATCAAAAGGCTTTGGTAAAATTTGGGCAGAAGCCGCCCTTCAACGTGGCGATAAAGTAGTAGCAACCGCCAGAAACATTGATTCTTTAGCTGATTTAGTAACAAAATATGGCGATGCTGTTTTGCCAATTTCTTTAGATGTCGATAATCGTGAGGCTTGTTTTACAGCAGTTCAGCAAGCAAAGGAGTATTTCGGGAAAATAGACGTATTGATTAGTAATGCAGGATTTGGGCATTTTGGATGTATCGAAGAGATTTCCGAAACCGAAGCAAGAGCTCAATTTGAAACCAACGTCTTTGGTTCTTTATGGATTATTCAAGCAGTATTGCCCATTATGAGAGAGCAACAAAGCGGACATATCATGCAAGTATCAAGTATTGGTGGCGTAACAACCTTTCCAACATTGGGTATTTATCATGCTTCAAAATGGGCTGTTGAAGGACTTTGTGATTCACTTGCTCAGGAAGTTGCAGGCTTTGGCATCAAAGTTACATTAATTGAACCTGCTGGTTATGCTACTGAATGGGGAACGGCATCAGCCAAACAAAGCAAAGCTATTGAGGCATACAACGGTGTAAAGGCAGCTTTGTATCAAGCATTTAGTAGTGTTTCACAAGGGAATCCTGAGAATACAGCCAATGCGATATTAACGCTTGCTGATGCTGAAAATCCGCCTTTGCGTTTGTTTTTGGGTGCAGTACCTTTACACGTGATAGAGCCTGTTTATGCTAAACGTTTGGCAGATTGGAAAGCATGGCAACCAGTAGCAGAACAAGCTCAATAACTAAAAATCATAGTGACGATGAAGACGATTAAAGTTGTATTGCTATACCTTTTGGTATTGTTTTATGTAGCAATGGGAGCGATGCACTTGTTGTATCCTACGCAATATTTGGCCATGATGCCTGCATGGTTGCCAACTCATATCTTTTTAATTTATTTGAGTGGTATCATAGAAATCGTGTTGGGATTATTGCTTTTGCCTCTGAAAACCAGAAGCGTATCAGCAAAACTTATCATAGCTATGCTGATAGTTTATTTTTTAGGCATTCACATTCCGCAGTCTATTGATTTTTATCGAACCAATAATGCAGGTTTTGGGGCAAGTATCATCCGACTACCTTTTCAGTTTCTGTTGATTGCTTGGGCTTGGCTATTTACTCAAAAAGTCACAAATCATTAATTTAACATCTTTGAAAAGTGTCGTTGCAGCCTGTAACGACACTTTTAATCATTACAGATTTTACCATGAAAAATAGAGTAAATCCAACCGTTATAAACTCTGTTTCTGAGTTACATAGACTTATTGGGCTACCCAAGCCACATCATCCGCTAATTAGTCTTATCAATTTTGATACTGTTCCGAATACTGACAGTGCTACTACTCATCATCTCATTTTAAACTTTTATAGTGTGTCTTTAAAGAAAAACGTGAAAGGGAAATTAAAATATGGGCAACACTATTATGATTTTGATGAAGGTGTTTTAGCAGCAATGTCCCCAGGTCAATTATTATCAACCAAGGGGCAAGATAATTATGAGGTTTCTGGCTGGTGGTTAGTTTTTCATCCTGACTTTATACGCCCATATCCCCTTGGAAAGTTCATTAAAGACTATGGTTTTTTCTCTTATGAAGTAAACGAAGCTTTACATCTTTCTGATAAGGAAGAAAAAATGCTTGAAATGATTTTACAAAATATTGAATTAGAGTCCCAAAATTCAATAGACCAATTTAGTCAAGATGTGATGGTTTCCTACTTAGATTTATTACTCAATTATACCAATCGCTTTTACAATCGCCAGTTCTTGACCCGAAAAAATGTCAGTAACGATTTAATTGTGAAATTTGATACATTACTTAATGAGTATTTCGCCAATAAAATTATTGATTTAGGCCTTCCAAGTGTACAGTATGTTTCACAAGAACTGAATGTTTCAACACACTATCTAAGTGATTTATTAAGAAGTCTTACAGGGCAAAGTACACAGCAACATATCCATCAAAAACTCATCGAAAAAGCCAAAGAAAAGCTTGCTACTACCAGCCTTTCAGTAAGTGAAATAGCTTTTCAATTAGGCTTTGAGCATTCACAGTCGTTTAGTAAATTATTTAAAACCAAAGTTGATATGAGTCCGTTAGAGTTTCGGGCGAAGTTTAACAACTAAATAAAACTATT
This sequence comes from Cytophagales bacterium, assembly GCA_013298025.1. Classification (GTDB taxonomy): domain Bacteria; phylum Bacteroidota; class Bacteroidia; order Cytophagales; family Spirosomataceae; genus Flectobacillus. Next base: position 1,771 of record JAAFJE010000033.1, on the reverse strand, counting down.
TAATTGGGTAGTTATTTAAAAAGTTTTGATAAGCAATTTTTATTTTAATCTATGATGAATAATTTAGATAACAAGTGATGGTATCTAAGTAATAGGCGGTTGGTACAGTTCGTTTACATAAATTTTACAATATCTCAAAAATTAAATAAAATGGTATTTTTTAACCTTTTTTGTTTATTTTTGGGTATTATTTAACGAAATAAGGAAAGGATGATAACGAACGAACTTGCTTTAAAATTTATTAGACACAATCCAGCATTATCTGTAAGTTCTTTAGAAAAAGAAGCGGGTATTCCTCGTCAGACAATCACAAGAGCATTAAATGAAAATAGGGCGATTCCTGAGAAACATCTCGATTTATTACTGCCCATTCTTTCAAAATATGGTTACTCGGCATTGCTCTACCAAAATGCAAGAGTCATATCTGTCGTAAATCACAAAGGAGGAGTAGGCAAAACTACTACAACAGCTTCTTTGGGCGAAGCCTTGGCCAATAAAGGATTTAAAATTTTATTGATAGACTTAGACCCACAAGGAAACCTAAGCCAGATATTAGGCGTTGATTCGCCAGAGGTGCAAGTAGCTGATTCGTTAATTAATAATGTGCCTTTTCCCGTACTAAACATTATTCCCAATCTTGATTTATCGCCTTCTGATATAGACTTGGCGAATGTGGAAATGAGATTTCATGAATTGACAGGAGGCGAATTTCGTTTGAAAAACCGCATTAGCCATCTCTTAAACCAATACGACTACATCATTATTGATTGCCCACCTTCTCTCAACAAGCTAACGCTTTCGGCTATGGCTGCTTCAACAAGTTGTATTATTCCGTTATTGCCTGAGATGTCGGCTGTAAAAGGGCTAAATTCTATTTGGGGTAAAATCATGGAAGTCCGTCATGACTTGAACGCTTCTTTACAGATTGATGGAGTAGTGTTTACGATGGTCAAGAAAAATAGCGTTCACGATGGCATTAAGGCGTATGTAAAAGAAGAAGTGAAAAATATTAAAATATTTAATGCTGAAATACGGCATTTGATTGACTTTCAAAAATCCCAAATAGCTCAAAGTTCAATCTCTAAATTCTCAGGAAATTCGGATGCCGCCAAATGTTATTGGGATTTTTGTGATGAATACATTGCGTATCTTCAAATTGTTAAATAGATGAAAACGGATATAAAAAAAATACTTGCCTCAAAAACAAAGCAAGCTTTGTCTAGTAATATTTTAAGTGCGGATGCCATCCGTCAAAATATCATTATTCTGCCTGAGTTGAAAAACCTTATTCCTGCACTTTCACCAGAAGAATCCGAACAACTAGAAAGTAATATTTTACAGCATGGTTGCCAAACGCCTATTCAACTTTGGCAAGTAGCCAAACAACAAATAGGTTTAGCATCGCAAGACCCCGACGATATTGTTTATGTCCTTATCGATGGACATAACCGCCACGCTATTTGTAAAAGACATAACTTAAACTTTGAGGTATATATGCTCTCTTTCCCTTCCATAAAAGAAGCGAAAGATTATATGATTAATCTTCAATTAGGCCGTAGGAATCTTTCTTTATCGCAGATTTCTTATTTTCGTGGCTTACGCTACAATAACGAAAAATCGGATAAAGCAGAAAATTTAAAGCACCTTTCATCGAAGGGTCAAAATGACCCTTCGATAGAAAATGAAAAACAAGGGCCTGCTGAAACTACTTTTTCATCGAAGGGTCAAAATGACCCTTCGATAGAAAATGAAAAACAAGGGCCTGCTGAAA
>JAAFJE010000032.1 GCA_013298025.1 Cytophagales bacterium | reverse complement strand
AAATTAATTAGACAAGCTTTCGCAATTATTAAAAACAACACTGTATTTCAAAATGATTTTCAGGCAAATAAAACAGCTCTCGCAAAATAATATTTGCCTAAAATTTTGTTTTTTAATACAGTTCATTCACAATTCACTCACTCAATAATTCACCTATCTTACGCCTTTTTTACGGTTGCGTTGATAATCTTCAAAAATAAACTCTCCCAAACCTTTTAATGAAGAATAATAGGCTCGTCCTTGGTTAATTTTGGTAAATTCTTCCACAAATTCTCTTAAATAGGCATCTCTGGCAATCATAAAAGTTGTTACTGGAATTTTGAGCCTACGGCATTGTGCCGCCAAAGTAAGTGTTTTATTAAGAATTTTTTTATCTAAACCAAAGCTATTCTTATAATACTTAATGCCTTCTTTTAGGCAAGTAGGTTTGCCGTCGGTAATCATAAAAATTTGCTTATTTTTATTCTTCCTTCTTCTAAGCAAATCCATCGCCAATTCCAATCCTGCCACGGTATTGGTATGATACGGCCCAACCTCCAAATAAGGCAAGTCTTTTACTTGGATTTGCCAAGCGTCGTTGCCAAACACTATTACATCGAGGGTATCTTTGGGGTATTTGGTCATGATTAATTCCGATAACGCCATGGCTACTTTTTTGGCAGGCGTGATGCGGTCTTCGCCATACAAAATCATGGAGTGCGAAATATCAATCATCAACACGGTAGAAGTTTGGGCTTTATACTCTTTGTCCACGATTTCGAGGTCGTTTTCGGTAAGCATAAAGTTGTCGAAACCGTTGTTGATTTGGGCATTTCTGATAGATTCTGTCATGGCAATTTGGTCGAGCGAATCGCCAAATTGGTATTCTCGTCGGTCGGTATTGGTTTCATCGCCTGGCCCTTGAAACGGCGTGCGGTGATTGCCTTGCCCACTTGTTTTTTTGAGTTTACCAAAAATTTCGTCCAACGATTGCTTCCTGATGCTCTGCTCGCCTTTTGCCGACAGCACCGTTTGGGTTTGTCCAGCTTCGTTGGGTGCGTCTTTGATATAACCTTTGGCTTTGAGGTCTTCAATAAAATCGGCAATACCGTAACTATCGTCGGTGAGGTTATATTGCTTGTCCAACTCGGTCAACCAAGCCAAGGTTTCCGACACATCGCCCGAAGTCATGGTAATGAGTTGATTAAAAATAGACAACAATTGGTCGAATTTGGCCTTCGTGCCTGTGGTTTCTTCCGAAGGAATATATGCGGCAAAACGGTATCCTTGTTGCATGATGGTTGTAAGAAGATTAGTAAAAGCAGCAAGCTTGCTATACAGTTAAACAAAAACTTTTTGTGTTGGGTTTAAAAATCGCTGAAAATTTGCTTGACAGTGCATTTGCACCTCTAATCATTTTTGTAAAATACTGAATATAAGCTTTTTACATATTTTTATTTAAAATAAGTCTAAATAATTCTGTCATTTATTTGTACTTAGTCTAAATAAGCACTACCTTTGTGTCATAATCAAGTGGATAAAGCGACAGCAAAGCAGTATTCCCTTTTTTTTAATATTATATTTAGAATAAGTCCAAATAAATATAAATTATGGAAAAATTTACGCACAAAATAAGCTTATTTATTTTCTCTTTCATTACAAGCATTATTGTAGCACAGGCCCAAACAGGAAGCATCAAAGGAAAAATTACCAACAAAGCAGGCGATGTTATTCAATTTGTGAATGTTACCTTAAAAAACAGCAAGCAAGGAACGATTTCAAACGAAGACGGAGAATTTTTACTAAAAAATGTAAAAGTCGGAGAGCAAACAGTTGTTTTACAGTTTGTTGGATTAAAAACCGAAGAAAAAACAGTGGTTGTTAACGCCAACAAAACCACAGAACTAGCCATAAACTTAGAAGAAAGTACCAACGAATTATCGGAAGTGACGGTTACGGGCGTACAATCGGCGAATGAAAAAACAGTAAATATTGGAAAAATCGCCATCAAACCGATGGATTTACCCCAAGCCGTAGCCACCATCGACCGCACGGTATTGGAACGCCAACAAGTATTACGCCTAAGCGATGCCTTGATGAATGCCAACGGCGTTTATATTATGGGCAATACAGGGGGGTATCAAGAAGAAATTGCTGGCCGTGGTTTTGCATTCAGTAGTAGTAATACTTTTAAAAATGGAGCAAGGTATTTTAATGGTACGATGCCCGAAATGTCTTCTATCGAAAAAGTAGAAATCATGAAAGGTAGCACCGCCATTTTGTTTGGTAACGTTGCCGCAGGTGGTATTTTGAACCTCGTAACCAAAAAGCCTCGCTTCGATGCAGGCGGTTCGGTGTCTATGCGTTTGGGTTCATTTAACTTCTACAAACCAAGCGTTGATTTGTACGGCTCGGTAATCGGAAGCAAAAAAGTAGCGTACCGCATCAACGGCACGTATGAAAAAGGCGATAGTTTCCGTGAATATGTAGGCTCGGAAAGAACGTATGTAAACCCTTCGTTGCTCTTCAAGTTGAGCGACAAAACCGAAATTATCGTTGAAGGCGATTATATGAAAGACCGCCGTACCGCAGATTTTGGCATTGGAGCTATCAACTATACCATTACAAATTTACCACGTGAAAGATTCCTTGGCGTAAAATGGTCGTACTATGACATTAAGCAACAAACAGCCAATTTTACGGTCAATCATCAGTTAAACAATAATTGGAAAATCAGTGCTACAGGAGCGTACCGTGCTTACCAAAGCGATTTGTTTGCCAGCACTCGCCCTACAAGCATCGCTAGTAGCGGTCAGTGGATTAGAAGCATTCAGCGTTCGCAAGTAGATGAAAAATATTGGATGGGACAAATAGACTTGACAGGCACATTCAAGACTGGTGCTATTGCCCACAACTTACTTTTTGGGGCTGATGTCGATAGTTATAATACCCAAACCACCGCTTATACTTCGGCAGTGTATGACACCATCAATGTATATAGTGAGCCTATCGTTGACAAACGCAGCGACCAACCAGCCTTAGCTCAAAGCACAATTACGACCGCTCCTGTCAATCGTTTTGGGGTGTATGTACAAGACTTAGTAGCTTTATCAGAAAAGTTCAAATTCTTGGCAGGCGTGCGTTACAGCTACCAAGATACCAAAAGTTCGGTTTTGACGGTAAAAACCAACGCCACCGTAGAAACATCGTCGTTTGACTACGCTTTTTCTCCAAGATTAGGATTAGTATATCAGCCTAATAAAAATATGTCGATATTTAGTAGCTACTCTAATTCATTTACGTTAAATACAGGAACCGATATTTACGGAAATGCTTTGAAGCCATCTTTAATTGACCAAGTAGAAGTAGGGGTGAAAAACGAATTGTTTGGCGGTTTACTTGCAGCAAACGTAACCCTGTACCAAATCAAAAACAGCAATTTGGCACAAACAGCTTTAGTTGACAAAGACGGAAAAGCCAACACCAACACAAATATCAAAGAACTAGCAGGAGAAGTAACCAGCCAAGGTGTTGAAGTTGACATTAAGAGTAAGCCATTCTTGGGCTTCTCGTTGATGGCTGGCTATAGCTACAACGAAACCAAATATACCAAAAGTAACATTTATATTATCGGTAGCTTGTTGCGTTACAACCCTAATCATACCGCCAACGCAAGCATTTATTATACCTTCTCCAAGTTGAAAGGCTTGAACCTAGGACTTACAGCGATGTATTTCGGAGAAAGAATGGCGGGTCGCTCTACTCGCTTGACGGTAGCAAACGACACATACAAACTAATTCCATTGCGTGCATATACCCAGCTAGATGCAAGTATTGGGTACAACTTTACAAAATTTTCTATCAGAGGTAAAGTATCAAACCTCTTGAATGAACTGAGCTACAACGTTCACGACGACAACTCTGTAAACCCCATTGCTCCACGCATGGTATCGGTGACGGTAGCTTATAAATGGTAATTATCTCTATACTTTATTTACCCAAGACGAGGGTTGTTTTCGAAAGAATACAACCCTTTGTTTTTAGACAAAACAAAGAAATCCTGTAATATCCTACGTTTAATTCTTTAAAAGCAATAGAGTATTGGTATATTTGCCGTTCGTTAATCAAAACAATCAAAACCTGCTGTTGTAAAGCAGTCGGAGTGCCTAGCACTCACCCACAAAACATGATGAAAGTACTTAAATTTGGAGGAACTTCTTGCGGTACTACAGAGAGTATCCAAGCGGTGTTAGGGATTATCAAAGGCAAAATAGCCCAAGGAGCACAAGTAGCAGCCGTGTTTTCGGCTATGGGTGGTGTAACCAACCAATTGTTGAAAGCAGGAGATTTAGCTTCTACGGGCGACACCAGTTATTTCGACATAGTAAAAGGCATTGAAGACCGTCATTTCACAGTTGTACGTGCATTGATTGATGTGAAAGCCCAGTCGAAAGTTTTTGCCAACATTCGTACCATTATTAATGAATTAGAAGATTTACTGAAAGGGGTGTCTTTGATTCGTGAAATTTCAGCTCGAACATCCGACTTAATTGTGAGTTTCGGAGAAAGACTTTCTACGACCTTGATTTACGAAATACTTCATGCACAAGGCGTTGATTGTCAGTTTTTAGATGCCAGAAAAGTGATAAAAACAGATGCGAATTTTGGCATGGCGGCAGTCAATTTTGCCGAAACCAACCAACTGATTCAAGCCTATTTTGCCAAAAGAAAGGCTTTGCAACTCATCACTGGCTTTATTGGCTCTACCGACAAAGGCGAAACTACCACGCTGGGGCGTGGTGGTTCTGATTATACGGGTTCGATTTTCGGGGCAGCACTCGATGCCGATGAAATTGAAATCTGGACAGACGTGGACGGCATGATGACAGCCGACCCACGCAAGGTAAAAAATGCGTTTACCATTCCTACCATCACCTATGCGGAGGCAATGGAACTCACGCATTTTGGGGCAAAGGTGATTTATCCACCTTCGTTGCAACCTGCTTTTGCCAAAAATATCCCTATCCGGGTACTCAATACATTCAATACCGATTTTGAAGGCACAGTGGTAAGCCGCACCGCCGACCCCTCTGAGTACATCATTACAGGCATTAGTTCGATTGACAACCTAGCGTTGGTCAACTTACAAGGCTCTGGCATGATTGGCGTGGCTGGTGTTTCGGCAAAATTGTTTACCGTTTTAGCCAAAAATAAAATTTCGGTTATCCTGATTTCGCAAGCTTCTTCCGAGCATTCTATCTGCTTTGCCATCGACCCATCGGTAAGCGTTGCGGTGAAAACTTTATTAGAAGAAGAATTTAAAACAGAAATTGCCCAAGGCGATGTAGAAGGCGTTGAAATCCAAGAAAACCTTTCTGTCATAGCCGTTGTAGGCGAAGGAATGCGTCAGCATACGGGTGTAAGTGGAAAATTATTTTCGGTTTTAGGTAAAAATGGTATCAATATTGTAGCTACAGCCCAAGGCTCATCGGAATTGAACATTTCAGTGGTGATTGAGAAAAAAGATATTTCCAAAGCCCTCAATGTTATTCATGATACCTTTTTCTTTTCGCAGGTCAAAAACCTCAACTTGTTCTTGGTAGGTACAGGCTTGATTGGCAAAACCTTGTTGAATCAACTCAAAGGACAAGCCAATTATTTATCAAAATACAAAGCTTTGAAAATCAACTTAGTGGGCGTAATGAACTCACGTAAAATGTTGATTAATACCGATGGCATTTCGATGGACACTTGGGCCGACGACGTGCAAAACCTAGGCAAACCTGCCGAATTGTGGGCATTTGTAGAAGAAGCCAAACGCTTGAATTTACCCAATTCGGTCTTTGCCGATTGCACCGCCGACAAGAATATTCATAACTATTATTTAGGACTTTTTGAAGCCAATATTTCGGTCGTAACCCCCAACAAAGTAGCCAATTCGGGGCGTTATGACGACTACGCTTTGTTGCATCGTACAGCTTTGAAAAAAGGCGTAAAGTTTTTGTACGAAACCAACGTAGGAGCAGGTTTACCCGTAATCAATACTTTGCAAGGCTTAATTGCTTCGGGCGATAGATTTGAGAAAATAGAAGGGGTACTTTCGGGAACTTTATCGTATATTTTCAACAATTTCAAAGCAGGCGTAAAATTTGCCGACATCGTGCGAGAAGCCAAAGTAAAAGGCTATACCGAACCCGACCCACGAGAAGATTTGAGTGGCATGGACGTAGCCCGTAAGATTTTGATTTTAGGACGAGAAATTGGTTTAAGACTCGAACCAGAAGACGTAACCATTCATAAATTATTGCCTCAAAACTGCGAAGAAGCCCCTACCGTAGATGACTTTTTCAAGGAATTGGAAGTATCGAACAGTTATTTCGAGCAGATGGTCAACGAAGCCGAAGCCAAAGGCGAAGTATTAAGATTTATTGCAACCTTAGAAAACAACAAAATTACGATTGGCGTAAAAAGCATCGGAAAAACGCATCCATTCTATATGATGGACGGCGCCGACAACGTGATTTCATTCACCACCAAACGCTACCACGACCGCCCGTTGGTCATCAAAGGCCCGGGTGCTGGAGCAGAAGTAACCGCCTCGGGCGTATTTGCTGATATTGTGGCAATTGGGAGTTATTTGGCTTAGATTCAGTATCTTTAAATTAAAAAAGCAAGAATATGGCACAACTCATTATTGATATAGATGATGCACTGATTAAAGAAGCAGGTTTGGAAGCTTTAAAAAGTGATGTTGAAAGAATATTACATTTCAAGCGTTTGCATAAAATTGCCAATAAGATTGAAGAAGCAGTCTTGGAATTAGGAATTGACCATAATCAACTTTGGAAGGAGTCAAAGAAAAAAGCATTTGCTAAATTTAAAGAGCAGCATTTAAAAAATATCATTCCTTGAAACGGTTTATAATTGATGCAAATATCTTGTTTTCGATTTTTATTAGTGGTCGAGACGAGTATCTTGAGCTAATCAAGCGAGTTAAGTTTCTTATGCCAGATTATGGGCTTTTAGAGCTACAAGAACACCAGACAATAATTTTGAGCAAAACAAAACTTAAAAATGAAGAATTAACAAATTTTACGCTTGACATTTTAAGTGATATTCTGATAGTTCCTAATTTTTTAATTAGTACTCAAAGCTATCTTCAAGCCTACAATTGGTGTAAAGAAATAGATTTGGATGATTTAGTTTATGTAGCTCTATCAATAGAATTCAATATAGCGTTTATCACAAGAGATGCAATTCTATATGAAGGATTAAAGCAAAAAGGCTTTTCAAATGTTATTTTATGGCAAGATTTCTTAAATGATTATTTATGAACCTTATTTTAGAAAATGTTCAGTCCAAACATATTTCGTTAATTAAAGAATTAGCGAAGACGTTGCACTTTCAAGTAAAGTAAAATAGTAGTAATAAGAAAAAGAACCTTAATACTCAGCAAAAGGAATTTGTTGAAGATTTAAAAGAGGCATTGGAGCAAGTAGAGTTGCATCAACAAGGAAAGATTGAGTTGCAAACTGCTTGTGATTTTTTAACAGATAATGCTTTTCAAGGTACTTCGATTGGAAAGGACTGCTACAAAGTTAGAATGTCAATTGCTGTCAGGTGGTGCAAGAGTAATTACTTGCGTTAAAATTGTAAATGAAACTATTTATCTCTTGACTATTTATGATAACAGTGAGTAAGAGAATATCAATGGTAATCAATTAGATGAGCTTTTGAAACAAGCTGGTCTTTGATTATATGACACCTTCAACAAAAGTTTTGCCCCAATTTACAGCACCGACAACGTGATTTCGTTCACCATCGGGTGCTGGAGCAGAAGTAACCGCCTCGGGCGTATTTGCTGATATTGTGGCGATTGGGAGTTATTTGGCGTGATAACTTTAATCTTTAGTATGATAAATTTAATACAAATCAGAAATTTCAAATCTATTCAGGAAATGGATTTGGAGCTTTTACCCATCAACGTACTCATTGGTGCGAATGGAGCGGGGAAAAGTAATTTTATTAATTTTTTCAAACTAACCTATCATATTTACGCTCAAAATTTACAAAATTACGTTGCGGAAGAAGCAGGTGCTGAAAACATTTTGTACAATGGTTTAAAGCAATCTGAAAGCCTTTTAGGAAGAATTGAGTTTGATAAAACAAACGCTTATGCTTTTACTTTAAAACCAAATTCGCAAGATAATTTGTATTTCATACGTGAGGAAACTGGATTTAATCGTGATTATCATAATTTAGGTTGGGATAAAGACTTTTTTGGAAATGGCCACTTTGAAAGTAAACTGAAAGATGTAGATGGACTCAGATACAACTATGTTAGACGATATATGTCGTCTTTCAAAATCTTCCATTTCCATGATACCAGCAAAACAGCAAGAATTAAGCAAAAAGGCAATATTGACGATAATCAATTTCTACATGAAGATGGGGGTAATTTAGCAGCCTATTTATACTTTCTTCAGGAAAAATATCCTAAGAATTTTAAAAAAATAGAAATGCTCATCAAGTCGGTTGCTCCCTATTTTGATTGTTTTGTGTTAGAACCCGACAGAATTAGAGAGGATAAAATTCAATTATCGTGGAAACAAAAAGACTCCAATATGCGTCTGTTTGCCATGCACCTTTCAGATGGTACACTACGGTTTATGGCTTTAGCAACACTGCTTTTGCAACCCGAATTACCCACAACGATTATCATTGACGAACCAGAATTAGGCTTACATCCTTTTGCCATTAATAAATTGGCCGGTTTAATCAAAAAAGCTTCTGCTGAGAGTCAGGTAATTATATCTACTCAGTCTGTCAATCTGGTTGATAATTTTGAACCAGAAGACATAATTACAGTAGATAGAAAAGATAACCAATCAGTATTTATAAGACAAAATAGTGAATCACTGAAAGACTGGATGCAAGAATATACTATTGGCGACTTATGGAATAAAAATGTGATAGGAGGTATGCCATGAAACATTTGTATATTGTAGTTGAAGGGCAAACGGAGGCAGAATTTGTGGAAAGATTACTAATCCCACATTTATCTAATCAGGGATTACATACAAACATTAAACCCATTAAGATAACCATGAGTGGAGGCGGACATGGGTTTAATAACATAGTGCATTTCGGAAATACCATTCGACCACTTTTACACTATAAAGACCAACCTATTATTACTACGATGATTGATTACGCTGGTATTAATAGTGAACAAAAAATGCCGAATTATCTGAATTGTATAACCAAACCTGATATTGAGCAACGGATTTTGTGCATGGAAGAATCACTCAAAAGCTATGTTAATGCTATAAAAACGTATCCAGATTTTATTCCCAATATTTTGAGACATGAATTTGAAACGTTGTTATTTGCTAATCCTGAAACTGGTTTTGATTTGGAGGACGCTCAAATAAAAAATGAAATAGTTGCATTAAAAAGTCAGTTTGAAAACATTGAAGATATCAATAGTACCCCAGAAGGTTTTCCTTCTAAAAGGATAGAAGCCATTTATAAGTGCTACAAGAAAAACTACAATAAGATTACTGATGGAATTGATATTGCCGAATTAACAGGAATAGAAAAGATTTTAGAAGCGTGTCCACGCTTTAACGCATGGATAGACCTAATTATTAAAAGTATGTTGGCTTCCTCATCGTAATTTATGAGAAGCATATTTTGGAAAATAATAGCATGACAACAAATGCAATAAAAGTTTTGCCCCAATTTACAGTACCGAAAACGTGATTTCGTTCACCGTCGGGTGCTGGAGCAGAAGTAACCGCTGGAGTTATTTGGCGTAATTGTGTATCAAACAATATAGTCCATGAATTTCATTGATAAGACATTACGAACATTAGAGGAATGTATTTCTATCCAAACTTATGTTGAGGTAGAAACAGAGCGTCTTGAGTTAAAAGACCTTTCAACTGGTTCTGATTGGACAGAATTGTATAAAACAGTTTGTGCTTTTTTGAATACAAATGGTGGTATTATTGTGATTGGCATAAAAGATAAGGGGAATGAAAGGGACAAAAGTAAAAAGCATTACTTATTTAAAGGCTTCAATTATGACAATGAAGCTAAGTTAAAGGAACTTAGTACGAAGTTTTTTACAGATAAGAATGGACGTTTGATTGACTTAACTTCCTATTTTCCAACAACCGAAATTAAGCCATTCCATTCAGGACATATCGCTTTGATTTATGTTGAAAAACTTCCTGAAGATGAAAAATTTGTCTATTATCAAGGTCAAGCATATAAGAGAAATATCACAGGAGACCACATTCTTAGCAAGGTGGAAATTGAACGCCAAGAAGATTTAAAACAGGAGTTAATCAACGCACAAGAACTATCTATTGTCGATGAGGCTTCATTAGAATTATTAAATATTGATAAACTCAACCAATACATTATTAGGCTAAATAGAGGGAAAACAGTTGAAACCTTAAAAGCTGATTTAGAAAAAGCATTGCCTTTCTTACATCGTAAAGCCTTTGTAAGAAATAATAAGCCAACATTGTTAGGAATGTTAGTTTGTGGAGATTATGTTGAAGACTACACAGGGGGCAAATGTGAAATGGATTGTTACGTAGATTCTCCAATTGTTGTAGCCCAGAATAAACAAGTCTTAAAAGATAATATCATTTCCCTAATGGAAGAAAGTATAGGGTTTGTTTATAAAAATATTCAAGTTGGTGTCAGTAGAAAAAATGGGGGTACACCCTTGCCTGAGTATCCAGAAGCCCTCATAGAAGAAACTATTAATAATGCCTTAGCTCATAGAGATTATAAAAGCAATCGTTTTGGAATCATAGAGATTAAACCAAACGAAAGCATTATGATTAGAAACCCTGGCGCATTCCGACCTAAACAGGTGATAAATCTGGATACCAGAGAAGGTAAAATCAGAAGAATAATTCCGATTCAAGTGGCACGTAATCCTAAGCTAACAGATTTGTTAAAAAGCTTTGACCGTTGGGAAGGTAAAGGCAAAGGGTTAGCATCTTTAACCGATGCTTGTTTAGAGAATACAATAGATTTGCCCTATTATATTTTAATGACTGATGAAATTAAATTGTTTATTCCCAAAGGGAAAATTTACGATGATGCCATGGCGATTTGGCTCAATAGTTTTTCTCGTTTTATTCATGAGTTATATGGTAGAGAATTAAACGAAGAAGAGAAAATCATATTAAGCTATTTTTATAAGTCTGAAAAACAAAACAGGTTAGAACATTATACCGTTTTATTAACTTCCGACAATAACCATAAAAATGTAATTGCTGATTTAGAAGATAAAGGTTTGCTGTTTAAAAATCCTGAAAGTCCAGAACTATACCCTGTATATTTAGTTAATAGAACACTTACAAAAGAAGATTTTACAGCAGAGTTAGTGACCATATTTGGTAATGATTTTGTTTTTCTACCAATTGAATATAAAAAAGTACTTTTGGCGATTCATCAACATAACATGTATGCTATAAGTACAGAGATCGTTAGTGCTAATGCTATTGGAAATTTTTTGTACCTTCAAGAGCATAAAATTGTTGAAAATGTTAGCGATTTTGAGTCTTATAAGCGAAAAGTTAGAAATATCTTTAATCAATTAGAAGCGAAGAAGTTTATTCAAAGAAAAGATGGAAAAACGAAAGAATCGGGAGGAAAGCCTGATTTTAAAATTAATTTTGACTATAATAATAATGAAATAAGTCTTTTTTAACTAGGAAATAGGCTTTTTTTCATTCATAATTAATGAACGATTCAATAAAAGTTTTTGCCCCAGCTACAGTGGCTAATGTGGCTTGTGGTTTTGATATTTTCGGTTTTGCGGTTGATAACCCTGGCGATGAAATCATAGTACGAAAATCTGATACGAAAGGTGTCAAAATTTTAAAAATTGAAGGTGATGAAGGGCGTTTGCCTTTGGCAGCAGAGAAAAATACGGCTGGTATTGCCATCATTAAGTTTTTGGAAGCTATTGGAGAAACGGGTCAGGGATTTGAGCTAGAACTGAAAAAACTGATGCCACTCGGCTCTGGTTTGGGTTCGTCGGCGGCTTCGGCGGTAGCAGGTGTTTTTGCTGCTAACGAACTACTAGGCAAGCCTTTAGCTCAAAAAGATTTATTGCCCTTTGCGATGGAAGGCGAATTTATCGCTTGTGGGTCTGCCCATGCCGACAACGTTGGGCCAAGTTTAATGGGAGGTTTTGTGGTCATTCGTTCTTATGACCCGCTAGATATTATTCAATTGCGTACCCCAAAAGAGCTTTATGCAACCATTGTTCATCCGCATATTGAAGTAAATACCAAAGACGCACGGAATATTTTGAAAAGAGAAATTTCTTTAAAAAATACCATTACTCAAATGGGCAATGTGGCGGGTTTAGTAGCTGGGTTTATGTTGCCCGACTATGATTTAATTTCGAGAAGTTTGGTCGATGTTATCATCGAACCAATCCGCTCGATTTTGATTCCGCAGTTTGATGATGTGAAAAATGCAGCATTAGAAAATGGTGCTTTGGGCTGTTCTATCTCTGGTTCGGGGCCTTCGATGTTTGCTTTGTCGAAAGATTTATTTACGGCCAACAGGGTAGGTAAAGCCATGCAAGATGGTTTTGCAAAAGTTGGTATCGGCTCGGAATGCTATGTTTCGGGTATCAATCAAGCGGGTCCTGTGGTATTAGGATAAGCTTTTCAGTCAATCGTTATCATAAAAACACCATGAGCAAGCATTACTCATGGTGTTTTTTTATAATAAAATACGGAAATATATTACCGATAAAATTACTTGGCAATTTTCAGCCATTTAAGTAGTAAAAAAATTCCTACGCCTAATACAGCTCCTAGACTATCGGCTACAGCATCGTACCAATCGAATGCCCGATGAAATGATTCGGGTAAGATGGCTTGCCAAAATTCAATGGCTACGCCAAAAATCATTCCTCCAATTACGGCTTTCAGTGCATTTCTGTGGGCATAAACCACTAAAAATGACCATGTTCCGAAAGCTATAAAGTGTTCTTGCTTGTCTAATACCCCTAACTTTGGTGGAATGACTTTGCTCGGAATAGAACATAATATAAAAATCAAAATGCCACAAGCCCAAGCGGTATAACGATGCTTTAATATGGTATGTATAAGATTCATTTTTAAAAAAATTTATTTAACATTTTAACAAAACTATATTAATCGGTAATATTTTACAATAAACTATATTATTTTTTAAAATTTCTTAATAAATATATTATGATTTGATTTTTTTTATTCTACCTTTGAAAAAAAATTAAACCCAATTGCTAATGAAAAAAATCCTGCTTTTCCTGCTCTGTTGCGTAGCACAGTATGGTATTATTGCACAAAATTCTTATCATATTATCCCTCAACCGCAAGAATTGATTGCCCAAAAAGGTACTTTTACTTTCAAGCCTACCACCAAAGTACTTGTAGAAAGCAAGGATGAATCTATTAACAATGTAGCCGCATTACTCATTGCTCAACTCAAAGCTACGGCTGGTTTTCAGTTGAAAAGTGCTATCGCCTCTGGTCAACCGAATAATAGTGTTGTATTCAAACAAGACAGCCAATTGCCCGAAGAAGCCTACCGTATGAGCGTCAACGGCAAAGGCATTCTTATCACGGCAAGTACTGGCAAAGGTGCTTTTTACGCTTTGCAAAGCCTTTTACAATTGCTTCCTAGCCAAATTTTTAAGGCAGAAACCTCAAGCAACATAGCTTGGACAGTCCCAGCTTGTAGCATTAGCGATGCTCCTCGTTATGCTTACAGAGGTTTGCATTTGGATGTAGGTCGCCATTTTTTCTCAGTTGATTTTATCAAAAAATACATCGACCTGATTGCTTTGCACAAACTTAATACTTTTCATTGGCATTTAACAGAAGACCAAGGTTGGAGAATTGAAATCAAGAAATATCCGAAACTGACACAAATTTCATCGCAACGCTCAGAAACGGTCATTGGTCGTGCTGGTTCTAAAAAGTTTGATGGCAAGCCTTATGGTGGTTTTTATACCCAAGCAGAAGTAAAAGAAGTGGTAAAATATGCTGCCTCGAAATTTGTGACAGTAGTGCCAGAAATCGAAATGCCGGGCCATTCGCAAGCGGTGTTGGCGGCGTATCCTGAGTTTGGATGCAATCCAGACAAAATCTATCAAGTAGCTACCGACTGGGGCGTTTTTGAAGATGTGCTTTGTCCAAGAGAAGCAACCTTTACTTTTTTGGAAGATGTGCTTACCGAAGTAATGGACTTATTCCCAAGCCAGTACATCCATATTGGTGGCGACGAATGCCCTAAAAAACAATGGAAAGAAAGCCGTTTTTGTCAGGAGTTGATTAAGAAAAATGGCTTGAAAGACGAACACGAATTGCAAAGTTATTTCATTCGTCGCATTGATAAATTTATTACCTCGAAAGGTCGTAAAATGATTGGTTGGGACGAAATTTTGGAAGGAGGCTTATCGCCCAACGCAACCGTTATGTCGTGGCGTGGCACAGAAGGAGGCATTGCTGCCGCCAAAGAAAACCACGATGCCATTATGACACCCGGTGGCTTTGTGTATTTCGACCATTACCAAGCCGACCCCAAGACAGAACCTTTGGCTATCGGCGGATTTACAACCTTAGAAAAGGTATATTCCTACGACCCAACGCCCAAAGAATTGGATGCTATCCAACAAAAACATATCATTGGCGTACAAGCAAACCTTTGGTCTGAATACATTGCCACCAACGAATACGCCGAGTACATGGCATTTCCGAGAGCGTCGGCATTGGCAGAAGTAGCTTGGACACAGCCCGCTAATAAAAAATATGATTACTTCCTTCAACGGATGAAAACCCACGCCAGTCGTCTGGAGGCATTGCACGTGAATTTTTACAAAGGATTTTTAAAATAGAAACGCCCAATTTTCTTGATATAGAGGTCAGCAGTGTGTACTGTCTGACCTCATTTTTTTGTATTGCATAGATGAACGAAAGAGGTATGGAAATAAGAAAATCCTAACCATAGCCAACAATTTTCCCTTGCTGCTCAATACTTTTAGTGTAAAAAATATTTTTCGTTAAAAGTCAAAAATAAACCTTTGTATGTGTTTTTTTTATATGTTTGTATAAAATACGTTCTTGGTAAATGACTGATTTTCAACCATTGTTTAACCTATTAATGTATCTTCTCCTAGCGTTAGTAAAATCTATTTTTAAAATTCATAACTCTACAATACCATGATTAATTCAAACAAAATCTCCGCCGTTTTGCCCGATGCCGACAAAACCGCTACGCTCGGTAGTAAAAGTAGAAATGATTTAATAGTTCCGTTAGGAACGAAATCTTAATAGCAGGAAAATATAGTTTTTTTGCACAAAGCCCCATCGGGGCGAAATACCCAAGGAAGCTTTGGATATATGATTAATGCTAACGTAACAACGGTAGCAAAGATTTCACTTAGTCATGCCATCAATTAGTGTTTGCCAATAAAAACAATAGAAACCGAATGATAGAAAGACCAAATATATTGGTAGTTTGTGGACGAAATAAAAAACGTAGCAGGACAGCAGAATACATTTTTAAAAATGACAATCGCTTCAATGTTCGTTCAGCAGGATTAAGCCCAAAGAGTGATAGAAAAATTTCAGAAAATGACTTATACTGGGCTGACTTAGTGTTTGTTATGGAAACAAAACAAAGGGCAAAAATTTGGGATATTTATAGACACGTAGCATTACCCGACATTAAAATCTTAAACATTCCAGACGATTACGAATTTATGGATGATGTGTTAGTTGAGTTACTTACAGAGAGAATTAATGACACATTGAAAACTGTTTACGAAATCTAAAATTGCTTGCCTCTACATTAGCGTGTTGTGAGCAACAATATTGATAACACTGCTTGACATCTTACAGATAATACTTTAATTATTAACAGATACACTATGAAACAAATAGCAACTTTGAGTTTAATAGTTTTATTTTTTGGTTGTAAAAACGAGAACAAAAATGAAACAAATCATATAAATATAGACTCTGTTAGTGCTGATAAAAAAACGCAAACAGATTTGTCACGAAACAGTACATTAACCGCAAGAAAAGATTCAGCCATTTTCTTAGGAGAACTTGATTCATTAATTTTTTCTGTAAAACTAGAAAATAGGGTCAACTATTTTGTGCATTTACTTGGAGCTCCTGATAGCACAATTTCTGATGATGACCCATCATGTCCATTTGGTCAGTTGAGCTTTTGGAACAAAACCAAAAATAACTTAAAAGTAATTGTTCTTGGAGACGATTACAGCGGTAAAACCAACTTTAAAGCAACAACTCGATATGTAATTTTCCAAAGTCTAAAGGACAAAGATAGTCTATTTGTTTTTAAACAGATTTACTTTAAAATGCCTTTGGATACTTTTAAAAAAACATTAAAGATTATTGATAAATCAAAAGATGATGGTGGAATAGAAGAATTTGATAATAAAAGTGCAGGTACAATTCTTTTATCAACTGGCATCGAGTTTGTTAAAGGTTATTTTTTAAAAGATGGAGACTATTATTATTATTTCTTATTCAATAAAGATTTGAAGCTTGAATTTGTAATAAAATCAAGTTTTGATGAACGCCAAGCATGTTGATAAAAATACGTCTGCCAACACAGTAGTATCGTCAAGTCAACTGATGGCATGACTCTAAGTCAATTAGTGTTTGCCAATAAAAACAATAGAAACCGAATGATAGAAAGACCAAATATATTGGTAGTTTGTGGACGAAATAAAAAACGTAGCAGGACGGCAGAGTACATCTTTAAAAATGATAATCGCTTTAATGTTCGTTCAGCAGGATTAAGCCCAAAGAGTGACAGAAAAATTTCAGAAAATGACTTATACTGGGCTGACTTAGTATTTGTTATGGAAACAAAACAAAGGGCTAAAATTTGGGATATTTATAGACACGTAGCATTACCCGACATTAAAATCTTAAACATTCCAGACGATTACGAATTTATGGATGATGTGTTAGTTGAGTTACTTACAGAGAGAATTAATGACACATTGAAAACTGTTTACGAAATCTAAAATTGTTTGCCTCTACATTAGCGTGTTGATAAAAATACATCTGCCCACAAAGTTGTGATTTCAAAAAACTCATAAAATGAAAATATTTAAAGTTTTATTAGAGACTGTTTTACCAATTACAATTGTTACATTATTTCCTGTTGGGTATTTTTTTATAACTGACAGAATATTTCCTGAACCAGAATTGAACAACTGCGAAAGCTGTCATACCAGTACTATTGTTTATATAACTTATACTTTACTGATTGTGACACTTTCAAGTTTATACCAACTAATGTTGGGAAACAGGATTCTCAAAAAAAATGAAAACAGCTTCATTCTAAGCATAGGTAATTGTATTGTATTTGCAATATTTTTTACTGGGATATTAGCTTTGATAAATGTATTTCAGGTAGAAAGAAAAATAGAATGGGATTTTATTTTTGCTGGATTCATCGTATTGTTTCTTTTTGGACTAATGTTTACACTATCAACTAAAATTTGCCAAAAAATATTTAAAGACAGAATTACAGTAACAGAGAAAAGAATTGCTACATGAGTGATAAATGCGAGCCTGATGAACTCCAAAAAGAAATGTAAACCACTCCTTGTGTTAGTGAAAACTATAGTCCTAATGTTAGAGCTTGTCAAGAGCAGCTTTGAAAGCGGGTAATCAAAATCACATTCATGGTTCTTCAATACTTTAATTAATATGAAAAAACTAATTATTACCTTTTTCCTAGCAACTCTTTTTACCAAAGCTTTTTCGCAAAAAACACAGACTATTAATGGTAATGTGATGGGTATAATTCAAGATAGACTCATAACATCACAGTGGACTGATGAAGATGATGCTTCTACAGCATCACTATTTCAAACGGATTTAAAAACAAAAAGTCATTATTTGATAGCTAAAGACTTGGGAAATGACCAAATAGCAGTGGTTGATGAAAAAAGATTATTATACATAAATGATAAAAGGTTATTTACATTTGACATTACAAATAGACAAAATAAAGTGTTTTATAAAGTAAATGATTCTGTTGATATAGTAGGCATTTCATTGGACTTAGCAAAGGAAAATGTTTACGCTATCGAAATAGATAGAAAATTGAACGTATTTAAGATAGTCCGTATCAATATTTCTAATAGAACTTCTAAAATTGTAGCTATGTCTAAATTTGACTTAGAAGATGTTGAATATGTTGACGCTAAAATAGTTACAAAAAAAAACAACTTATATATATGGATAGATTTCATGTTATATGAGTTTGATATAATTAAAAATCAGCTAAATATGATTGATTCTGCTATTGAAAGTTTTGCTATTGATAACGAAAGTCTATATTACTTTAAAAACTATAAAGAAAGTAAACCACAGTTAGAGGCAATCAATCTATTAAACAGGAAAAGGCTGATTATCAATAAAGTAGGCAAGTATAACATTACTGAAAGTATCTATAGCTGTGAACTTTATGAATTAAAAACATCAATTATTAACAATGAATATAGAGCTTCACTAAATTATTGTGGTAATTTTTTTAGCATTACAGACTCCTCTTTCAAGCCTGTAGATAAATTTGTTTTATTCGAAAATGAGAAAGTAATAGTATTTAAGACTAAAGATAATTTTCATAAGGATAGGACAAATTATATTCTTAAAAAGTAAAAGCTATACTTCCACCTTTGCTGCCCTAAGTCTTTTTTGACTTATAACGATAAGTAGGTTGCAGGCTCTGATTACAAAAAAAGTAGTTGTTCCCTTTTGCTCCAAAAGAGTAAAGCCTGACAATACCTATGCAAGTAACATACTAATTATCAAAATCTTATTTTAAAAATAATTCCGAAATAATACAGAAACGATAACAAAACTTTTGCCTATTAACAAGTTAGCATTAAGCTATCAAACCCAACCTTAATGACAAAAGTTCTTAACCAATCCATACGATGAACATAAAAGACATAGAGAAGAATTATGAAAGAATGTCGGACGATGAACTTGTAAGAATTGCCACAAGAAATGCTCGTGGACTGCGACCAGAAGTGTTTGGAATCATAGAAAATGAAATAAAAAAACGAAACCTTAGTCCTGACCTTTTACAAGGGGTAACAGCTCAAAATAAAGAATATTCGATTGAAGAAATAGAAACCTATTCCGAATTGTTGAGAAACGTACCTTGTCCAGCTTGCGGAAAATCAACAGAAAGACTTAACGGTACAATCCTATATACGGTGAAGAGTTTTGTTATTTTGACAACCTCCCAAAAAGAAATTTTTGTTGCCTGTCCAGATTGTTTAAACAAACAGAACAATAAGGCAATGCTTTCAACAGCTTTATTGGGTTTTTGGGGTATTCCTTGGGGGCTTTTCAAGAGTCTAGTTTACATTTATAGAAATTATAAAGCCAAACAAGCAAACCGACAAGATACCTCAAGCGATGCGTTGCTTTCATTTACGCTATCAAACATTGGTGCAATTGCGACTTATCAAAACAATCCAAAGCAACTACAAGAGTTTTTAAAAACCCAACAGCACTAATATAGATTTGTGGCAATTATAACAGCCATTTTATCACCTTTACGGTACAACATATTGAAAGATGACGTTCATCATTTCCTGGGTGGTACTCCAACCGTAGGTAATTTTTTTAGGAGGATTGAAGTAGTTTTCGGGGTTTTGTGCCGTATTATCATAAGTTGCTTCGGCATAAAGAATACTACCCATAGGAATGGTTAATGGTTGTGCGTACTCGTAAGTCATTTGCCAATTAAAATCCCATTGAGGTATTTTAATCAAAGGAATCATATCGCCTCCCGGCGTAATGGCATAACATCTTAACGATTTGCCCAATACGTGCATGTGTGGCTGTACCGACAAAAGGGATATGCTGTAAGGCAATTCTTGGGTTTTAGCATAGAACGTCACAACGGTATCGGGCAAAATTTCAAAGGGTTGATTGCTGATGTGTTCTTCATGTAAAATAAAGGTTTGTACAGGATTGGTGATAGGTTTTTGAGCTATATAAAGCTTGACAACCGAGCTATCTTGCTGATTGGGCAAATTATTCGGAGCGTAATGAACGTTTACAAGTAAATCGCTGCCTTTGGGCAGCATCTTTGCCATACCATTCGGATATACCACTGCATTATTACCGGGTACCCAACCTGCTATAAATTCTTCTTTCATTTTTACAGTGCCATATCGCGCAATACTTGTATCATCTATCGACTTCCCATTTGTGGCTCTTAGCAGTTGAGTGGTATCTACCGAAATACGTGCATGATGAACCAGTTTTTTATTGCCCGGTACAAATTCTATTCCTTTAATATATGTATCTTCATCAAAATTACAAGGTAACGAAAACAGATAATACCCTTCCCTATTATTTGCAGGAACAGTAAAAGCTTGTTGCCATGCAAGAACTTTATCGGCTGACATACCCGATTGCTTACCTATCTTGGGCTTCGACACAAGTTTTTCAGGTTCTCCTTCTGGCATTCCTTGGCTTATCCATACCCTAATCATAGCAATTTGTCCTACAGTCAATCTTCTTACATTTTTAAACTGACCAAAATTAGGGTCGGCCCGCCAAGGAGGCATATAACGTGTTTCGGTAACTTTTTGGATAAAATTACTGCGTTTGGCAACGTCTTGATAAGTAATTAGATTAAACGGGGCGGCTTCGCCTGGTTGATGGCAAGGAGTACAATGCTGATGAATAATAGGAGCAATATGTTCGTTGAAATTGATACGCTGCCCCCAAAGCGATAAAGGTACAATGGTACAAAAGGCAATGAAATAAAGTTTCTTCATAGATTATTGTTGAATAAAGCATCCGATGGGTGATGTTTGTGTAACCAATGGCTTTTGTTTCTGGCTGATAGCCCGTAACGCCTCATCGAGGTAATGGGTAGTGGGTTCTCTTCGTTTTTTACCCAATTCATAATACCAGTTATCAATTAAACCTCGATACACAATGGTATTTTTTGCATCCAATAATATCACTTCTGGCGTAACTTTTGCTTTCCATTGCTTCACAATAGCCAAATGTTTGTCTTGTACACAAACATAATTCACTTGGTATTGTTGTTTGAAAGCTTCTATGTCTGTACTATTTACAAATCTCGATGGAAATATCCCTATAATTTGAAGGGGAATACTTTTCTCCCATTTCTTTTGAAGTGTATTAATAACAGAGCTATATTGCTGACAAAGAGGACATTCTGTATCTAAAAAAACTAGCAACTTATAAGCCTTTGTAGGCGTATGAGCTTGGGTATGTACAGCCAAAAAAATACATACCAGTAATATTTGTAAGAAACGTAACATAAATTGAAAAATAAGAAAGGAATCTAGTGAACAATTTACGATTTTTTAAGAACGCATACCAATGACTTTTCGCATTTTGTCACTTTTCTTGCATCATTGGTCGGCAATGCCCTGCTTGTTTTGTGCCACCTTTGTAAGGTAAATCATCAAGCAAATGTTATGAAATCAGCAATGCTCATTTTAGGGGGGTAGTATTGGCTACGCATTTACTCCTCGCTGTTTCAAGTTTAACAGCTTGGAACAATAAATCAAGTGCAGTCTCCGACTGCACCACCCGTACAACCAACAGCAAAGATTGAATATTTTAGTAGGTTCACTTTGAGCAAGGTCGCAGTCGGAGACTGCTTCTTATTCGGCGTTCCAAGTTCTTAAACTTGAAACAGCTAGGGGTTTTATAGCATTTAGCGTTGGTTCGTTGCTGACGCACGTCTCGTTGGAGAAAACTCCAACGAGGGCGAAAACTTGAAACAGCTAGGGCTGAAATCCTGACTTGTTACTCAACCCAATAGCGCTTCGATACACCCATGCCGTATTGAAGCGCTGTTTTTTTGTATTATCTGATATGGACGAGCGAGACGCTCTTTTTCTTTTGAGTCGTAGGTGAACTTACGACTAGTTGGGGCTTAAATACTTTAACCTTTAAACATCGTCGATAAATATTTCATACTTACGGTTCTACTAACTTCATTGTGAGGTAAAATTAAGTATTCCCAATTTTTGCCTTGATGAACTGATGTATATTCTGATGCGTATTTGCAGAAACGTTCTGCTGCTATTTTTTTTGCTAAAACAGTTTCTTCTTCTATTTGGTCTGAGCGTTTCACCTCAATCATATATATACTATGTTCCGTTTCTACAATAAAGTCAGGCTCGTATCTTTTTGAGTTATTATCCCAATAAATTCTGAATTGGTTGGGAGCTGGTCTAAGCCACTTGATAATCGATGTATCATTTTCTAAAACAAATGCTAAATCTTGTTCTGCTTTACTGTCAAACTTATATTCAAAATGACAAGCTTTTTCAAAACCCCTAAATACATATTTAGGAATCATGTTAGTGGGGCTTACTATATCTCGGTAATCTTTATAGCCCGCATTTACCAATGATGAAAAACTCCATTGCTCTATTTTCTGGAAAGGTAAAATATTTGGTTTATTGTACCCTGTAGTGTGCAAAATAAAATGTTTCTTCATTTGATTGTAAATTCTTTCAGCAATGGTGGCTTTAAACTGAAAGATTGCCTGCGGTAACTCTGCTTCGTTACTTATATTAGATTTTATAGCTTCATAGGCTTGAGTAGCCAAATGATATAGTAAATCTGCATTCTCATCATAATCAATTTCTGGAAAATCAATTAATTCCGAGATGATAAGTTTAATAGGGTTGCCATACAAACCGCTTGATTTTGCTTTAAGTGTTTCTACTTGCTTATCTTTTAAACCCAATCGAATAATTTCTTGCTCTAAAGCTTGAAAATTGAATTCAATAATATCTAATTCAAAATGTTTAAACTCGGCTCTTGTTTCACCTTGGACTAAGTCCATACGTGGTATTTCAATAATGTTCTTTTTATATTCTGAAACCATTACATCATATACTACTTTGGCTTCTTCTACAATTTGAGCGGCAAATAAATTAAGTTGCCCTTCGGATAGGTTTTTCTCTATCTGCTTAATTACTAGACTTTTTACTTCTTCCTTACATAAATCTTCTACCTTACGAACTTCAGGTAAAGAATTAAAATTAGGCAAAGCATTGATAATTGCTTTTTTAGCATCTAAGTTGTTTTGTGCTTTTTGTTTGTCTTGAGGGTTTGTAATGATATTTATTTTCTCTTGTTCTTTTACAAAAGTTTCCACCATTATTGGCTGTGAAGTAACCACTGTGGTTTTAGTAGATAAATCTTCTTCGGCTATTTCTACAAAACTCATTTTGTTTAATACCGAATTAGGGTCTTGAGCTGCTTCAATCACTGCATTGAAATTTTCGTGAGCAACTACTGTCAATTTATCTATTTTATCTACCCCTGTACGTTTACCCTCATAAGGCAAACGTAAACCTCTACCAATAGTTTGCTCAATTAAAATACCTGCATTGGCAGCACGAAGTGGCACTATGGTGTATAAATTGGTAACATCCCAACCTTCTTTGAGCATATTTACGTGGATTACAATTTCTATTTCATTATCTGGATTTTCTAATGAAACAAACTGCTTTTCTATGTCTTCTTCTTTTTTGGTAGATGAATCTATCTGTAATGCTTTGCCTTTGTATTGCCCATCATAAAAAGCTTCTGAGTTGATTAGTTCGTAAATTTCCTTGGCGTGTGCTATATCTTTACATACAACCAAAATGAATGGTTTTACCAATTTCACTTCGTTACTTTTGGAATAGATTTCCAATTCGTTTTTGGTGTCTTGATGTATGCTGATAGCATCTTCCAGTTTGATGATTTCAACTTCTCTATCAGTTAATGAGCCTTTTTGAAAGTTTTTTCTGGTAGCAATAGCAGGGTTTTTTACAAACTTACCGTCTGATAGGGCTTGTGCTAAAGAATATTCATAAACTACATTTTTAAATTGTTTCCCTTTTTCATCAAATGGTGTAGCGGTTAGTTCTATGCCTAATATTGGTTTTAATTCATTAATAGCATTTTTAGAAGCATCTGCGTGGTAGCGGTGTGCTTCGTCCATTAGAATTACTAAATCGTCTAAACCAGTTAAATATTCCCAATAAGATTGTCCTAAGTATTCGGATAGTCTTTTGATTTTAGGAGCTAAACTAACGCCATCTTTTTTAGAACCTTTATTGTCAGAATTGAACTTGGCAATGTTGAAAATATTGATTCGGATTTCGGAATTTGAAAACAATGCTCCTTGCTGTGCGTAATTATCACCAGTAATTACTACAGGTCTGTTATGCACAAATTCTGATATTCCATTAAAGACGTATTTATGATAGGCTGGATTACCAAAATCTTCAATGAGTTTATCATAAATCGTAAGGTTTGGTGCTAAAATGAAAAAGTTTTTGATGTCTTTTTGTAAGTACAAATAAGCTACAATAGCCCCCATTAATCGAGTTTTTCCTACACCTGTTGCTATAGAGAAGGCAATAGAAACAAAATCTCTTTCAAAATCGGTACAAGTAGGAAAATGTGATTTAACCTTTTTTAATTCTGTGGCTAAATCGCCCTCTTTTTTAAGTTCTAATGTTTGAGCCAATTGAACTACAATATCAAGTGCATCTTGAAGTGGTTCACGAAGAGATAGGCGTTGTTTGATGTTATTAGCGATGTTATCCATTTACTATACTTTCTAAATTGTTGAAAAACACTTCTATGTCTATGTGTATTTCATTAGCTTCCATACTTTGAGCTAAAATACTTCTATTGATTTTAAGACTTCCACCAGAATGATTCTTTATTTTTTCAAATAATGAATCTTTATTCTCAAATAGTAGTTTTTTCCCATCTAATACTTTAAAAATACTTGCATTTACATTTTTCCAATTAGCGTTTGGTGGTAATACTAAATTTTCATTGTTAAAATGTTCGTCAATTAGTTGAAGATAGCCCTGTATAAACAATTCATCTATCTTTAGATTTAATGAATTTGCAACGGCTTTTTTCCAAGCATCAGGTAGCAATAAATAATTATCTATGTTCTTTCTCTTCCATTCATTAAGTACCTTATTTTCTGGAAGTGGGTTTATGGCTACTTCGTCAGAATCATAATCTAATAAAATTGCTCTTTTGACTTTCGGCACTATTTGTTTTAAAGCTTTATAATGTCTATCTGCTTTTTCTTGCATTTCTTTTTTGGTAGAACCGCCCAATATAAAAGGGTAAAACTTTTGATAGACTTCTGTCTTTCCTAACTTTTCGGCCCAAACTGATAACAAACGCTCATCATCTTCTCCTTCAACATAAAGAATAAATGGACTTTGCTCGGTTCTTACCACATCAATATTATCTATTTCACTTAAAGCATGTAATACTTCATTGTTTGACTGAATCCTTTTAGGTTTCCCTGACAAAATTGATAAAATAGAATTGATTTCTACATTCTTGATAAACTCTTCAGAATGAGTAGCAATAATGAATTGGTTGCCAATGTTGAGCTTAAAGTAGTTTACAATTTGCCTTTGTAAATTTACATGTAAATGTGCATCGGGTTCATCAAACAAAATGGTGCTTACTTCTGGATACCCATATACAAACGCTAATAGCGTAAGGATTTGGTGAAATCCACTTCCGCCTGAAATAATATCAAAACTTTTCTTTCCAACTTTATACTCCGATACTATTTCGGTACTTATACCTTTCTCATAATTGGGTACTTGTAGTTCAACCCCAAACCACTCGTTTACTTTACTAATTATTTCTTGCCAATCTGTATTATCTTTGGGTTTTACGTTTCCTCTATCAATAACTCTAAACAGTAAATTTCTTAATACCGAACCCGGTTGTGCTTTCCCTATTTGTTGTTTTACGTTGCCATCATCCATCCATTTTTCATGAGGTTCTAAACCTGAAAATGGGGGTACATATACAACCTTTGGAAAGCTTGGAAGTGAAATCTTTTCTGTGAAATTTTTCCAATCTCCCTTTGGAATGGCAAACGCTGCTTGCGGAGATTGATAACGCATCAATACACAAAAATTCTGCTCTTGATTCTGCTCGTCTTTCCAATATACATCTATTTCAATATAAATTTGGTTATTCCCTTTTTCTTGACTGACTTTATCCGTCCACAGTAAATTAAACTCAGGCAAAGGCAAAGCTGTAAAGTTTGGTAGTACTACTTGAATACCTCTACTTCCTTTTCTTTTCGATAAAGTAAATTGATCTACACAGTATTGCCAGATAGCCAATGCTTGCAATGCTGTACTTTTACCACTATTGTTTGCCCCAACAATTAAATCAAATTGATTGAACTCAAATATCTCATCTTTGATGCGTTTGAAATTCTTTAATAGTAATTTATGTATCATAATGATTATTTTTAATCAAATAAGGTTGGGTTGTTAAGGGTTTTTTGCTTTTGTTTCTTACGCTTATCCAACATTTCTTGAACACTTACTTTTTCATTTTTAAAGCCTTGCTCGTCTTGCAAATTCGCTGATTCTTGTTCATTTGCTGGCATATTGATAATGTTTAGGCTGTAATCTTCTTTACCAAATTCGCATCTACCCAAAAGCATTTGTGGTATTTTTTTAATGGTAATATTGCTGTATTTGTCTTTGCATTCTTTTTGAAAACTTTTACAACAAATCAACAAGGTTTCGCCTGCTTGCATCTCTTCTTTGATGCTTTCTAATGCTTCTACGGTAAGGAAGTGCGTAGTGGTAAAAATAAAATCTTGCTCCGAACTTTGCCCTTGTTTCCAATAAATACTTGCATGAGGCTGGTATTTAAACCCCTCTTGCTTTGCCATAGCGGCTGCCAACATATCGGCATTATACTCTCCGCTAATCACCCAATTACCAAATTTATCTTGTTTTAATAAACTTGGTGCAAGCGTATAAAATTTAAAGCCACCACCGCCTTGCCAATTAACAGCTTTGCTGATACCGCCTTGCTCGCCATCTATTACTTTTTGCATACGAGGTACACAATGTGTTTTGGCGTGTTCGCCCAATTCTACACCTATCCAACGCCTGCCCATTTTGTGGGCTACGGCTGAGGTTGTGCCTGAACCTAAAAAGGAATCAAGAACTAGGTCGCCAGGATTTGAAGCAATAGTTAACACTTTCTGAATTAATCTTTCAGGTTTGGGTGTTCCAAATATTTGTACTTTGTTAAATAATTTTACTTCTTCTTTTGCTTCATGGTTATGTCCTACCTCTTCTTGTCTCCAAAGTGTAGCTGGAGGTCTAGTTGCTTCATTATTCAGATATTGTTTTACATATATCTCCCATTTAGAATTATCTTTTTGAACAAATTCAAGTTCATTTATATTTGCTAAAACATTTTCTTTTTTCCACCTCCATCTACCTTCTATTCCATCAGGTTTGAAAGGATAAATGGAATCTCCATTAGGTGCTTTAATTTCATACCACATTGAAGGTCTATCACTTCTCAAAGACTCAGACCCTTCTTTTCTTAAAGACCTGCGTCTGTAATATTTTTTAGCCTTTACATCATAAAAGTTGAATTGTTTTTTGTCCTGTTCTTTATCAAGTTGGTTTACTGTAAATTTTTCTGTTTTTTTATAAACCAGAATATAATCATGAGAAGTACTAAAACCTTTAGCGTCCATACGCTCACTGTAAGTTTTTTCCCAAATAACCGAAGCGACGAAATTTTTTCTGCCAAAAATTTCATCTAACAAAACCTTTAAGTAATGTGCTTCATTGTCATCTATCGCTATCCAAATTGAACCATCATCGCTGAGTAAATTCCTCAAGATTTTTAATCTAATAGTCATCAAGCATAACCAGAGAGAATGTTCAATGCCATCATCATAGTGTTCAAACGCACTGCCTGTATTATAAGGAGGATCAATACAGACACACTTTACTTTGCCTGCATAGTCTTGTTCAAGGGCTTTTAAAGCAAGGAGGTTATCACCGTGTATAAGCATGTTTTCGCTATTGGGGTCGCCATAGCTGTACTCGGGGTTTTCTATCAGTATGCGAGGCTCAAGTGCAGGTTCTTCGCCTTTGCCAATCCACGTGAGTTCGAGTTTCTGTAATTGATTTTTATGACTCATATTATACAATTGCCCATTTGATGGTAAATAGTTCTTCTTGCTTAATTTTTTGGTTAAGCATTTTTTCAATATTACTAAGTAAGTCCTCTTTCTTTTCGTCTATATCATCTTGTGCAGAAAACAATGCTTGCCTTTTTTCGCTTCGCTTTTTTTCTAATTCTTTAATATGTCGTTGTGCTTTTACTTTTGCATTGAGGTCAAGTAATTTTTTGGCTTCTGCTTTTCTTAATTTAATCTCCGCATCTAAATCTTTGATTTCTCTTTCCAAGCCAATTTTCATATCGTCTGCCCATTGGTCAAGCTTATCCATTTCTACATCAAAAAAATCACGATTTCTATTGGCATTTTCGTGTACAAGCTCATGTTTTAGATGCTCAATCATCTCATTTGCTTTCATTGCTACATCAGTCGGTTTAGCGATGTTATGGTTTACAGTAGCATACAACGAAAACAGCCTTTGAGCGGTTTCTTGGTCAATTTGTTCACCTTCATCAGTAAAACAAGCCAGAAGAATGTAGTCTTCATGTTCAAAAGAACTGATAGCAAGGTGCTGCACTTGTAACCAGCCCGATTGACCAATATACTTTTCCAATAAAGTAATTTGAGTAGGCGTATTGGTATAATCAAACACTATTTCCGCAACAGGAGTTGCTTCTTCTTTGCAAGATTTTAATATTTTTTGAGCTAATTTGTGACCAATCCTGTATATGTTTGTATCATCAGGAATGTGTATATCCGATTTTTTTTTACCTTTTTCAGGTCTTAATATCATATACGGCCCAGCATGGATATTATCTTCGGGAAAAGGGTTATTTACCAAACTAAACGAATAATTATCATCATGAAATGTAGCGTAGTCTTCTAAAAAGAATTTTGTAGTACGCCATAGTTTTTGTTCAAAGGTATTGAGATAGGCTTTTGATTTTTCAAAATCAACTCTTAATCTTTCTCTAACGGCTTCATCAAAGTTTTCTAACAAAGTAGAACGAACATTTTGAATTTTAGCCGTAATGGCTGGCTTTAGTTCTTCTTGCAAAGCGTCAAAAGCTTTTTTGATTTCAGCTTCATTCCGACATTCATTATATATTTGGGCTATTCTTTTTTCAAAATCAATACCATTGCCAATTGCTCCCAATACTTCATCACTTGCCCCAAAAACACCATTGAAAAGCTGAAACTTTTCTTCTAATAATTGATATACTCTAATATCGGCATCATTTTTAATATTGACAAAATTTACTACAACGACATCAAATTTTTGTCCATATCTATGACAGCGACCAATTCTTTGCTCTATGCGTTGAGGATTCCAAGGCATATCGTAATTGACAACGAGCGAGCAAAACTGAAGGTTTACGCCTTCTGAAGCTGCTTCGGTAGCAATCATAATAGTCGCCTCATCTTTAAAATATTCAACAATTGCCGCTCTTTTGTCAGCCGTTGCAGACCCCGTTATTTTATCAGTACCCTTATGTGTGTTAAGCCAATTTCGATAAATTTCATTTGATTTAGGGTCATTATTTGACCCATTAAAGAGAATTACTTTTCCTTTATAGCCTCTTGCTTCGAGAATACTTAACAAATAATCTTGTGTTCTTTTTGATTCTGTAAAAATCAACGCTTTTTCTTTAGCACCTAATTTTTTAAGTTGCTCAAACGCTTTATCTAAGGCTTTAAAAAGCTGTTCTGCTTTAGAATTAACGTTGATTATCTTTGCTAATTCTCTAAATTTTTTAAGATCTTGAATTTCATTTTTTATAGCTTCTATGTCTGCCTCTGAAAGTATAGCTTCTTCCACTACCAAGTCATCATCATTTAACCATTCGTCTTGAATTTCGTCTAAAGATTCAAAATCCTTATCTATCTCTTCTATTAAATCATTGTTTTGTTTTTGCAAAACTAATTCTAATCTTTTTATCAAAGTATCAAAAGTTCCATGTATGGCATAAGTTGATGATGCCAATAATTTACGTAGAATTAAAGTCATTAATTGCCTTTGACCGTTGGGCAAAGCATACAATTGAGGGCGTTGTAAGTATTCCGATACCCAATCATAAAGTTGTTGCTCTTGGGGTAAAGGTATAAACTCTTCTCTTAAAGCTCTACGATTTGTATAGCTGATATATTCTAAGACCTGTCTGCGTAAAGTTCGTTTACAAACGGGTTGCAATCTATTTCTTAATTCTAAGTAATCGTGTTCTTCTAATTGGTGACTGTACTGGCTTTTAAAACTTTTTAAATCACCAAAGATATATTCATCAATAATACTGACTAAACCATACAGTTCTAAAATAGAATTTTGAAGCGGTGTCGCAGTAAGTAATACTTTTTTTCGAGGTAATAATGCGTTTTTAATGGCATTGCCTATTACGTTGGAAGTTTTATAGACATTTCGTAAGCGGTGTGCTTCATCAATAATGACTAAATCCCAATTGGTATGTTCTAAATAGCTTGCTTTTGCTTTAGCAAACTGGAAAGAACAAATAACAATTAAATCATTTTGGTTAAATGGATTAAGATTACCATTTTTTAGCTCTTGGTTAAAAGATTTTGTTTCTAAAATAGTTGAAGGTAAAAAAAACTTATCGGCTAATTCTTGATTCCATTGTTTTCTAAGATTAGATGGAGATATAATTAATAGTTTTCTTTTTCTTTCAGCCCATTGTTGAGATAAAATAATACCAGCTTCTATTGTTTTACCTAATCCAACTTCATCTGCTAAAATAGCCCCATTTGATAGTGGTGATTTAAAGGCAAACAAGGCAGCCTCTACCTGATGAGGGTTTAAATCTACCTGAGCATCTTGTAAAGACGCAGTTAATTTACCAATATCATTAGAAGGCAATTGCCTTGTAAGTTCATAAGCAAAATATTTAGCGTGGTATTTAGTTATTTTCATTATGGATAATCAATTTAAAGCACTGCTTGTTTATATCTAAGAAAATTCTTAATTACATAAATTTCAATAGTTTAGAGTAAAAATTTAAGAGTAGTATAAAATTCGTACATGAATAAGTTTTAGTAGCAACAAAAACGTTGAGGTAATGTTTTCACATCAATTTGTTAGAATTCTGCATTTGACAAGTGAACACGGTTGAGGGCTTCAAACTTCTCTTTAAAGTTTCGGATAAGTGCATCCCCATCACGAATATCAGGGCGATAAGTGTATTTGAGTTTACTCAGGGTTTCGAGTAGTCTTTTTTCAATTTGGGCTTCTGTAGTCATACATTTATGTATAATCCTGAAAGGTACAAATTTATACCCCTCTGTATTAGTATCAAAATTTTTCCACTTTTGAGATGTTTTTTTTGGCACTTGGTGGCACGTTCAACAAACGTATCTTATTTGTTAAGCAATTAAATGAGGGCCTTCAAGTAATGGAGATAAATCTGGCAAAAACAAATCATATAAGGCGTGACAGAACGAGGGGCGTAATTGAATACATTGATGCAAAGGCGTTGGGGGAAGGGGTAAAATATTGGATACAACAAACACAAAGACGTAGCAGTGCTACGTCTCTACGGTGGATACGGTGGATACGGTGGATACGCCGAATGGAAAAATGCCACATATTTAAACAGTCCTTCCCACATTTTCAAATCTTCAAATCACCAAATTTTCAAATTCAAAAACCTTTTCGCATTTTGTCACTTTTCTTGCATCATTGGTCAGTAATGCCCTGCTTGTTTTGTGCCACCTTTGTAAGGTAAATCATCAAGCAAATGTTATGAAATCAGCAATGCTCATTTTAGGGGGTACGGGTAGTATTGGCTACGCATTTACCGAAAATCTATTACAAAAAAATATCCCTGTCACCTTGCTCGTGCGTGACTTGTCTAAGGCACAAAAGCTTTTTCCTGCTTCGCCTTATTTGGAACTGGTCGAAGGCGATGTGTTGGATATTCCTCTACTCAAACAATTGGCGAAGGATAAAAAATATATCTTTCACGGGGTCAATTATCCGTATCCGCTTTGGTTTCCGCAGATGGAAAATGTAACGAACGCTATTATCGAAGCGGCTTCCCTCAACCATGCTACCATTATTTTTACGGGTAATGTGTATAATTATGGTAAAACACCACTGATTACCGAGACTTCACCCGAAGCCCCTTGTACTCGCAAAGGAATGTTGCGGTCAACACTCGAACAGCACTTGCGAGCCGTCGCCAATGCAGGCAAGTGTACGGTATTGAATGTTCGCTTGCCCGACTTCTGGGGGCCTAATGTATTGAACAAAGGCGTAGAGCCAATATTTACCAATGCTCTACAAAAAAAGGCATTGCCTTACCTGATGCGTACCGATATTCCGCATCAAATGGTTTATACCAGAGATGCCGCCGAAGTGATTGCTCGCCTGACGCTTTTACCGCAACAAACACCCTATACGTGTTTCAATTATGGCGGACAAATCCATCCAACCATACAAGGCTTGCTCCACCAAATTGCACGTACCGCCAACGCTCCTGCCAAAGTGACGGTTTTACCTGCTTGGTTATTTACCATACTAGGGCTTTTCAACAAGGAGATGAAAGAGGTAAAAGAGATGTTGTATTTATTTGAGCAGACGATACTTTTAGACGATACAAAAGTAAGACAACTCTTGCCCGATTTTACAGAAACGCCCTTACAGCAAGCTATTGAAGAAACATTAGCGTGGTTTCAACGCTATCATACAAACCATTAATACTTATCACACTATCATGAAAACATTGTTAAAATTAGAAGAATTAGCTGAGTTGGCACTTGGCGTATATCTGTTTAGCCAATTACATTGGGCTTGGGGCTATTTCTTATGGTTGTTTTTTAGTCCAGATTTGGGGATGCTTGGTTATTTGATTAATCCCAAAATTGGTGCGTGGAGTTACAACCTCTTGCACCACAAAGCTATAGCCATTGCGTGTTTATTGGCAGGATGGTATTGGCAAGCAGAAACCATTTCGTTGCTTGGTACGGTACTATTGGCACATGCGGCATTCGACCGATTGATGGGCTATGGACTCAAGCATGAAAGTGCTTTTCATGCGACTCATTTGGGGGTAGTGGGGAAGCAAAAGAATGTGGCTCCGGCGGGAATCGAACCCGCATCAAACGTTTAGGAAACGTCTATTCTATCCATTGAACTACAGTGCCTTGGCAGTCATGAAAGACTACTATTTTTTGCAAAATTCTGTAAAAAGCAATTAATAAACAAATTTCTTAACAGAATGCTTACTGTGGCATGATATAAACTATTCTTTCTAGCATCCAAGCCAAGGCTAATACTATCATTAGCAAGGCCATTGCTATTCTCAAAACAGTATAATAAGGCGTTTTGCTACAGGCTATCAGCAAGGGGAAACATACAACGATGAGTCCTAGTTGGGCTAGTTCTATGCCAAGGTTAAATCCTACAATGCTTAATGCCATTTGTTGTAGGGAAAGATGTAGTGTAGCAAGGGTTTGGGCAAATGCCAAGCCGTGTATCAGTCCAAAACTACCTGCTACCCACACTTCTTTGCTTGGATAAAGAGGTACAAGGGCATGAAACGCCGATACAAGAATAGAAATAGCAATGAGTACTTCTATCGGTTGGCTTGGAAACTGCAACCATTGTACACTTCCAAGCAACAAAGTGACAGAATGCCCCACCGTGAACGCCGTAATGATTTTACCCAAATTCCAAAGGCTTTGTTTGATGCTCAGGACTTTTGTCCAACGCCTTTTTTCGGCTAAAAGCATGGCAGGTAAAAGCAAGGTGAGTATAAACAACAAGTGGTCTGTACCTTCTACAATATGCACGATGCCTAGTTCAAGCATACCCGAAAATCCTTTCCACCAACTGCCTTGTTGCAGGCTTACCTGAAAAGGAAAGACCTTACCCGAGGGAATATCAAGGGCAATAACCCCTACTTCCTGTGCGGTACTGTCTTCGCTGATGAGTCCTTGTTGCCAATCCTGCTTTACTGATACCAAAATTTTATGGGTAATCACTTGGTGTACAATGACATCGTAGTCGAAATAAAAATTGCGTAAATCGTTGTAAGGGGGCGGTGTCATCTCAAATTGTACGAGCAACTCGTTGTAATCGCCCGTGATAGGATTGTGTGTAACCACCACGTGCATCTTGCCTAACGTTAGAAGCCAAGGTTTGCCGTCGAATGTTTTCGGACGAATATGCTGTTGGAGGTACAAGCGTAACGTATCGCCCAAGCGTGCCACTAAGTCTTGCGGATGGTCGTTTACGCCCATGCCAATAGCCGCTTGTAGCTCATTTAAAGGCAGTTGAATTTCGCCAGTAATATGCTTTTCATGAATATTGAGTAATACCCTCGAATTGGGCATCGGGTGAGCCGAGCCAGTGAAGCTGTAAAGAACAAGGATAAGAATAGCAAAAGAATAAATGAGGTTTTTCACGAGAGAAATGTTAAAGCATAAATAAACACTTGTGGTAGTGTTTAGATAAAAACTACCACAAGCGTAAGTTATAGGTACATCTTAATTAGTTTCCGCCATAATCGCCCGTTCTATCTCTCCATACCGAGTGTGGGTGATTGCCAGTACGAATCACAATACCGCCTTGCATAGAAAACTCTATCCATACACTTGGGCCATCAATCAGCACATAGTCTCCTTGACTTGTGAGGTCGGTAGTACCCGAGTATGAAATATATGTATTGTCTAATTCATTACTATATTTTGTAAGAATGGCGGAGGCACTTGTAGCATCAAGGTCATCTGTATAGGTTTTGATAGCTGCCAATACCAAGGCTTTTTGTGTAGCACTCAGGTTGGCTACTTTTATCCCTGTTTTGGTGCTAGGAAACACCCCATCTTGACCCGGGCCAAGAATTAAGTCGGTTTGCGAGCTGCTACGTTTGGCAGTACTCAATTCGCTTGTACTCAATCCTTTTAGCATAGCCGACAAAGCACTCAATTCTTGTTGGATAGGTTGGTACGTAACGCCATTCCAAGTATAAGTAGGGAAAGGCTCGGTAGAACGAAACGAAGGCGTAGCACCCGCCAGTTTGCCAGCATTGTAAGTATTGGCAACTGTTCCGTGGTGTCCGCCAAATTGGATTTCAAACAAGCCCGTTGCACTTGGCGTACCCAAAAAGGCAATATAATAGTTGCCAGAACCATACGTTGAGCCTCCGCCATTGGCATTTAAGTAATCGTCGGCAGCAAGAATGCCCAACATCTCATCATTACCTTCGTTGGCGGCTGTGCCTGTCATGGCTTTCAATAAGTTTTTGAGGGCTGTCCATTGCTCTGTCGAAAGCGTACTGGTTGCCAAGCCTACACGTTTGGCAGAATATAACGCTTGCGGTAGGTTCGACCAACGCACGGCATTGGCTTTGGTATAAGTAAGCTGACAAGCCGCCAATTGTGTACTAGACAACGTAGCTTTAAAGGCTTCTGCTAAAGTAACAATGCTTGACACATCGGTTGTGATGCCTAAGCCTGTCCCCGAACTACCCGAGCCACCGCTACCCGAGGCATTGACGGTAAGGGCAAAACTACACGATTGTCCGCCGAAGCTGATAGCAAATGTAGCCGTTCCACTAGCCGACGGCGTTCCAGTGATGGCATAAGTAAGTGTACCTGCACCAGTAGCCAAGGTACTTGCCACCAATGTAGCCGTTAGGCCTGTTACACCCGTAGAGGCAATGGCCGAGCCAGCGGTATAGGCGGCTCCATTTCCGCCTGTATAAGGCACACTGGCTACACCAGTGTAGGCTGTAGCGGCTACTGCCGTTGTTGAAAAAGTAGTCGAAGCACAAGTCAATGCACTGATAGAAGCCGAGGTACTTGTAGGCGTGGTATCGCTGCTTTTACAGCTAACAAAGCCTATCCATGCTGCTAGAAGCATACAAGCAAAAGAGATTTTAACTTTCATACAATAACAAATTTAGTTTTGATTAAGATTTTAATTCTTGGGGTTTAGTGTTTGTAGCTTAGAGAATCATTTGCCATTACACCAACCTTTTTATGTAATAGACCGATACAAAAAGATTTTTCGTGAAAAGAAAGTATGGTTTAAAAGTGAACAGGAAAAAAAGGCTAGTGAATCGCCTAAAACTTGCTTTTAGGTTGATTTTTTTACGAAGAATACAAAGCAATGATGGATATTTTATTTCAAATATCGTTGCTCTTTCGAGCATGAGTATAAGGTAATATTGAATAAAAACTTGATTTATATCGGAATAAATACCGCTCCTTTGCTCAACAAACGGGCCGTTCTGATAACGCCAGAAGCCATAATATGAGGCAGGAGATTGGCTTGGCGTTCGTAGCTTAGGTTCACCGTAAATTCTCCAGAAGGATGTTCTATCGACAACAACGAAGCCCCTTCTTCGACTGTGGCAATGCCTTGGGTGATGCTTTCGGGTAAAATACAGGCTGTGGCAACTGATACCGCCGCCAATACGCCAATGGCTTCGTGTACCACGTGCGGGATAAACATACGGGTATGAATCGCACCCCCTTGCATGGCAGGAGCAACCAAGCACATTTTCGGAATGGTTTGTTGGCTTACATCGCCTAGGTTCATCAAATACCCTGCTTCCAACCTGATTTGCTCTATTTTTTCTTTCAAATTTGTATTAGCTTCTAAAGCCATAATGCTTTCGTAGCCCGTCAGCCCGAAATCGCTGGCACGCATCACAACTAAGGGCATTCCGTTATCAATACACGTAGCGGCTACGCCTTGTATGGTATCAATCGTTTTGCCTGTAGGCAATAATGCCCCACAAGTAGCCCCAACGGTTTCGAGGTAATTACAAATAATGGCTGCCGAAGTACCCACTACGCCGTCGATATGCGTTGTACCACTGTATTCAACCCTTCCTTGGGGCGTTTGTACAATCACTTCACAAATGCCCCCTGTGTTGAGCAAGCGAATGCGTGCACGGGTATGCGGTGTTTCGGCAGGGATTAAACCTGCTTCAATGGCAAAAGGCAATACCCCAGCCAGCATATTGCCACAGGTTTGGGTTGTAGAAACCTTTCCTTTGCCTTGTTGTATTTGTACAAAAAGGTAGTCGAGGTCAGCTTCTGCCGAATCCGACAGTCCCACAATCGCCACTTTGCTACTCAACGATGAGCCACCACCCAAGCCGTCGATTTGTCGGGGGTCGCCTGCCAACGTTCCTTCCATCGCCAATAAAAGCCATTGGTTACGCAATAGCTCGTTGGTTGGGAGGTCGGAAGCTTTGAAGAAAAGTCCTTTAGAACTGCCTCCTCTGAGGTGCATATAGGGAATGGCTCTTTGCATTTATGGAATTAATTTTTGTAGGTTATTGCGTGTACCTCTTGTTACAATCGGCTCTATACCTTTGGTTTCGAGCATTTCTATTACTGCTTCCATTTCGTGCATACGACGTAAAGCGTGCGTTCGACTCCCCTCTACAAAACGGTCGATAAGGTCGGCTTGTCCGCCTATCAAAGACGTGATTTGTGCTCTGATATAGCTTTCCATACCAAAGGCTTCTCCTGCTTCTACGGCTTCACAGACCACCGCAGCAATGCCTTTATACACAATAGAACGCAACAATTTACGGGTAGCGGCATCGCCTATACGGCCATTTTCGACCATAGAAAGATGCAATTGTAAAGGAGCAAGTACGTGTAAAAACTCCTGAGCCGCTTCGCCCGATGCCAAGAATGG
This sequence comes from Cytophagales bacterium, assembly GCA_013298025.1. GTDB lineage: Bacteria > Bacteroidota > Bacteroidia > Cytophagales > Spirosomataceae > Flectobacillus. Next base: position 5,820 of record JAAFJE010000032.1, on the reverse strand, counting down.
CGTAAAAATTCCTTGAGGAGGCACGGGTGCCATAATAGCCAAATCAATCACTTTTACCCCCGTCGGTGCTAGTATTTCGGCGATTTGTTGTTTTTTCTGTGGTCCAGAAGTATTCATTTCACAGAAAAACTGGTGTTTTTTCAGCACTGGAGCAATGGCCTGGGCTATTTCTACCGATACCGACGATAAGTTTACGCTAAAAATCACGTCGGCTTGTGCCGCCGCCTCGGCATTACTTGCCAATAGTTGCACGTTTTCGTGCAAAGCTCGTTGTGGATTCGGGTCGAATCCTAGCACTTTGTACCCTTGTTGGGCTAAATCATTGGCAAAGCGAGCACCCGCCTCACCAAGCCCTAATATAGCAAATGTCATAACAATCAATGGTTTTATATATTGAGTGAGTTGTGAGTTAGTGAGTTGTAAGTTAGTTAATTGTGAGTTAGGGATTTTTATTAGCCTTTTTCAAATCCTCACATCTTCAAATTTTCAAATCATCAAATTTTCAAATCCTCACACCTTCAAATCACCTCATCTTCAAATTTTCAAATCATCATCTCAATACCCAAACTGCACATCCCAGCCATAAATTTGAATAGACGTGTTTCCTTGTCGTAGTTGTTCTCTGACCCGTGCTTCTTTGGCTTCTCTGGCTATTGCCTTTTCGATGGTTTCTTCTATTTTTTCTTGTGGCACAACCACTACTCCATCTCGGTCGCCCACCACAATATCGCCGGGGTTAATCAGCACATTGCCTATGGTGATAGGTTCGTTGAGTGTGCCGTCGCCGTAATTAGACGTGCCTCTGATACAAAGCCCACGACTAAACACAGGGAAATTCATCGCTTCAATGTCGTCGGCATCTCTTACACAGCCATCTATAACCAAGCCATTGATACCTTTGGTTTTTGCCCCTAGGCTCATCAAATCGCCCCAATAGCCCGCTTCATAAAAACCCGAACAATGCACCAACAGCACATCGCCGGCTTGGGCGTAGGCGTATGCTCGGTGCAACAATACGTTGTCTCGTGGCATGGTTTGCACCGTATAAGCAGGCCCACAAACTTTCATTTGCCGACTAATAGGCTTGATGGCACTTGGCAATTCTCCTTTTTTACCCAAGGCTTCGTGCAAAGTAGCCGCCGAAAATTTGGCTAATTCTTCTATTAAATTCATCACAAAAATGGCTAAAGTAAGTACGTATGTTAAAAAATACTGGCTCTTACGCTTGGTACTTGGCTTTGGTGAGCCTCGGCGTATTGTACCTGTTTTTGTCCTGAAATCCGACGGGCGTGGTTGCCTCTACGTGCCGCCAATTCGGCATAATAATCACGCAGGTAGGTCTGAGCTCCCATACAATTCATGGCGGCTATTTTTTTATCCATCACCGAAGTAATATCAATATAAGTATCTGGAACAAAGCCACATAACTCTGGCTGATGTGGTTCAAACGAATACCAAGTGGGTGGGTCTATGTTTTTGAACGCACTTGGTACGCCTGCACCACACGAAAGCAACCTAGCCCGTTGAGTTGCCTGAAACGCCAAAGGATGGTCTGGATTAAAAGGGTCTTTTTCCGAATGTGTTAGAATAACCGTTGGTTCAAAATCGCCAATGAGGTTGGTCAACTGAGTAATTCTTTCGTCGGAAATCAACATCGGATAATCGCCCCAATCTAAAAACTGGATGGGCGTACCCAGTATATCGGCGGCTTGTTGGGCTTGTTGGTGACGTATTTCCTTCACATTTTCAACACTTCGTTGTGGATTTTCTTTCCAAAGCTCGCCCGATTCGCCTCTTTCGCCATACGACATACACACAACAAGGGTTGACGCTCCTTCTTCAATGGCTTTGGCTATTGTGCCTGCCGACCGCCAAACAAAGTCGCCCGAATGAGCACCAATGACTAATAATCTCTTTTTCATTTGTTTCAATTATTAAAAATAAGTATTAGTGCAAAATTAATTTTGACAAAAATGCAAAACACTAAAAATCAAAGCACTAACTTATAATTGATAATTAGGGCTGTACGAAGGATTTTATTTTGTTCAAAAGCGTCCTTATTCTTCGCATTTTTTGGCGTAGCAGCAACCCTTGCGGTTGCCATTTGGAATGTGGCAACCGCAAGGGTTGCCGCTACGCCATTTTAGTTGAATAATAAAGCTAATCTTTTGTACAGTACTAATTAACAATTCACAATTCTACATTAATACTTAATCTGTGGAAATTTAGGACGTATAAAAATGACTATTTTACAAAAGCTCGTCGGGCATGGGTGTACCTCTGGTATGAAAACTCTCTACGGTTTTCAGCCCCCATGCTTGTCCTTTCAGGCGTTCTTCTTTGTTCCAAACAATGGTTTCGTAGTCGGGGTCAAGCACCAAGCGAGCTGTTGGATTGGCTATTTCGATACGATTGCCTCCTGGCTCATACAAGTACAAGAAAAACGTTTGCTGAATGGCGTGTTTATGTGGCCCAGTTTCGATAAAAACGCCATTTTCTAAAGCTACATCTGCCGCCAAAAGCACTTCTTCACGGCTATTAACGGCATACGTAAGATGGTGAAAACGACCCGATAAACCCGAATGGTCTTCGGTGATGGCTAAATCGTAGGATTTAGAATTGACCGATACCCAAACGCCTTTGGGTTCGCCATCGAAAATAATGGTTTCGGTCATGCGGCCACCCAGTACTCCAAACTGAAAATTTCGGAAGGCTACAATGTCTTTTGCCAATAGATTCAGGTGGTCGATGCGGCGTACATTCATGCCTCTGCCGGGGTATTTACTAGCGGTGTTTTTCAAAGCTGATTTGTTATGTTCATCGGCTTTAAATTTTCGGGTATCGAAATAGATTTCACACAAATGCCCGTCAGGATAGCGAAATCGGTAGGTATCGCCATAGCCACACTCGCCTTCGCACCAGCCGATACCCAACTTGGTCGCTTCCAAAGCCCTTACTCGTCGTTCTAAGGCTTCTCGGCTACGGGTACGCCAAGCAAAATGCCCAATACCAGCGTGTTTGTGGGCTGTAAGTTTGAGGGTATAATGCTCGTAGTCGTCATAAGCACGTAAGTACGCCGAATCGCCTGCGGTTTCGGCAATAGACATTCCCAAAATTTCGGTAAAAAAGCGAATGCTTTCGTCTAGTTTAGGCGTAAGCAGTTCTACGTGAGCCAAGTGGGCTAGTTCCCATGTAAGGTTGTCTATCATAAATGTTATGGCTGGTCTGGGATAAATTTTCGATGACAAAATTACGTTTGGGGAATACTTTTCTCAGGAAACTTTTCTTACTTTTAAGGATAAAATTAGAACATAGCTTATGCAAGAAAATAAGAAGATAATCAATTATGATGGGCTATACGGCGACGAATCGGGGAGATATTCGGCGGAGTATATTTTTTTAGAAAGCATTGCTTCTCGGAGTAAAGATTTCGATTGGCATATAAATCCTCATGTACATATTCAATTATTTCAGGTTTTTATCATAAAAAATGGTTCTTTAAGCTTTCAAGATGCTTTTGAAAGCCAAACCATCGAAGCCCCCTGTGTGATTGTGATACCTGCCACCGCCTTGCATGGGTTAACCTATAATCCGCCTGTAGAGGGCTTTATTCTGACTTTATCGGCTAGTATCATAGAAGATATTTTTCAAACATCGCATCCTGTGTGGCAAACGTTTGAGAAAATCAGGGTTTTACAATATTTTACAGAAGAAAATTTGTTTGATACCATGCTTACCTTACTCAAGCATTTAGAAGAAGAGCTTTTCAGCGAGCAACCCGAACGCTCGTTGATGATTAGGGCTTTGTTAACGCAGTTTTTTTTATACACTCATCGGCTCACAACGCAGAAAAACCAATGGCAAGGCGATTCTTTGCAAATGGGTTATTTCAGGCGTTTCCAGCAACTCATCAAAGGGGCATCGCCCCACCAAAGTATTCCAGCTTTTGCCGAGCAACTCCATATTTCTCCAGTGCATCTCAACCGTATTTGTAAGGCTGTGGCAGGCAAATCGGCTATCGAAATGGTGCATCAAAACCTTATTCAAGAAGCCCAAAAATATTTGCTCCATACTTCGCATTCGGTATCCGAAATTGCCTATTTGCTTGAATTTGAATATCCCAATTATTTTGCCAAGCTTTTCAAAAAATACGTCGGTCTTTCACCTGTAGAATTTAGGCGACAAGACCGACGCTGATTTAGACGGAAAAGCATTTATTTCAAACTATTTCCCAAAAATATGTTGCCAAATTACATCATATACCGCCGTGGCTTCAATGGCATCGCCTGCAATCGGTTGGTCGGTAATCAATACAGGATAATACGCCTCGTCCACCAAAATACTACCGTGCGAGCCTTTGACCAAACTGGCATCTAAGGGAATCACATCCATTAAATACCTGAATCCCAACAACTTTCTAGCTAATTTATAAGCGGCTCTCAGCTTGATAAATGGGTTAGCAGGATTCATAAACATTTCAACAGGGTCATAGCCCGGCTTACGGTGGATGTCCACCAAACGGGCATAATCGGGAGCTTTGGCATCGTCGAACCAATAGTAATAAGTAAACCAGCTATCGGCATCGGCTACCAGCACCAAATCGCCCGAACGCTCGTGGTCGAGGTGATGGGCTTTTTTTCCTTCTTCATCCAACACCAAACCAATACCTGCCACTTTTTCAAGGATTTGTTTTACTAATGCCTTTTTGCTTGGGTCGTTGATATACACGTGGGCAATTTGGTGGTCGGCTGTAGCAAAAGCCGCCGACGCTCCTGCATCAAGTAATTCTAAACCTCTTTCGACACGAACATTGATGAGTCCATTTTCTCGTAAAATACGATTGATATGGATTGGCCGACTCACATTGTTGATGCCGTATTCCGATAAAATGATGATTTGTGCGTCTTTTTCTTGGAAATGTTTTACTAAACCTGCTAAAAGGGTATCAATTTCGCAGAGTTCTTGTTTGATTTTGCTAAAATCTGTGCCAAATTTTTGTAAACAATAATCTAAATGAGGCAAATAAATGAGGCTCAAGGTAGGGTCATATTGCTTGTCCACCCACACCGAAGCATCGGCAATCCACTTAGACGATTTGATATTGGCGTTGGGGCCCCAAAAATTAAACAAGGGAAAAGTACCCAATGCAGCCTGTAAGTCATCTCTAAGACTGGCAGGATACGAATAGCAATCGGGAGCTTTTACGCCATCGGCATGGTATTGTGGTCGAGGCGTAACCGAGTAGTCGGCTGTGGCATACATATTGTACCACCAAAACATTTTAGCACACGTAAACGCAGGATTTTGACGCTTGGCGGCTTCCCAAATCTTTTCAGCCTCCACCAATTTATTCGACTGTTTCCAAAACTTCACTTCGGCATCTTGGCGGTCGTACCAGCCATTGCCCACAATGCCGTGGTCAGTGGGGTATTTGCCCGTAAGATAGCAGCTTTGTGCCGTGGTAGTAACGGCTGGCAACATAGGTTTGATTTTGGTCAAATGTCTTTTTTCTAAGTATTGTTGCAAAAAAGGCATATACTCGCCAATTACGCTGCTACTCAGTCCTACAATATCTATAACAACAGTTTTCTTCATGGTCTTTATTGAAAAAGGGATACGACAAATTACAAAAGGCAAATTGAGGATAAAAATAGGAAAATGTATTATTTCCTGTATTGCTAACAACACTTTTCCTACTCTACCCGATGATTTTTATAAGTTTTTGATTATAAGCTAGTTGTATATTGACCCAACGGGCAAATTTATATGTCAAATCCGCAAATATAGATTGATGTTTACCTTTGATATACTCTCTCATCC
>JAAFJE010000031.1 GCA_013298025.1 Cytophagales bacterium | reverse complement strand
AAATTAATTAGACAAGCTTTCGCAATTATTAAAAACAACACTGTATTTCAAAATGATTTTCAGGCAAATAAAACAGCTCTCGCAAAATAATATTTGCCTAAAATTTTGTTTTTTAATACAGTTCATTATTACGCAACTACACCCGAAATAAAGTTTTGTAAATGGTTAATGGTGTGCTTTTGGTCTTCGATAATAAATCGTACTAAATCTCCCATCGAAACCAAGCCAACCACGTGGTTGTCGGCCACTACTGGCAAATAACGAATGTGTTTGTCAGACATAATTTCCATGCAACGTTCTATCGTATCATCAAACTTAACCGTGGCAGGTTGGGTTTGCATGATTTCGTCAACCAGTGTATCATGCGAGTTTTTCCCCATAATGGCAACTTTACGGGCATAATCACGCTCGGTCAATAGCCCTTTAAATTCGCCATCTTGATATACCACCAACGCCCCAATATTCTTAGAAATCATAATTTCTAAGGCTTCAAAAACAGTCTTTGTACTTTCAATCACATTTACGGTATTTCCTTTGTGTAAGATAAGATGGGATACTTTTTTCATAATTGTTCGATTTAAGATTTTGGTATGCAATAAGTTACGATTTATATAGATATAAAACAAATTTTTATAAGAAAAATACCTTTTTAAATTTATTTAAAAAATCAAGTAGCTATATTTTCCCATCACCAATCCTTTTATGACTACCCCTTCAAGACTTTTAGAAGCATATTTCTGGCATCAGAAACACCTTTCTGCCCAGCTACGCAGGTAGCGTATAGGGAGTTTTTACGCTTTTGTCCAAGCAAATGCTGTAAAATGCTTACCTTTGTGCATCTTTTTCAACTAACTACGAAATGGAACAAACAGAACAACTCAAACACGTATTTCTAAACGATGTACACGTAGCCTTGGGGGCTAAAATGGTGCCTTTTGCAGGTTATTCGATGCCTGTGTTGTATAGCAATCTGATTCAAGAGCATTTGGCAGTACGAAACAGTGTAGGCGTTTTTGACGTATCGCACATGGGCGAATTTATTGTGAAAGGCGAGCGTGCCACCGAGTTTTTGCAGTATGTTACTTCTAACGACGTAACAGCCCTATTCGATGGTAAGGTGCAGTATTCGTGCTTGCCCAACGACAAAGGAGGCATCGTGGACGACCTGTTGATTTATCGTCGTAGTGCCGAAGAATATTTTGTGGTTGTCAATGCTTCTAATATCGAAAAAGATTGGCAGTGGATGCAAAGTCATAATACGTTTGGTGTAACGATGGAAAACATCAGCGATAGCCTGAGCCTGTTGGCCGTACAAGGGCCTAAAGGCGTGGCTACGATGCAAAAACTAACCGAACTCAATTTGGCAGAAATGTCGTATTATACTTTCAAAGAAGGCACAGTAGCAGGGATTCAAAATGTATTGATTGCCACAACAGGCTATACAGGTGCTGGCGGTATGGAAGTATATGTACCCAACGAGTACGCCAAACAAATGTGGGATGCCATTTTTGAAGCAGGTGCTGAATTTGGCATTGTTCCAGCAGGGCTAGGAGCAAGAGATACCCTCCGTACCGAAATGGGCTATTGTTTGTATGGCAACGACATCGACGATACGACTTCTCCTATCGAAGCGGGCTTGGGTTGGATTACCAAGTTTAACAAAAGCTTTATCCATGCCGATTTTCATCAACAAATCAAGACAAATGGCCCTACCAAAAAATTAGTAGGTTTTGAAATGCTTGATAGGGGTATTCCTCGCCAACACTACGAAATTATGGATGCTACGGGCAATATTATCGGCGAAGTAACTTCGGGTACACAATCGCCTTCACTCAGCAAGGGCATTGGCATGGGCTATGTTGCTACCGAATTTAGTAAAATAGGAACAGACATTTACATCAATATTCGTAATAAATACCTCAAAGCTCAGGTAGTAAAACTGCCTTTTTTGAAATAAATTTTACGTTTTTTCGACCTAAAACCTTGGGCAAAAACCTACATTTGCCCTAGTAAATGATGGCATTTTGTTGCCCAACTAACACATAACGCATGAAAACAATTGATGTTTGCTTAACGCCTGAACTATTACATCTGCACAAAATCGAAAATTCTATTGTAGTAGTAGTCGATATATTCAGGGCTACTTCTTGTATGACCACCGCTTTTGCTAATGGCGTAAGTGCCATTATACCTGTAGCTACGGTAGAAGAATGTGTGGCTTATCAACAAAAAGGCTATTTGGCGGCTGCCGAGCGCGATGGCAAAACGCCCGAAGGCTTCGACTTTGATAATTCGCCTTTCAGTTATATGGTAGATAAGGTAAAAGATGCTACTATTTGCGTTACTACCACCAACGGTACACTGGCAATTACAAAATCGAAATCGGCGGTAAAGGTGATGGTTGGCTCTTTTCTCAACTTAGAGGCATTGGCGAATTACCTCAAAGACCAACAATACGATGTACTGGTGCTGTGTGCAGGCTGGAAAGGAAAACCCAATTTAGAAGATACGCTCTTTGCCGGAGCTTTGGTAGAACGCCTCAAAGACGAGTTTATCATCGACGAAGACGCTGCTTTGATGGCTTATCGTCAGTACCAATTTGCGAAAGACGATTTATTGGCTTATGTGGCTTCTTCTTCGCACGTGAGAAGGCTACAACGCTTGGGCATACAGAAAGACATCGCTTATTGCTTACAACACGATTTGTACGATGTGTTGCCTGTGCTACGAGGTAATACACTGGTAAATATGATGTAAAACGCAACATAAAATAGGCTTAATCATGCAAGACTGGTTTTCGAGGTACTGGTTTCAATTACAGACCCTCTCGTCGTTTGAGTGGGAACAACCTTATTATTTGTATTGTATTCTTGCCGTACCATTTTTGTATTTGATTCGGAGTTGGCTGAGAGGCAATGCTGTACAAAAACTGCCCGTTGCCTTTCCTGCCAGTCAGATAAGTTCCAATTGGGTCAGTTGGTTGCGTTTCCTGCCGGGCATTTTATTGATGATAAGCATTACTCTGATTTTTGTAGCATTGGCACGCCCACAAAAGGCGATTTCCGAAGCCGAAAGTGTGTCTGAGGGCATTGATATTATGTTGGCCTTAGACATTTCAGCATCAATGGAAACCCAAGACTTGCAACCGAGTCGCTTGGCGGTTGCTAAAAAAGTAGCCCAAAAATTTATCGAAGGACGTTTCCAAGACCGTATCGGCATGGTGATTTTTGCTGGCGAACCGTTTTCGCTTTGTCCGCTTACAACCGACTACGACTTGCTCAAAGAATACATCAACGACATCAAGCCTGCCCTGATTACTACCGATGGTACAGCGCTTGGCAATGCCTTGGGTATGTGTATCAACCGAATGCGTGAAATAGACTCGAAGACCAAAATTGCCATTCTTATTTCTGACGGAGATAATACCGCAGGCAACCTCGACCCGATTGTATCGGCACAATTGGCCAAAGCTTTTGGCATCAAAGTTTATACCATTGCTGTAGGAAACGATAAAAATACGACCGAAAAAGTAGATGAAACAACCCTTCGCAAAATTGCTAGTATCAGCCAAGGGCGTTTTTTTAGGGCTGTAGATGCACGCTCGTTAGGACTTATTTTCAACGAAATCAACCGTTTAGAAAAAGTAAAAATCAAGCAAAACCGTTTCAAAAACGTACAAGACTATTACCATCCTTACTTGCGTTGGGCTATTGTTTTTTTGCTTTTGTCGTTTGCCGCCAAAAACTCATTTATGGGTAATATCCTCGAAGATTAAGTTTTGGGCTTTTATTCCTCTACAGCCAAGGGTTCTTTGGCAATGGCATGGTCGTCGGTACGATGGTATTGCCTGAAAAAGCTCGAAATTTTCATTTGTAAAACCCCTAATACTGCTTCTTTAAAAATTTTAGCCGACATCTTTGAAACGCCCTTGGTGCGGTCGGTGAAAATAATGGGTACTTCCACAATATTGAATCCGTATTTCCAAGTAGTAAACTTCATTTCTACCTGAAAAGCATAGCCTACAAAGCGTATTTTTTCGAGCTGGATTGTCTTCAATACCGATGCACGGTAGCATTTGAAGCCTGCCGTTACATCCATAATAGACATCTGTGTAATAAAACGTACATAATAGCCTGCAAAATACGACATCAACACCCTGCCCATGGGCCAATTGACCACATTTACGCCTTTGATATAACGAGAACCAATAGCCAAATCGGCACCGCCAGCAGCACAGGCTTCATACAGGCGAATAAGGTCTTCGGGATTATGCGAAAAATCGGCATCCATTTCAAAAATATAATCATAGTGACGTTGTAAGGCATAGCGAAAACCATGAATATAGGCCGTACCTAATCCTAATTTACCTTTTCTTTCTTGTAAATGTAAACGGTCTGTGCCAAACTCTGCTTGCAATTCTTTTACCACACGGGCTGTTCCGTCGGGCGAACCATCGTCAACAATCAAAACATCAAAGGACAAAACCAAGCCCATTACTTTACGAATAATGGCTTCGATGTTTTCTATTTCATTATATGTCGGAATAATAACAATACGGCTACTCATTTGTTTGCTTGTACCAAAGCTACGCTCGGCACGATTTGATATGATACAATAAAGATTAGTGGTGAAGCACGCCTTAGCGGTCGGCTCTGATAATTTTTTTGGGTTGTCCGGCAGTAGGCTTAGGTGTTTTTTGCTTGCTGCGTATTTCGAGGTTTTTCACTACTTGTTCGTACATACCTTTAAATTCTTCGGGACGACCAACGTAGTATTTAAAACTTGCTAAATAGACAGAGGTATCTATTTTATATTGTTTGAAAAGCCTTGTTTCAAGGGCTTTATACACCACCAACGACGAATCAGCACTGCCCAAATGCAGATTATTTACCTGATTTTCAATAATATGTATTTCTCCCAAAAGCTTGACCATCTCGTCTTGGGGAATCAAATTTTTGGGCTTGTCTGCCGAGCTACAAGCAGCCAACAGCCCGATTAAAAGCAGAATTCTTGTTCTCACATTTCAAAATTACAGGGATTTTAGGTAGTTTTAAAGGAAATCTTCTGATTCTCGTCAGAGAATTAAGAATAATTAACAAAAGTGTTGTGTTTATCAGACAGTTGTCTTGGTTGTTTGCCAAACAACCGCTCTTATCTTGCGTATGAATCCTCAAGAATTTCTTGCAAAATTACATAAATTTGAAATTCGTATCCGAAAAGCTGTTACGTCCCAAATGCGGGGTAACTTCAATTCGGTATTCAAAGGTTCGGGGCTTGAATTTAGCGATTTACGTTTGTACCAATATGGCGACGACGTAAGGCTCATCGACTGGAACACCACGGCAAAAGGGCATGGTACGTTTATTAAAATTTTTAAGGAAGAAAAAGAACAAACGGTTTTCTTTATGCTCGATGTAAGTGCTTCGCAAGACGTAGGTCGCTCCGACCGCTCTAAGCTCGATACCAGCAAAGAAATTTGTGGCGTATTGGCTTTGTCGGCTATCAAAGAGGCAAGTCATGTAGGACTGTTGTGTTTTTCCGACCAAAAAGAACGATATATCAAGCCAGCCAACACCATGAAACATGGCTATCGTACTATTTTCGAGTTGTTTAAACTTCGCCCAGAATCGCTTGGAACAAACCTCAAAAAAATGATTTTGTTTGCACTCGAAGTTCTCAAACGACGCAGCCTCATTATTTTGGTTTCCGATTTTATTGATGTGGGTTATGAAGAAAACCTCAAAGCCTTGGCTCGTAAGCACGATTTAGTCGTAATCCATTTGTACGACCAGCGAGAAACAAACCTGCCACGCCTAGGAATTATTCCCGTTTTTGATACCGAAAGTCGCAAAACAATATGGGTCAATGCTTCGTCTAATTGGTTTAGAAATAAAATGAAAAGCCTTTTTGAAGACAATTCCCAACAGCTAGAACAGCTTTGTAAACAACATAAAGCCAACTATTTGTCTATTGATGCGTCTGAAGATTATGTGCCAAAATTGATAAAGTTATTTAAGGTTAGAAAAAAATGAGAAGAAACTGTTGGAGAGAAATACCTGTATTTTTACGCAAAACTGTCTGTCTATCATTTTTGGTCAGTGCTTTATTGAGCAGTTGGACAAGTTTGGCACAAAAAAATGCCCGTACTTTTTTGCCCAAAGGACAATTTTTACAAGATAGCATACAGGTTGGTACGCCTGTGCAATTTTCGTTGAGTTATCATCATAACCCTTCGGCTGATATTTTCTTTCCAGATTCTTCCTACAATTTTGCCCCTTTCGAGTTGGTTAATCGTTCGTATTTCCCGACCAACACCCAGCATGATATTAGCGTCGATAGCGTGGTTTATACCTTGGTTTCGTTTGAAGTAGAGCCAGTGCAGTCGTTTCGTTTGCCCGTGTATATACGAACGCCCCAAGATTGTACCAGTATTTGGTCGCCATCAGACATCATTTTTTTTAAAAATATCCTGCCTACGACGGCTCGCCCCGATACCCTGCATTTGCAGCCCGATACTACGCCTTATCCGATGCGACAGCAGGCCAATTATCCTTTTGTTGCGGCTATATTTTTCGCATTGGTTATTGTTGGAGCCTTGATTTTTTGGCTTTTTGGCAAACCCATCAGGAGGCAAATTAGCCTTTTTCAGTTTAGGCGACGCTACGATGAATTTCAGCGTATTTTTCAACGCTTGAGCCGACCAACCGACGACAGTAATAGGCGGGTAGAAAATGTGGAAAAAGCCCTTATTTTGTGGAAAAAGTACATAGAACGTTTGGAAAACAAACCTTTCACGACTTTTACTACGAAAGAAATTTTAGATAACCTGAAAGATACAAGGCTTTCGGATGCCCTGAGAGAAATAGACGCTACCATTTATGGGGGCAATTACTCCTCGAAAACGCTACAATCGTTGGCTATTTTGCAGGAACTTGCCGAAGGTTTATACCGAGAACACCGCCAGTTATTACTTGAAAATACCCTGTAAAAACACAAAGCCGATTGATTTACTCAATCGGCTTTGTGAAGATGAAACCACAAGTACTATTGTCCAAGCAACGTTTCTAGTTCTTTTTTAAATTCAACCAAAAGCGTTTCTTTCATTGAAATTTTACGTTTTTGGGTATTGATTTTATTGATAACCAATTTGTCGCCCATTTGTCCTGAATATTGCGATTCAGAAATAAACGAATCCAATTCGTTTTTCTCTTTCTTCGTCATGTAGTCCATTTGGTTAATCATAATCTTCAACTGCTCAATACGAGGTTTTTCGTTGAGTGCAGGGTGACGATATGAAATTACACGCAAAAGGTAGTTCATTTCAAAAATCTTGTCGCAAATATTGCGGAAGCGTTCTGCCAAGTTTCTATCAACATTTTTCACTTGTGCCGAAAGTTCTTTCCATTTCACCAAGTACGCCTTCGCTTTGTCGGCTGTTTGCGGAATATTCACTTGGTCAGGGAAATTGCGTTCTAGCTCGTTGGTCATGTCAATCATTTGTTGCAAACGAGGGTCCACTCTTGGTCTAGAAACGATACCTTTCACGTTGTTGTAACGCTCAAAGAAGAAATCGCTCGAACGCTTAAACTGCTTCCAAAGCAAACTTTGCTTTTTCGGCGGTACTTGTCCGATGGTTTTCCACTCACGCTGCAAGTCTTTGATTTTAGCAAAGCCAGCGTCCACGTCTTGCTCATAGCGTAAGGCTCTCGCCGAATCGACAATTCGTTGCAATTGTGCAAGTTTTTCGTCGATAATGCGGTTTTTCTCGGCATAGTATTCTCTACGACGCACAAAGAAATCGTCAACAATGGCATTGAACTCTGCTTCGATGCTATCTTGTAGGGCTTTGTCAACAGGGCCGGTTTTCAACCATTTGGTTTTGATTTCCATGATAGCCTCAGTTGCCTTCGTCCAGTCTTCGGTAGCATCGGTAGCTTTTTTGACTTCGTCAATCAACGCCCTTTTGATTTCAAGGTTTTTGATTTGGTTGTTGAGAATAAGCTCACGCAACTGTAGTTCTAGTTCGTCTAATTTGTGAAGTAGAGGAACGAAATTACCCAAGCCATCGAACTCGATTAAGTTTTTACGTAGTTGGAGTAATTTGGTGAGGTAAGAGCCTTTATTCTGTGCGTCATCTACCTGAGAAAAGAGCAAATTCACTTTGTTTTCGGCAATAGCAAAACGATTCACAAAGTATTGGAGCGCTTCTTCTTCGGTGTTACGAACAACACCAATAAGGCGGTCTGGGTATTCTAAATATCCTTTCAAAAAGACCTTACCATCTTTACAATAGCCGTACTCGGCTGCGGTTTTTACTGTGTTTTCCATTGGTTTTCGTTGCGTGGTTAGAGTGTCTGGCAATGCTCATAGCTCTAACGGGATTCATGGTTTAGGTTAATGTGACACTTGTTTTGTTTAGATAAAGATATTACTTTATACCTAGCTAAAGCAATATCAAGAATAACCTAGTAAGATTGAAACAAATTTAATTGAACCTGCTTTTGTTTTGTGATTGATTAATGAATTATTTTCCTGCAATTTACTGAAATTCAACAAAAAATCTAACATTTTGTTTAGATTATCCAGTAAACGGTAAAAAAAATTTTAGACCTGTCTTTTTTTAGGGTAAAAACTTTTTTTGCCTCCGTCGTACAGCCGCACAAACGCTTATAGAAACTTCATTGGCGGTTTGCTTGCTTACGTATAGCTTGCAGTTTTGGTACTACAAATGTATTAAGCAATCTTGGGCAAATAAAAAAAATATTAATTTTTCAACAAATAAGTCAGGACAAAGTGATAAAATTGAGTCTTTTTCTCAGCTTGAGTGATGTTTCGCCCTAAAAACGCTTGTTGCATGAATTTATTGGGCAAGAGCTTTGAAATTCTTTATAAATTTAATTTGACGTGTCGCATAAAACAAAAAAACAATGAGTCAAGAAACCATTATTTTTTCAATGGAGCGGGTTTCTAAAACTGTTCCGCCTCAAAAAACAATCCTTAAAAATATTTATCTCTCCTTTTTTTATGGGGCAAAGATTGGCGTACTTGGGCTAAATGGCTCTGGGAAGTCGTCGTTGCTTCGGGTTATTGCTGGTATCGATAAAAGTTATACAGGCGATGTGGTGTTTTCGCCAGGCTATACGGTAGGCTTGTTGGAGCAAGAACCACAACTCGACCCCAACAAAACGGTTAAAGAAATTGTAGAAGAAGGCGTTGCCGAAATTGTAGCTTTACTAAAAGAATTTGACGAAATCAACGAAGCATTTGGCGACCCCGATGCCGATTTTGACAAATTGCTGGCCCGCCAAGGTGAAGTCCAAGAAAAACTCGACCACTTCAACGCTTGGGAACTCGATACACGCTTGGAAAAAGCAATGGATGCCTTGCGTTGTCCGCCCTCGGAGGCTTCGGTAGCCAAGTTGTCGGGTGGTGAAAAACGACGAGTAGCCCTTTGTCGTTTGTTGCTGCAAGAACCCGACGTGTTGCTTCTGGATGAGCCAACCAACCACCTCGATGCCGAGTCGGTGCTTTGGCTAGAAGAACACCTTCGCCAATACAAAGGCACGGTGATTGCCGTAACCCACGACCGCTATTTCTTAGATAACGTAGCCGGATGGATTCTCGAACTCGACAGGGGCGAAGGGATTCCTTGGAAAGGAAATTATTCGTCGTGGCTCGAACAAAAACAAAATCGTTTGGCCTTAGAAGAAAAAACAGAATCGAAACGCCAAAAGACTTTACAACGAGAATTGGAGTGGGTTCGGATGGCACCCAAGGCTCGTCAGGCAAAATCGAAGGCTCGTTTGGGAGCTTATGAAAAATTACTTTCGGAAGAAAACAAACAAAAAGAAGACAAGCTCGAATTGTTTATTCCGCCAGGGCCTCGTTTGGGCAATAAAGTAATTGAAGTCCAAAATGTATCGAAAGCCTACGGCGATAGATTGTTGTTTGAAAACCTGAGCTTTTCGTTGCCTCCAGCAGGTATCGTCGGTATTATTGGGCCAAACGGTGCTGGTAAAACCACGTTATTTAAGCTGATTACGGGGCAAGAAAAACCCGATGCTGGTACATTTGAAGTAGGTGACACCGTAAAAATGGCGTATGTGGACCAAGAACACCACCAATTAAAAGCCGAGAAGTCGGTTTTTGAAACCATTTCGGGTGGAACAGAACAACTGATGTTGGGCAACAAACAGGTAAATGCACGTGCGTATGTGAGCCGCTTCAATTTTGCAGGAGCCGACCAAGAAAAGAAAATTGGTAATTTGTCGGGTGGCGAACGCAACCGTGTACATTTGGCTATGATGCTCAAAGAAGGAGCGAATTTGCTACTGCTCGATGAGCCTACCAACGACCTCGACGTAAATACCTTGCGTGCGTTGGAAGAGGCCCTCGAAAACTTTGGCGGTTGTGCCGTAGTGATTTCGCACGACCGTTGGTTCTTAGACCGCATCGCTACGCATATTTTGGCTTTTGAAGGCGACTCGCAGGTGTATTGGTTTGAAGGTAACTTTTCGGAATACGAAGAAAACCGTCGCAAACGCTTGGGTACAGATGCAACGCCCAAACGCATTCGCTATAAAAAACTACAATAAGACGCTGTATCACCAAGGCAATCAGTGCCTTGGTGATACATTTTTCTAAGCCTTTTTCCAGCGGTTAGCAATTTCCAACGAATAATCGACAAAGGCTTTTACGGTTTTTTCATATACTTCATTGCCCGTAAATTCGCCTGCTTCGTTGAGGTTTTGCGGTGTTTCGTGCGACTCATAAATGCGAGGCGAAACCACCGAATATTGATTCAAGAAATTAATCAGTTTATTCAGCATGATATTAATTTCGATGGCTGGTAGTTTTCCTCCTCTTCCACTCGATACACCTGCCAAAGCAAAGGTTTTTTCTCCAAATAAATGAGCAAAATCTTTTCCGCCCAAATGGTTCAGTAAGTTAATCAATTCGGCATCAGGAAACCAGTTGTACTCTGGCATGACGATAAATACCAAATCGGCTTGTTCCCATGCTGAAATCAGGTTTTGCTGAAAGGAACTGAGGGCATTTTTGTTCAAAAAGCCTTGTCCGAAAAATGGCACATCATACGCCTCAAAATCGACCAAAGAAACCGATGTAAAGCCCTGCGTTTGTAATATCGACTGAACACTTTTAGCAAAACGCAAGGTATTGCTTTTTTTGCGTGGCGAGGTAGAAAGGATGGTGATATTCATGTTGTGGATTAAAGTAAAATGCGATGTTTATTGAAAAGTAAACCTGAAATTAGGTAAATTGGTTTGCTTAAATTGCATTTAAGTGCGACAATACTATTTTATCCATTTCCTTCAACCATCATGATTATGAAAACAAGCACATCTCGTAGAAAATTTCTCACAAATACCGCTCAAGGTTTAGCGGTAGGTACAGCCCTCACAACAAGTACTTTTATGGAAACCAACGCCCATACACCAGCCAAGCTTCCTGCTTTTTCGCACCATGTTTTTTTCTGGTTAAAAGAGCCACAAAACCAAGAAGCTTATCAACAATTGTACAAAGCCCTACAAAAACTCGGACAAATCACCGAGATTGCGGCGGCACACATTGGGCGTTCGTCTATCAACGATTTCGACAAATCCGTTACCGATGCCAGTTATACCTTTTCGGTGTTGCTGTTGTTTGCCACCAAAGAAGCCGAAGAAAAGTATTTGGTACATCCCTTACACAAACAATTTATCGAAGAAAACAAACATCTTTGGTCGAAAGTCGTAGTATATGATTCTATCGCTATTCGTTAAAACTGTAATATTTTACGTGATTATGTAATATGTTACTTATTATTAAAAAATTTTAAAATATTTTCGCTTGTTTAGGGGAAGAATAGCTATTTTTTGACAAAATATGTTGTAGATTTAATGCAGAATTTGTCTATTCTCTTTTTTAACCCATTACTCAACTATGTCGCATTCTTCAACCCAAAGTAATCAATCGGCACTTTACACACTGATGACCGTGTGGTTTTTCTGGAGTTTTGTAGCCGCATCGAACGGTATTTTGATTCCCCTTTTCAAAGAAAAATTTGAGTTATTACAATGGCAAGCCCAGCTTGTGGACTTTGCCTTTTATGCTGCTTATTTTGTTGGTTCAATCCTATATTTTGTCGTTTCGGGCATTATCAAAGGAGATATTTTGAATAAAATTGGCTACAAAAACGGTATCATTTATGGCTTAATTATTTCGGCAGTCGGTACAATTTTATTTTACCCAGCCGCCGAACTCAAGTCGTTTCCCATTTTGCTTTCTGCCTTATTTATTGTAGGCTTAGGCTTTTCGTTGCAGCAAACTGCCACACAACCATTTATGATTGCCTTGGGCGACCCTGCCACGGGGGCACAACGCATCAACTTGGGAGGGGCAGTAAATAACCTTGGAGGTACCATTGGCCCAGCTTTGATTAGTTATGCCATCTTCGGTTCGATTTCGGCCGATGCCGCCAAAAACGCTTCTATCGACTCGGTAAAAGCTCCTTATCTTATTTTGGGCGTTGTATTTGCCTTGTTTGCTGTATTTTTCAAGCTCTCTAAATTGCCTCGCATCACCAACGACGAAGAAGTAGAAATCGGAACGGGTGCCTTGAAATACCCACAATTGGTACTTGGCATGACCGCCATTTTTGTGTATGTAGGAGTTGAAGTAACCATTGGTAGTAACTTGGGCGAATATTTGAAAGAAACCCAAAACTTAGAATCTTCTCAAATTTCTAAATACGTATCCTTATTTTGGGGTAGTATGATGATTGGTCGTTGGACGGCATCAATCAGTAATTTTAGTTTGAGCGAAAGTACCAAAAAGCTTTTGTTTGTCGTGATTCCTTTTGTGGCTTTTGCCATTGTGTTGGGCGTAAATGCCCTTGGCGGTAACGAAGTACAAGATTTGCTTCCTTATGCTTTCTGCGTAGTTATCATGATTGGAGCATTTTTTGCTACCCAAGAAAAACCCGTAAGAACCCTACTCATTTATACTGCTTGTGGGGCTGTTACGTCGTTGTTGGGGGTACTTTTTGAAGGACCAATTGCTTTGTTTTTGCTTATTAGCGGAGGCTTGTTCTGCTCGGTATTGTGGCCATCTATCTTCTCGCTCGGCACGGCAGGTTTGGGTAAATATACCAACCAAGGTGCTGCATTTTTGATTATGATGATTTTGGGTGGTGCGGTGATTCCAGTGGTACAAGGCTTGATTGCTGATAAAATAGGGATTCAAGAATCGTATTTGTTGGCGGTAGTTTGTTTTGCTTATTTGTTCTTCTTCGGTATTCAGGTACAAAGAGTATTGAGAAAACAAAACATCGACTTTGACCAAGAAGTAGTAAAAAGCTCAGGTAAAGGACATTAATCAAAAAATGCCAAATACTTGTTGGAGCTATTGAGCTAATGCAATTGTATTATAAAAAAATAGGAAACGGTTCAAAAATCCTGCTCGCCTTTCATGGTGTTGGGCAGGATTTTTCCTGTTTTATGCCTTTGGCTGAGGCTTTTACCCAAGACTATACCACTTATCTATTCGATTTGCCTTTTCATGGACAAAGCCAACTAAAGTCTGTAAGTTCTTGTACAGTGGAAGCTTGGCTACAATTTTTCAATGATTTTTTAACAAAAAACCAGATTCAACGGTTTTCTTTGATAGGGTTTAGTATTGGAGCAAAAATGGTACTTACGAGCTATCGGCATTATGCTGCTCAGATAGATAAAATCTTCTTGATTGCTCCCGATGGCATTGTGGTACATCCTTTGTACAGGTTAGCTACCCAGCGCATTTTAGGACAAAAACTGTTTCAGTGGGTTTTAGCCAATCCTGCATTGATTATCCGTATCAGTCAAGGATTAAGACGAATAGGATTGTTGCCCGCTTCGAGTGCCATACTTGTAAGCAAGCTTTTGTCAACGCCACAAAAACGCCAGTTGCTTTATGCCACATGGCTAGGTATGAGTCACTTTCGTATATCTGTGCAACAAATTGTAGCACTTGGCAAACAATACCATACAACATTTTATTGTTTTGTTGGTGCTAAAGATGACATTATTCCAGCCAAACGCATTCACCAACTGACCAATCATTTGCCTACAGAAGCAACGATTGTTTTAGCGGCTGCACACCATCACCTTGTCGAAAAAACATTGCATTATTTACAGCAGCACCCTTCGATTTTGAAATCATAGAAACGAATATTTAGACTTACACTTGATATACTGATATGATGGAGTAATCTCAGATTCATAGGCATCAGGCACAGAAATTGCGGAAAGAGCGATAAAATAAGGATACTGCAACAAAAAAGCCCCAAATCGCAAGATTTGGGGCTTTTCTTAATAAGATAAACCCTTTGTCTAGTTCTTCTTTAAGCTGTTTTATTATATTTTTTTATTTAGTATTTTAACTTTTTAAAAAGAAAATAAAACACCTAAGTAGTTGATAATGAATAAGCTATTGTTTTGTTTTTTTTGATTTATTTTTCAGTTATTTTTTTTTTTGCCAACCAATATATCCTTCCTTTAGTCCCACCAGAATGTTCAAGCTCACCTTCTTGGGCTAGTTCATAAACAGCTTTCTGTATATCTTTTCTTTCTATCTCACCAAAACTTTTATGAATTTCATCAATACTGCTTTGTGGACGAAGCCGCAGTTCTTCAACAATGAGAGCTTTTAACTTGTGCTGTTCTATTACTTTGAGACTTGCTTTTACGTTTAGTTTAGCATTAGCTATCAACTGTGGATTAATGAGATATTCTGTACCTTTCTTTAAGCCTCTACTACTAATCAATCCTTGCTCAAGCAGTCTATTTACGTAGGTTCTAAGCCTTTCTTCTTCTGGCAATTGTAGTTGTTTGTATAGTTGAGTCGTTAATATTTTCTGGCTACGAGAAATAATACCTAATGCTATGAACTCACGTTGAGACAGTTGGTAATGATTTGATACGTATTCTAGCAAAGCGACAGTATCTTCATCCAATATTTTTGATTCTTGAATAACATTTACACTATCATATTCTGCCTCAATAGTTGGAAAAGGTTTAGCATTACGGCTACTTATTTCATACATCAAATCATAACCAGAGCCTTCCCCTTCCATGAGATTGAGGTCGTGAAAAATCTTAATTATATGAGGATTTCGTCTAGCTGTTTTGTGTAAAATATTATCTTTAGTTATACCCATTAGCAACCCTCCAGGGTTTTTTACTTCTAATCTATCTGTAAAAACTTTAATAAAAATATCGCCTGAAATAGTGTAACTTTTATGTGCAAAAGCATTAATAAGTAACTCCCGTATTACTTTTTCATGATAGAATCGAATAGGTTTTCTTTGAAAAAGCCCGTCGTTAAATTCGTGAGAATATGTAAGCTCAATAGCCTCTTTTTCAATTGCTTGCAGTAACTCTTTGGGATTGAGGGCATAGTCGTGCCAGTCAATTTTTCTTACCTTCTCCTCCAAATCGTTATAAACAATGTACTGAACCGTAAGCGGATAAGCTAAACGACTGCGTTGTTGAGCAGTACCCAACCATAAAATACCTAAGTTGGTTAATTGCCCATTTTGAGTAAGATTATAGTGCTCGATAAGTTCATTATCACTTAGTTCTTTCACACTCTCTTTAACTCTTGATGACAATCTAATGTCTTGAGCAAATTGAGTAATATGTTTGGTAGGTATATCACTTATTGAAACATTACGTAATTGAAGTTCCCATTGGAAAGCATCTTTTTCCGTAGCTATTCTAATTATATCTTCACTTCGTGCAGCATGGCACTGGTCGCCTACACGCAGGAATATTTTACCATCATTGGTCGTAGCAATTGCTTTAGAAGATGGTAAAACCGTAATTTCAAAGTATTGTCCTCCTTCGGGATGTTCTAAAATGTCACTTGCCATCAAACCTACATTAAATGTTAGATTTCTCAGCCTATTCAATGTTTTATTAAGCTCCTCAATAGTAACTTTTTGGTCTGGTAAAGGCGTTCTATTTTTGTCTTCAATCCCAATGATAAGTTTTCCTCCCTGAGCATTGGCAAAACAAACCACAGAGACAGCCAAGTCTTTAAAACCGCTATCTCCTTGCTGGATTTTCCGAATGCTTTTGTAGTCTATATTTTTACCTTCTTCTTGCATCATAAAACACTAAAACTTTCTGAGATAATACTTTCAGGTCTAGTACTATTCCTGTTTTCAGTATCAGGCATTTTTAGTTTAAAAAATAAGTCATTTTCTGATTCACTGATAAAAGATAAAGATATAAATTCATTAGTTTAGTTCAATCGATAACCAACAAAAAAGCCCCAAATCTTGCGATTTGAGGCTTTTTGCTCCCCCTCCTGGGCTCGAACCAGGGACCCCATGATTAACAGTCATGTGCTCTAACCGACTGAGCTAAGGAGGAATTTTGTCATTCTGTGTTCCAGAATTGTGATGCAAAATTACAGCTTAGTTCGATACGATGCAAGTGTTTTGGGTAAAAAAATACAAAAAAATATGATATTTCTGTATTAATCTTTGATTTTCAGAATTTTACCGCTGAAAAAAATTATACCATTGCAATATGTATTACCTTTTTGGTTTCAAAAAACTCCTCTTCAAAGTAATCGCTCAATTCAAATGCACGGTGCTTTTTGCCTAATTCTTTCAATTCTTCTGCCAAGTCGCCACCTTTGAGGTACAAAATGCCGTTACGCAATTTGTTGTAGCAGTTGATATTGACCTTGCCCCGCACCCAGCCGTAAAAAGGTTTAATGCGTGTGACGGCACGGCTCACAATAAAATCGTATTCTCCATCGACTTGCTCGGCCCTGATTTGCTCGGCTTTTACATTTTCTAGCCCCAAAGCCTCGGCTATGCCTTGCACCACTTTGATTTTCTTGCCGATGCTATCAATCAAATGAAATTGACAATGCGGAAACATTATTGCCAACGGAATGCCTGGAAACCCACCGCCAGTGCCTACGTCGAGGATTTCACTGAAATCTTTGAACTGCACCACCTTGGCTATTCCCAAGGAATGCAAAATGTGTTTTTCATAAATATTCTCAATATCTTGGCGAGAAACCACGTTGATTTTCTCGTTCCATTCTCGGTAAAGCTCGCCCAACTGTGCAAATTGTTGCTTTTGCTTGTCTGTCAGTTGTGGAAAATATTTCTCTATCAGGTTAGCGTTCATGTCACGGATATGTTAAAAACTGTTTGTATTGCTAAACAAAGCTTTGGCTTTTGTGTTGTTTTCGGTTTGTTAACGCCAACGCATTTTCTGGCGTTTGGGCAAGAGTTGTTGTAGTCCCATGATGGCATAATACAAGGTGAGGCATACGTCCCACCAAGGAATCGTCAGCGGTGCTATGGTTTGGTTGAGGCGTTTGTTGATTTTTCCTACGACAACCCAATGGGCTGTCAAACGCAAGAGCCATAAACCTAGTAAAACATATTGCAGCGTACTACCCCAAACCAAGGGTAAAAGTACAAGTGCCAACAGCCAAAACAACAACTGCGAGCCAGACAAGATGCCCAAACTAAGTTTCGATTCGGGTTTGTAATACTGACTCACCGACAAATGGCGTTTTTTCTGCCAAAACCAAGCCTTCCAATCTCTTTTTGGAAACGAATAAACAAAGGTACTAGGATTTAAACAAATCGCAGTATTTTGGGCTGTGGCAACTTCATTGATAAACAAATCGTCGTCGCCACCCAGCACGTTGGTGTGACTGGCAAAGCCTTTATGCTCAAAAAAGAGTTTTTTTCGATACATCAAGTTGCGTCCTACGCCCATGTATGGCATTCCGTAGAGGGCAAACGACAAATAATTGGTAGCCGTGATGAGGGTTTCGTAGCCAATGAGTTGATTCAGCAAGCTTCTACTTACAAAATAAGGCGAAAAGCCTAGTACAATATCTTTATCGTCACTGAGTTCTACAGCCATGTCGTGTATCCATTCGGTTGATTGCGGGCGACAATCGGCATCGGTCAGCAATAATACTTCATGCCGAGCCGACTTAATGCCCAAGGTCAAAGCATATTTTTTGGGCGAAAGATGTTCGGGCGTTTCTTCAATCCGAATAAACCTTACGTTGGGCAAAGCCTTGGCTTCTGTCAACAAAAAATCGTAGGTGCCATCCGTCGAGCGGTCATCAACCACAATCACCTCGAAGGTAGGGTACGCCTGTTGGTCTAACAAAGGCAGTAATTCGAGCAAATGCAAATGCTCGTTCCAACTACAAACAATCACCGATACCGCTGGCAAAGACGCAGGCGTTTGCGTAAACGTAGGCACAGGTATCAATTTAGCATATATAAAAAGAATAAAAAATAGCTGAACACCTAATGCTACGGAGAAAAGAATAAATAACAATGTGAACAAAGTATAACAGACTGTTTGGTTTACGAAGTTGCAAAGATAGCGAATCACCCAGAAGTACGTGCTGAGAAATAAGGAGTTTTTGGTAACTTTGTAAAATTTCTGACACAGTATTGCTGGCAATAAGCACGCTTTAGCCTGAGCAATAAGCTTGCCATAAGTGCCACTACAGTACCGTTGTGAGAAAGTAATCTTCAATTTTTTCGCTACATGACATTCGACATACAGGCACTTGATGCCCAAAGTAAAGCCCGTGCTGGGCAAATACAAACCGACCACGGAACAATACAAACGCCCATTTTTATGCCTGTTGGTACGGCAGGTTCGGTGAAAGCAGTACATCAACGAGAGCTCAAAGACGACATCAAGGCCCAAATCATTTTAGGAAATACCTATCATTTATACCTACGTCCGGGGCTAGATATTTTAGAAAAAGCTGGAGGTTTGCACCGTTTCAATGGCTGGGATAAGCCCATCCTCACCGATTCGGGGGGCTACCAAGTGTATTCGTTGGCAGGAACAGGACGAAAAATCATCGAAGAAGGCGTAACGTTTAAGTCGCATATCGATGGCTCTAAACATTTTTTTACACCCGAAAGAGTCATGGACATCCAGCGAAGCATTGGTGCCGACATCATCATGGCTTTCGACGAATGTACGCCTTATCCATGCGAATACGGCTATGCTCGTGCCTCGATGGAAATGACCCACCGTTGGCTCAAGCGTTGTTGTGAACATTTCGATGCTACCGAACCCAAATATGGTTATAGCCAAACCTTATTCCCGATTGTGCAAGGCAGTGTTTACAAAGATTTACGGGTAAAATCGGCTGAAACCATCGCTAGTTTTGGTCGTGAAGGCAATGCTATCGGTGGTCTTTCTGTGGGTGAACCTGCCGAAATGATGTACGAAATGACCGAGCTCGTCACCGATATTTTACCCAAAGATAAGCCTCGCTATTTGATGGGTGTAGGAACGCCCGCCAATATTTTAGAATGTATTGCCTTGGGGATTGATATGTTCGACTGTGTGATGCCTACACGCAACGCCCGTAATGGAATGCTCTTTACAACCGAAGGCATTATCAATATTAAAAATGAAAAATGGAAGGACGATTATTCACCTATTGATACTGGTTTGGTAAGTCACGTGAGCAATGTTTATACGAAAGCCTACTTGCGTCACTTGGTCAAGGCCGAAGAGTTGTTGGGTGCAATGATTGCCAGTGTACATAACCTTACGTTTTATTTATGGCTCGTAGGACAAGCCCGTGAGCAAATCTTGGCTGGTACTTTCAAAGCGTGGAAAGATGCGATGGTTGTAAAATTGATGCAACGGTTATAAACCGTCTGGTATTTGTAGCAAAGAAGCTCCTCTATACCCAAGTTTGCTTGAAGCATAGAGGAGCGAAGGGGCTATCTATTTTCTTTATCGTAGGTATCAAAAGAAAGTTTTCCTGACCCCGTAATCATGAATACCAACACCAATACCAATGCCAACACAGAAAGCCAAAGCTCTGAGTTGAGAAACGAAAAGCCATTCCGAAGGTTGGTGAAAAACACCGCAACCAATAAAATAGGCAACTGAAACATACTTGCTATACGAGTTTTGCACCCAATCGCAATAAATAAACCTCCTACCAGATGGGCAAACGCCACATAGTGTACTACAATGACCGTCCAAGCGTTGAAATGCAAGCCTTCTATCAAGGTTTGCAAGTGTACAGTGTCTCCAATAAAACTTAATCCTTTAAAGAAAAGGAACACGCCTAAAAAAACTCTCAAAATGTCGAGCCACATCGGATGATGTGTATCGCCCCAATGTTCAATACGTTCGATAGTTGTCATGGCTAAGAAAATTTTTGATGTATAGAAATTTACCCTTTTTTCTAGCCAATGTCAATTATTTTTGTGTTTTTTTTATAAAAAATTTTGTTTATAAAAGTTGAACTACTTCTGATTTATACACTTTGCTCTATTTTACAATTGAACGCTATTGCTATACGAGTGTTTTGGAGAAACTAAAAAGTATTAAATGCCTCATAAAGAACCCAACGCTTGTGCCCAATCGGCTATGAGGTCATCAATGTTTTCAAGTCCGACCGAAACCCTCAACAAGTTGTCGGGTGTTGGGCTTTGTGTTCCTTCTACCGATTTACGGTGTTCTATCAAGCTTTCCACTCCACCCAAACTGGTAGCCGTTGTAAAGAGCTTCAGTTTTTGGGTAACAGCCATTGCTTGTATCGCATCTCCCTTGATTTGTACAGAAAGCATCGCACCAGCACCTGTCATTTGTTTTTGGGCAATAGCAAACTGCGGATGGCTAGTCAGGCCGGGATAATGCACGCTTTCGATGGCAGGATGTGCCGTCAAATATTCGGCAAGTGCTTGGGCGTTAGCCGTTTGAGCCTTCACCCTCACAGCCAGGGTTCTGATACCCCTTGTGGCAAGCCACGCTTCAAAAGGCGAAGGTACAGCCCCTGTCAGTTTCTGAATATCTCGTAATCGTTGGGCTAGGGCATTGTCTTCTTTCAGTACCAACATACCTCCAAGGATGTCGCTATGCCCACCAAAATATTTGGTAGTAGAGTGCATGACGATGTCGGCACCGAGGTCGAGTGGTTTTTGCCAAATAGGCGTTGCCCATGTATTATCGACAGCACAATAAATGCCATGTTGTTTGGCAAGTGCTGCAATGGCCTGAATATCAGACAAACGCAACTGTGGGTTAGAAGGGGTTTCTAGCCAAATCAATTTCGTTTCTGGACGAATCGCCTCTGCAATCGCACTAAGGCTGGTCATATCAACCTTGGTAGCTTGCAGTCCCCAATGGGCAAAGATATTTTCGAGCAGCACATTGGTTGCATAGTAAGCATCGTTGGGCGTAAGTACGTGGTCGCCACTTTTGAGTGCTTGAAACAAAGCAGTAGTAGCCGCCATTCCCGACGCAAAGGCGAGTCCTACTTGTCCGTTTTCTAATAAAGCAATACTTTTTTCGAGGAGTTGTCTGTTGGGGTTATCGTTTCGGCTATAGATAAAACCGTGTGTATAAGAGCCATCGGCGGCCCTTTCAAAAGTAGTAGAAAGGTAAATGGGAGCAACCACTGCACCAGCGTTGGCATCGGGCATTTGGGTACTTTGAATGGCAAGCGTTTCTATTTTCATGTTAGTCTGTTGTTTGCAATATATCAAACAAAGATACAAAATGCTTGTCATTACGAAGAAAAATGCGAGAGTCGTTTTATCAACTAAGCTATGCGTTGAAAAAGATGGGTATTAGGAACTAGTTCACCACTCGCCAAATAGAGGTTTTGCTAAGTTTGTCTGCCTTTAGTCTAAAATATCAGTATTTCACTCAGAGAAATTGATTTTTATGTTAGCCGGTAATATAAACTCTGATAGCGTTTGCCAGCGAAAATTCACCGAATGTTTGCGTAATGCAATATTTAAAAAAGTTGAATTGCCTGCCATATACTTCCATTGATATTTTCCCCTCGGCTGAAAGCATGATGCTATTGTAGGATAATGTTACTGAGGGTTTGAATTTTTTTTCAAAATACAGATAGTCATCCTCTCCGTAAGGGTCAATCTGGAACTCTTCGTAACTTTTATCTTTGGCTAATGCTAAAAATAAAGAAGGTTCAGTAGATTTTAACTTGTTGAGTGTTTCTTTATAATCGTAGTATTTTGACTTGTTATAAATGATTGGATACAATTTTTCAAGCAAAGGAATTAATTGATGTTGAAAAACCTCATCTTTCAACATGAACGTATATATCCAAATGTTCCATCAAAACTTTTAGTTGGGCTGGTAGCTGCGTATGAATCTTTTACACTTTTATCCCCTAGGAGATGCTTCATGAGTGATAATGCAGCATGGTGTATTGTGCATGAGTATTTCGACTTTCAGAAGGTTAATATAGGGTGTAATGTTCTGAAAATCAAGCTTGTAGTTTATGATTGGCGAAAAAAAAGACTCCTAGGAGCTAGTTCATCTAAAGAGATATTGAATACCTGACACAATTTTTGGGCTTCTAAAAGATTGGGAATACTCAGGTCGCTTTCCCATGCTGATATTTTACTTTGTGAAGGAATATTGATTAAATCTGCTAAAGCAGCTTGCGAAAGACGATTTTTCAGACGTAGGTTTCTAATGTTTTTTCCTAGGGTTGACATGGAGGTATTGGTTTAGTTGTAAGAGCCTATTAATCTTGATAAGCGATGTATCTTTGGTATAAGTATAAGTAAAAGTATGATATATTACCTTATTTTGCAAGGAAAAATTATAAAATTTTTAAATATCTAAAAACAGATGAAAACTATCTGAAATCAGATTGGAGAGTAGGAAGATGTTTGGCACTTTTGTAGAGTAAAATTTAAAGAAATGAAAACTCTTAACCTACTTTTTAATACGACCAATCAGCGACCTATTGAAGTTATACGCTTGTTGATACATCATTTGAAAGTACCTGTTACAAATACTTCTGTTAGAGAGCAATTACAAATACATCCTGATTATCCCAGTTTGTTAAGTCTTAGTGACACGCTTGATACTTGGCATATTCAAAATGCGGCATTGAAGCTTCAACCAGAACAGTTTAAAGAATTGGAAGCACCTTTTGTCGCTCATCTTTATAGTAATGATGGAGAATTTGTACTTGTAACATCGCTCAATAAAGAAAATGTCAATTTTACCGATGGTGCTTTCAAACAATATCAAGTAGCCTACCACGATTTTTACCGTTTGTGGTCTGGCATTGTGCTTGTCGCAGAAGCGACAGAACAATCTGGTGAAAAGGACTATCAGCATAAGCGTAAACAAGAACAATTGGCTTCACTAAGAATACCTACTTTTATTTTACTTTTATCAAGTATTGTATTTTTAAGTATTCTGCAAAAAGGATTTACTGATTGGCGAGAATATCTATTTATTGCAACTCAACTTTTTGGCTTTATAATATGCGTTTTACTTTTTGTAGTGCAGTGGGGATTTGGTAATGCCTTGGTAAATAATTTTTGTCAAATAGGCAAAACAGGGAATTGCAACAACATCCTAAATTCCTCTGCGTCAAAAATATTGGGTTGGCTCAGTTGGTCAGAAATAGGGCTTTTGTATTTCTCTGGAGGCTTTTTGGCACTTTTGATGCTTCCAGATAATCATTGGGTTTTATTGAAAATACTGAATATCCTTGCTTTACCATACACATTTTGGTCTGTTTATTATCAAGCAAGAGTAGCTAAATCTTGGTGTGTTTTATGCCTCATGGTTCAAGCCTTACTTTGGATAGAGTTTATCATAAATTATCCAATATCGTTCAATGAAGTACTCGGTATTAATGAAATAATTGTTATTACACAAGCATTTAGCATTACAACAGTATTATGGCTTTTTGTAAAGCCATTAATCATTCAATCAAATAAACTGAATAAAACACAACAAGCATTACAGAAATTTAAAAGTAATCCTACAGTATTTCAGGCTTTACTGGCTAATCAAAAAGAAGTATCATTCCCAAGTGCAAGAGATATTGAAACTATTCACTTGGGCAATCCAAATGCCAATCATACCATATTAATGGTAAGTAATCCATTTTGTAAGCCCTGTGCTAAAGCACACAATGATTTAGAAGAAATACTGAGGGATAATCCTCATCTCAAAGCCGAGATAATTTTTCTTACTTGCGGAGATACAGACGGCAAAAGATTGGACATTGCTCAACATTTACTGGCATTACAAGCTTCTTCAAATGAAACAAACAGTGCCTTAACAGATTGGTATAAAGAAGGTATTAACAATATTGAAGCATGGAAAGTGAGGTACC
Organism: Cytophagales bacterium; assembly: GCA_013298025.1. Classification (GTDB taxonomy): domain Bacteria; phylum Bacteroidota; class Bacteroidia; order Cytophagales; family Spirosomataceae; genus Flectobacillus. The sequence continues at coordinate 19,826 of JAAFJE010000031.1, read as the reverse complement.
CAGTGACTGAGATTAAGCAACCATATTTTACTGAAATGGCGAAGGCACATTGTGACTGGTGTAGTTTTGCCAATATTACCGCAACCCCCACCTTTTTTATCAACGGTTTTGAAAAACCATCAATTTTTGAGCTATCAGATTTGGTACAATTGCTTTCCAGCGTGCCAGAATCTATAACTCCCCTAAGATAGGATTTGCAAATCAGAAATATAATTTTTAACTCTTAACAAAAATTAAACATGAGAAATTTAGAAAAGTTTTCAGGAAATGTTATTTCAAAAAACGAGATGAAGTCTGTAAATGGAGGATTAGCACCAGGCACATGTGCATTTCAAGGAGAAAATGGAGATGTGATAACTGGAGTATCAAAAACTAACGCTCAGGCAGGGGCTGCTCAATTCGGTGGACACTGGTGTTGTGATAGTTGTGGTAGTGCAAGTTGGATGCCTCAAGCTTAATTAATTTGAAGAGGTTGCATGAAAAATATAAGTAGAATATATCTCTATTTATATTTTTCATGCAACCTCTTCTTTACTTATCAAATGTTATGATTTTAAATTATAAATGTATGCACAAGATTCAATTTGCTCATCGTTACATAATTGTCACTCTTCTTGTATGCTGTAATTTGTTAAGTTATAGTCAAATAACAAAGATGCCGTTCAAAGATGAAATTATAATCATTTTTAAACACTACCCTAAAAATGAAAAACCGTTTGTTATAGGAAAGAGTCAAACTTTAACTAAACAAACACCAAGAGTATCTTATTATGACACAAAACAGATAATAGACGTAGAGATTAACACGGAAAAACAAGTTGATACCGTCAGAATTAAGGTTACGAATGACATCATTGTTCTTCTTCACAGATATAACTCAGTGTTGAAGAATGAGTACTTATTAAAAAGGGGAGACGTATGCCTATTTGAATATAAGAATGATGCCCCATTTTTAACTATCTTAAATAGAAAAACGCATAGCATTGATACCAATTACGATGGCTTATTTAGACAGCGGCATAATAACCTCTCGGTGTCGCCTCTTGACGTATATAATTACCCCTATTTGTCATTAGATTTTGCGAAATTACCACATGAAAATTTGCAAGAAGAGTTGAAAAAAGAATCATTGGCCATAAAAAAACAATATTTACTGTTATCTAACCAGCTTTTAGCAATAGAAAATAATTACCTAGATTCTTTAAAAGCAATAGAACAAATATCACCAATTTCTTATGCTTATTACAAAAACAGAAACTATTTCAATGTGAAAAAAATAGAAATGTCAGAAGGAAAGTTATCTATTGATGTTTTTGAAAATATTCTAAAAGAATATCATACAGACAGTATTCCAGATTTTCAATATAATACATTTATAGAAAAAGGTTTCGATATATTTTGGTTAAGTAAAACGACACAACGGGATTTGAAAGATGGTGTTAATAGAGACTATAGAGAAGCCTATGAATCAATAAAGGAAATAAAGTTTTTAAATGAAAAAAACAGGAACTATCTTTTATATCGAGAAATGAAACGTATTGCTAATTCATTTTCGAATAATGACTTTTTAGAGTACTTTACTCGTTTTGAGAGAGATGTTACAGATACAACTTATTTGAGTCATATTAAAAATAAATACGCATTAAAGTTTAATGATAAAAAGAATGAAACTAATTCATTGGTTTTGATATCGTCGGATAAAAAACAAATAACTTTTGATGACTTAAAAAAACGCCATGCTGGTAAATTAATTTATGTTGACTTTTGGGCAAGTTGGTGTGCACCATGTCGTAAAGCTTTGCCTTCATCCATCAAATTAAAGGATAAAAATAAAGATGTTGTTTTTGTGTATTTATCAATGGATAGCACAATCGAACCTTGGGAAAAAGCTATGGCTGATGAAAAACTCAATAATTATTCGGAAAGCTATTTAATCGTAAACTCAGAAACTTCTAATTTCTTAAAAAAACAAAACGTTAGTACAATTCCAAGATACATGATTTTTGATAAAATGGGAAAATTAGCTTTTGCCAATGCACCAAATGCCGAAAGTAAAGAATTAGAATCAACTTTTGCGAAATTATTAAAATAGCCTGTCTCTCGCATCTCCAAATCTATAAACATAACGAAATATTTGGATATTCATTTGTGTATAGCGTAAACACTAAACCATGCCCAACTTCCCCTTCTACCAACAACTCGACCAAATGGACTGTGGCCCTACTTGTTTACGCATGATAGCAAAACATTATGGGCTGAGTCTTAATATTCAAAGGCTTCGAGATGCTTCGGGGTTTAGTCGGGAGGGCGTTTCATTATTGGGTATTGCGGAGGCGGCTGAAAGCGTGGGGTTTAGAACTATCGCCGTAAAAGTTACTATTGATAAATTAGTCAATGATGCCCCGTTTCCTTGTATTGTCCACTGGCAACAAAATCACTTTGTGGTTTTGGTAGAAGTACAAAAAAACACTGTTTTATTGGCTGATCCAGGCAAGGGTTTACGCAAAATAGCTAAAGAGGATTTTTGCGAGCATTGGGCTACTACGCAAGAAGATGGTCAACCTGTTGGCGTAGCCTTGCTATTAGAACCAACCCCAGCTTTTTATGAACAAGAAGACGATAAAAAACAGGGCTTAGATTTTTCGTATCTTCTCAAATACCTTTGGTCTTACAAAAAACTATTGATACAGTTAGCCATTGGTTTGTTAGTGGGCAGTGGTTTGCAATTAGTTTTTCCCTTCCTTACGCAGTCTATTGTTGATGTTGGCATTCAGACACGTAATCTACACTTTATCTATGTCATGCTGGCGGCACAATTGATGCTTTTTGCCAGTAGAACCGTCGTAGAGTTTATCCGTTCGTGGATATTACTGCATATCAGTATCCGTATCAATCTCTCAATCCTTTCCGATTTTCTGATAAAACTGATGAAGTTGCCCATGTCATTTTTTGATACAAAAATGTTTGGCGACATTATGCAACGTATTGGCGACCATAGCCGTATCGAGCAGTTTATGACGGGGCAAACGCTGAATACGCTTTTCTCGATGGTCAACCTGCTGATATTTGGCTGTGTATTGGCTTTGTATAGTTTGCCTATCTTTTCCATCTTTATGATTGGGTCTGTTTTGTATGCTTGTTGGGTCGTACTTTTTTTGAAAGAAAGACGCAAGTTAGATTTCAAAATGTTTGATGTGGCTGCCAAAAATCAAGGCTCATTGGTGCAATTGATTCAGGGAATGCAAGAAATAAAATTAGCCAATGCCGAACACCTCAAACGTTGGGAATGGGAGCGTATTCAAACCAGAATGTTTCAATTTCAAACAAAAGGATTGGCTTTAAACCAATACCAACAAGCAGGAGCGTTTTTCTTGAATGAAGGGAAAAACATCTTGATCACGTTTTTCTCCGCCAAAGCCGTGGTTGATGGTCAACTGACTTTAGGGACAATGTTGGCAGTCCAATACATTATCGGGCAACTGAATGCCCCGATTGAGGCCTTAATTCAATTTGTCCAAGCTGCTCAAAGTGCTAAAATTAGCTTAGAACGATTGAACGAAATCCATGAATTGGAAGATGAAGAGAAAAAAGAAACGTTAGCCTATAAAAATGTGGGAGAAAAAGGGGCGAGTATTAGCCTAAAGAATATCAGCTTTACTTACCCCGGAGCAGGAAATGAGCCTGTACTAAAAAACATCCATCTGAGCATCCCGAAAGGAAAGATAACCGCTATTGTGGGCATGAGTGGCAGTGGAAAAACCACATTGCTAAAACTATTATTGAAGTTTTATGACATCAAGGGAGAAATCAAGATAGGAAACGCTCCTTTTGATAGTTTTAGGGCAAGAGATTGGCGGAGTAAATGTGGGGTTGTGATGCAAGATGGCTTTATTTTTTCTGACTCTGTTGCTCGCAATATCGCTTTGGGCGACGAACAACCCAACCTTGAAAAACTATACCATGCCTGTGAAGTAGCTAATATTTTACCCTTTATCGAAAGCTTACCTTTGGGTTTTAATACGAAAATTGGCTCGGAAGGCAATGGCATAAGTCAAGGTCAAAAACAACGCTTGTTGATTGCCAGAGCCGTCTATAAAGACCCCGAATACTTATTTTTTGATGAGGCTACCAACGCCCTTGATGCCAATAATGAAAAGAAGATTTTGGAAAATCTTGATGAATTTTTTCATGGAAGAACGGTTATTGTGGTGGCACACCGATTAAGTACCGTAAAAAATGCAGACCAAATTGTAGTGCTTTACAATGGCGAAATAACAGAAATTGGTACGCATGAGAGTTTGACAATAAAACGAGGAGAGTATTTCAATTTAGTAAAAAATCAATTAGAATTAGGGCAGTAGCACAGGTTTCCAACCTGTGTTTCAATCAGTAAGACCACGACAGGTCAAAAACCTGTGCTACGGAATATATGGAAATGAACATCAAAGATATAAATCCTCCAACAGTTCATTTGAATGGTTCGGAAATAAAAAAAGGAGTTTCGCCCAAACCTACATTAGAGCTTCGTTCAGACGAAGTACATGAGGTGTTGAGTAAACGACCCGCTTCGATTATTCGATATGGTTTAACAATCATTGCCTTAGTAGGTATTATAGGAATATTGGCTTCTTGGTACATCAAATATCCTGAAATCATCAAAGGAAATGTGGTCATTACCACAGAAATTCCACCTATCAAAGTAATTCCAAGAGCTTCTGGACGACTACAAAAATTACTGGTAAAACCCAATCAATTGGTTAATCAAGGTGATTTTATGGCTGAAATAGAAAATACCACTCGTTTAGAAAACCTGCCAGTACTTCAAACACTTTCTAAACAATTAAAATCGTATTTACAAAATACTGCTACAAAAGTAAATTTTCCCTCTACCGCTCTCACTTTTGGGGATTTACAAACGGAATATAATAACCTACTGAAAAACTATCAAGAAGCGGAACGATTACTCAATGATGCCATTTACGTACAAAGAAAGCGTATTTTAACCCAACAAATTGCAGATTATCAGAAGTTGGTACTTATCAATCAACGACAAGTAGAAATCAATAAAGAAGAGTTCAAAAATGTAGAAATTAAATATAACGCCGACAAAAAGCTTTACCAAGAAAAAGTATATGGAAAATTAGAGTTTTTAAATTTTGAAAATACATTTTTACAAAAAAAGAAAGACAATGAAAATTATGCTAAAGTGTTAGTAGAGAACAGTTTAATACTTTCTGAAAAACAAAATCAATTGGTAGAATTAGATTTTGAATATCTCCAAAAAACAAGAAGTTTTCGAGATAATATTCAACAGTCCATTCAAAACATAGACAATCTTTTGGCTAATTGGCAACAAAATTATGTTATCACTGCTCCTTCGCAAGGCAAACTAAGTTTTTTGAAGAATCTTACCGAAAATCAAATGATTCGTACTGGCGACACCTTATTTGCTGTATTACCTCAAAAGGGAAAAATCGTAGCTTTTGCCGATGTTTCAGCACAAAATTTTGGGAAAGTAAAAGTTGGACAACAAGTAATTATCAAATTAGTCAACTATCCTTTTGAAGAATACGGAAGCATTGCTGGCTACATCCAAGCCATAGAAGCAACACCTATGGGAAATCAGTATCGGCTCAAGATTTTTTTACCAAAGGAACTTCAAACAAACTATCAAAAAACACTACCATTCAGAAGTGAAATGGCTGGCTCGGTCGAAATTATTACCGAAGATTTACGACTACTTGAAAGGTGTTTTTATGGATTACGTAAAATAGTGTTCGCTCAAAAATAAGGTCAAAAGTTTAAATTGTTTCAAATAAGCACTAAGTACAGCATTGCGGATGTTGGATGTATGAAATCAAAAAGTATTTCATACATCTAACATCCGCAATGGGAGGGTTTAATGGCATTAGCTCTTCAATAGGGCTAATTCGGCTTGTACAAATTGCATCAAAGAAGCGATGTGTGCCTGTGAAAAATCGAAGGGGATATGGGCTGTGGTATAAATCTCGCTCATGGGTTTCGTATAGCCCAAAGCAAGGGCATCAAGATACGCTTGTAGTCCTTTTTGTGGATTTTCTTTGTAGTTTTTCCATACGCCAATTGCTCCCAATTGAGCAATGCCATACTCAATATAATAGAATGGCAATTCAAATATATGCAATTGTCGGTGCCACATACTGGCTTTATAGGCTTCTAAACCCGACCAATCGGTTAGGCTGTCGGTAAAACTCTCGTAAATTTGTGTCCACGCTTGGGTTCTTTCTGCTACGGTATGTGTTGGATTTTCGTAAATCCAATGCTGAAATTTATCAACCGTCGCAACCCAAGGTAAGGTACTGATAATGTCTTCTAAATGCTGTATTTTGGCTCTTTTCAGTTCTTCTTCGTTGTCGAAATACACATCCCAATAGTCCATGGTTATCAATTCCATCGACATAGAAGCCAACTCGGCTACTTCCGAAGGGAAATTGCGGAAGGTGTTTAGTGGTAAATCTTTGGTGACAATCGAATGCACTGCATGACCGCCTTCGTGTAGCAAGGTGATTACATCACGCATCAACGACGAGGCATTCATAAAAATGAAAGGAAAGCCTGTTTCTTCTAAAGGATAATTATAGCCTCCGGGTGCTTTGCCAATTCTTGATTCTAAATCAAGGCGACCCATTTCTTTCATTAAGCTAAGGCATTGGCCCAAAAACGGGTCAAGTCGATTGAAGCAGGCAATGGTTTTATTCAATAAATCTGCTCCGCCGTTGAATGGCTTCAACGCTGGGCGGCCCTTGATGTCCACGCTTTTATCCCAAGGACGAAGCGTATCGAGTCCTAGCGTTGCTTTGCGTTCTTGTGCCAATTGGTTCAAGACGGGTACAATACTTTGTTGTACCGCCGTATGGAAATCGAAGCAATCTTGAGGTGTGTAATCAAAGCGTTTAAGACTGGCAAAAGTATAATCTCTGAAATTATCAAAACCTGCATTCAAGGCAATTTGATGACGCAAATCCCGCAATTGATTAAAGATGTCGTCTAATTTTTCACGGTCTTGCAAACGACGCTCTTGTACCTTACGATAGGCCATTTCACGCACGGCACGGTCGGCGTTTTCTAAGTAAACACCTGCTTGTTGAAGGGTTTTGGTTTGTCCGTCAATTTCTACGGTCATTACCCCCACAGTACCTTGGTATTGCGAAGAAAGGTTTTGGATTTCGGTAAACAAAGCGATGTTTTCATTCCTGAAAATTTCGGTTGCTTTTTGCATATTTCGCACCGTAATGAAGAAAGCGTCTGCATATTCGCCCGAAGCCAATAGTTCTTGTAAAAAAGGCGAATCAAGCGTTTTTTTGTTCAATATGTCGTCGTATTCGGCTAATTGGGGCTGAATGTCAGTGACAAATTGGTCGAAATGTGCCTTTACTTCTTTGTCGGTGGTATCGCAAGTCATGTTGATATAACGCCAAGCAAAGTTTTCAGAAAGATAGCTTTCCAATTCCGAGCGGTCGGCAAAAAATTGGCGTAATGCTTCTACATTTTCTAAGGAGCGATTAACCAAATTTTCGTAGAATGGTTGCAAAAGCTCCCAAGTAGTAAGCTGAAAGTCCTCACCCAAAAAACGACGTGGAGGAGGCGTTGTTGAGATAGTTTTTGTCATGGTTAATCTTTATTATTACTCAATTTTACATAAATCCTAGCGTTCACTGTTAAGTAAGCATGCAAACTTATAGTTGATTAAAATGAATGACAAGTTTTTGAAAATCAAAACACGCATTCATAATTTTAGCTTGATACTTGGAAAGCATATCAAAGTAAGTTAATCCATTGCATGAGCCAGTCGGCTTTGAAAAATAACAGTAAAATAGGCAATACCAGTAAACTTATCCATACGTATTGTCCTGTGGAAAGAACGACAGTTGGGGTATTTTCGGTTTGTTTGAAAAAGAGATAATAGGGTATTTTCAAATAAAAAAACAAAGATACCGCCGTATTCAATAAGCCAAAAATAAACAAAACCAGCAAAATATGTTGGTTACTTGGAGCTTCTTGGTAGGCTTGCCAAAGGGCTGAAAATATGTTAAATTTGGCAAAAAAACCTGCCGTTGGGGGCAAGCCTGCCAGCGATACCATAATAATTACAAATAAAATGCCCAATAGAGGGTGTTGTCGGCCTAGCCCTTTGAGTTGTGACATGGCAATGTCGTAAGTCGCCTGCAAATGCACTGTGAGGGCATCGATGAGCAAAAACACAGCAAAATTGGCAAAAAGGTAGGTTACTAGATAAAAAACGATACTTTTGAGTCCGATTTCTGATAAGATTGCCAAGCCTATTGCCATAAAACCAGCGTGAGCGATGGTCGAATACGCCAACATCCGCTTGACTTGGCTTTGCCATAATGCCGAAAAATTACCGAACGTAATAGCCGCCATAGCAATACCTGCGGTAATCACACGCAAATCGTTGGGAACAGCCAAGTAAAAACGCATAGCCACCAAGAATGCCGCCGCTTTGGGAGCTACAGCAAAAAATGCCACCACAGGTGTAGGGGCAGCCTGATACACGTCGGGTGTCCAGATGTGAAAGGGGGTTAAGGATAACTTAAATAAAAATCCGCAAGTAGTAAGTATAACCGCTACCAATGCTGCTATTTCGTCAACTTGTGTAAGTCCTCTGCTAAAATCGGGCGATGTAATGCTCAGGGTGCCTGTCATGCCATACAGCAACGACATTCCGTACAGCATGATAGCCGAGGCTGTTGCTCCAAAAATGAGGTACTTGATACCTCCTTCCGAGCCTGCTTTATCTTTTTGAAAAACCGTTAAAATATAAGATAATAACGAAATGGTTTCGAGTGCTAGATAAATGATAAGCAAATTTACCGACATCGTTATCAATTGTAAAGCCATAAGCAAGGCAAATACAATCGGATAAAATTCGGCAGGCATTTGCCGTTTGCTCAGTAATACATGCACAAACATACATATTCCTGAAATGTTGATAATAAACTTAAAAAAAATCGCCTTACTATCTATGAACAGCATTTTGTCGAACAAAAAGGCATCGTTGCCCGACGTAAATTGGTCGCTGATGAGTAGCATATTCCAGCACAACGCTACAATACCCAACACATTCAACACACGGCTATGGTTGTCGTCACTTCCTTTCACCGCTTGGTTATGGTAAAGAATCAAATCAAGAATAATCAACAACAGAAAGCTGCTTGTCAAGAATATTTCTGGCGACAACATCCCTGTACTTTCAATAATCTGGAGCAATTGCTCTTTTAAATAGAAAATTTTAGTCATTTTATTTCTGCATATATAGTACAGATTCTTCTTTTGTTCTATTTTTATGTATATTTACTCATCATCGCTATTATTGTGCCATCATGAAGAGAAACAAATTCTATTGGATAATACAAGTACTCAACTGGTCTTTTGTTGCTTTTACTACCCTAAAATATAGTAATATAAATTTAGGCACAGACCTGTTGAGTAAGTTTGTTTATGTACTGTTGTACTTTATCTTTGGTTTAGGCATAAGCCATTTTTATCATCGTTTACAAGAAAAAACCAACCCCGACCAAATTACGCCACAGCAATTTATCACTATCCCTTTGCTATGGAGTGTGCTGATTGGAAGCTTGTTTTTTGTGGTCGATAATATTTTTTTCAATTACCAACTGCTACGCACCGGTCGTGCCGATTGGTTCGACTTTTGCTATCTTTGGCTAGAAGATATTTGGCTGGTATTACCTTGGTTTTTGTTTTACCATTTATATCGTTTCGTAAAAATTTACGAAGACCGCCGCCAACGCATTATCCAAACCGAAAAAACCTTAAAAGCTGCCGAATTAGAAAGTCTCAAACAGCAACTCAATCCTCATTTTCTTTTTAATGCCTTAAATAGTATCAAATCGCTCACCATCAGCGATAGCCGCCAGGCACGAGAGGCGATTACACAATTATCTGATTTACTGCGTCTTTCGCTCAACTTAGGCGAGCAAAGCAAGGCTTCGCTAGGCGACGAACTACAATTGGCACAAGAATATTTGGCTTTAGAAAAAGTACGTTTCGATAAACGTCTTCACTATCGTTTCGATATTCAAGCAGGGGTAGAAAGTATCCAAATTTTACCGATGTCGCTCAATACCTTGGTTGAAAATGCCGTCAAACATGGCATTGGTAAATTACGAAATGGCGGTAACATTGTCATCAAGGCTTATACCGTAGGCAATTTGCTGATTTTACAAGTCGAAAATTCTGGTACTTACACGCCCAATCCCAAAAGCTCGACAAGTGGCATTGGTCTCGAAAATTTGCGTAAACGCCTCGATTTGCATTATGGCGATGCCGCTAGTTTGCGTATTACGAGCCAAGATAATACAGTGATAACCGAAGTAACTATGCCTTTTTAAAAGGTACAGTTACTTTTTCTACACAAATGTTTTTAATAATTCTTCTACCGAACGATGACTTATATCAAAAAGAAGATGTGGAAAAATGCCATGTACAATGGCTAAAATAGCCAAAGGGACAAGCATTAAGTTTTCACGCAAATCTAAATCTGATAGCAACGATTCGTCATATCTCGACCAGTATTTTCCGAAGAAAATACGCTGTAATGTCCATAAAAAATACGCTGCTCCGAGTACCAACCCAAACACCGCAATGGCTGTTATCCATTTTGGAAAGAATACACTATTGAAACCTCCCACCAAGGTAAAAAACTCACCAATAAAGCCCGACAACGCAGGCAAGCCAAGCGAAGCAAAAAACGCAATAGTAATCATCACCGTGTAGCGAGGCATCACGTGTGCCAAGCCATGATAGCTGTCGATGCGTCTGTCGTGGGTACGGCTATACAACACGCCTACCAACACAAAAAGCATACTCGACAAAATGCCATGCGAATACATCTGATACACCGCTCCGTTGATGCCCTCACTGGTGAGCGAGGCAATGCCCAGTAACACAAAACCCATGTGCGAAACCGATGAGTAAGCTATCATTTTTTTCAAATCGTTCATGGCTAAGGCGTTGTAAGCCCCATAAATGATAGAAAGCACCCCAAACGAAGCAACCAAGAAAGCATTGGTGGCGGCGGCATCGGGAAAAACTGGATAGGCAATACGCAACAGTCCATAACCGCCAATTTTCAATAAAATACCTGCCAATACAACCGATACTGGTGTTGGAGCTTCTACGTGGGCATCGGGTAGCCATGTGTGTACGGGTACAACGGGCAATTTGATACCAAAGCCTATGAGTAAAAGTAAAAAAGCCAACCCTCTAATACTGATATTGCCAAGACTTACATTGCTGTAAATACTCAACCAACTATCAGGAATGAAATTGTGGGTGTCGGTCAAAAAACGTAAATCGAAAGTATGTACCAATTGCTCGCTCGGGATACTGCCATCGTTGAGGGCGTGTTGTACGCTGCTAATAACGGCTGGCGTAACCTGACTGCCTTCGCTAATTAGGTTCATTTGAATGGCCGTTTCTACGGGGTCTATGGCCGACAAATACAGCCCAATCATCACCATCAGAATAAACAATGAGCCAACCAAGGTATAAATAAAGAATTTGATAGAAGCATATTCTTTGCGAGGCCCGCCCCAAATGCCTATCAAGAAGTACATAGGCAAGAGCATAAACTCGAAGAAGAGATAAAACAAAAACATATCTAAGGCTACAAAACAGCCGATAACCGAAGCTGTGAGCAATAGATACAACGCAAAATATCCTTTTTCTTTTTGTTTGATTTCAAAAGAGGCTATCGCACCGATAAACATCACCAAGCCTGTGAGCAATACCATTGGCATACTGATGCCGTCTATCCCAAGCAGATAGTCGATAGAACCAACGCCTAGGCTTCCCAAAGGGAGGGTTATCCAATCAAATTTTTCTAAAAACTGATACCCTGGTTCTTGTGTATCAAACTGTCCGTAAAGCCAAACGCTGCCCAACAACTCTACGCCCGTTACAAGCAGGGTAATCCATTTGTAATAGGCTTTATATTGGTCGGGCAATAGGGCTATTGCTAGAGAACAAACCAGAGGAAAAAATATGAGTAATGAAAGTACAGACATTGCTAATAGAAATACGTAAACTGGTGAATTTTTTTAATATAATACCCAAACAAATAAACCCAACAAACCCAACAAAGCGGCTACAATGTATAATTGTACCTGCCCTCCTTGAACAGAACGAGTCATTGAACCGAGCAAACGAGCCAAATAAGCCAAACTGCTAGGAATGCCATCTACTAAAGTCTTATCTAGCCAAGCAATAATATTGCCTAATACTACTTGTGTTTTGGCCAAAATTTCGATGGAACGGTCGAGATAATTTTTATCAAATTTTTGTAAAAATTTTGCTTTCAACAAAACGGTTTTGACAAATACAATCGTGTAAAGCTTGTCGAAAGTAGGAATGTCATAAGCCCATGCCTGATGCCTTGTAAACCAGCCCAACAAAATGCCTACCGTAGCGGTAGCCAACGAAACATAAGCCAAGCCATGATTTTCTTCTAAAACAAAAGCAGGGTCGATAAAATGCCAAAACCAACTGTGCGTTGCCGAAAATGGATTGCCCGAAAACACAATGCCCAATGATAAAATCGCCAACGCAAGTAAAGGCAATCGCATTTTCCAAGAACCTTCATGAATATGACTTACAGGCACGACTGGATTGCGAAATGTTCCGAAAAATACCCTTGCTACTTGTCGGGTCATGTAAAAAGCCGTCATCGCAATGCCTACAAACGTACAAATGCCTATCCATTTGAAATAAGGAAAGGTTTGGGCAATGCTATACAAATTCGCTAAAATGGCATCTTTCGACAAAAATCCTGAAAAAAGCGGTAAACCTGCCAAGGCAGCCGCAAAGACGATAAAAGTATAAAAAGTAACAGGCAATTGCTTGCGTAAACCGCCCATCAAACGCATATCTTGGGCATCGAAATGGGCTTCGTGGTTGGCATGATGCAGTGCATGAATCACCGAACCAGCCGCCAAGAAGAGTCCTGCTTTGAAAAAAGCGTGGGTCAATAAATGAAAAAGAGAGGTAGCCGAGCCTAAGCCAATGAGCATCAAACCCAATTGAGCGATGGTCGAATACGCCAAGGTTTTTTTGATGTCGGTTTGCACAATGGCATACAAGGACCCCAGCAGCATCGTAATACACCCAATGGTGGCAATCACAGCATGGGCTTCTATCGTAAAAATGGGTTGTACACGGCTCAACAAAAATATCCCAGCCGCCACCATCGTTGCCGCATGAATCATGGCCGATACGGGCGTAGGGCCTTCCATCGCATCGGGTAGCCATGTGTGCAAAGGAAATTGGGCCGATTTGCCTACACAACCGCCAAAAAGCAATAAACCCGTGAGCGTAAGCATGGCAGGCGACAAGCCATCGGGGCGTGTTGCTAGGGACTCAAAACCAAAATTTCCCCAATAATGATACACCAAAAATATGCCCAAGGCAAAGGCTATATCACCTACACGGTTTACCAAAAAGGCTTTCTTGGCAGCGTCGGTCGCTGATTTTTTTTCATACCAAAAACCAATCAACAAATACGAACTTAGCCCTACCAATTCCCAAAAGGCATACATACCTAAAAGGTTGTCGGTGAGGACAATCCCCAACATGGCAAAAACAAACAATTGTATAAACCCAAAATAGCGAAAACGCCCTTGGTCGGTCGCCATGTATTCGATGGAAAATAGCTGTACTAAAATGGCAATGAAATTGACCAATAAGACCATCATCAATGTAGGAGCATCAATCAGAAAACCCCAAGTAAGATGATGATTGCCAATACTAAACCAAGAAAATTGTAGGGATGTTGGCGTAGATATTTGTTGAAAAAGGAATAAACTGGAGCAGAAGTTCAACCCCGAAAATCCTGTCGCAATCCAACCCGCAAGGGCATTGCGTTTAGTACTCAACAGCATTGCTGTGATAAATCCTGCGAGGGGAGTCAACAATATCAACCATATATGGGTTGCAGGAGTCATGCTTGTAATGGTTCGTTCGTGGTTTTTGCTTCAATTGCGTTGAAGCTTTTAATATATGATGTGTCGCTGCTAGGCGACTTATTGAGTGAGTTAGTGAATTGTGAGTTAGCGAATTAAAATATTTATTATCAGAACACACATTCACAATTCATAATTTAACAATGCTACACGATTACTTATTTATCCAACTTATCTTGGAAAATTTCAATTTTTTTTGCAAATATAAGCCAGTTAATTCAATAAAGCCTCATAACTTACGAATAAAATCTACCAAGTTAATGGACTTATCTTGTGGATAATGTCATTTTTCTAAGTTATTGGCAAGCCGATTGACAATATGGCTTTTGAATCGCAAATATTGCATTTTTATTCACTTGTTACTGCTATTGATTCGTGGAAATCAGCATCAAAGGCACAATTTTGGTCTTTTCTACGATTCATTACTGAATTTTTATATGGAAAACGCAAAGTCTGTTAACTATTCGAGAACAACCATTACGGAATTAATGATTCCGTCGTATGCCAATTTTGGAGGAAAAATTCACGGAGGAATTTTACTTTCGCTCATGGATAAAGTGGCTTATGCTTGTGCCGCCAAACACGCTGGCACGTATGTAGTGACGGTTTCGGTTGATAATGTCGAGTTTCGTCAGCCCGTAGAAGTGGGCGAATTGGTTTCGCTTCATGCGTCTGTCAATTATGTAGGGCGTTCATCGCTAATTATTGGTATCAAGGTTGTTGCCGAAAATATCCAAAGCCGTACCGTAAAGCATACCAATACTTCTTATTTTACGATGGTTGCCAAAGACGAAGAAGGCAAGCCTACCGAAGTACCTGCTTTGGTTTTAGAATCAGACGAAGATATTCGTCGTTTTTTGGAGGCAATCAAGCGTAAAGAAATCAAAAATGCGTACAAAGAATTACTCGACAATGCCAAAACGAGCATGGAAGTGGACAATAGCCTACATCTGCTTGAAACAGAACGCTGTATTGTGAAACGAGAGCGTGACATGGAGAGCCGATGGTAATTTTGTAGCTTCACAAATCTTGTGTAGTTTTACAAAAAATAATCCAATGGCCCATGATAAAAATACTCCGAATCATCATGATTTTGCTGGCACTACTCGCTGTGAGTTTTGTCGGAATGCGTTTTTACACCAAATCTTTTAGTCCTTCGGCTACGGCTACTTTCGAGCAAGGCGATTTTTCTATGACAGTAGAATATTGCCAGCCTTCTAAAAAAGGAAGATTGATTTTTGGTCCACAAAATTCAAAAGCTTTAGTGCCTTATGGCAAATGGTGGCGGACTGGTGCCAACGAAGCGACAGTCATTACCTTGAACAAAGACATTGCCTTGGCTGGTCGCTCTTTGAAAGCGGGAACTTATACCTTGTTTACAATTCCCGAAGAAAAAGATTGGACAATCATCATCAACAAAGAAGTAGGGCAGTGGGGGCTTTCTTACGATGCCAACAAAGATGTACTGCACGTGCCGGTGCCGTCGGTGGTGCAAAACGAAGTTGTAGAGCAATTTGTGATTGATTTCAAAGAACAACCCAATGGAGCTACCATGCTGCTGCGGTGGGATAACCGAACGGTACTCGTCCCGATTCGGGTATTGTAAATCTTTAGAGAAAAGAAGCAACGAAAAAAATAAAATCAAGGTCTTATGTGAGAAAGTCTGCTTATTGAACGAATAAGCAGACTTTCTTATTTGTGAATGGTAAGATTCTGTTATTTTTGTGAAGTACAAAACCCATAAGAAACTTATCATCCCTTAACCCACGTTACAGCATTATATGCGTTATCTGCCAACAACTTGTTTTATGTTTCGATTTATGAAAAAAATCCTTTTTAGTCTTCTGCTTATCAGTAGTTTAGCGAGCGTCACACTGGCTCAGAAAATTACACCTGCGGTTTGGTCTTGGTCGCTCTCAAAAGCCAAACCCGAAGCAGGAGAAACGGTTGATATTATTTTTACCGTAAAAATTCAAAAAGATTGGTACTTGTATTCGTCTGATTTTGACCCAAATCTTGGCCCAATTGTTACAAGCGTAAAACTTAATCCTAACGAATCGTTTGAAGTAGTTGGCGATTTAAAAGCCATTAATCCCCATAAAAAGTTTGACAAAGAAATTTGGAATGGAGAATATACTTATTTCAAAGGAAAGGCCGAATTTCGCCAAACTATCAAAATTCTCAATCCTGATTTTATCATTGATGGCTCATTCGATAGCCAATCTTGTTCTGATAAAACTGGGCAATGTGTACCCGTAAAAGGCAATTTTACGCTTGTGGCTGGAGCTGCCGATGCCAGTGAGGACGAGGCTTTACGCAAAAAAGCCATCGAAGATTCGCTCAAAGCGGTAAAGAAAACCCAAGATTCGCTCAAAGCTTTAGCTGCTCCTCTTGTAATTGATTCTGTGGTAGCAGATTCTACGCCTGTGGAACAAGCTTCCCTTTCTTCGACCGAATTGAAGGATGAAAATGGCAAAGATATATCGCTATTGGCCTTCTTCTTCATTGCTTTGGGGGCTGGTTTTGTGGCCTTGCTTACGCCTTGTGTGTATCCGTTGATACCCATGACGGTTTCGTATTTTACCAAACAAAAAGGAGGTTTACAAAAGGCATTTTTGTACGGCTTTTTCATCATTGCAATTTATGTGTTGTTCGGTACAATCATTGCTTATGCTTTCGGACAAGCCGCTCCCAATTTTATTAGTACGCACTGGATACCCAACCTTTTGTTTTTTATCATTTTTGTATTTTTTGGCTTGTCGTTTTTGGGCTGGTTCGAGATTGTACTGCCTTCGTCTTTTGTCAATAAAATGGATGCCCAGTCAGACAGAGGAGGTATCGGGGGAATTTTCTTCATGGCATTTACCTTGGTCTTGGTTTCGTTTTCGTGTACAGGCCCTGTGGCTGGCACTATTCTGAGTTTGGGTGCACAAGGACAAGTCATTCGTCCGATTGTGGGGATGTTGGGTTTTGGCTTGGCATTTGCAATTCCTTTTACGCTGTTTGCGATTTTCCCCAACTGGTTACAAAATTTGCCTAAATCGGGTGGCTGGATGAACTCCGTAAAAGTGGTTTTAGGCTTTTTAGAATTGGCGTTGGCACTCAAATTTTTGAGTACCGCCGACCTTACCTATCACTGGGGTTTATTGGGCAGAGAAGTGTATTTGGCGATTTGGATTGTAATTTTTACGCTCATTGGTTTTTATCTATTGGGCAAAATCCAATTGCCGCATGATAGCAAATTAGAACGTGTGCCAGTACCTCGTATGTTGGTCGCCATCGCTACGTTTTCGTTTGTGGTATATATGATTCCGGGCTTGTTTGGTGCACCGCTCAAAGCCTTGTCGGGCTGGTTGCCACCATTAGAAACCCAAGATTTTGTGATTGAAAAAAATACCGTAGCCGCACCTGTTTCCACCGATGGCTTTCCGGCTAAAGTAAAATACAGCGAGTTTTTGAAATTGCCTCATGGCTTGAAAGGCTTTTTTGATTACAAAGAAGCAGTTGCCTATGCCAAACAAGTAAACAAACCTTTGTTTATCGACTTTACAGGGCATGGCTGCGTTAATTGTCGCAAAATGGAAGGTTCTGTTTGGGCTGACCCCGAAGTGAAAAAGCGTTTAGAAAATGATTATGTGGTTGTGGCTTTGTATGTAGATGATAAAACCGAATTGCCTGCTAACGAATGGTATGTTTCAAAAGACGATGGGCAACAAAAGAAAAGCCTTGGCGACCAAAACCTTGATTTTGAAATTACCCGTTTCAACGGTAATGCCCAACCGTATTATTGTTTGGTAAATCCTTCAAACGATGCCAAAACTTTGGTTAAACCTCGTGCCTACAACGAAGATGTACAGGCGTTTATCAAGTTTTTGGACGAAGGTAAAGCAAAATTTGAAAAAGCAAAATAGGCTTTTCTTCCTTGTTTTTTAGTAAATAGCCCTTGTAACTTTGACTTAGTTGCAAGGGCTTTTTACTAAAAACTATTTTTGCGTAAGCATCAAACGAAACTGTTTGGCATTGTTCGGAATGCTAAGGCGAGTTTTCTTGACAAAATCCTCTATTCTTTGGCCTTGGAACACCGCAAGAATGTCGTTGACAACCACCTTCGTGCCTAAATAGTAGGAATGTTCCGCTATTTTATCTGCCAATCCTCCATCAATCGAAACGCTTGTGCAATCGACGCTATAGACGTGTGCTGGCACATTTCCTCGAAAACCATATTTCCCAAGGCGATTATAACTATTTTTCGTAGTTTCGGAAAGAAAAAGAGCTTTGTCATCTTGGTTGTAATACACCGTTACACGCTGACAAATATTGGTCAAATTGCTAAAGGCACGAGGACTTTCAAAGATTTGCCAATCTACATCGGCAGCCGCCAAAACCACTTCTTTGAATAAAGCCGTAAGGTTATCGCCTTTTTGTCGGTACAATTCTAGCATCATATTTTCTAGCACTCGGTTTCCCATGCTATGAGCAAGAAGATGAATGTTGTTTTGACAAGGGGCAAGTTTTTCTTTGAGAAAAATTGCTCTAAAAAAATCAATCAGCATCAAATAGCAACGAGCCAAAGTATAGCCCGAAAGTTCGGCATCTTTGGCATCGTCTCGGTATTTCAACATACGGCTCATGGCGGGCCATGAAAAAACCACAATATGCTTAATACTACTGTTGCGAGGCGTTTGAATATAGTTTTTTTCTAATTGACAAACAGCCTCTAAAGTATCGGGCAAATCATTGCAAAAGCCATGAATAAAAAACAAAACATCGCCTTTTTCTTTTACCATTGCTAGGTATAATTCGGCAAAAAAACGAGCCGAGCCTTGCAATGCTTGCAAATCTCCCTGCAAAGCACCAAGCTGGTAAGTCGGTAGTTCGTCTGTGCTATATTGCTGATTGCGTAATACAGCCGAACTATCAGGAAAAAGCTCAATAGAAGAACGAATGTGGTCTTTGTCAAATTTTTTGGGATGAAAACGTGCAAAACGCAGGTTTTCACTCGCCGATTCAGAGCCATCTTCTAGTAAGTATTCGCCTTGAGCATCGTTTTGCGTTTTTCTGTTGGTAATAATAAAGTGTGCCATAGTCTATTGTAGGTTTTGATAATTGTAGAACTAAATATGCACAATTTACATGGACAAACACAGCCAAAAGAATACTTTATTTTTGACTTTGATTTTTTTGTAAGTAATTGATAATGTGTTGTTTTTTTGCGAAGAATTAACGTGATTGATGCGTGTGTTTCAAAATAGCTTTCGCCAAAGCCATAAAACCAATTGTACCAATCCCGACAATAAAATGCCCGTGGTAAAAGGAAAGTAAAAGCTAAAATGTTCTTTTTCTATCCTCATATCACCGGGCAATTTGCCCAACCAGTGCATTTTATCATGAAAAAAGTAAATGACAACGCCACCCAATAGCAATAAGCCACCGAGGGCAATCAACATTTTTCCCGTTTGCTCGTTCATCGTAGTTTTGTCTTATGGTGAGGGATTTTAGGTAAAAATAATACAGTTTTCCTGATTACTGGACAAAATTGTTTTAGGCTCAATTATGATTCCAAGTTGCTGTGTATCTTTGTAAAAAAAAGCGCATGATATTAGAGATAAAAGATATAGTAGATGACCGCCTTTGCTACGAGAAAGTACGGGAATTAAGGTGGAAGGAGGGCGTAAAATGCCCTCATTGTCAAAGTAGTGAGCATAAACGTCACGGACATCACAACAGTAGTGAACACCGTTATCGTTATCAATGCAAAAAATGCACAAAATACTTTGATGATTTAACAAA
>JAAFJE010000030.1 GCA_013298025.1 Cytophagales bacterium | reverse complement strand
AACTATCAAAGACCACACGCAGCCCTGAAAGGACTAACACCTTTTGCGTTTGAACAGTACATCAAAGAACTAAACAATGAAAACAAACCTAATTTACCGATTTGGACTTGTGATTATTCAAAAAACATCAACCCAAATCAAACTATTTTACAATTTTGATTACTTTAACTTGTTTAAAAATCAGGGCAACCTATTTTAGGCAAGGACAGTTTTGATTTTCAAAGACTTAATTCACAATTCACTAACTCACCATTGACACTTATATGCTTGAATTGGTAAATTCACTATTCACCAAACGCCATATTTTCAATGGATTATCGTTTTTAAGCTCATCGGGAAGCATCCAGTCTTTGAAGCCTTGCAAGCATATCGGGCGTACCCAACGCTTAATTGCTCCCGTTCCAACGGAAGTATAACGAGCATCGAACGTGGCAGGATACGCTCCGCCGTGAACCATACTGGCGGCTACTTCTACGCCTGTCGGAGCAGCGTTCAAAATCACCCTTCCAGCTAAAGTACTTTGTAAATCAAGTATTTCGGGATATTGCTTTACGTCTTCGTCAGTTGCCATCAGGGTAGCGGTGAGTTGTCCACCCAAAGCTTTCAACGCTGTGCTGAGTTCTTCTGTATCTTTACAAATAACCAATAAAGCAAAAGGACCGAAAGCTTCTTCGTGTAGCGTAGGATTACTGATGAAATCTTTGGCTTGCACTTGGGCGAGGCTTGGCGTAGTTTGCGTTAGTTCGGTATTTTCAATACTTTTCGACACTACTCCATCTTGATTGGTCAAAGTATTTCGAGCTTTATCAAAAGCTTGAGCAATGCCCGAATGTAGCATTGGATGTAGCGAAACTTGCGTTAGCTCATGTTCCAAAGCCTCAGTAAACAACGCCAAGGCTGGACTATCAATCGCCAAGAGTAAGCCAGGTTTTGTACAAAACTGTCCCATGCCAAGCGTGATAGAACCTGCAAAGGTTTTGGCTAAATTTATATGGTTTTGGTTTAATGATTCAGGAAATAACACAACAGGATTGATACTGCTCATTTCAGCAAAAACTGGAATCGGTACTGCTCTTTGTTCGGCATAAGATCTGAGTGCTTTGCCACCAGCCTGCGAGCCTGTAAAACCTACGGCTGTGGTAAGTGGGTGCATTACCAATGCTTTACCAGCTTCGATGCTCGAATCGCTGAGGTGTTGAACCGTGTGAGGAGGCATCTGGCAACGAGCAATGGCTTTTTCGATGGACGAAAATACTAAAGCTGAAGTTTCGGGGTGTGCAGGATGAGCCTTGATAACCACCGAAACACCAGCCGCTAAAGCACTTGCGGTATCGCCACCTGCCGTTGAAAAGGCAAAAGGAAAATTACTCGCCCCAAATATCGCCACTGGGCCAATTGGCACAAGCATTTTACGGGTGTCGGGTTTGGGCGGCACTCGGTCGGGGTTGGGCAAATCAATGCAAGCTTCTACCCAAGAACCTTCGGCAACCAAACGAGCAAACATCCGTAATTGCCCTGTAGTACGACCAATTTCTCCCTGTAATCGTCCCAAAGGCAAATGCGATTCTTGGTGAGCCACAGCTACCAAGGCATCTTTCAACGATTCTATTTCTTCGGCAATGGTTTCTAAAAAAATAGCACGGTTTTTACCCGATACTTTGCGGTATTGCTCAAAAGCCTCTTGTGCCTGTTGCATTACCGTGGATATGTTTTGAGACATTTTGGCTAATTTGAAAATTTGGAAATTTGAAAATGTGGTAAAAAGAATTTGAAAATTTGAAGATGTGGTAATTTGAAAATGATTTTATTGATTTGGAAATTTGAAGATTTGAAAATTAACCAAAACCATTTTCAAATCTTCAAATTTTCAAATTACTTTTCTCCACATCTTCAAATTTTCAAATTATAAAACGGGTAACGTCGGACGCACAGCGATTGCACCGTTGATGAGTGCAAGCAAACGTTCTCTTTCTTCGCCAACCAAGGTAAGGCGTGGAGGACGCACGGCTTCGCTACCGATACCTGCACATTGTTCGGCCAATTTGATGTACTGCACCAATTTCGGATGAATGTCAAGTTCCAATAAAGGCATAAACCAACGATAGATTTTCAACGCCTCTTCGTATCTTCCAGCTTTTACCAATTCGTAAATAACCACCGTTTCTCTTGGGAAAGCACACACCAAGCCTGCAACCCAGCCATCTGCACCCATCACCAATTGCTCCATCGCAATGGTATCAACGCCACACATGATTTTGAATCTGTCGCCAAAACGGTTACGCATACGAGTAACGTTGGTCAAGTCACGAGTTGATTCTTTTACAGCTTGGATATTTTCGCATTCAACCAATTCGGCAAACATATCGAGCGTTACTTCAATTTTATAATCAACAGGGTTGTTATAAATCATGATTGGTAAAGTTGTAGCCTTTGCCACAGCCTTGAAGTACTCAACGGTTTCACGCTCGTCTGATTTATAACGCATCGGCGGAAGCATCATCAAACCTGCTGCACCCCATTCTTCGGCCAATTTCGCCAACTGAATCGCATCTCTGGTAGCACCTTCGGCAATGTTCAATATTACAGGCATTTTACCTGCTACTTTTTCTACCGTAAATTTTACCAAAGCTCCTTTTTCTTCTAAACTGAGTACACTTGCTTCGCCTAAAGTACCTCCGAGGATGATACCGTGTACACCAGATTCTAATTGAAACTGTAAGTTTTTGTCGAATAATTCAAAATCAAGTTGGTCGTCTTCACCAAACTTAGTTGTCACAGCGGGAAACACCCCTTGCCAATTGATTGCCATAGTTGTATTGATGTTTTTTTTCAAAATTACTTAAAACAAAAGCAGAAAGAAGCGTCATTTTTAATCAATTATAGTCAGATATTAACCTATTTTGGTTTTATTTTTGGAGAAAAAGGTTTATTTTTAGCTAATCAATGGATAAACCACTCAATTATTTTGTCATGAAAGTACTTCCTTTTACCATTCCTGTTCCCCACGACCACACCATTATTGTACAGCAAGACGTACAGCCTTATTTCTATCCGCACCTACACCGACACGAGGAGATTCAGCTTACATGGGTACAACAAGGCGAAGGCACATTGATTGCCGACAACAATATGCACGCATTTAAGGCAAATGATATTTTTTGGTTGGGGGCCAATCAGCCACATCTTTTCAAGAGTGACCCCATTTATTTTTTACCAAAAAGTGATAAAAATATTCAAGCGATAGTCTTGTTTTTTAATCCCAAAGGAGCATTAGAGGCATTGTTCAGCCTTCCAGAAATGAGTAATGTAAAACGATTTTTACAGCAAAATCCCAATGGCTTCAAAATTCCATCGGGCATGACTGAGGCAATAGCCGAAAAGTTGAATCTGATTTATGAGCTGACAGGCGTAGAGCAAATGATTCATTTCATGGATTTACTCAGGCTACTTTCGGGCATAGAAACCTTAGAAGCCCTTTCGGAAGGAGCAAGACCCAAAATTTATAGCGATAACGAAGGCTTGCGGATGAGTAACATTTATAATTTTATTATTCAAGAATACGAAAAGCCCATTACTTTAGAAGAAGCCGCCAGCAAAGCCTATATGACACCTCATGCTTTTTGTAGGTATTTCAAAAAACACACAGGACATACCTTTTTATCATTTCTCAATGAAGTACGCATCAACGAAGCCTGTAAAAAGCTTACCAACGATTCGCCCATTGGCATTGCACAAGTAGCGTACAGTTGCGGTTTCAATAGCATCACCAATTTCAATCGTATTTTCAAACGCATCAAAGGTCAATCGCCGAGTGAGTATTTGGAGGAGTTTTTTAAGTGAGAGAAAATTAACTTTTATGGTATCGTTGTTTATTACGTAAGATATTCGATTGTATTTCAAATAGTTCCTTGCTACTCAAGGTGTGTAGCTTTTGTGCCAAAAAGTGCATTTGTGTTGAAAATAATTTTGGTATCCCATTTGCATCTTCCTGATAGTTTCGTCGTGAGTTCTCAATGCCATGGGCTATTTCCAGTGGTGCTTTTCTTGGGTCAACACCTCCTTTGTGTTTATTGCCTAAGTAAGTTTTGAACTGTGAACTAATTTTAAGAAAATTCGCTGGTATGACAAAATCTGTGGGTAAATCACTGTAATAAGCATAGTAAAGCCAAAGTTCAAAACATGGATTACTGATGATTAATTGTAGGCTATTTTGTTTGCAAATAGGTATATTCCTGCGTAATTCATTGTAAAAGTGGTCAACATCGGTCACAACAAATATACTGTCGAGTAGGTCATCTGATTTACTTTGGTCTTTTTCTGCTTTAATCTCCAATGCCAATGCTACTAAATCATCCACATTTAGTCCACTAATTCCTTTCGCATTTGCTGAAACAAACTCCATTTGTAGCCTTGGAAAGCTATATTTAGACCCTCTGAAAAAATTGAAATAATCTTTTTCTCGCTCCTCTCCACCCGAAACAATAATAAATAGCGAAGGGTCTAAAGTACCCTCTTTTTTGGTGTATTCAGGTGCTATACTTTTTTCATAACGATTAGTAGAATCTATGATTTGCTGTGGTTGGTTCAAAGCAGGCATGAGGTCTCTTTTGCCTTCGTCTTTAGCATATGTTTTTTTCATGATTAGTCATCAAGTGTTCCTATGAAAGGTATAGCTCCGTATCGTCCATCTAAATAACCATTTTTAATATTGATCGTATTATGTTCTTTGAAGTCGTTTAAAGAATATAATTGCGTATCACCGTCATGCTTTTCTGCAAACCATACCTCATCGGGTCGCATTAATTTTTGTTGATTGAGTAATTCCGTTTCATGCGTGGTAAAAATAAGCTGTCCTTTTGAATTAGCATTAGAAAAAAATGAAATCAATGCTGCTATAAGTGTAGGGTGAATGCTATTTTCTATCTCATCCACGCAAATAACTTTTTCATTTTCAATTACCTCAAATAGGGCAGGAATGAGGTTGAGTAAGCGTATTGTTCCATCTGATTGGTCTTCAATATCCATTTTTCCTTTGAAGCCATTTTGTCCGATTTGATTGAAAATAAATTTTTTGATGATTGGTTCTTCGTTTTCTTTGATGATGGTAAATAAAACTTTATCGTTCTTCATCTTGGTAATTCCCGAATTGCTTTCTAAGCCTGAGCCTAAAAGTTCCTTCAATGTAGCGTTATCATCAATGTTTCCTTCAAATAAACTATCCATACTTTTCGATTCTATTTCCAAAGAATCAACCCCCAAATCAATTTTATTAAAGAGATGATTGGTAAAACTTAGAAGTTTATCGTCATTCGCCATCAAGTTAATCAGTGAGGGGATATACCTATTAAGCGTTAATACGGTAAGTTTTGATTCAAACCATTCAAAAGCACTTAAAACCCGGGTATCGTTTATGATAGGAAATTCATTATTAAGGGATAATAATGAGGAATAGGGATTTTTATTCAAAAGTTTTGTAATGGCGTTTGCTACTTCTTCTGAAGTATTTTTGCCAGTTGATAGGGTATTATTAGTTCTCGAATAGATAAGCTGGTCTGCTTGTTTGCCAATGCCTGATAGAAATAAGTTTTCTATTAGTAAATTATTACTGATTTCAAAGTCATATTTGAAGTACTGATTTTCATTACTAAACTCAATAGATAGTTTTATGGGGTTGAGATTTTTTTCTTCTTGTAATCTAAATTTATACTTATGAATCACTTCATCTGTGATAAAATCTTTGTTTTCAGCAAACTCTTTAATGAATTTAATTACACGAAGTAAATTCGATTTTCCCGAACCATTTGCACCATAAATAACGGCTTGTTTTAGTAGCGGAATGTCAAGGTTACTGTAAACGTGCGAAGGGAAAGTAGTCCTTTTCACATTAGGAAACATATCAAAACTTGATGCTTTGTAAAAGGATAAAAAATTTTCTACTTCTATTCTTAGTAACATTTTTATATTTTTTGAATTGTTGAATCAAAATAACAATAAAAATAGTAACTATTAAAGTTTTGACGTGAAAAAATCACGGATATATGGATTGATGCTCAAATATCCGTGATTTTCAATACTTTTTATAAGTTTCCTTACTCCAAACTCCTCACCCCAAACACCCTGCCTGCGGTTTTGCCTGTGTGGGCTTTGATGGTGATGCGTACTTTGTCTTTGTTGGCTACGAGGCTGGCGTTGAGCGGATAACTGATGTCATAAAATTTGCCAGTAGTACCGCCTTTGAGTTCTTGGGTAGCAATTACTTGTCCATCGACTAAAATGTCGAAAAAGCGGTTTTTATCATCACCTAAATAGGTCATCAACAACGACATTTGTGTGCTATTGGCTTTTACTTTCATATCAAACGAAAACGAACCGCCTTTTCTCACTTCTCTGCCTGTACGCCCAAGGGCATCGCTTACATACGATTCGCCGTCGATGCTGAGGTTGTGGTCACGTTCGGGTTGCATTTCGCCAATCCTGAAATTATCAATAGTACGGGCTTCTATTTCTTGCTGACGTTTCTTTTCGGCTTCATACACGGCCTTTTTTTCTTCCCAACCTGCTTTCGTGAAATAGTCCCAGTAAACGCTGTAATGTTGTTGGTAGGTTTGGTAAAATGGTTGTAAGGTTACGTCGAAAGGCACGGCTACGGCATTGGTTTTGAACAAAAGTTTCGAGTTATCCACACTTTTTACCCATTGATTTACATTTTTATTGTCGGTCAAAAGTACTGGAATGCCATAAACGGGGTCGGGGTTTTTCTCGCCCAATTGTCCTGCCAAAACCAAAGGACCATACAACAATGCGATGCGGTCGGGGTTATCGGGCATACTTTCGCTGTAAATCTGCATGGGCATTGTCAGGCTGATTTGGTCCTTATTTTGCCAAGTTCTATTCAACACATAATACCCCGATTCGTCGGCTTCGATACGTTGTGCTTGTCCGTTGATACTGATGACAACGCCTTGGCTCGCCCACCAAGGTTTACGGATTTTGAGGGCAAAAGTTTGAGATTTACGTAAACTTAAAGAAAATTGGGTGTTGTTTTGGGTCGGATACTGCGTTTGCTGTGTAAGAATTAAGCCTTTTTCTTTCCAATTGAGTCGAGAAGGAATAAACAAATTTACGAACAAACTGCCTTCTGCTCCTTGAAAATAAATACTTTCGTTGTACTTCACGTGGTTTTCCATGCCACTGCCTACACAACAAGTAAAGGTATTGAATTGGTCGCTAAATTCTTTTTTTGTCCCCATTCTTAAAGGCACAAAATAACACATCATGCCACTTTCTGGATTTTGCGAAGCTAAAATATGGTTATACAATGCTCTTTCGTAATAATTACTCAGTTCGCTGTTGGGTTGCCAGCAAAACAAATGGCGTGTCAGCTTGAGCATATTGTAGGTATTGCAGGTTTCGCAGGTGTTATCGCTGAGATGTTCGTTCAACTTGTCGGGTTCACCGCAATATTCATAATTGCTATTCCCACCAATCACGTAGCTGTGGTGATGCACCATAATATCCCAGAAAAAACTGGCAATGGTTTTATCCGATTCTTGTCCTGTGAGTTCGTATTGTCTGGCACTACCAATGGCTTTGGGTACGTTGGTGTTGGAGTGCTTCCCTGCCATAGGATTGATGCGTTTCGACAAAGGGAGCATCACAAAATCATCATAAAACTTATAAGACAAATCGAGATAGACTTTTTTGCCCGTGATGGCGTACAAATTCGCCAATACTTCTGCCATGCCGCCGTATTCGCATTTGAGCATTTTTTGTAATAATTCAGGCGAAAGCGGATTGACGGTTTTGCCTGTCCAATCGGCCATGCCTTCTACTACTTGTAAGGCTTGTTTGTTGCCACAATACAAGTACGCATCCAATAAGCCTGCCATTACTTTATGCACGGTGTACCACGGACTCCAACCGCCGTTTAGGTCGAAGCCCCCCGTTTTGATTTCGCCTTTGGCTACTTTCGTAAAAATAGAATCTTCCTTCGGAATTGCCCCGACATAACCCGTTTTGCGTGCCTTTTGGCAAATCGCCAATGCCGAAACCATTTCAGTTACTCGGTCTTTAAAAACCTTTTGCTGCGAAGAAGCGTACATCATGGCACAAGCCGAAAGATAATGCCCCAAAGTATGCCCCGAAAGCCCTTCACTTTCCCAACCGCCATACACTGCTCCGTGGGTAGGCAAGCCAGCATTGAGGTAAAAACGATGCAACAAGCGTTGTGGCTCTATGCTCAATAAATACGCTGCGTCTTTGTCCATCGCATTTTTGAAAGGCGAGCCTTCCAGCAATGTCACTTGGTCTAAATCAAAAGGATAGGCTTTCAGCGAAACACTTGGCTGTACTTTAAACCTTTTATCGCCTTTGAGTGGCGTATAATTTTGGGCAAAACCTTGTACAAAACACAACAAGGACAAAAGAAGGAATAAGGTTTTTTTCATATTTATTGGCTTTGAGCTCTCGGCTATCTTTTAAGGAATCATGAAAAAATAAACAAATCAATATTTATTGTAAGTTGCTGAAAATCAAAACACTAATTCACTAATTGACAATTCACAATTTAATATTGATATTTAACAAAAGTTTTGTTCTAAAATCTGAAATCCGAAAGCTTAACTATAAAATCTTTCTGGACTAAAAGCTTGAATATCAATACTTGTAGCTTTTTCACTGATGATTTCTTCGACTAATTTACCTGAAGCCGGACCCAAACTTAGCCCCATCATCGAATGCCCCGTAGCAACCACTACGTTATTGAAAGCCTTCATGCGACCAATGTAAGGCAGGCCGTCGGCAGAACAAGGACGGAAGCCATGCCAAATATCTTTTTCAGCAGGAAAAGGAATATCGAACGTAGGCAAAAAGCTTTTCACCGATTTTAAAATCCCTTTTACTCGTTGAAAATTGGGCGGTGTATCGGTCGAAACCACTTCCATTGTTCCTCCCATCCGAATTTTATTGCCATCCATCGGCGTTAAGGCTACTCTTCCTTCTGCCAAAATAATCGGATGATTGATATGAAAAGGACTATTTTCTAAAGTCAAAGAATAACCTCTACCAGCCATCAAAGGCAAGTTGAGGGCTAATTGTTCAGCCAATTCACGGCTCCAAGAACCAGCCGCAATCACTACGCCATCGGTAGCGTATTGCTGTTGTTGGGTACGCACATGGGTAACTTTGCCCTGATTTTTCTCGAAACCCACAATCGTTTCCTTGGTTTTGAAAACGACACCTTTGTTTTGCAAATCGGCAATGAGGGCTTTCATCAGCTTGTTGGGATACACGTGGGTATCACAATTAAACTGCAATGCTCCAAGGGCATTGATGGGCGTTTGGGGTTCTAAAGCTTGCAGTTGGTCTTTGTCTAAGTAATTGACATCTAAGCCCAATGCCTGAGCTTTGTCAAGCGTATGATGGGCGTGTTCGGCTACGGCATGGGTTTGAAACACCTCCAACATACCTTTGCGTTCGTAACCAAAAGCAAAAATATCTTGGGCTTCCCATTCTTCAAATAATTTTTGACTTAATAAAGAAATATCTCGCAAAGGAATTGCCGAATCTTCAACGTGTTGGGCGTTGGCACTTTGCATAAACTTCAAGCCCCAAGTAACCAAGGCTTTACTCAATGAAGGTTTTACATAAAAAGGACTCAATGGGTTAAACATCCATTTAAAGCCTTGCCACACAATGCCTGGTGCCGCCAATGGCACAAAATGACTCGGACAAACATAGCCTGCGTTGCCAAAAGAGCAGTTGTCCGACAAATCGCCTTTATCAAATACCGTTACTTGATACCCTGCCTCTTGTAAATAATAGGCACTGCTCAAGCCCACAATGCCTCCACCGATGATTGATATATGATTCATTATATGTTGATTTGTGAATTTGAAGATTTGGGAATTTGAAGATAGGATTAAAGGATTTGAAAATTTAGAAATTTGAAGATTTGAAAATGATAGAAAAATATGCTCTTTCATCTTCAAATTTTCAAATCATCAAATTTTCAAATTATTTTACGGAATAAAACCGCCAACTACTTTGGTAGTCTTTGGGTAAAGATGTCTTGGTAAGAATAGCTCGCATCATTTCGATTGGAAGCTTATTTTCTTGCATAAATTGGTCATGAAATTGTTTGTACGTCATTTTCTTTGAACCAACCAATTCGTCTTTCAAAGCCCTGATTTGCAAACCGCCAATCATGTAGGCAATCTGATATAAAGGGTCGTAGCCCCCCACAAACGAGCGACGCACCTCCCCTTCGGCATTGGCTGGCTCATGTCCTACTCGGTTGATTAAGAAGTCGATACATTCTTGTGGCGACCATTTTCCGATGTGATAATTCAAAGAAAAAATGATTCTGGCACAACGGTGCATACGCCAAAAAAGCATACCTACACGGTCTTCTGCCGAACGAGGAAATTTTAAGTCGTATAAAAGCATTTCCCAATACAGCGACCATCCTTCTACCCAAAAAGGTGTTTCAAAATGGCGATAGGTTTTATAACGACGAGTCATAAATGCCTGTAAACCATGTCCAGCAATCAGTTCGTGGTGTACCGTAGCCCTTGAAAAATGCGGATTGTTGCCCCGCATACTCATGAGTTTTTGGTCATGCGTCATGGTATGGGTTGGGTACGAAACAATAAATTCTTCGCCACCCAAAAAGAAAGGATTAACCAACTGTCTTTCGGGACTCATCATCGACAAACGCCACGTTTCTTCGGCCAATGGCGGAATGGTGAGTAAGTCTTTTTCTTTCAAAAAAGCAATAGATTCATCATACAGTTTTACCATTGCCGCAGGTTGTTGACCGGGCGGAACAGCCGTTTGTTTTACTTTTTCTAAAGCCGCTTTCCAGTTATCGCCAAAACCCATTTCACGGCTCGCTTTGAGCATCTCGGCATCGCACCAAGCAAATTCCTTGTTGGCAATTTCCACCAACTCTTCGGGCGTATAAGGAATCATTTCTAATTTGAGCTTACGAATCAATTCCGTTTCGCCAATCGGATTGCCCACAATACCCGAAGCATCCTTTTTGAGTTGGGTATTTACCGTTACAGCCTGCTGAAAAGCCGCAGCGTAGTTTTTCAAAGCATTGTCAAGTTCTTCGTAAGGCTTGGCAATCCACCACGTAAAAAGTGGGTCGTAGCCATTATAAAAACCATAAACAGAATTTAAAGCACTTTTCAATCCTAAAGCGATGCGATTGCCTCTGTTAGCCAAATCTTTGGTCAAAGACGTACTTTCTTTGAGTTTTTGTTGGAGAACATTGATTTCTTTAACGCATTGGTTGAGGTCGTTAGCCAATTTGGGCGAATCGGGCATCAAACCTCTTCTACGTGCCTTTTCGGCATCGTAAAGCACAGCAGCGAAAGGAAACCAAGTAGACAACTGGTTGAAGGCGGTGGCTTCCTGTTGACTTTGGTAAAGCATATCTTCAAAATCACGCTTTATCAAAAGGTAGTCCACACGCCCACCAGCATCGAGGGCATTATAATCAATTGGCTGTAGTTGCGTAAGGTAAGATTGTGCTAAAGTTTTGAACCGCTCACGGCGTTCGG
Organism: Cytophagales bacterium; assembly: GCA_013298025.1. Lineage (GTDB taxonomy): Bacteria > Bacteroidota > Bacteroidia > Cytophagales > Spirosomataceae > Flectobacillus. The sequence continues at coordinate 32,532 of JAAFJE010000030.1, read as the reverse complement.
GCGAGTGGTCGATGGTATAAAAGCGTTGAAGGTTGCCTCTATCGGCATGATACATTTCTATCAATTGCCTAAGAGTTTCATTAGCCGATGTTTTTTGAGCCAAACTTGGCATGGCTACCCATGTAGCCATCAACCAAGTTATCAATTGTACGTTGAAGAAGTGTTTCATAAATGAAATGCGTTAAGGTGAATGAAGTATCTATTCCATTCAAGCTTAATGTAAAATTACGGTTAAAAAGAAAGTTTTGCTGTGTACATTTTATCAAGATATAATCAGATTTTAACCAAGAATTAAAATAATTAGCTTGATTAAAGGTAAAAATGGATATACCGATTGGTTTTAGACAAAAAAAGAGGCATTGCCATGCAATACCTCTTCGTCATGTATTTTATCAATAAAACCTCCGCTTATCTTGGCCCTCTTGAACGCCCTTCTCCGCCAGCGTGTCCGCTACTTCCTGTATTTCCACCATTCGATGCCCCCGTTGGTCGGCTCTCTCGGTTGCCTACTTCATAGCTATTGCCTCCACTTCGAGGTTGCGAGCTACCGTTAGATGAGCCATTGGGATTTCCTCCTCTATTTCCTCCTTCGTAGCCGTTTCCTCCACCTTGGGGTTGCGAGCCACCGTTGGATGGGCCGTTGGGATTTCCTCCTCTATTTCCTCCCTCGTAGCCATTTCCCTCACTTCGAGGTTGCGGGCTACCGTTAGATGAGCCATTGGGATTGCCTCCTCTATTTCCTCCCTCGTAGCCGTTTCCCCCACTTCGAGGTTGTGGGCTTTCGTTATAGCCTCCCGAAGGCCGTCCGCCTCTGTTGCTTCCTTCCGCACTGCGGTTGTTCCAATCCCAATTTCTGTTTTGATTTTGGTTATTGTCAGGACTGTACGAACGCTCACGAGGAGTATTGTTATTATATCCTCTTTGCACACGGTCACGGTCGTAATCACGGTTCTCGTAATTAGGTTTATTATTGTAATAGCCCCCTCTGTTGGCATTCATATTTCTATCATAATCACGGTTATTATAATAGCCTCGGTCATAGTTACGATACGGATTGGCACGTCCGGCATAGTAATAGCGACTAGGATTGCCGTAATAATAATTGACGTAATTACGGTAATAATTGCCAAAGCGTGCATAAAGGCTCGGATAACGACGATAGTAGCCTCCATAATAAAACCAGTTGGCAAAGCCATACGAAGGACAGCCATAAAAGCCTATGCTACCAATCCCAAATGATACCCTAAAATCTACCCAATAGGCATTAGGATACCACAGTGGCGTAGTGTACCAATGCGGATACCCACACCAGTAAGAATAAGGATTGCTATAATAATAGGTATTGGGATTGCTGTAATAGTAATTGTTGGTGATATACACGTCTTGATTACGATTCGGCAAAACATAATTATTGCTCTGAGCGTATTCGGTGGCGGCTTGGTCTAGTTCACGAGCAGCGTCGGGGTCGTCGTTTATTTTTCTTTTGTATTCGGCTACTTCGTATTGTCGTTGGGCTACCATTTCATCGTGCATATTGGCGAGTTCTAGGTTTAAAGCCTCTGGACTACGGTAGTAGCGTTCGCCCAAACGAACGGTTAAATCCATGTTTTCCGATAAAAGTGCCATCACATCGGGGTAATTCGCTAATTGACGAAACGCCGTTTGCGTAGTAATATCAAGCGGTTGCAACATTTGTTGATAAGCGTACTCTGCATCTTGGTTGAGTTGATACATTTGGCTCAACACCCCTCTATTGTTACGATACAAAGCCCAGCCATTTTCTCTCAAAATAGCACTGGTATTGTTTAACAAGTCTTCTACCTCGTTGCGACGCAAATCGGGCGTAGTAGCCATCGTGCGTAATACAGCAGGGTAGCGTGTAATTTCGTAAAAATACCCTTGTTCTTGTTGGCTGTAACCACCAATAAGGTTTTGAAAAGCCCTCTGACTGCGGTTTCTGATTTGTTGGGCTTGTTCTAAGACACGTGTATTTTGACTAGCAATCAAAATAGAGCGACGAACATCGGCATTGTATGGGGCAATAGACTGCAACAGGCCTTTATCGGTTTCGAGTTGGGGCGTTTGAGCCGAGGCAATACTTGTCCCCAACAAAAACAGGATTGGCAGTAACATCAACAAGAAGCTAGAACCATACCAGCGATGACGCTCAACACTGGAAATACATTTCGACGAAAGCAAGGGAATATCCATAGTACATCAGGAAAAAAAGTGATACGCAACAGCGAAAAGTTTGTTATACACAAGCCAAAACCCTCGCTGTGTTTTATTACTAAACGCATATTGTACTGTGAATATGTGCGACAGTCGCTTTATTTTCAAATCCTTAACAAACGTTAACAAGGGGAGGAGAATTAGGGGAGAGTGGGGTGTATCTCTGAGATAGGACGAGCTATATTTTTCAGGGAAAATTCCATTTAAAACATGGATTGGGCTATGTTTTAAATGGGATGGGCTATATTTTTCAGGGAAAATTCCATCTAAAACATGGATTAGGCTATGTTTTAGATGGAATGGGCTATATTTTTCATAGAAAATTCTATCTAAAACATGGATTGGGCTATGTTTTAGATGGGATGGGCTATATTTTTTAAGGAAAATTCCATCTAAAACATAGATTAGACTGTGTTTGAGATGGAATGAGCTATATTTTTTAGGGAAAATTTCATCTAAAACATGGATTAGGCTATGTTTTAGATGGAATGAGCTATATTTTTCATAGAAAATTCCATCTAAAACATGGATTAGGTTACGTTTTAGATAGGATGGGCTATATTTTACAGGGAAAACTCATGTTTGACAGAGGCGATTTTATGTGTTGAGGGGGCTACCGATACCTACAATAAGTTTTTTTTGACCGTTAACTAAATAACATTCAATACTTTGCGATTTTTTGCTTATTTTTAACTTACTCAATAGCTTCTACCCGTTGTTCAACAAACAAGCCGTATTGGTTTTGTTTATAGCCCGTGTAGCAGTCAGAGGGTTTTATTCATCATTTCTACTTTAACATCTATCTATCATGGAAAATCGCATTGCTTTCTCCCTGACCGAAGCTGAACAAACCCAGCTTTTCCAACACCTCAATGCTATTTTGGCGATTCTTGTCCCTAAAGGCGTTACGTTGAATGCCGAAGACCGCAGCAGTCTTGCCAAAATGTCGGATGGCAATTTACCTTTTACCGAAAAAGCCATTAGTTATATGGCACAAGCACCACAGTTTAAGCCTTTTTTTATTGAAACGGCAGATGCCGCAATAGATTTGGAAGGCTATAGACAGAGTAAACAATTCTTACCCAGTGTGCAGCAAATTGCCAAAGCAGTAGAAGACATTTGCATCCTTTCGGGCTCGGAAGCCTATACTGCCGCCTTGGCGTATTACAAAAACGTGAAGTTTTGTGCCGATGCTAAACAACCCGGTGCAAAAGAAATTTACGACGAATTAGCCAAGCGATTTATAAGCCATAAAACAAAAAAAGCCTAGCTCTGGTCTGGTTTGGCGAGCAACATCGTTGCTCGCTTTTTCTTGCTCCCTCTCCTCCTGTGACGATTTGGAAAATCGTTGTTACAATAGTCACCTAAAACCAAAGATTTACGGCGTGACGATTTGGAAAATCGTCGGTACAGTTTTGTTGATTTATCCTGCTGAAAATCTTATCTTTGATAAGATTCTTACACGCATGACCAATAAGCCTTATGGATAATTCAATTGATATTCAAGGGAATAACAATAACACATTCCAAGGAATAACAAATTCCACTATACATAATAATGTACATCATCACCACGCCAAACCCAAGCTTCCCAAAGATTTAACGATACGGATGCCTACCGTTAATTTAAAGGATGTGATTGGACGTGAGGAGGAAATAGCCGACCTACATCAATTACTTTTTGAAAGCAAGCAAGTGGTATTGGTGAATGGCTTGGGCGGCATTGGCAAAACGACCCTGAGCCAAGCCTACCTGACAACATACGCCGAACAATATCAACATTTGGCATGGATAACGGTGGGCGGTACTTCTTTGGAAAGTGATTTTATTAGTGCATTAGGCAAAACCTTTGGGATTACAACCGAAGGTAAAGAAGTGACGGATATTTTTCATGAAGTCTTACTCGGTTTAAAGGCGATTGATACCCAACCCAATTTACTTATCCTCGACAATGCCGATGCTACATTGAGTAGCTATTATGATAGACTCCCTAGGCAACCCCATTGGCATATATTGGTTACTTCTCGTGAACAGATTGAAGGTTTTAAAAGCAAAGAACTTGGTTTTCTCAAACCAGACAAAGCCCTTTTGCTCTTTCAAAAGCATTGCACAAGGATTACGGATGTTAAAGCCATTGAAACACTTTTACGTACCATTGATTACCATACTTTAACGATTGAGATTTTAGCCAAAACAGCCCAATTACAGCGTTTGGACATAGCCACGTTACAAAATGCTATTGAGAAAGACATCAGAGCAGGGGTTTATATCAAACATAGCAATGATAAAATAGACAAAGTGTATTCTTATCTCTCTTCTATTTTTGATTTGAGTAATGTAACGGATACAGAAGCTTGGCTACTCAAACAAATGGCTTGCTTACCTGCCGATTTTCATGCTTACGATTTGATTAAAGAACTGATTTGTACGCCCGAAAGCGAGCAAGCGGAGCTTTTACCTGAAAGTATTGAAAACTTAGTAGCCAAAGGCTGGCTGTTGAAAAAACCCGAAGCCGATAGCTACAAAATGCACATTATTATCTCAGAAGTAACCCGCAGGAAATTGGAAATTGGGATAAATGATGTTGCAATTTTATTGGATAATATAACCAATAAATTAGAAATAGACTACACCAAAGATAATCCTGTTGAGAAATTTCAATGGGTTGCATTTGGTAAGGCATTGGACAATATTTTTGGAAAAGAACTTTTACCTAAAGTTTCACTACTACAAAATAATTTGGCTGTAATCCTTAGAGATTTAGGGGAGTATGAAGAAGCTAAAGGTTTATTGGGAAAAGCGTTGATTGCTGATGAGAAAAACTTTGGTGAGTTGCATCCAAACACAGTGACGCGTTACTCCAACTTAGCAACTGTTCTTCGAGATTTAGGGGATTATGAAGGAGCAAAACATCTATATGAAAAAGTTTTGACTTTTGATATACAAAACTTTGGGTTATTCCACCCAAATACAGCCATTAGCTATTCAAATTTGGCAATCGCATTGAAGAAGTTAGGGAATGATTATTATGAGGAGGCAAAATTACTCTTAAAAAAAGCTTTGATTATTGATGAAAAAAACTTTGGTGAATCGCATCCAAGCACAGCAAGAACATACAATAATTTGGGGTTAATTCATAGAGCATTGGGAGATAACAAAGAAGCAAAAGTTTTCTTACTAAAAGCCTTTAGGTTAGCAGAGGAATATTTTGGAGAAACACACCCTTACACGGCAACTACCTACTCTAATCTGGCATTAGTATTTCAAGATTTAGGCGAGTATCCAGATGCGAAAGATTTATTGGACAAAGCTTTGATTGCTGATGAGAAAAACTTTGGTGAAAACCATCCAAGTACGGCAAGATCATACAATAATTTGGGGTTAGTATATTTTGACTTGCAAGATTCAGATAGTGCTACTCCTTTATTAGAAAAAGCCTATAAAATCAGTCAAAACTTATTAGGCGAACAACACCCAGATACAATATTGTATAAAAACAATTTAGATTCCATCATTCAAGCAAGTAAAAATCAATCCTAATTATACCATCATGGAAGCCATCACTACCACCGCTATCGCCAGTGTCGTTACGTACTTGGCAGGAAAACTAAAAGAAAACCAATCAGTAAACACCTTTTTTGATGATTTTACAGAGGCTACTGTCAATTGGATACGTCCTATCTTTTTAAAAGAAGATGGTACAGAAAAGTCTGCTATTCAAGCATTAAAGAAAGACCCAGATAATCCTACTAATCAAGGAGTAGTACAAGGGCTTATCGTGGATAAAATAGAAGATAATCCAGCAGCCGAACAATGGCTTTTAGCAATGGCAAAAGTCATAGCCGAAAAAACAGGCAATACCATCACTCAAACCTATACCATGACGGTAACGGGCAACAACAATACGAGCTTCCAAGGCATTAGTGGCTCAACCATTACCATACATAAGTAAGTGATGATGTAGCATTATGCGTTAGTGAGTTGTAAATGAGTGCTGTTGTTCAAATGCGTTCTTATCGTTAGCATTTTTGCAGTAGCGGCAACCCTTGCGGTTGCCCAACTCAACATGGCAACCGCAAGGGTTGCCGCTACTGCCATTTTATTTTAAAAACAATACTTAAACTTTCGTACAGTATTAATTAACCATTAGTACAGCCTCAATCGCCATAATTCACTTGTAAGCAAGGCAAGCCCAATTCTAAACGCCAGCAGTCCACAGCTTCGGGGCGGTCGTCCAATACAAAGGCAATGCAATAATGGTCTTTGAGTTGTTGGTAAAGGTCTTTTTTAACCAGTGTTTCTTTGCGTGTATCGTTGAGGGGGCGTAAGAGCAGTTTGTCAAAAGCAATACGGTTGTATTGTAGCCAGTTATGCGTCGCTTGGCGGACAGTTTCGGGGCGGTCGCTTAGGAGCAAAATGGCATAACCCAGTTGGGCGTAAGTAGTCAGCAAATCGGCAATAGGTTGGTTGATGCCATCGGTATGGCAAAGACGGTAATCGGTGCGTTGTCGGTGTTGCACCAAGGCAAGCGTACCATCGAGGTCGCAGATAATGGCTTTGGGCAAGGATTCGTCTTGTGCTTGGTAAAAAGGCTGTTGTTGGTATTGGACAATATGCTGGCGGTACATTTTCATGATAACCTCCCGTCCTACCTTTTTCTCTCGTGTGCTATCCCTGCGGATGCACTCCTCTACAGGCGTATCGAAACGTCGGAAGTTTATCTCTACTTGTTCCTGATACTCAGCATTGTATTGTGCCACCACTTGTTGGATACGCTCAATAGGGCGTTCCCAGAGGTTAGTATCGTCTATCACCACATTTTTGCCTGCTTTGAGGCTTTCGAGCAAGAGCAAATCTCGGAGTTGTTCTACGAAAGCTTCGTTTGCTGGCGAGTGTATGCTATGGTCGAGCATGGCACGCAAATCGTCTTTATTGAGGCGTTTCCAAGCCCCCTGCGAATCTTCGACCAATTTTTTGGCAAAAGTAGATTTACCACTGGCAGGAAGCCCCTGTAGAATCAAGACCATTTTCATTGCATGATTTTAGATTATCGGATAAGGCTCAAGGCTGGGATTTTTAGCACAAAAGTTTAAGCGAAGTACTGCCTATGAACCTCCTACAAATGCTTCATCATAGCACTTCGCTCCTCTTTTCTTTCGGGCTAGTTTGTTGCTCATTCTCTTTATTCATGATCTGAAAATTCAATTTTCACAAAAAAATCTCTTCCCTGTGCATAATGCAATAACTCCTTTTTATGAAAACGACCAATTATCATTGCAGGATGAGTATTGAATTTCTTAGCAAATGCCTGAATACTTTCAATTGTAAGTGGACTAGCTTTTAAAACCTCTTCTTCTTGCTTAATAGAAAATGTCCAATCTACTGCAAATTCATTTGCCTCAGCTTCTTTTTGCAAATCTGTTTCTGAGTATTCGATGTCTTCTAAGAAAATATCTTTTTTTCCGTGCAACAAAACATGACCTGCTTCGTGGAAAAATGTAAACCAAAAATGGTCATTTTGTTTATATCTACCTGTCAATTGTATCAAAGGATTATCATCAATCCAACGGGTAGCACCGCTTAATGGAGCTTTTTTTATACAAGGTGTGTAAACAACTTTTACCCCGCAAGCTAAACATTGTTTTTGCAATTGTTCAAAAAAATCCTTGGGCTGTGTAGCCATTAGGGTTTTTATTTCCTTCAATGCTTTTTTAAACTTTACTTCTGAATATGCTCCACAATCTAGCTGACTAGCTTGTATTTCGCCTTGCCGTATCCAAGCAGATATGGCATACGGTTCTTTGGTATGAGCTAATGAAATTCGGAAGGCTACTTTTAACTGTTGATTGAAAAAGTAATCTTTCCAAGCATTCGGCGAACTCACACCAAAAAAATTAAGTAGCTCGGCTACTTTTTCCTCTGCTTTTGTTTGTCCGTTCAACCAGCCGTATTTTACCATATCTGCTATAGGAAAGCATTTTGCCCAGTCTTTAGCTTCTTCAATAGCTAATGCTCTTTTCTCTCGGGCTTTGTATTCGTCATAACGAAACTGTCGTTTAATCCAAAAACTAGCTGGAATTTTTAAAACACTTTCAAAAAGAATAGCCATTTCAGGAGTGATAGAACTCTCTCCTTTAAGAATGGCTATAATTGTTTTTTCTGGTTTTCCTGTACGTATAGCAAATTCTTTAGGCCCCATTTTCAGCTCCTCTAATTTCTCCACCAAGGTTTCGCTTGGGTGAAATGCGATGTCTGCATAAAACTCGTTTACAGTTGCCATAATTGCCATTCTTTTAATGATAATCTACAATTTCAATAATTTCTATTCCCACTATTTCAAACCAAATGTATTGACCGTCTTCATTCGTGGGTATAGGGTTTTCTTGTGGCGTAAAAATTAGGCGATAAGGGTGGTCAAGATCGCAAGCCCATTGTCCTTTTCGTGTTTCTTTAAGCTCATGGTACTTTCCAGGTAGGTATCTTACGTCTTCCAGTGTTTGAGCATCTCTCAAATCGGTTAGGCGTTTTAAAAAGAGTGTTGCTCTTCTGTCTCCCATCTCCTGCTTACACTTTCTAGGGTCATTGGCTAATTTTCCTAATCTCTTATTTCCAAATTTTATATCCACTGCAAAGATAGCTTTTCATTTTTAACTTACACTAAATGTAAGCTATTTTGGTTGATTATTTTATACTTACAATCGCTTATTTTGAATTGAAGTAAGTAATCGTGCAATTTTTTTTTGATTAAGTCAAAATATAATCCTCTAAAAATCAAAAAACTAATTCACAATTCTGCATTGGTACTTATGTGTGTAGCATTGTTCTTTCAAGGTGATTACGAACATTTATCTCTACTTTATTTCTGTAAAAACAAATTGCAAAGGCTTGCTTACTTGTTCATTTAGCAAGGCTTTTGCCAATACCTCTTCTACGTGGTCCACATAGTGAAACTGCAAATCGGCGATGTATTGGGCAGGGATTTCTTCGATGTCTTTTTTATTTTTAGTACATAAAATAATCTCCTTGATACCTGCACGTTTGGCCGCTAAAATTTTCTCTTTGATACCTCCTACTGGCAGCACTTTGCCACGTAAAGTAATTTCGCCTGTCATAGCCAAATGAGGCTTTACCTTGCGTTGGGTAAGCACCGAAGCAATAGACGTAATCATGGTGACACCAGCCGATGGCCCATCTTTAGGCACAGCCCCAGCCGGCACGTGAATGTGTAGGTTGTAATGGTCGAAAATGCGGTAATCAATGGCATAGTCGTCGGCGTGTGCTTTGAGGTACGACAAAGCCGCCATAGCCGATTCTTTCATCACATCGCCGAGTTGACCAGAAAGTGTAATACCTCCTTTACCTCGGTTGAGCAACGATTCGATAAAGAGAATATCGCCCCCGACGGGTGTCCAAGCCAAGCCCGTTACGACCCCAGCCGTATCGTTGTTTTCGTATAAATCTTTGTCGAAAATCTCTGTTCCCAACAACTTCGCAATATCTTCGGGCTTGATACTTTTGGGGTATTCCTCCTCTAAAGCAATCGCTTTGGTAATTTTACGAATCACCTTGCCTACTTCTTGCTCCAGTTTCCTTACGCCCGATTCACGGGTATAAGATTCTATGAGCTTTTGAATAGCACCATCTGTCACCGTAACCGACTTAGGCTCAAGCCCGTGTTCTGTTTTTTGGCGTGGGATAAGGTGTTTTTTGGCAATTTGTATTTTTTCTTCTACCGTATAGCCACTGATGTCGATAATTTCCATACGGTCACGCAGGGCAGGATGAATGGTATCAAGCGAGTTGGCGGTAGCAATAAACAAGACCTTCGATAAGTCGTATTCGACTTCTAAATAATTATCAAAAAACGCATTATTTTGCTCAGGGTCAAGTACTTCTAGCAAGGCAGAAGAAGGGTCGCCACGGTGGTCGGCACCCACTTTGTCGATTTCATCTAAGATAAATACTGGATTAGAAGAACCCGCTTTTTTGATATTTTGCATCACTTTACCGGGCATAGCACCGATATAGGTTTTGCGGTGTCCACGAATCTCCGACTCGTCGTGCAAACCTCCAAGGGCCATCCGAATGTATTTACGACCCAAGGCTTTGGCGATAGATTTCCCCAACGACGTTTTACCAACCCCTGGAGGGCCGTACAAACACAAAATAGGGGCTTTCATATTGCCCTTCATTTTGAGCACCGCCAAGTATTCGATGATGCGTTCTTTTACTTTTTCTAATCCGAAATGGTCGGCATCTAATACCTTTTGTGCTTTTTTCAGGTCGAAATTATCTTTGGTGTATTCGTTCCAAGGCAATTCGGCTAATAACTCCACATAATTCATGAGCATTGGGTACTCTGGCGACATCGAGTTGGTACGCTGGAGTTTGCTCAATTCTTTCTGGAAGTGCTCGGCTACTTCTTTCGACCATTTTTTATTTGCCCCTTTGGCACGCAACTTGTCGATTTCGGCTTCGGGGCTATCAACGCCCAATTCTTCCTGCAACACTTTTATTTGCTGACGCAAGTAATAATCTCTTTGCTGCTGGTCGATGTCGCTACTAGCCTTGCTTTGGATTTGTCGCTTGAGTTCGAGCAAATGAATATCCTTCATCATGTATTCGAGCAGCTTTTCGGCTTGCTCGATACCGTTGTAAGTTTCTAGCAATTGTTGTTTGTCAACCAACTCGGCTTCAATACTTGCCGACAAGAAATGGATAAGAAAACTAGGCGATTCGATATTATCCAAGGCAATTTGTGCTTCTCTAGGAATATCAGGATTCAAGAAAAGGATTTTAGAAGCCATTTCTCGCAACGACTGAACAAGGGCTTTTTGCTCTTTGTTGAGTTTTTGGGGAAAATCATCTTCAATATAACGCACTTTGGCAAGCAAATGCGGTTCGGTTTTGAGGTATTCCTCCGTTTCAAAACGCTTACGTCCTTGTACGATAATGGTAATATTGCCTCCTGGCAATACAATCATTTTCAGGATATGGGCAACCGTACCAACTTTGTATAAATCATCACCCAAAGGCTCTTCTTTGCTCGGATTGGCTTGTGCAATTACGCCAATGGTGCGGTTGCCTTTGTAGGCCTTTTTGACCAAACGCACCGATTTCTGTCGCCCAACCGTAATGGGCAACACCATACCCGGAAACAAAATAATATTACGAATCGGAAGAATAGGCAACTCGTCCGATAGCTTTCCAAACTTCTCGTCGTCTATTTGTTCTGCTCCTAAAGGAATAAGTTCGATTCCGTCAAAATCAGACATATCTGCTAGTTGGAAAGGATTAAAGATTTTCTTATTGTAGCTCATAGCGTTCTTAAAAAGAATATGGGAAAAGCAGTAATTGGTGTATGTACTTGTTTGTTGTTATTCATACTGGGCATTCCGTATCATTATTTCGGCTTATCGTTTGTTGTGTTACATCTGTCATACAGGCAAGCATGATAGCTTCCTAAAGCTACATTGAGCTATAAGTTTGTTTTATCATATTACGCACCAAGCGATTAGGTCAAGAGTAACACAAGTAAGAAAGGCTTCTTTACTTGTTTTTTGAAAGTAAGGCAATGTATTTAATCAATGTTGCTGCTTTATCCTTGTGATTATGTTTCTGTTTTATCTGCCAAATTGACAGATATGTACTAGCCTCTCTATAAGCCTTTAGGCATTCAAAAGAGAATACTAATAAGGTCAAAAGCTATGCCAAGATACATTTTGGCAGATTTTTATGGTATAATAATGTAATTTTTTAGAAAATCCATACAGATGTCTAAAAAAAAATTACAGCCCCACAGATGACTTTTTTAATTGCTTGTTGTTCATGGCTTTATTGAGGAGGGAGGAAAAGCATTGGCATACTTGGCACACCAAGCAAATGTAGCATACAAAACAAAAAACAGCCAGCAGTTATTCACTGCCGACTGTCGAATCATTCCCCGCACAGTACAAAACAAACTTGCGTTATAGCAAGCTTGTCTTACTTGGGCGTAGGTCTTGTTTGCTTTACATAAATGTTGATTAGAATGCTACGCCTAGCTTGACCAAAAAGCGATTGAAATTAAAGTCATACGTTTCTTCGCTCGAATAGGGGTCTATGCCTGTTTTGACATAGCTTTGCATACGACTATTTTTATAGCCTATACTCAAGGTAAATTTGGCATTACCCCCCGTCGGAATCAATAAGCCTACCTGCGGACTTACATTCAACCCTCCTGTAAGTTCTTTGCCGTTGGAGGTATCGCCTAGCCAAGTAAAGCCATAGCCAGCGTCAATTCCCCAAAAAGGCGTTACAGCCTTCGGATTACTGGGTTGTCCTAGCGGTTTACGAATCCCAATGCCAATGGGTACAATCTGATAGCTCGAAAACCAATCGACTCCAACCGTAAGTCCAACCGCCCAATTTTTATAGACTTTTACACCATTGAAACTTTGTACCAATAAATTGGCACTGGCTTTGATTGGTACGCTGTAATAGGAGTTTACATCTATCGAATACGATTTACCAAACATCCCTCCTATTTCTGTATGGTTGACGTAGTTTTTTTTGAGATAGCTTTTCCAAGCTTTGCTAGGCTTCGGGGTCGTTTCTTGTGCAAACACAAACCCTACAGCACAAGCATAACAAAGGAAAAATAAGCTTATTTTTTTCATGAGAAAATGCTTTTATATCGTTGAATCATCTGTATTGAATATTAATGCAAAACTGCGGATGAGTGAATGATGAGTTGATTTTTTCATTTTCAAACACTGATAAGCTCAAACCAAAATTAAGTCATAATGTAAAAACAATCTTTACAAAAAAACATAATATTCTGAAAATCAAAATACTAACTCACAATTCACTCATTCACAATTCAGCATTGATACTTATTCTATCTCTTTTACAGGAATTGTGCTGAGTAGCTTCAATTGATTTTTATTAGAATAATCATATTGTTGCAAACCATTTTTACCAATCACCATCAATACTTTATCGAGGGCTATTACGTCGTAGGCATCAAAATCTTTAAAGTGCTGTAAAAGCTTCAAATCGAGTGGATTACTGGCATCAAACGACTTCAATCCTTTTGAGCCTTCGCAAACAAACAAGCTATTTTGGTCGATGCTCAAGCCATAAGGGCCATCGAGTTGGTAGGTTTTTTTCAATACTGGTGTAGCCGCATTCGATACGTCTATTACATCTAGCTGATTGGCAATGGCAGCCCCACAACGAGAGAAGTTATCAACCGAACGCAAGGTTACGTAAGCAATATCGTTTTGCACTACTACAGGGTCGCAGGCTCGGGTGTGGTCGAAGCGAGATAAAAACGTAGGACTAGACGGATTTTGGTTGTTCCAAATCTGTAAACCTGTGGTAGTACCAATAAACAATTTGTCTTTATAAGGAAAAATGGTTTCGATACCAAAGCCTAAATTTACGGAAGAAGTAAAAGCTGGTTGTGTTGGCGAAGCAATCGAAAAGAGCTTCATTTCGTTAGACGTAACAGCGTACAAATATTTGTCGCTAAACGCAAAGCGTGCCATAGAGCCCCCCGTTCCACCACCACCAGTGGTAGCGGCACTTGCACTACTACTACCACCACTAATAGATTTGTCGGACATATAGGAAAGATACATCGACGACCAATAAATAGGCATATAAACTGGTTCTAAATCACAATTCACTTCTTGGGTTGTCACAATTTTTTTCCAAGTACCATCATAAATTTCCCCCGTAGTGGCACTGTAGTACCAACTGATGCCGTCAATCATACCATTCAGAAATACATCTTTGGTACGAGAAACTTCCTTCACATTGGTGGGGTCTGAAATATCAATGGCAACAAAATCGGTATAGCTATCGGCATACAAAATATTGCCCCAAACGGCCATGTCAACATTGCCGGGAATTTCTACAAAAGCGATGTTTTTGGGTGCACTCGGGTTGGTATTGTCAATGATATGAATCCCTTTTCGTAATTCGTTGATAAAAAGGTATTTGTCTTTTACATAAATTTTACCCGTTTTGACTAAATCTTTCGCCGCAACGGTTTTGACGGCAGCCCGTACTTCTGCCAAGGTTACTTTAAAACTCTCTACCCCCCAATAGGTATTGGTTTTCTGGCATTTATCTCGGCAACCTGTCAACAAAGAACACGCCAACAATAAGCAGGCATATAATATTTTTTTCATAAGAAATAAAGGTTTGAATATGAGAAGTTTATCTTAAATGATTATTTCAAATTTTATTGAGCTGTGCACAAGCCATTGACACAATCGACTGTTGGAGGCAATGCCATCATGCAATCAGACACACGGTTGTATTTTTTGTTAAGTTCCGTTTGAAGGGCATTGTAAGCATTAATTTTACTGAGCAACACTTTTTCGTCCACCTGCGAAAGCGAATAAATCAGGTATTTGACAGGACCACCACAAGCTTTTACGCCCATGCCTACCGACTTACAACCGCTGCCTTTGCAGGCTTTATTTTGAGCGTACTGTTCTATTTCTTGGGCAAGGGCTTGCTCTTGTTGCTGGTCATCAAGCAACAGTTTATTGGTATCTTCGGCTACAATACCAGCCCCTTCACAACTGGTAAGCAAGGCTATTGCTAATAAAAATCCTATTATTGTTTTCATGGTTTTATCTTGTGAATTTATTAGTTCTCCGTAATGTTCTCAATACGATTCCTATAGCTATTTACTATAGCTAAACAACTATTTTTCAATAAAATACAATTTTAATCCTTTGCTGGAACAATGCTTTATTTATCGCTGATAAACGCCTGCCCCAACACTGATGCGTACATTTTTCAAAAACGATTTCTTTTTTGCTGGGCTTGCTACAGGTTGTTTTTTCTCATAATAGGGTGTCGATTCGGTCATAATCATAGGCTGTATTTCTTGCACAGGCGTTGTTACGGGTAATTGCTGTGTAGCGATGGGTGTTAAGAAACTGAGCGAGTCGATGACATTTTTCTCGACCAACAACTCAGGTAAAGGCGATTCTTGGACAGGTACAGGGACAGACCGAACCACCTTTACAAAAGGTTTAGAGGGAATGGGTTTGTACTGTATGGGCGTAGATACTTGGGAATGTTTCGGAACGACAACTTGCTTTTCTTGTAACTGAGGTGTCACTACAGATTGCCGAGGGCTTGTTTCTTTGGAAGTGGTATGCAACCACCATCCCAACAAAGCAGCACCCACGACAGCACCACCCAGAACATAGCGACCCAAGCCACCCGAAGGCTTGTCGGGCGTTGGTGGAAGCGGTTCGTCGAGCGTTGCCTCAATGTTCTCCCACACCGATTCCGACGGAACCAGCGAAGCATCATCGAAGGCGTTACGCCATTGCTCCTCAAATGTGTTATGTGATTGTTGACTCATGTATAATTGCTATACCATATACTATTTTACATCTTTTCTAACGACAATTGCGTTTGCAATAATTGTCTGGCTCTTGCATACTGCGACTTAGACGTTCCTTCTGAAATACCTAGCATTTCGGCAATTTCATGGTGTTGAAATCCTTCTATCGCATACAAATTGAACACCGCTTGGCAACCCTTGGGCAATTTCTGAATCATGGCTAGTAATTCTTTGAAATGCAATCCTTCTATACTGGTAGCATTTTCAGCAAATTGATTTTCGTACTGCACCACATCCGACATCTCTTGCCAATGCTGTTGCGAACGCAAATGCTTGATAGCCGTATTAATCACGATGCGTTTAATCCAAGCACCTAGGGTACTTTCACCTCTGAAACTAGCGAGGTTTTGAAATATTTTGATAAATGCTTCTTGTAAAATATCTTCTGCCTCAGCCTGACTCTGTGCATACCTTGCACAAATTGCCAACATTCGTCCAGCATAAGCTTGATAAAGCTTTCGCTGGGCTATGCGGTCGTTGCGCAAACAAGCAGTGATGAGTTCGTTGTCAAGTTCCAAGGTTTATCAATTGTTTTAAAGGCACGCATCCGTGCAGCAATCAGTGAATTGTAGGCAGCCGTGAGTGGTTTTACAGCCTCAAGCTTCTTTTGATATAAAGACCCTCCGCTTGTCAAGAAGGTTGGAATGATAACTATATTTTTTCTAAAAAATTAAAATTTTTGCTAGTTCAATCAATCTCAACCTCGCTTCAAGCACTTTTTACTATCTTTGTAAATTATTTTTTCTTGAAGAAACAAGGGGATTTCTTTTCCTTCTTGCGTTTATTCCATAGCTAAACTGAAACATTCATTCTGTGAACCAAGCAATTAGAGATAAATACGAAGTCGTTATTGGCCTTGAAGTACATGCCCAACTACAGACTGTCAGTAAGATTTTTGCGGCAGATTCTGCGGCATTTGGGGCAGCGCCTAATACCCATATTTCGCCTATCACCTTGGGGCATCCTGGCACTTTACCCAAACTTAATAAAAAAGCGGTAGAATATGCCATCAAAATGGGCTTGGCGGTTGGCTCAACTATCACTGATTACCAATATTTCGATAGAAAAAATTACTTCTATCCCGACCTTCCCAAGGGCTATCAGATTACCCAAGACAAAACGCCCATTTGTATGGGCGGTGGCGTAAAAGTAAAACTTTCTACGGGCGAAAAAACCGTGCGTTTTCACCATATCCATTTAGAAGAAGACGCTGGGAAATCGCTTCATGCCGACGATTCGCCGGATAGCCTCCTCGACTACAACCGTGCTGGTACGCCCTTGATTGAAATGGTGACAGAACCCGAAATTAAATCGGCAGAAGAAGCGGCTCAATTCATGACAGAGGTACGTAAATTGGTGCGTTATTTGCAGATTTGCGACGGCAACATGGAAGAAGGCTCTTTGCGTTGCGATGTCAATATTTCGGTGATGCCTGTTGGCAGCAAAGTGTTTGGAACAAAGGTAGAAATCAAAAACATGAACTCTATCCGTTTTATCCAAAAAGCCATTGAATATGAGATTGTTCGACAAATAGAAGCCGTAGAAGCAGGCGACAAACTTATCCAAGAAACCCGTAATTTCGACCCTGCTACAGGGCGAACCTCTGGGATGAGAGAGAAAGAAACGATGAATGACTATCGCTATTTCCCCGAACCAGACCTCGTTCCTTTGGTCATTTCAGCCGATTATTTGCAACATATCAAAGCTCAAATGCCTGCCTTGCCTTGGGAGTTATTCGAAAAGTTTACCAAAGTGTATGGTTTGCCAGAATATGATGCTGGCGTATTGACCGACAGCCGTGATATTGCTGAATATTTTGAGGCAACTTGCCAGTTTACCAAAAACTACAAAGCGGCTTCTAACTGGATTATGGGAACTATCAAGTCGTATCTCAACGACCACAATTTGAGCATTGCCGACAGCATCGCCCCCGAACGATTAGCCCAACTTATCGGACTTATCGACGAAGGCAAAGTGAGTACCTCTACGGCGGCACAACAGATTTTCCCAAGTTTGATTCAAGACCCAACCGCTACGCCATTGGCCATTGCCGAAGCCAAAAACTTGATTCAACAAAGCAACAGCGACTTGTTGCAAACATGGATTGACGAAACATTGAAGGCGAATCCAGCGAAAGTACAAGAATATAAGAAAGGTAAAAAAGGACTCTTATCTATGTTTATGGGCGAGATTATGAAAAAATCGAAAGGTGCAGCCGACCCTAAAGCAACCACCAGTCTTTTACAAAAAACCTTAGATGCCCTTTAGTGGCATAACCCAGCGAGTTCGGTTGAACCACCACCGAACTCCTTTTCCTCCTAGCTATTCAATCTTCGCATATATCTTTGTAGATTTCTTAAAAAAATCATGTAATTTTAAGTAAATCAATCCGTTATTGTTCCACTGTTTATCTATTCATTTCGCTAGGTTTAAGCTATTATAAAACCATATCATCATGAAAAAAGCTATTTTCGCCTTTATTTACCTATCCTTTACTTTGTCGTCGTTGGCACAAAATCCTACTGCCAAAGTAGAAATTACAGGAAAAGTATTGAATGTTACGCCCAATCGTAAAATTTACTTACAAGCCATCAATGGCAGAGGGAATACCTTTACGATAGATTCGGCAACCGTAAATGCCAATAAGGCTTTTCGTTTTTCGAGCAAAATAGAACCCGAAGGAGGCTATTATTTGCTCAATTGCTTTGACCTTCCTTTAGGACAAAAAATACTCTTAATCCTCGAACCTGGCGACAAGGTTGAAGTGTTGGCCGATGGCATGGATATGCCACAGAAAAAAGGCAAATATCAACTCAACAGCAGCTCTCCAAACATCGTGTATTTCAATCAAGTATCGAAAATCACCAACGATTTACAAGCAAAAATTGAGGTTTGGAACAAGCAAGTTTCGGTAGCTACCGAGAAAAAAGACAATGCAACTATAGAACGCATTCAGAAAGAATTTACGAAAGCTCAAGGCGAAAGTGTAGCCAAAATCAAGGCACTTTTACCTGCGATGGGTACCAGTTTGGTGGCACTGTGGGCGGTAGGAAGTGTCTTAGACCCTGAAAGTGACTTAGACGCTTTTATCAACCTAGCAAGTCGTTTTGAAAAAGAAAAGCCCAACACCCAAAATACTCATATCAAGGCGTTTATCTCGCAAGTACAACGCATGAAAGGACTAGAAATGGGAAGCATTGCCCCAGAAATTGCCCTCAAAACACCCGACGATAAAATCGTAACGCTTTCGTCGTATCGTGGCAAATATGTACTCATCGACTTTTGGGCAAGCTGGTGCGGGCCTTGTCGCCGTGAAAATCCCAATGTGGTGAGAATTTACAATAAATTCAAAGACAAAGGTTTCGATATTTTGGGCGTAAGCCTCGACCAAGACAAAACCTCTTGGATAAAAGCCATAGAAAAGGACGGCTTAGTCTGGAAACACGTATCTGATTTACAATACTGGAACTCGGTAGCCGCCGCAGCGTATGGCGTGCAGGCGATTCCTGCCCAATTTTTAGTGGACAAAAATGGAAAACTCATTGCCAAATTTGTGGGCGGTTCAGACGAGCTAGAAGCAAAGCTCACAGAATTGCTCAAATAGCGAGCAGATGCACCGGTGGTGCATCACTCCTTTTTTTAACCAAAAACAATTTATTTTAAATCTAATGAAAGTTGCAATTGTAGGTGCTGGAAACATGGGAATGGCTTTTGCTAAATCCTTTATTCAATACGATTTAGTAAAAAAAGAGCATTTATTATTAATTGAAAAAAATGCAAGCCGTGCCGAAGCACTCCAACAAGAAAAAGCAGGGGTTGTGGTCGATACCATTTCACCTAAAATGGGCGAATATGACCTAGTTATTTTATCGGTCAAGCCACAGGATTTCCCTTCGGTACAAGACGAATTAAAGGCGGTTATCAAGCCCAATCAGGTGATACTGAGTATTATGGCTGGTATTTCTATCGAAAAAATTCAGGAGGCACTCAACCACCGCTTGGTGGTGCGGGCTATGCCCAACACGCCTGCCTTACTTGGTATGGGTATGACGGCGTTTTCGGCGGCTGGCGACATCACCCTAAGCCAACTGAAAAAGGTAGAAAACCTCATCAACTCTACAGGTAGAGCCGTATTTTTGGAAGAAGAAAGCCTATTAGATGCCGTTACGGCCCTCAGTGGTAGTGGCCCTGCTTATTTTTTCTACCTCGTAAAAGCCATGATTGAAGCAGGTAAAGCGATGGGCTTTGAGGATTCTATGGCTTCGTTGTTGGTAAAACAAACCATGCTTGGCTCGTTTCACCTTATCAACAATGCCGATAAAAGCCTCGACGAACTTATCAAAGCGGTAGCCTCTAAAGGTGGAACAACCGAAGCCGCACTCAAGCGTTTTGAAGAAGGACTTTTAGCCGAAAACTTGAAAGAAGGTATCTTTGCCGCACAAAAGCGTGCAACCGAACTTTCAAAGTAAACGGCTTATTCCATATATTTTAGCTATATTTGTTCAGCCTATAATTTTTATAGGCTGTTTTTTTTGTTAATCTATGACAAAACCTAGAAAAAGTAAAGAAGAAAGATTTAGGGAAGGAATCAAAAACGAGATTCTATCATTCTTTGAACTCAACGAAGACCGAGGATGGTCGCTCAACCAAATACACAAAGCTTTTGCTATTAAAGACCGACAAACCAAACTGCTTTTCGACGAACTAACTACCGAGCTTGTCAATGAAGGGAAGCTTTTACGCCATAAAGATGGCTCTATCGGCATAGACCAAGCTGCTTCGATGGTAGTAGGTAAGCTAGAGCACGTCAATAGCAAATTTGCTTTTTTGGTTTCGGAAGAACGCAGCAACAACGACGTATGGATTGAAACCGCCGATTTGCAAGGGGCTATTGATGGCGATATTGTAAAGGTGTTGGTCACACAACGCCGTAAAAAAACACAACACGACACCGGCGAAGTTATCGAAATTATACAGCGAAGCAGAGAGGAGTTTGTGGGAACAATAGAGATTTTGCCACATTATGCCTTCGTCGTACCCGACTCGAAACGCATTCATCAAGATTTTTTTATTGCGAAAGAAGACATCGGCGAAGCCAAAAATGGACAAAAGGTTATTGTAAAAGTAACCAAATGGAGCGACGGCAAGCGTAAGTCGGAAGGAGTAGTCAAAGAAGTATTAGGCGATGCAGGCAAGCACCACACCGAAATGCACGCCATTTTGGCAGAGTTTGGTTTGCCCGTGCGTTTTTCAGAAGCCATCGAAGCCGAAGCCAACGCCATTGCCGATACCATTGCCGAAAGCGAAATAGCCAAACGCCGAGATATGCGAGGCATTACCACTTTCACCATCGACCCTCTCGATGCCAAAGACTTTGACGATGCCCTTAGTTTTCAGTGGCTCGACAACGGGCATTACGAAATTGGGGTACACATTGCCGACGTAACGCATTACATTCAGCCTGGTACGCCACTCGAAGAAGAAGCCTTCAAAAGAGCTACCTCGGTGTATTTGGTCGATAGAGTTGTGCCAATGTTGCCCGAAAAGCTCTCGAATGGTCTTTGTTCACTACGACCACACGAAGACAAACTGACTTTTTCGGCTGTATTTGAACTCGACGACGCAGGTACAATTCATCATGAATGGTTTGGTAGAACTGTCATTCATTCCGACAAACGATTTACCTACGAAGAAGCCCAAGCCGTATTGGAATGGGCCAGTGACCCCAACAACGAGCCTGTGCCGTTCCAACAAGAACTGACCATACTCAACACACTGGCACACGTGTATCGTAAGCAACGCTTTGATAAAGGAGCAATTAATTTTGAAACCGTAGAAGTAAAATTCAACCTCGACGAGCAGGGTACGCCTTTGGGTATTTATCAAAAAGTACGGAAAGATGCCCACAAACTCATCGAAGAATTTATGCTCTTGGCCAACAAGCGTGTAGCCGAATATGTGTATAACTTACGACAAAAAGAGCCACGAAATACGATGGTCTATCGGATTCACGAAGCTCCAGACCCTGAAAAGTTGCGTACTTTCTCGTCGTTTGTGAAAAAATTTGGCTACAATGTCAATGTCGATTCGCCCAATATCAGCCAAGCCCTCAACGACCTGATGCTTGGAGTGGAAGGCAAACCCGAACAAAATATCGTGGAAAGCCTAGCTATTCGCACCATGTCGAAAGCACGGTATAGCACCGAGCCCATTGGACACTTCGGCTTGGCGTTTCCGTTTTACTCGCATTTCACTTCGCCCATTCGTCGCTATCCCGATATGATGGCACATCGCTTGTTGCAACATTACCTCGACGGCGGACAGCCCGTTGACAGGGTAGGTTGGGAACAACGTTGCAAGCACAGTTCCGAAATGGAAAAAGTAGCCAGCGAAGCCGAAAGAGCCTCTATCAAATACAAGCAAATCGAATACATGAGCTTGCTCGACGACCAACGCACTTGGCAAGGCATTATTTCGGGCGTAACCGAATTTGGTATTTTTGTCGAAATTACCGAAACCGCCTCAGAAGGCTTGGTGCGTATGGTGGACTTGAACGACGACTATTACGAATACGACCGAGATAATTTCAGGATTGTGGGGCAACGCAACGGCAGGGTGTTTACCTTTGGCGATGCCGTAGAAGTACGAGTAAAAGAATGCAACTTAGCCCGCCGAAGCCTCGATTTGCTCTTGGTTAATCTGCAAGCCAGTGAAGGCCGCAAAAAAGCCTCTTCGGGTGCAAGACACAAAGAGAAAAGAGAACGCAAAGACAGAAAGAAGAGCTTTGATAAGAAAAAAAAGCGGTAAAACTTTCGTTTTACCGCTTTGGTTACACTTCTGGCACGATAATCTTGCTCGCTTCCAGCAATGTGGTGGTAGTAATAACAGAAAAGGACTCTTCGGGCTTTTCTGTGAGATGAATCGTTTTTATCCCAGCCCTTTGTCCTGCTTTTATATCTCTGTGGGCATCGCCAATCATCCAAGAGGTTTCTCGGTCGATATTGTACTTGGCAATAGCCTTTTCTATCATAAGCGAATTGGGCTTGCGTGTCAATGAAGCCGAATTGAAGTTTTCGTGGTGAGGGCAAAAGTACAAATCGTCTAGCAAATGCCCACATTGCTCCTGAAAGTACTCGTGGCATTTCAGCACGTCTTCACGGGTATATATTCCTTTGGCTATTCCCGACTGATTGGTAATCACAATCAACAAATAGCCTGCTTTTTTCATACGCTGTATGGCTTCGATTGTTCCTTCTGGAATAATCAAATCTTCGATGCGATAGACATAATCGACTCTATCTACATTCAGCACTCCGTCTCTGTCAAGAAAAATACACTTATTCATAGCATCACAAAGTTAGTCACTTTTTGTAAAAATGGCTTATTTGGTGTAAAACAAAGCAAAAAGTATTTACCACTCAAATAACAAATATCACTTAAACGATATTATTTTAAATAAATTTTATAAATCATTCCTACATTTCCAATAGTTTTTATCACTTTTTTTGATGAAAACCTTAAAAAATAGTGCTAAACAACCACAAAAGCCATATTTCTGGGTTAAAACAGAAACATGGCTTTTGTATAATAAGGCTTTTACAGGGCGATTATCTCACCCAAGGAATGCCCGCCAAAATAAGTACCAAACCAATGCCGAAGAAAATCAAGGCATTTTTGAAACGCTTGGTGCTGTCGGTTTCTCTTTTGTTTTTTGAATGACCAATCGTAATCAACACAATGGCAACAATCATTGTAAAGAGGTGCTCAACCGCAATTTTACGATACGGAGCATTGCCCATCACTTCTTTCATGCCTAGCGAAAACGCTTGCAATCCGAACGGACTATAAACGAAATACAATACCAAACCAATCAGCAACTGGACATGGCAAGAAATCATGAAAAACAAGCCAAGCTTGCGGTCGCCTTCTGTAAAGGCGGCTTTAGAACTGATGCCCAATACGGCTTTTACAAGCACAACAACAGCCAAAGCCAATACTACCCAACGCAGGTATGAGTGAACGTGCAATAAGATTTCGTACATAATTTTTTAGAGTTTAATGACTTTGTAGCAACAAGTGGTGCTATCTTTAGAAATAATTTTTCAAAGATAATCAACAATAAAATCTAGCGTAGGTTATTTTAGAAAAAACTATTGATTCTCTCACATGGATTTTGGAAAACTTACCATAGAAGAAGTTGGACGGGTAAATTTTACGTTGCCCCAAGACGCTCCGTTCAACGCTGTGGCATTGTCGGCACACGCCACTACCCAACCACAGTTGTATGTAGGATGCCCCGTTTGGTCAAACAAAACGTGGCAGGGAAAAATTTATCCTTATACCGCCAAAAGCAACGACTTCCTTAAATTTTACAGCCGACAATTCAATACCATCGAATTGAACGTAACGCATTACCAAATCCCCAATGCCGACACCGTTCAACGTTGGTACGACGAAACACCCGAAGGCTTTACTTTTTGTCCAAAATTTCCTCAAATTATTTCTCATGATAAATTATTGCAAAATTGTGCGGAATTGACAACTCAATTTTGTGAAAGAATTGCAGGATTAAAGGAAAAGCTAGGCATTAGTTTTTTACAAATAGCCCCCCAATTTTCGCCTAAACATTTTCTTATTTTAGAAAAATACATCCAGTCTATTCCTCCACATATTCCGCTTGCCGTCGAATTTCGGCAGGAAGATTGGTTCAAAGACCCACTTCGTTGGCACGATACCATTGCTATGTTGCATAGCTACGGCGTAGGCACGGTAATCACAGACGTAGCAGGAAGACGGGACGTGTGTCACCAAAGTTTGTCAAATACTATCGCTACTATCAGGTGGGTAGGCAACGAGCATAGCTCCGACCACAAACGCATAGATGAATGGATACTTCGTTTGAAAAGCTGGCTTGACCAAGGCTTACAAAAGCTTTTTTTATTTGTACACGTCAACGACAACAACCTAGCCCCCGAATTGGTCCATTATTGGATAAGCCAACTCAAGCAGCAAGGAGATTTTCAGCTCAAAGCACCCACTTTTCTACCTAAAATAGAACAAATGGAACTCTTTTAAAACGATGCACTTACAATTTAGCAAGATAATCCTTTGCCTTTGTGCATTCTTCCTATAACTTTGTAGTATGAACAGCACAAACATTACACATCATCACCATTTTATCGTTTCCTAACCGGAAAGGCTGATGCGTATTGTGCCATATTTTCGACACAAGTATTCAACAATAGACAAAAGCCTGATTCCATCCGAATCGGGCTTTTGTATTTACCAAGGTTATCAAAACTTGACATGAAAACTGTAATCATCAAATACAACGCTGGCAATGTACAAAGTGTCATGTACGCTTTAGACCGCATAGGAGCGTCTTATCTTTGGACAGACGAAGAAGCCGAGATTCGTACTGCCGACAAAGTGATATTTCCGGGCGTAGGCGAAGCCAGTACTGCTATGGCATACCTGCGAGAAAAAGGCTTAGACAAAGTGATTCCGACACTCACACAGCCCGTATTAGGCACGTGTGTGGGAATGCAATTGATGTGTAGGCATTCGGAAGAAAACGACACCACTTGTATGGGTATTTTCGACCTAAATGTCAAACGTTTCGATGCCTCAGCCCACAAAGTACCACACGTTGGCTGGAACAACATTTACGACCTGCAATCTTCTCTTACAACAGGCTTGCCAGAAAACAGCTATGTGTATTTTGTGCACAGTTATTTTGCCGAGTTGAGTCCTTATACCGTTGCCAAATGCGACTATGTACAACCCTTTTCGGCGATGCTGCACAAAGATAATTTTTACGCTGCTCAGTTTCATACCGAAATTAGTGGCAAAGAAGGGCAACGTATCTTAGAAAACTTCTTGGCACAATAACTCACTCATCCGCTCAATTACAATTTATTCCATAGTTATGATACAAATTATTCCAGCCATAGATTTAATAGATGGGAAATGTGTGCGTCTAACCCAAGGCGACTATAACCAAAAGAAAACTTATAACGAAAATCCTTTAGAAGTAGCCCTTTCTTTTGAAGATGCGGGCATTCAGCGTTTGCATTTGGTGGACTTAGACGGGGCAAAACAAAAGCGTATTGTCAACCATAAAGTACTAGAAAGCATTGCCACTAAAACCGCTTTACACATTGATTTTGGGGGCGGTGTACAGTCGGATGAAATGATACAATTGGCATTCGATTACGGTGCCAAACAAGTCACAGGAGGAAGCATTGCCGTAAAAAATCCGACCCTATTTGAAGGTTGGTTGCAGCAATATGGAGGCGAAAAAATTATTCTCGGAGCAGATGCCCGCAACGAAAAAATTGCCATTTCGGGATGGGAAGAAGCCACCGAGCAATCGGTGTATGATTTTGTAGGCAAGTACATCGCCAAAGGAGCAAAATATACCATTTCGACCGACGTAGCCAAAGACGGACTATTGCAAGGGCCAAGTTTCGATTTATACCAAAAACTACAAGAGCTATATGCCGAGTTGCACATCATTGCCAGTGGTGGCGTAGCCGAATTTGACGATATTGTCAAGCTCAACGAAATGAATCTTTTTGGCGTAATTGTTGGCAAAGCCATTTACGAAGGCCGTATTACGCTGAAACAAATAGCAGATTTTTATAAATAATAGCAAACAACCAGAGGCTATGCTTACCAAAAGAATTATTCCTTGTCTTGATATAAAAGACGGTAGAACCGTCAAAGGTACAAACTTTGTCAACCTCCGAGATGCTGGCGACCCCGTAGAATTGGGGGCAATTTATGCCGAACAAGGAGCCGACGAACTGGTTTTTTTAGATATTACGGCAACCGTCGATAACCGCAAAACCCTTATCGACTTGGTACGAAATGTAGCCAAGCACGTTAATATACCGTTTACGGTAGGCGGTGGTATTTCTTCGATAGCCGACGTTTCGGCCTTGCTCAATGCAGGTGCCGATAAAGTTTCTATCAATTCTTCGGCGGTGCGTCGGCCCGAACTTATCAACGAATTAGCCTTACAGTTTGGTTCTCAGTGCATTGTGGTAGCCATTGATACAAGATTTGTGGAAAACGAACACATTGTACATACACATGGCGGACGCAAACCCACCGAAATTCGTACCATTGCATGGGCGAAAGAAGTAGAAGAACGAGGGGCTGGCGAAATTTTACTTACTTCGATGGATACCGACGGTACAAAAGCAGGCTTTGCCAACCAACTTACCGCTACTATTTCGACCAATGCGTCGATTCCGATTATTGCTTCGGGCGGTGCAGGAAGCATGGAGCATTTTTACGAAGTATTTACCGAGGGAAAAGCCGATGCAGGCTTGGCGGCAAGTATTTTCCATTTCAAAGAAATTGATATTATAGAACTCAAAACATACCTTCAACAAAAAGGTATTTCCATCAGATTATAAAACAGGAATACTCATGACTATAGATTTTGACAAACAGGGTGGTCTTATCCCTGCTATTATTCAAGATGCCAAAACCGATAAAGTATTGATGCTTGGCTACATGAACCAAGAAGCCTTGGAAAAAACCCAACAAGAAGGCATCGTTACCTTTTTCAGTCGTTCCAAACAACGCCTTTGGACAAAAGGCGAAACGTCTGATAATTTCTTGCACGTAGTTGAAATACGCAACGATTGCGACCAAGACACACTGCTTATTAAGGTAAATCCGGCGGGGCCCACTTGTCATACAGGTGCCGATACCTGCTGGAACGAAGTAAATGCACCCGGACAAGCAGGTTGGTTGAACCACCTCAAAGCTGTGATTCGTGACCGCAAAAATAATCCTAACGAAAAATCTTATACAGCCAGTTTATTCAAAAAAGGTACAAATAAAATAGCCCAAAAAGTAGGCGAAGAAGCTGTAGAATTGGTAATTGAAGCGATGGATAGCAACGATGAGCTATTCAAAGGAGAAGCCGCCGACCTTTTGTTTCATTATTTAGTACTTTTAGAACAAAGAGGCATTGATTTTGATGAAATAATTGATGTACTTCGTGCAAGACATGCTAAATAGAAACCCTTTTCCCTCTTATTTCTATGGTCAATTTCATCATTCGTTATTTACTCATTGCAGTGGCTATTTCTTTTTTAGCCAACCTCATCAAGGGTATTAGTATCGACTCGTTTGGTACTGCTATTTTGGTGGCACTAGGCATGGGCTTTGTCAATACATTTGTCAAGCCTATCTTAAAAATCGTGAGCTTTCCTATTACCATTGTCTCGTTTGGGATATTCCTGTTGGTTATCAACGTGATTTTGGTTTATGTGGTAGAGCATTTTGTTGATGGCTTTTCTGTCAATGGTTTTCTAGCCCCTCTTTTATTCAGTTTTGGGGTTTCTATTGCCTCTACGGTGATTGGTTGGTTTTTCGACTAAACTGTTGCCTTCGTACTTGGCACGAGCCAAGTACGAAGACAGACCCATCAAGGCATTCCTTGTTGGAAAGTCACTTCTGTAGCAACGCCCATAGCACTAAAACGAATCGCCATGGTTAGGCTTTTACCAGCTTGTTTGATGTCTTGGCATTGGCTTCCTTTTTCCAAAAAATACACATAATATTTTTGGTTTCTATCCGATAATTGTTGAATATCGGGCTTTCCAAGGTAATCGTCCATATCGTTGGCACTTACGCCTTTCAGTTCCTCTTTTAAACTTTTGAGTTTCTCAACCATGCCCAATCGTTGATTTTTGCAAGCTTTACGGTCATTTTTCCAAGTTTCTAGGTCTAAACCTGCCAAGTTAGGTTGTTTCGTACAGCTCCATAAAGCCCAAACACACACGAATAATACACAATTTTTTATCATTTTCTTTAAAGTTTTGAAAGTCTTTCTCCTGCCATTTCCAACGTGTGGTCGTCTTTAGCAAAACAAAAACGTAACATTTTATAATCATTTTTTCCATGATAAAACACTGAAATAGGAATACTCGCCACGCCTATTTCTTTGGTTAGACGTTTGGCTAAATCGTAGTCATTTTCATCTGTAATATTTTGATAATTAACACATTGAAAAAAACTACCTTCGGCCGGAGTAAAGCTAAAACGAGCATTTTTGATACAATCAATAAATTTATCTCGCTTTTGTTGATAAAACATCGAAAGAGATAAATAGTTGGATTTATCTTTTAAAAAATCAGCTAAAGCATATTGTATGGGCGTAACGGTAGAAAACGTGAGCCATTGATGCACCTTCCGAAACTCTTCGCTCAGGGCTTTGGGAGCTAAACAATAGCCTACTTTCCAGCCAGTTACATGAAAAGTTTTGCCAAATGAGCCACAGACCAAGGTTCTTTCTTGCAAAACAGGATGACAAATAGGGCTATAATGTTGGCGACCATCAAAAATAATATGCTCATAAACCTCGTCGCTCACGATACAAATATTGGTATCTTTTACCAACATCGCCAATTGCTCAAGGTCATCGGCACTAAGCGTTGTTCCCGTTGGGTTATGGGGCGTGTTGAGGACAATCAGTTTTGTTTTTGCAGAAATTTTCGATTTCACCACCTGCCAATCTATTTTATACTGATTATCGGGCGTAAGTGTAACAAAAATGGGTTTTCCGCCATTCAGTCGGATACTTGGCTCATAAGAATCGTAGCAAGGTTCAAAGAGAATCACCTCGTCGTTGGTATCAACCAAGGCCGTAATGGCAGCATACAAGGCTTCGGTAGCCCCCGACACCACCGTTATTTCGGTTTCAGGATGGTACTTTACACCGTATAAATCTTCTGTTTTTTCGGCAATTATTTCTCTCAATGGCAACACGCCTGCCAAAGGAGCATATTGATTCATTCCTTTTTGCATGTACAAATGAACCAATGCCGTTAGTTGAGGAGAGCAATCAAAATTAGGAAAACCTTGCGATAAATTTAAGGCTTGGTATTGATTGGCTAATTGCGACATGACCGTAAAAATGGTCGTGCCAATATGAGGTTGTTTCGACTGAATCTGCATAATAAAAACACAATGAATAGGCACGCAAAATACGGCATAAAAAGCACATTTCGGCTATACCTCAAAGAACCATTCTAAGAATCCAGCCTCAATAATGCCATGCACCTGAAAATCGTTGTCGAATAGTACCATATTTGCCCAATACCCCTCTTCCAATCTACCCGTAACATGAGCCAATTGCAAAGCCTGAGCTGGATACGTAGCAGCCATCCGCAACGATTCGTCTAAAGGAATGCCCACTTGCGTACAGCAGTTGGCAACGCCTTGCATCATGGTCAAGGCCGACCCCGATAAAATGCCCTTGGTATCGGTATAGTGGTTGCCTGCCAGCACAAATTTATAATCGCCCGATACGTCTTCGGTTACAGCATCGGTAATAATAAACAATCTTTCACCCATGATTTTTTTGGCAATACGCACCGAGGTAAAATCGACATGAATGCCATCGGGAATGATACTTGCCATTACATCGGGGGCATCGAAGGTAGCACCCACAAGCCCTGGATCTCTGCTTTGAAACGCCGACATCGCATTGAACAAATGGGTCACTCTTTTGATACCTCCCTCAAACGCTCTCGTGGCTTGTTGATAGGTAGCAGAGCTATGACCTGCCGAAAGCACAATAGGACTTTTGTGCAACATCGCCAACGTTTCATCGGTAAACTCTTCGGGAGCAATGGTCATGTACGTAGCAATGCCCTGCGTTGCCTCTATGAGTGTTTGAATTTCTTCTACCGTAGGTTTACGCACATAGGCCGCCACATGCGCCCCTCGTTTGGGAAAACTAAAAAAAGGACCTTCGAGATGAATACCAGCCAAGCCTTTGCCTTCATTGGCTTGATACTGCTTGGCAGCAGTAATGGCTTCGAGCATCGTAGCCAATGGCGTAGTAGAAAGGGTTATTTGAAATAAAGTTGTACCAGCCCTCCGAATAGCCTGATAAGTTTGAGCAATGGTTTCGGGCGTAGGTTTACTGTTAAACAAGCTTCCATTCCCCCCATAAATCTGAATATCTATAAACGCCGGAGCAAGATGTAAGCCTTTCAAATCGACAGTATTGATACTGGCATCAAGCTCATTTACAGGCACAATGCCTGCAATGGTATCGCCTTTTACCACCACGCTGTGCTGGTCGAGTGTTTCGGTAGCCGTATGAATAATGCAATTTTTTAATGCGTACATAGCTTGATAGTTTATTCAACCGTTTCAATATCAACAGTAATTCGCCACTCGTTTTTTGCTTCTTGCTGCCATAGTCTTAGATAAGAGCCTACAATGCTTTTACCCTTGGCATCTTTTCCCGAAATCATACCATAAATACAAGCCAAATCGCCCGCCTCAGATACCACTACTTTTAGTCCAGTGTATATCCACTTCGTATCATAATTTTTGGTCAAATATGCTACAGAAGCCTTTTTACCTTCGATAGGTTTGGTATTATTTCTGAAAAGAACAGCTTGTTCCGACAAATTCGCCTCAAACGCATTCGGCGAAGTTTTTGCATTTTTCCAGTAAAAATGGTCTTTCATGAAAACAAACTTCTCGGCTTGGTTTTTTAAATTCTTGGTTATATCTGGCTTATAAGCATTATAACGCTCTTGCAAAGGCGTATTGGTGACACTAGCAGGATGAGTCACCCCTATATCGGCAAGTACTTTCCAATTTTTATCTATTTTTTTCCAAAGTGTAACAAAACTGCCCGTTGCGGTTTGTTTTTGCTGGTTATAACTTTGCCAATTTCCTGCCGTGTAGCCCAATTCTCCTGAATTGGCTATACCAGCCCAAGTAGGTTGCCATGTCAATTGTTCCAGAAAAGGCGTATTTTGCCAATGGTTCACAGCGTTGACAGCTTGTCCTTTTTCAAATACAACAGCTTCAGAAGCTAAATGTTGAAGAAAAGCCTCTTTCACGCTTTTATCCTTTGCCATTTGGGCAAAGGCTTTTTCGGTTTCCACCATCGTTTTAAACGATTCTTTGGGAGAAATTTCTTGAAAAGCAACGAAGCTTATACTACAAACGGCTAAGGAAATAATAGATTTTTTCATGATATATATGGTTTTGAACACCTAAAAATCATCATTGTGGCATTTTCATCTGGACTTCATCTATTCAAAGATAAGCTATATTTTTTTTTATGAAAAAGGTAAATCTTTAGAATGGCGATATTTCAGCAATATTCCATACAATTCTGGTTGTCTTTTACTCAATACGTATTTTCACTTCCAATTTTGCGTCATTTTTTTGCCAAATTTGCAGCACATAAAGACCAACCGTAAGGTTATCGGGAATGATTGCTTCCCAATAATTAGAAAGATAAGGGGTAAATTCGATTGCAATGGCATTGCCTGCCATGTCGTGCAAGCGAATTTGTGCTACGTCTTCGGCAACTAAAGTGATTTTTTGAGAACGCTGAACTGGATTAGGAAAAACCTGCAAAACTTTAGTTGGGGTAATGGCTATAGCCACAGGTCGATAACAAACTCGCTGCTGGTCTAAATCGACTTGACACAAGCGATAGTACGTAACTCCTTGCAGAGGAAATGTGTCTTCAAAAATATACAATTGCTCTGTTGTGGCATTTTCTTGTCCTTTGATAGTAGTCAATATTTCGTATGCTTGCAAGTCTTGGGTTCTTGCCAGTTCAAAGTAATCATTCTGGTATTCTGTAGCGGTTTTCCAATACAACTTTGCGGTTTGCGTTGTGGTTTCTTCTCCTTTAAAATAAATCAACGAAATAGGTGTGGGCATTGTTTGGTAAGAAAGGGTAAAATCATCAAGGCTCAATTATGATTTCAAGTTGCTATCAAAAGCCCAACTAAAGCAGATAGAGCGACCTGACCACGTTTTCTAATATTGTGTAAATACTCAAAGAAACCCAAATAATATGGGAGTCTTTCTTGAGA